>CAILNX010000039.1 GCA_903835685.1 uncultured delta proteobacterium
CGACAAGGCCAAGATGGACGACTTTCTGAAGTGCGCCCTGTACACCGTGCAGCCCGACGTGGTCCCGGCCCCGGCCCCGGCCAAGACCGAGTCCCCGGACCTGGTGGTCCTGCGCAACCTGAACTTTGACTTCGACAAGTCGGTCATCAAGGATCAGTTCGTGCCCATCCTCCAGCAGGCCGCCCAGATACTCAAGGACAACCCCAAGCTGTCCATCGTGTGCGAAGGCCACACCGACAGCAAGGGTACCGTGGAATACAACCAGAAGCTGTCCGAGCGCCGGGCCACCGCCGTCAGGGATTGGCTGGTGACCAAGGGCGGAATCCCGGCCAGCCGCATCGGCGTCACCGGGTATGGCAAGACCATGCCCAAGTTCGACAACAACACCGACGAAGGCCGGTACTTGAACCGCCGCGTCGAACTGCGCCTGAACAAGTAGTCTCCAGAAAGAACAATGCAACCGGTGGGGCGGGTGGCCTATCCGCCCCACCGGTCATGTACACCCTCATCCTTCATCCCCTGCACGGAACCATGACCAAAATAATTGTTTTCTGCTGCCTCCTGCTCTTTTCCCAGCCCCTGACGGCCATGGGCCAGAAGGATGCGGCCGAAACCCCGCCTGCCAAATCCCAGGCCAAGAAAAAGGGCGGCCAGGCCGCCAAAAAGGTCGAAGCCCCGGCCCCGGCCGAGGCCGTGTCCACGGACGAGGTGCAGGAGGAATTCGCCGCCTACGTCATCACCTTTGTGGACAAGCTCAACCGCGTGCACGACAATTCCATCACCCGCATGAAGGTGACCAAGCTCGACGACGGGTCCTACGTGGCCCGCTACCACGCCATCGACACGAGCACCATCGAGTCCTCGGTGAAGCCCACGGGCCACCCGGTGACCCCCTTCGTGGGCACGCTCAAATACGTGGAGAACGTCTACGAGGGCAAGGGCGCCACAGCCCAGGCCGCCCAGTCCGCACCCTTTAACGTGGTGGACAGCACCCGGGTCACGGAGCTTTTCGCCCGTTCCAAGAAAGGCTGGGAATAGCCCCTGCCCGGCTGGCCGCACGGCCGCCCGTCCTCGCCTCTGCCTTCCGGTCCAGGCCTTTTCCGGCCTTGCTCGCCGCCCGACCCCCGCCCGGTCCCCCGCCCGGTTCGCTGTCCGTCCCAGCCTTGCCAAACAGGGCGCTTTTCACTACCCTGCCCAGAGACAACGCCATACCCCGAGGTACCCATGAACATACTCATCGTCGGCTCCGGCGGTCGAGAGCACGCCCTGGCCTGGAAACTGGCCCAAAGCCCGGACGCCCACCGGCTTTTCATCGCCCCAGGCAACGGCGGCACGGCCCGCCACGGGACCAACGTGGAGGTCAAGGACTCGGACATCCCCGGCCTGGTGGCCCTGGCCAAGGATAAGGCCATCGATCTGGTGGTCGTCGGCCCTGAACTGCCCCTGACCCTGGGCCTGACCGACGCCCTGACCGAGGCGGGCATTCCCTGTTTCGGCCCCGACGCCTACGGCGCGCAGCTCGAAGGCAGCAAAGCCTTTGCCAAGAACATGATGCGCGACACCGGGGTGCCCACGGCCGAGTACGCGGTTTTCGACGATTTCGAGGCGGCCTGCGCCTATGTGCGTGAAAAAGGCGCTCCCCTGGTGGTCAAGGCCGACGGCCTGGCCGCTGGCAAGGGCGTGGTGGTGGCCCAGACCGTGGATGCGGCCATCGCGGCCCTGGACGACATGATGGTCAAGGCCGTGTTCGGCCCGGCCGGGTCCACGGTGGTGGTGGAAGCGGCCCTGAAAGGCGAAGAGGCCTCCTTCCTGGTCTTCTCCGACGGCACGGACTTGGCCATCCTGCCCTCGGCCCAGGACCACAAGGCCGTGGGCGAAGGCGACACCGGCCCGAACACCGGCGGCATGGGCGCGTACAGCCCGGCCCCCATCCTGCCGGACATCGCGGCCCCGGACATGGCCGAAACCACAGTGCGGCCCATCCTCCGCCGTCTGGCCGAACTCGGCCACCCCTTCAAGGGCGTGCTCTATGCCGGGCTCATGTTCACCGACCGAGGTCCCTTTGTCCTGGAATTCAACGTGCGCTTCGGCGATCCCGAATGCCAGCCCCTGCTCATGCGCCTGGAATCGGACCTGGCCGAGATCATGCTGGCCTGCGTGAACGGGGTTCTGGCCGACACCCTGGTGCGCTACGCGCCCGAGGCCGCCCTGTGCGTGGTCATGGCCGCCAAGGGCTATCCCGGCTCCTATCCCAAAGGCATGGAGATCACCGGCCTGGCCCAGGCCGAATCCGAAGACGGGGTCAAGGTCTTTCAGGCCGGAACCCGAGCCCAAGGGGACAAGACCCTGACCACGGGCGGCCGGGTCCTGGGTGTCACCGCCCTGGCCCTGGACCTGGCTCAGGCCAAGGCCAAGGCCTATCGGGCCGCAGACGCCATCCGCTTCGAGAACAGCTTCATGCGCCGGGACATCGGCGACAAGGGCATCAAGCGGCACGCCTTCGTCACCCGGCACAAATAAGACGCCCGATTCACGACTCTCAGCCTGGAGACAGGAGGAACGCATGGCCCAGGTCGCCATATTCATCGGCAGCATTTCAGATGAGGAAAAGATGCGGCCCTGCGCCGAGATTCTGACCCAACTCGGCATCGCCCACCTCTTCACCGTGACCTCGGCCCACCGCACCCCGGGCCGCACGGAAAAGCTGGTGGCCGACCTGGAGGCCAAGGGCTGCCAGGTGTTCATCTGCGCGGCCGGCATGGCCGCCCACCTGGCCGGGGCCGTGGCCGCCCGGACCATCCGTCCGGTCATCGGCGTGCCCATCGCGGCCTCGCCCCTGGGTGGCATGGACGCCCTGCTGTCCACCGTGCAGATGCCCCCGGGCTTTCCCGTGGGCACCGTGGCCCTGGACAAGGCCGGGGCCCGCAACGCGGCCTGGATGGCCGCCCAGATCCTGGCCCTGAATGACCCGGCCCTGTCCGCCCGCCTCCTGGCCGAGCGGGAAAAGATGGCCAAGGGCGTGGAGACCGCAGCCGCTGGCCTGGAAGGCCGTTAGGGCGGCTTTCCCGAAATACGAGCAACCCAGAATGAAGAATAAGAATAATTATTTCTTATTCTTGCGCGCCATTGAAAGACATTGCCAATTCTGGGATGTGACACGAGTTTCACGTTCCAGAACGTGACGAACCGCCCCTTCATTCTTGCGAGGAGATGCTTCCATGCGCAGCCACATCATGACCAAGGGCCTGGAAAAGGCCCCCCACCGCTCCCTTCTGTCCGCCCTGGGCCTGACCCGGGAAGAGATGAAACGCCCCCTGGTGGGCGTGGTCAACTCGGCCAACGAAGTGGTCCCGGGCCACCTGCACCTGCGCACCATCGCCCAGGCGGCCAAGGACGGCGTGCGCATGGCCGGGGGTGTGCCCATGGAGTTCCCGGTCATAGCGGTGTGCGACGGCCTGGCCATGAACCACGCGGGCATGCGCTTCTCCCTGCCCAGCCGCGAACTCATCGCCGACTCCATCGAGATCATGGCCACGGCCCATCCCTTTGACGCCATGGTCTTCGTGCCCAATTGCGACAAGGTGGTGCCCGGCATGCTCATGGCCATGCTGCGCCTGAACATCCCCTCCATCATGGTCTCGGGCGGCCCCATGCTGGCCGGAAAGATGCGCGGCAAGTCCGTGGACCTGATCAACGTGTTCGAGGCCGTGGGCCAGGTCAAGCGCGGCACCATGACCGAAGAGGAGCTGGAGGAGCTGGAGGGCTGCGCCTGCCCGGGCTGCGGCTCCTGCGCGGGCATGTTCACGGCCAACTCCATGAACTGCCTGTCCGAAACCATCGGCCTGGCCCTGCCGGGCAACGGCACCATCCCGGCCGTCACCGCCGCGCGCGTGCGCCTGGCCAAGACCGCTGGCATGAAGGTCATGGACCTCCTGGCCCAGAACATCCGGCCCCGGGACATCGTCACCGCCAAAAGCGTGCACAACGCCGTGACCCTGGACATGGCCCTGGGCTGCTCCACCAACACTGTGCTGCACCTGCCCGCCATCTTCGGCGAGGCCGGGCTGGACCTGCCCTTGGACATCTTCACCGAGGTGAGCCGGGCCACCCCCAACCTGTGCAAGCTCTCCCCGGCCGGGCACCACTACATGGAAGACCTGGAGGCCGCTGGCGGCATCCCGGCGGTCATGGCCGAACTGACCAAGAAAAATCTCCTGAACCTGGACGTCCTGACCGTCACCGGCCAGACCCTGGGCCAAAACCTGGCCGACCTGAAGGCCAAGGTCCGCGACCCTGAAATCATCCGATCCGTGGACGCCCCCTATTCCCCCGAGGGCGGCATCGCCATCCTGCGCGGGAACCTGGCCCCGGACGGGGCCGTGGTCAAGCAGTCGGCCGTGGCCCCGGAAATGATGCGCCGGACCTGCAAGGCCCGGGTCTTTGACGCCGAAGAGGCCGCCGTGGCCGCCATCCTGGAAGGCCGGGTGAAGCCCGGCGACGCCCTGGTCATCCGCTACGAAGGCCCCAAGGGCGGCCCGGGCATGCGCGAAATGCTCACCCCCACCTCGGCCATCGCGGGCATGGGCCTGGATCACCAGGTGGCCCTGATCACCGACGGCCGCTTCTCCGGCGGGACCCGGGGCGCGGCCATCGGACACGTGTCCCCCGAGGCCGCCTCGAATGGTCCCATCGGCCTGGTCATCGACGGGGACATCATCGAAATCGACATCAAGGCCGGACGCCTGGAACTCATGGTGGACGACGCCGAACTGGCCAAGCGCCGGGCCGCCTTCACCCCGGTGGTGAAGACCTCGTCCTCCCCTTTCCTGCGCCGCTACGCCCAGAACGTCACCTCGGCCGCCCAGGGCGCCGTGTATAAGAAATAAGAGAATACCCTCCGGGGGCCAACGGGGCGCGCCCCTTTGGAATCCTTGTTGCCGGGTCGGCGGGATGACCGCCGACCCGGAGGGTTCTCCGGGAATTTCCAGGCTCGATTCCGCAGCCCAAGCCTCACCGCACAAGATTCAGGACAACTGCCCCACCCTACCCAAAAGTCTTTGGAAGGGGGTTCGGGGGAGAACCTTTCTCCAGAAAGGTTTCCCCCGATCTTCGCCTACGCCGTCACTCTTTCGGCCAGCCACCCGGCGATGGCCTGTGGCGTGGCCGGGTCGGCGAACTGGGGGCGAAGGATCACCAGGGAGCGGTCGGGGTGCAGGGGTTTCCAGCGGGTGAAGTTGGCCGGGTCGTCGGGAAAGGCCACCACCTTGGGCAGGCCCCAGGCCTCGGCCACGTGGGCCGGGCCGGAGTCGTTGCCCAGGAAGGCGGCGGCCCGGCGGATGATTTCCGAGGACAGGCCCATGGGCTGGCCGAAGGCGTGGACTAGGCCCGGGCCTTGGGGAAAGGCGGCGGCGATGGGCGCGGCCTCGTCGGGCGTGCCGATGAGGACCGCGTCCAGGCCCAGGCGCTTACGGGCCAGGGCCAGGGGCGCGGCAAAGGCCTGCGGACCCCACTCAAGGCCGTTGCAGGTGCGGCCGCCCAGGTGCAGGGCCAGGAAGCGGCCGGGGCGGAGGTTGTGGGCGGTGAGGAAGGCCTCGGCCTGAGCCCCGGCTTCGGGGTCGGGGAAGAGGAGGGGCGGGGGCAGGGTGATGTCTTGGCCCAGGGCCTGGGAGGCGAAGGCCGAGAGGGCGTCGAGCACGTGCATCTGGTCGCGCTTGGGCTGGATCTGGGTCAGGAACTGGAAGGAGCCCTTGAGCTTGGTGCCGATGCGCACGGGGATGCCCGAGAGAAAGGCCAGGAGTTCGTTGCGGATGCCGGTGCGCAGGTGGAAGGAGGCGTCGAAGCCACGGGAGCGCCAGGCGCGGACGAGGCTCCACTGGGTGGAGAGGGAGTCCTTGGTCTTGTCGAAGAGGAAGAATTCGTCGATGGCCGGGTGGGTTTTCAGCAGGCCCAGGCCCACGGGGTCCACCACCAGGGCGATGCGGCTGGCCGGATAGAGACTCTTTACGGCGCGCAGGAAGGGCTCGGCCATGAGGGTGTTGCCGAGCATGCCGTTGCGGAAGACCAGGAAGCGGGGGTCTGTTTGGAACACGGGCTGGGTCCCGGGACGGGTCAGGCTTGAGGGGGCCATTACATGTTCAGCCGGAAGGTGTCCGAGGCCAGGCGGCGCTCCAGCTTTCCCGCGCCCAGGCTCATCAGGTAGCAGCACACGAAATAGACCACGGCCACGGTGGTGTAGATCTCGAAGGGGTGGACCATGAGCCGGTTGGCGATGATCTTGCCCACGTAGGTCAGTTCGAACACGCCGATGATGTAGGCCAGGGAGGTGTCCTTGAATATGGCGATGAACTGCCCGGCAATGGCCGGGAGCATCTGTTTCAGGGCCTGGGGCAGGACGATCAGGCGCATGGTCTGGAGGTAGGAGAGGCCGGTGCTGGCCGCGGCCTCGAACTGGCCCCGACTGACGTTCTGGATGCCCGCGCGCACGATCTCGGCGATATAGGCCCCGGTGAACACGGTCATGGCCAGGGTGGCGCTCCAGAACACGTCCAGGTCCAGCCCGAAGATAGGCAGGAAGAAGTAGATCCAGAAGATAATCATGATCAGGGGGTTGCCCCGCACCAGTTCGATGTAGAGGAGGCTCGGGATGCGGGCGATCTGGTTCTTGGCCGCCCGGCCCATGCCCACGAACAGGCCGATGAAGAAGCTCACGGAGATGGCCACCACGGCCATGAAGATGGACAGGGACAGCCCGCCCAGGCCCATGAGGGACTCCGAGGGGTCGCCGTGGGGGAAGCGCCAGATGAGCAGGGAGGCGAAATTCTCGCCGATGAGCCCGTAGTCCAGGGAGGCCAGGCCCTTGGCCAGCAGGTAAAGGGTGTAGGCCAGAAGGGCCAGGTAGAGGGCCTTGCCGGTCTTGATGAGCACCTTGCGGGCGGCCAGGCCCAGGCGTTTCATGGTGGCCTGGAACGGGGTCAGGGTCAGGCTCACGGGACGGGGGCTGGGCCGCAAGACTTCAGCCAGGGTTTCCAGGAAGATTTCCAGAGGCTTGAACAGGGCGTGGGCCATTTTGTGGCCGAAGCCTCGTTCCTTTTCGCCCAGGATTTTCAGGCGCAGGTTGACCATGTTCAGGAGCGCGGCCATGGACAGGGACAGGGAGAGGTAGATCACCGTGGCCGCCGTGGTGGCCTCGAAGCCCTTGAAGGTCAGGGCCTTGATCTGCTGGGCGCTCCAGCACAGCTCGGGCACGCCCACCACCATGGCCAGGGAGGAGTTCTTCATGTTGTTCAAGAACTCGCTGCCCAAGGGCGGGATGATGGCTCTAAAGGCCAGGGGCAGGACCACCTTGCGCAGGGTCTGGGTGAAGCTTAAGCCCGAGGAGAAGGCCGCCTCCAGCAGGCCCTTGGGAATGGACTGGATGCCCGCGCGAATGATCTCGGCCATGAACGCGCCGGTGTAGATGCCCAGTCCCACCGTGGCCGTGAGAAATTCGAAATTGACCGGCAGCCCCCAGAGGTCCAGGCGGATGTCGTAAAGCACGCGCCTCAAGTCCTCGGGCAGGCCCATGGGCAGGGCGAAATACCAGAAGAAGAGCTGGACCAGGAGCGGGGTGTTGCGGAAGAACTCCACGTACACCGTGGCGGTCAGGGACAGGGGCCGAAACTTCGAGAGCCGGGCCAGGCCGAAGACCGTGCCCAGGAACAGAGCCAGGGCCGCGCTGCCGAGCGAGATGGCCAGGGTCAGGGCCAGGCCGTCGATGAGCAGGTGCCCCAGGACCTCGCCGTAGGAGGGGTTTTCCTTGTACAGCACGGTCCAGTCGAAGCGGTAGCCGTAGCCGAAGTGGAAGACGAAGACGAAATAGCCCACGGCCGATAAGGCCAGGAGGGCCAGGACCAGATACTGGACCCAGGTCTTTTCCAGGTAATGTCGGATCATGCTCAGTATTTTCCGGCAAAGAAGAACCCGGAGGGCGTATGCTCTCCGGGTTCTTCGTCAGTGTCGGGTCAGGTTAGGGCCACATCTCGATCTTGCGGGTCAGGGGCATGGGATACGGGCTGTCCGGCCCGAACCACTTGTTGTATATCTTCTCGTAGGTCCCGTCCTTGAACATGTCTTGGAGCAGGGCGTTCACGGTGTTGCGCCACTTGGAGTCGTCGTGGGGCAGGCCGATGCCGTAGGGCTCGTCGGCAAAGAAGTCGCCCACCAGCTCATACTTGCCCGGGGCCTGGACCGCGTAGCCCAGCAGCAGGGTGCTGTCCGTGCTCCAGGCGTCGATGATGCCCTTTTCCAGGGCCGAGAAGCAGGCCTGCTCGTCCTGGTAGGAGACCACGTTGGGGTTCTTGTCGCCCAGGCCTTTGAGCAGGTTGCGCAGGTTGACCTCGGAGGTGGTGCCCTGCATGGTGCCGATCTTCTTGCCCACGAAGTCCTTCAACTCCTTGAACTTGCCCTTGGGGGCCAGGATCTTCTGGCCGTCGAAGAAGTAGGTGATGGAGAAGTCGATGGACTCTTCCCGGGCCCGCTTGTGGGTCATGTTGGCCAGGGTCAGATCGGCCTTGCCGGTGACCAGGAATTCGATGCGAGTGTTGTTGTCGGCCTTGACCGGCACGAACTTCACGCCCAGGCGCTTGGCGATTTCCTGGGCCATGTCCACGTCAAAGCCCACCCATTCGTTCTTGTCGTCGTGGAAGCCGAAGGGCTTGCCCGTGGTGAGCATGGCCGCGCGCAATTCCTTGGACTTCTGGATCTGGTCCCAGGTTTTGCCAGCCTGGGCCGGGGCGGCCACGATCAGCAGGAGGGCCGCAAGGGCCATCAGGGTCCACACTTTCTTGAACATCGTCTCCTCCTTGACTTCACGGGTTGATACGGTTGCCGCGTATGCCAAGCCTCGGCCCACTGAAGGCCGGGGCCATCCACCATCCTAGTGGCTCAAAATCTTGCTCAAGAATAATTTGGTGCGCTCGTGCTTGGGGCTGGTGAAGAATGCGTCCGGGGTGTTCTCCTCGATGAGCATGCCCTCGTCCATGAAGATGACCCGGTCGGCCACTTCCCGGGCAAAGCCCATCTCGTGGGTGACCACCACCATGGTCATGCCCTCCCGGGCCAGGTTGCGCATGACGTCTAAGACCTCGCCGATCATTTCCGGGTCGAGCGCGCTGGTGGGTTCGTCGAAAAGCATGATCTTGGGGCGCATGGCCAGGCCCCGGGCGATGGCCACCCGCTGCTGCTGGCCGCCCGAGAGCTGGGCCGGGTAGGCGTAGGCCTTGTCCGGGATGTTCACCTTGGACAGAAGCTCCATGGCCAGGGTCTCGGCCTCCTGGCGGGAGGTCTTGCGCACGTGCATGGGGGCCAGGCGGATGTTCTCCAGGGCGGTCATGTGCGGGTAGAGGTTGAACTGCTGGAACACGAAGCCGATCTCGGCCCGGAGCATGGGCAGGTTCACCCGGGGGTCGGAAAGGCTCACCCCGTCCACCACGATCTCGCCCTCGTCGATGGGCTCCAGCCGGTTCACGCAGCGGATGAGGGTGCTCTTGCCCGAGCCCGAAGGCCCGCAGACCACCACCACCTCGCCCTGCTTGATGTGCAGATTGATATTTTTCAGGACCTGGAAGTCCCCGTAAAACTTGTTCACGCCTTGGAAATGGATCACGCCAAAGTCTCCTTCACGGCCCGAGGGATCGGCCCCTCGCGGTGAGGCCGTACTGTACCAGAGCCTTGCGGGTCAGGCAAGGGTTGGTGGGAGGAACGGGGACGGCTGGGGGCAAAGCCAGGGCAAGCCCGCCTGTACAACTCGCGGTGTTTGTGATAGGTTCGGCCATATGTATCTGGCCGGTTATCACCCCCAAGAACATACGGACTGGGCAGAATATTTCAGGGGATGAAGGGGTCGCCCCCAGACCCGCGATGCCGGTCGGGGCCGGGCCGCGGAACGGGTCCTGAGCCCGGCTCGGCCTATCCGGGCCGCGCCGGGAGACGCCGCCGCTGGCGGCAAGGAGGAAGCCATGGGTTTCGAGGTGAAAAGGGGTCTGGTCGCGGTCGTGTTTTTGGCCATCCTGCTGGCGGCGGGATGCGGATTGCCCAAGGTCAGGCCCGAACCATACGAGCCCGTGGAGATTCCGGACGGGGTGAAAACCCGGCGGCTGAAGCTGAGCAAGATCGTGGTGAGGCTTCCCAGGGAGGCGGACGCCGGCATCCTCCGTTGCGGGCTCGCCTGCGGAGAATGCGGCAAGCTGACCTGGAAGGGAGGCAAGGCCAATCTTACCGACGAGGAATTCATCAGCGAGTTCCATGACGAATTGAAAAGGCGCAATTACAACGTGGTGGGAAACCCGACCGACCTTTTCGAGAAGAGCAAGGAGGTGCACAGCGAGTTGGCCATCGGCGGGCTGGTGACGAGCCTCTATCAGGAAATATGCTATCCGATGATTGCGTTCGGCAACAGGCGCGAGGGGCGCGGCGTCGCGCTCGTGGATGTCGAATGGCAGGTGTTCAACGAGATCGAGCAGCAGACGGTCTACAAGAAAAGCTTCCGGGGGGCGGCGAACGCCACGTTTACCGCCGGCAACGTCAAGGAGGCCGCGTTGCAGGCCTTCATCAACTCCCTGCACGGCCTGCTCGCGGACCAGGTGTTCCAGCAGGTGATCGCGATCCCGGCCGAAAACGCCACCCTGAGCCGGGCGGAGCAGGCCAGGGCCAAGGCATGCAACAGCACGGTCCTGGACGGCTACAGGGTGGAGTTTGCCAAACCCGGCGACAAGCGGCCCATGGCCGGGGTGCAAAAGAGCGTGGTCACGGTCCAGTGCGGCGGCGGACACGGATCGGGATTCATCGTGTCCGGCGACGGGCTGGTGCTCACCAACCGGCACGTGGTGGGCGACCTGGACGAGGCGCGGGTGATCACCCATGACGGGAAACAATACACCGGCCGGGTCCTGTTCCGCGACTTCCGCCGGGATGTCGCGGCCATAGAGGTGCGGGGCTTGGCCCGGCCGCCGCTCAAAATCCGCCAGGAGCCGGTCCAGGTGGCCGAAGAGGTGTATGCGGTGGGCTCGCCAAAGGAAATAAAGCTGTCCGGAACGGTCACCAAGGGTATTGTCAGCACGGTCAGCAGGAGCAGGATGGGCGAGGACTGGGTCCAGGCGGACGCCACGATCAATCCCGGGAACAGCGGCGGGCCGCTGGTGGACGCAAACGGCAACGTGGTCGGCATATCGACCCTGTCCCGAAAGGAATCCACGGGGATCTACTTCTTCGGGCCGATCATGAACGTGCTGGAGCGCATCTGCCTCCAGGGAGAGTGAGGGCTTCCAGCCCAAGGCCCCGGCCCAAAGGGGAGAGCCCGCAGGCCCCGCCTCCCTCCCGCGACCCTCTTACCCGGCCAGTTCCCTGGCCGTCTTCACCGCGCCCACGGCGTCGGCCGCATAGCCGTGGGCCCCGATGGCGGCCGCGAAGGCCTCGGTGACCACGGCCCCGCCGACCATGACCTTGGTGGGAAGTTTGCGCTCGGCCACCAGGCGGACCACCTCCTCCATGCGCACCATGGTGGTGGTCATCAGGGCCGAAAGCCCGATGACGCACGCGCCCAGGGCCTGGGCCTGATCCACGATGGTCAGGGCCGGAACGTCCTTGCCCAGGTCGGCCACCTCGAATCCGTGGTTGCGCAACAGCAGGCAGACGATGTTCTTGCCGATGTCGTGGATGTCCCCCTCCACCGTGGCCATGACCACCTTCGGCCGCTTGGCGTTTTCCCCGGACTGCTCCAGCAGGGGATTTAAGCGGCCCATGGCCGTCTGCAGGGTCTCGGCGGACAGGATGAGCTGGGGCAGGAAATATTCCCGGCGTTCGTATTTCTCGCCCACGTCCATGATGCCCGGGATGAGCTGGCCGTGCACCAGGTCAAAGGGCTTGGCCCCTTCGGCCAAGCACGCGTCCAGAAGGGCCAGGATGGAGTCCCGGGCGCCCTTGACCACGGCCTGGCGCAGGGTGAGCGGGACGGACGACCCGGATGGGGTCCCGGCCGCAGGCGAGGCCGCAGCGCCCGAGGCCTGAAGAGAACCGGCCTTCCAGTTGGCGTATCCGGCGATAAAGGCCCCGGCCTGGGGATCGCGGCCCAGGAGCACCTCGCTGGCGGCCAGGGCCTCGCGCAAACGGGCCGAGCCCGGGTTGGCGATGCAGGCGCTCATGCCCTCGCGGGCGGCCATGGTCACAAAGGCCGTGTTCAAGAGTTCGCGCGCGGGCAGGCCGAAAGAGATGTTGGACAGGCCCACCACCGTGGCCAGGCCCCATTTCTCCCGGCAGTGCCGGATGGTCTGAAGGCAGTGCAGGGCCGCGTCGGGCCGGGAGGACACGGTCAGGGCCAGGGCGTCCACCATGATCAGCCGCCGGGGGATGCCCAGGTCGTCGGCCTCCTTGAGCAGGTTCTCGATGATGGCCAGGCGCTCGGTCGAGGTGAAGGGCAGTTTTTTGCCCTGCAAGGGGAGCAGGATGAAGGGAGCGCCGAATTTCTTGCACAGGGGGCCCAGACGCTCCATGCGGCCGGGCTCCCCGCTGATGGAATTGACCAGGGCCGAGCCCGGATAGACCCACAGTCCGGCCTCGATGGCCTCGGGATTGGTGGAGTCCAGACTTAAAGGGATCTGGAAGCGCGAGACCAGGGCCTTGACCAGGACCGGCAGAATCTCCACCTCGTTGACCATGGGCGCGCCCACGTTCACGTCCAGGGCCGCGACTCCCAGGTCCACCTGCTCCGAGGCCAGGCGCAGGGCCTCGGTGAGGCTCCCGGCCTGGAGTTCGGCGGCCAGGACCTTCTTGCCCGTGGGATTGATGCGCTCGCCGATGATGGCCAGGGGATGGCCAAAGCCCAGGGCCGTGGACAGGGAGCGGCTGGTGATGACCGGCGCGGCCGTGTCCGAGGCCTCGGGCCGTACGAAGTGGCGCTGGCCCACGGCCTGCCGCAAGGCCGCGATATGGGCCGGGGTGGACCCGCAGCATCCGCCCACGAATTTCACGCCCAGGTCCAGGAAGGCGGCCGTGCCCGCGCCAAAGGGCTCGGGCTGCAAGGGAAAGACCGTGCGGCCGGAGTCGTCGAGCTGGGCCAGTCCGGCGTTGGGCTGGACCAGAAGGGGCAGGCCGATGCGGGCCAGCATGCCCGCGACCACGGGCTTAAGCTGGTCCGGACCCAGGCCGCAGTTGGTCCCGGCAAAGTCCGCGCCCAGGTTGAGCATGGCGTCGATGAAGGTCTGGGGCGAGGCCCCGGTCAAGGCATGGCCAGACTCAAAGGTCATGGACACGCCCACGGGCAGGTCGCAGACCTCCCGGGCGGCGATGACCACGGCCCGGGCCTCGGCCAGATCGAAATGGGTCTCGCCCAGGATCAAGTCCACGCCGCCGTCCACCAGGCCCCTGATCTGCTCCTTGAAGGCCGCCACCAGCTCCCGGAAGGTCAGCTCGCCCAGGGGCTCCACGAAATGGCCCGTGGGGCCGACGCTCCCGGCCACAAAGGCCCGGTCCCCGGCCACGCTTCGGGCCACCTCGGCCATGCGCCGGTTCAGGTCGTAGACGTGAACCCCCAGTCCGAGCTTGAAGGAGGTGCCCCCAAAGGTGTTGGTGGTCAGGACATCGGCCCCGGCCTCCATGAATTCCCGGTGCATGCCCGCGATGACCTCGGGGCGCGAAAGCCCGAAGAGTTCCGGGGACTGGCCGGGCGCAAGGCCCCTCTGGGGCATGAGCGCGCCATAGCCGCCGTCGAAAATATACACGCGTGAATCGCGCAGGATGGACCGAAAATCAGGCACGGGGTACTCCAACATGTTTCCAGAAAAGGAGATTTTGTATGGCCCGGAAGACCGGGCGCCCTGCATCCGCACTAATCGAAACGATTGAAAAGGACAAATAAAAATTATACTCTCCGCCCTTCGACAAACCATGAGGCCGTCCGACACGACGACCAAGCCCGCCGGACAGCACATGAAAGACAAGGAACTCGAAAGCATGCCTCCCGAGGAGGACGACGCCGCGCGCGAGGAAGCGGCGCAGTCCGAGGCCGAGGAGGAGATCACCCCGGAGCTGATCCTGGAAGAGGACGCGGCCTGGGAAGCGAACGGGGATGACCCGGACGCGACCCCGGACAAAGATCCCCTGGCCCAGGAAGAGCCCGAGTTCCTGCTCCCGGCCCCGGCCCCCCGCTCGGCGGTGGTTCCCCGGGACCCGCTCCAGCTCTACCTTCGGGAGATCGCCCGCTTTCCCATGCTGGCCCCGGAGGAGGAGTTCGCCCTGGCCAAGCGGGTGCTCGAGGAGAACGACCAGGAAGCGGCCTTCCGCCTGGTCACCTCCCACCTGCGCCTGGTGGTGCGCATCGCCATGGACTTCCAGCGCCGCTGGATGCAGAACGCCCTGGACCTGATCCAGGAGGGCAATGTGGGGCTCATGAAGGCCGTGCAGAAATTCGATCCGCACAAGGGCATCAAGTTTTCCTATTACGCCGCCTTCTGGATCAAGGCCTACATCCTGAAATACATCATGGACAACTGGCGCATGGTCAAGATCGGGACCACCCAGACCCAGCGCAAGCTGTTCTACAACCTGAACAAGGAACGCCAGCGCCTGCGCACCCAGGGGTTCGACCCTACCTCGGCCGACCTGTCCGAAAGCCTGAACGTGAGCGAGCACGACATCGAGGAGATGGACCAGCGCATGGCCAAGAACGACCTGTCGCTGAACATCACCTTGAGCGAGGATTCCGACGCCACCCGCCTGGACTTTCTGCCTTCCCTGGGACCTGGGATCGAAGACATCCTGGGCGAGCAGGAGGTGGCCCGGCTCATTGAGCGGCACATCAAGACGCTCGAGCCCACGCTCACGGACAAGGAGCTGGTCATCCTGCGCGAGCGCCTGCTCTCGGATTCCCCGACCACCCTGCGGGAGATCGGCCAGCGCTACAACGTGACCCGGGAGCGGGTGCGTCAGATCGAGGCCCGCCTCCTGGAAAAACTCAAACATCACCTGCAAGACCAGCTCAAGGACTTCTCCCGGGATTGGCTCAAGCATGCGGAGTGAGCCCGGTCCTTCAGGGGACCGGCGCAAGGAACGCCACCATATGAAATCTTCGGTTCTTTCCCCGGTTGTACGCGCGGCCTGTCTGGGGCTGGCCCTCCTGTCCCTGGCCCCCCTGTCCCTGACCGGGTGCGCGGTGCAGGGGGCCAAGCCGACCGTAAACAACGGCCAGGCCCTGCCGCGCCGGGCCATGCCCATGAGCGAGTCGGCCAAGGCCTCCCTGGCCTACCTCTCCTTCCTGGATCATTTCCACCGCATGCAGCGGCTGCTCGGGAGCCCCATGGAGAAGGACGGCATGGACCAACTGCTGGAAGAGCAGAAGTCCGCAGCCGAGGCCCTGGACCAGCTCATGGCCATCCAGCCCCAGCCCTCCCTCTATCTGGAGAAGGCCGGGCTGTACCTGCTCAACCGCCAGCAGATCGGCACGGCCAAGTCCATCGTCAAGGAGGGCCTGGAGCGCTTCCCCGGGGACAAGAACCTGCTCTTGAGCCTGGTCAATCTGTACAATGCCGAGCAGCGCTTTGACGCAGCGGCCAGCGTTCTGGAGGAATACCTGGCGGCCAACCCCGACGACCTGGCCGCCACGGTCTTTCTGGCCCGGCTCTCCGTGGACAAGAACGATCCGGCCAAGGGCTTGAGCATCCTGGAAAAGATCCCCGCGGATCGGCAGGACCTGGAAGTCCTGCAGCTCATGGGCCGGGCCTTGGCCCAGACCGGGGACTCCCGCAAGGCCCGGGCCGTGCTGGAGCGGGCCCTGGCCCTGGAGCCGGATTCCGTGGAGACCCTGGCCGAACTGGCCTATGTCCTGGAGATGGACAAGGATCTCTCGGGCGCGGAAAAGGCCTACGAGCGCATGCTCGGCCTGGGCGACCCGTCTCCGGAGGTGCGCCTGCGCCTCATCCACCTGAACCTGGAGATGAACAATCCGGCCAAGGCCCTGGAACTGGCCACCCGGGGCTCCAAGACCTCCTCCTTTCTGCTGGAGGCGGCCAAGCTCTTCCTGAACAAGAAGGCCTACGCCCAGGCCTCGGCCGTGCTGGACGAACTGGACTCCCAGGGCCAGACCCGGCCGGAGATCCTCTTCTACCGCGCGGCCATCGCCTTTGAGGGCGAGAACAACCCGGAAAAGGCCCTGGGCTTCATGACCCAGGTTCCGGATACCAGCCCTCTGGCCGAACGCAGCCTGGTCTTTCGCATCCACCTCCTGCACGTGCTCGGCCGCAAGGCCGAGGCCCTGGACCTGGCCCAGGCGGCCAAGGCCCGTTTCCCGCACAGCCGGGACATCCTCCTGGCCGAGGTGGGGGTGTACGAAGAGGAGCGCGAGTTCGGCCCGGCCCTGGCCCGGCTGGAGGAGGTCCTGGCCCAGTGGCCCGAGGACCTCGAAATCCTGTACCGCAAGGGCGTTCTGCTGGACAAGACCGGTGAGCGGGCGGGGGCCATGGAGGTCATGGAAGGCATCATCGCCAAGGACCCGGACAACCCGGACGCCTTGAACTACGTGGGCTACACCCTGGCCGAGGAAGGCCGGGACCTGGACCGCGCCCTGGTCCTGGTGAAGAACGCCTTGAGCCAGAAGCCGGACAGCGCCTTCATCCAGGACTCCCTGGCCTGGGTCTATTTCCGGCAGGGCAAACTGGACGCGGCCTGGCAGGAAATCCGCCGGGCGGCCACGGTGGATGACCCCACGGTCTGGGAGCACTACGGGGACATCGCCAAGGCCATGGGCAAGAAGGACGAGGCCCTCAAGGGCTTCCGCAAGGCCCTCAAGCTGAAAAGCGAGCACGAGGACCAGATCAAGCAGAAGATCAAGGGATTATGACCACATTGCGCCTCGCTTTTCCGGCGCGCAGGCCCCGCAAGATCGGCCTGACCCGCTTCAGGACGGCCGATCTGCCTGACCGTCTGCCTGCCCGTCTGCCCGGCCGGACGCCCGTGCCTGCGGTCCTACCCGCCCTCCTGCCAGCCCTCCTTCCCGGGCTTGTGGTCGTCTTGATGCTGGCCCTGCTGACCGGCTGCGCCGGGACCTCGCCCCGCATCGGGGAGACCCCGGCCTCGGCTCCGGCCCTGTGGGCGCGCTTCCAGCAACAGTACGCCCAGGGGACCAAGGCCCAGTCCTTCAAAATCACGGCCAGCCTCTTCTATTCCACGCCCAAGCGCGGCAACCGCACCCTTTTGTCCTTCTGGGGCAATTACGCCTACCCCCTGCGCCTGGACGTGACCGCAGGCATCGGGGCCTCCCTGTCCCATTTCCGCGACGACGGGCAGCTCTGGGTGGCCTATTTCCCGGGCGACGGCCGGGCCTACACCCACACCGACGCCATCCTGGGCCAGCGCGCCCTGGGCCTGCCTTTTCCCTTCAACCTGCGGGAGTTGGCCAGCCTGCTCTCCGGGGACCTGAGCGGATTCGTGCCCAAGGACTACGCCTCGGCCCTGACCGCACCCGACGGGGTCGGCTTCTCCCTGGACGACAGCCGGGCCTCGGTGATGGTGCTCGATGCGCAAGCTCGGCCCGTGCGCCTGGCCGGACCCATGTCCCAGCCCTGGACCCTGACCCTTTCGGAATACCCGGACTTAGGCGAGGCCGGGGGCATGGCCCGCAAGCTGGACCTGGACCTGCCCGGGGAGGAGAAGGCCGTGCTGCGCATCAAGTCCCTGGAGATGAAGAACCAGTCCTGGCCCCTGGCCGGTCTCAAGCTGCCCCTGCCGGTGGACACCGAGGTCATTTTCCTGGACGAGATCGGGCTGATGCGGCTCGAACAGTCCGGCGACGGGGTCGGCCCGTCCCAAGACACGAGGACCCAACCATGAGCAATGCCCCCTCCTTCCCCCCGGAGACCGAGTCCCGGGGCGTGAACACCCTTCTGGACTGCGTGAGCTTCGGGCTCAAGGTCTGGCTGAGCGAGATGAAATGGCTCCTGCGCGAGGCCGTGAGCGGCCTGGAGACCAGGCAACTGGCCAAGCGCATGGAGCAGGAGCGGTCCAGGAAACGCACGGCCGCGTCCGAGGAGGACCGCCAGTCCGCAGGCCGTCAGGCCGCCTTTCTGGAAGAGGAGATCAACCGGCTGGCCCAGGACCGCCGCCAGCGGCGGGAGCATTACGTGGCCGCCCGGATCAAGGCCTGGGGCCTGGACCGGGCCTAGAGTGGCATTCCAGAAACATAACCAAACCAAGAATGAAGAATAAGAATAATTATTTCTTATTCTTGCGTGCGATCAAAAGACTGGCGAATTCCGGAACGTGACATGAGCGGGCGACAAACCGCCCACCCGGCCCAAGGAGAAATATTCATGCCCACCAAGAAGATCGTCATCGGGTCCGACCACGGCGGTTTTGCCTTAAAGACCCACCTGGTCAAGTTCCTGTGGGAGAAAGGGATCAAGGTCCTGGACGTGGGGCCGGAATGCTCCGAGAGTTGCGACTATCCCATCTACGCCCGCAAGGTGGCCGAACACGTGCGCTTAAGCGGCCTGGGCATCCTCATCTGCGGCACGGGCCTGGGCATGTCCATGGCCGCCAACCGCTTCCGGGGGGTGCGCGCGGCCGTGTGCACCAACGAGTACCTGGCCCGCATGGCCCGGGCGCACAACAACGCCAACATCCTGTGCCTGGGCGAACGGGTCCTCGGATTCGGGCTGGCCGAGGGCGTGGTGGACGCCTTTCTGAACACGAAATTCGAGGGAGACCGGCATCTGCGGCGCATCAACCTCATCGAAGACATCACCGAATAAAGGAGACCTTCCTGCCATGAGCCTCCCCCTGGATAAAGATCAGATGGTTGTCGCGGTCATCAAGGGCCTGGTTATGGACGGCGTGGCTGCGGCCAATTCCGGCCACCCGGGCGGGGCCATGTCCTCGGCCGACTACGCGGCCATTCTCTTCAAGGACTATCTGCGCGTGAGCCCCGGCGACCCGGCCTGGTTCAACCGCGACCGCTTCGTGCTCTCGGCCGGGCATGAGTCCATGCTTCTGTACAGCCTGCTCCACCTCCAGGGGCTCCTGTCCACCCAGGATTTGAAGGCCTTCCGCCAACTGGGCAGCCGCACCCCCGGCCATCCCGAGCACCACCTCACCCCGGGCGTGGAGGCCACCACCGGCCCCCTGGGCCAGGGCCTGGCCATGGCCGTGGGCATGGCCGTGGCCGAGACCATCAAACGGGCCAGGCTCGGTTCGGAGGTCTGCGACCATTACGTCTACGCCCTGGCCTCGGACGGGGACTTCCAGGAGAGCGTGGTGTTCGGCGCAGCAGCCCTGGCCGGTCTGTGGGGCTTGAACAAACTCATCGTGTTCTACGACTCCAACCAGGTCCAACTGGCCGGACCTACCAGCCGGGCCGACGCCACGGACTATCCGGCCGTGTTCGCGGGCCTGGGCTGGCAGGTCATAAACATCGACGGCCATGACCACGCCCAGATCCACAAGGCCCTGGATACGGCCCGGGCCGAGACGGCCAGACCTACCCTGATCATCGGCCGCACGGTCATCGCCAAGGGCACGGCCTGCATGGAGGGCGACTCCTGCACCCACGGCGCTCCCCTGCCTCCCGAGGAGATCGCGGCCACCAAGAAGCTCCTGGGACTGCCCGAGGACCAGACCTTTTACTCCCCCCAGGAGGCGCTGGAGCATTTCCAGGCCCGTTTCCCGGCCCTGGGCCAGGAGGCCACGGCCTGGAAGAAGGCCCTGACCGCGCGTCAGGCCAAGGACCCGGCCTTTGCCCGGACCTATTCCGAGATGAACGCCCCCCGGCACACCCTGAATGTGGGCCGTCCGGCCTTCACCCCGGGCGAGAAAGTGGCCACCCGGGTGGCCTGGGGCAAATGTCTGGGCCAGGTCATGGACGCCCTGCCGGGTCTGGTGGGCGGGTCCGCTGACCTGGACCCCTCCAACCAGACCGAGAAATTCCGCGAGGCCCAGGGCAATTTCAGCGCGGACAACCGCCTGGGTCGCAACCTGGCCTTTGGGGTGCGCGAGTTCCCCATGGCCACCATCTTGAACGGCATGGCCCTGTCCGGCGGGCTCATCCCCTTCGGGGCCACCTTCCTGACCTTCTCGGACTACTGCCGCAACGCCATCCGCATGAGCGCGCTCCAGGAACTGCCCGTGCTCTACGTGTTCACCCACGACTCCTTCCACCTGGGCGAGGACGGGCCGACCCACCAGCCCATCGAGCACGTGGCCTCGCTCCGGCTCATTCCCAACCTCCTGGTCCTGCGCCCGGCCGACGCCAACGAGACCGCGGCCTGCCTGGCCATCGCCCTGACCCAGGACACGCGGCCCTCCTGCTTGATCCTGACCCGCCAGGGCCTGCCGGTCCTGGACCCGGCCGAGCATCCGAACCTCGTGGGCGGCCCGGAAAAGGGCGGGTACATCCTCTCGGACTGTGAGGGGACCCCTGAACTCATCTTCATCGCCGCAGGCTCGGAAGTGGCCCTGGCCAAGGCGGCCATGAAGCTTTTGCCCGGTCGCAAGATGCGCCTGGTGAGCATGCCCAGCGTGGAGCTGTTCGAGGCCCAGCCCAAGGAGTACAAGGAGGCGGTCCTGCCTCCGTCTGTGCGCGCCCGGGTGGCCATCGAGGCCGGACGGCCCGAGGGCTGGTACGCCTATGCCGGTCTGGACGGGCTGGTCATCGGCCTGACCCATTTTGGCGAATCGGCCCCGGCCGGGCTCCTGGCCAAGAAGTACGGGTTCACCCCCGAGGCCGTGGCCAAGGCCGTGCAGGAGAAATTCTAGTCCAGGATGGGACGGCCGGGGCGCGACCGCAAACGCCCCGGCCCGGACTGTCTGGGCTATGACCAAGGAGGGCCGCGATGGACACCATTCTGGTCCTGCTCTCGGGCGGGGTGGACAGCGCGGCCATGCTCCACCATTACCTGACCCGCACTGAAAATCCGGTGCACGCCCACCACATCTCCATCATGAACCGGCTGGAGAACCGCTGGCAGCAGGAGCTGGCCGCCTGCAAGGCCATTGTCGAGCGCTGCCAGGCCCTGTACCGGCCCTTCGGGTTCTCCACCTCGGCCTTTGAGTGCATGTCCCTGCCCCGGTACATCGGCTGGGACTCGGACGTGTATTTCCTGGCCGCCACCCGGGTGGCCCCCAACCTCCAGGCCGAATCCGTGCAGGTGGCCGTGGGCTGGACCTCCGACGACTTAAAGCGCCCCCAGGTCATCGACCGCATGACCCGGGGCGTGCCCAAGCGGGTCTGGGAGGCCCTGCGCGACAGCGTAGACCACGGTGGCAGGCTCAAGGCCGACCTGGCCGAGCCCCTGGTCGGACTGACCAAGGTGGAGATCATGGCCGCCATGCCCTCGGAGCTTCTGGAACTGGCCTGGACCTGCCGCCGCCCGGTGCTGAAAGACGGCCAGGCCTATCCTTGCGGGGAGTGTCACGCCTGCCGCCTGCTGCGGGAATCCGGCCGCCAGATCGGGAACCCTCGGCCATGAGCGACCCGGAGCAGGACGCACGGCGCGTGGCCCGTCTGGCCTTGGCCGGGGTCTGCGCCGCCTGCCGGGTCTGCGACGGGGCGCGTTGCCCGAGCGGGGTTCCGGGCCTGGGCGGGGTCGGGACCGGGGAGTCCTTCCGGGCCAATGTCCAGGCCCTGGCCCAGGTGCGGCTGAACCTGCGGACCCTGCACCACTCTTCCTGTCCGAACACCGGCCTTGATTTTCTCGGGTTTCCCCTGACCCTGCCCATCCTGGCCGCGCCCATGGCCGGGGCCGCATTCAATCTGGGCGGGGCCGTGTCCGAAGAGGCCCTGGTGGCCGCGCTCCTGGACGGGGCAGAGGCGGTCGGGACCCTGGGCTGTACCGGGGACGGGGCCACGCCCGAGGTGGAGGAGGCGGCCTGGGCCGCCCTGGCTGAAAAACCGGGCCAGGTCATCCCCTTTCTCAAGCCCTGGGCCGATGCCGAGCTGCTGCCCAAACTGGATCAGGCCGCCCGGCTGGGAGTTCGGGTCCTGGGCCTGGACCTGGAGGGCATCGGGTTCACGGCCTTGACCGATATGGGCCGCCCGGTGGTCTCCCGCACCGGGCCGGAACTGGCCGCGCTGGTGTCCGCATATCCTTTCCCATTCATCCTCAAGGGGATCATGACCCCGGACGAGGCCCGGACGGCTGTTCAGGCCGGGGCCAGCGCCATCGTGGTTTCCAACCACGGGGGCCGGGTCCTGGACCATACCCCGGGCGTGGCCGAGGTCCTTCCGGCAGTGGCCCAGGCTGTGGCTGGACGTATTCCGGTCCTGGCCGACGGCGGGGTGCGCTCGGGCGCGGACGTGCTCAAACTCCTGGCCCTGGGCGCGGACGCGGTCATGGTCGGCCGTCCCCTGGCCGTGGCTGCCGTGGGCGGTGGGAGCCAGGCCGTGGCCGCTGTCCTGGCCCGGATGGGGGCGGAACTGGCCCAGGCCATGCGCTTGACCGGATGCGCGGACCTGGCCTCGATTTCTCCGGCCGTACTGCGCGCCTGATCCAACCTTCCCCTCACAAAATTCGAGGCCGCCGGAGACTTTCGTCCCCGGCGGCCCCTTGCAAGGATGGAGTTGAATCCGTTTTTTAGGTGAACATGGCCCGCGCGGGCTTGAACAACTGCGCGAACAGGGACTGCCGGGTGAACATCTGCGGCCCGGCCTCGGCCATCATGGTCTTGTGGTACAGCTTGGGGTCAAAGGGGGCCAGGAAGATCACCCGCACCTCCTTGACATTGACCAGCATGGCCTTGGGGTACTTGACCTTGGCCTTGGCCAGGCCTTCCTCGGCCAGTTTCAGCATGTCCTCGCGGTCCCCGAAGTTCATGGTCCCGGTGGGGCAGGTCTGCACGCAGGCGGGTTTGAGCCCGTTCTGCACCCGGTCGTTGCACATGTCGCACTTGGAGATGACCTTGGTGGCCTCGTCCATGCGCGGGATGTCAAAGGGGCAGGCCCCCCGGATCATGTCGTAGTCCAGTTCCGCGGTCTTCTTGGTGAAGAGCACGGCCCCGGTCTCTTTGTCGTGGACAATGGCGTCCTGGGAATCCCCGCCAGCGGCCTCCCAGCAGTAGGGGTCCACGCAATGGCGGCACTGTTCCGGGAAGAACAGCCACTGGAGGGTCTTGTCTACTTCCACTTCCTGGAAGCGCACCAGTTTCAAGGTGATGGCCGAGAGATCCTGGGGGTTCTGGTGGGAACCCATGTTCCGGGTCTTTTCAGCCGGGAGCTTTTTCCACTGCTTGCAGGCGATCTGGCAGCCACGGCAGGCCGTGCACTTGGTCAGATCGATGAAGAAGGTCTTTCCTTTCATGACGGCCCTCCTTAGGCTTTCTTCACATTGACCATGAAGGCCTTGGTTTCCGGGATGCCCGTGTTCGGGTCGCCCACGGACGGGGTGAGCAGGTTGGCTGCGTCGCCGCCGTCCTTGGGGAACACCCAGCCGTAGTGCCAGGGGATGCCGACCACATGCACGGTATTGCCCATGACCTGGAAGGGCTTGAAGCGTTTGGTCACGATGGCGATGGCCCAGAGGTTGCCCCGGGGATTGTCCAGGATGACCTTTTCCCCGTTCTTGATGCCGCGCAGCTTGGCCAATTCCTCGCTCATCTCGCAGAACATCTGGGGTTCAGCCTCGATGAGCCAGGGCAGCCAGCGGGTGAGCACGCCGGTCTGCCAGTGCTCGGTGACCCGGTAGGTGGTGCACACAAAGGGGTAGCGCGGGTCGCAGACCGTGCGCTTGGCCTCTTCCCCGGCAAAGGTCATGGCCGTGGGGTTCTGCAACTGCTTGGAGAAGGGGTGCGAGGTGACCGGGCATTCCAGGGGCTCGTAGTACTCCGGGAAGGGGCCGTCGTTCAGGCCCGGGCCAAAGAGCGCGCCCTGGCCGTGCACCTGCATGATGAAGGGATGGATGGCCCCGGGATTGCCCGCGCCGTCCACGATGTCGATGAGCCATTTCTTGCCCGCCTCGTCCCAGGCCAGGACCGGCTTTTGCGGGGCAAAGGGCTTGCCCGCCTGGTCCACAGAGGCGCGGTTGTAGATGATCCGGCGGTTCACCGGCCAGGCCCAGGACCAGTTGGGGAACATGCCCACCTTGGCCTGTTCCGGGGTCTGCTCGGTGGAGCGCTTGGCGGCCTTGTTGTCCTTCTTGTCCGGGCCGGAGTAGGACCCACAGTAGAGCCAGTTGCCCGAGCAGGTGGACCCGTCGTCCTTGAGCGCCGGGAAGGCGGCCACCTGGGTTCCGGCCTTGAAGACCGTCTCGGTGCCGTCCGGGTTCTTCACGGTCACGTCTTTCAAGTAGTAGCCGTTGATGAGCCTGGCCACCTTGTGCGGATCAAAGACGTGGCCGTCGCCCCAGTCGTCCACGTTCAGGCCCAGGATGGGATCAGGGAACGCGCCCTTTTCCTTCTGGTACAGCTCGCGGATTTTCATAAACAGTTCATAGATGATGTCCCCGTCGGGCTTGGTCTCGCCCATGGGCGTGGGACCGGCGTAACGCCACTGCATCCAGCGCCCGGAATTGGAGATGGAGCCCTCCTTTTCCACGGACACGCAGCAGGGGAGCACGAAGACCTCGGTCTTGATCTTGGCCGGGTCCATGCCCGGGCCTCTCCAGAACGAGGCGGTCTCGTTGTCGAAGATGTTGACGTTGACCATCCAGTCCAGCTTGGTCAGGGCCTCGCGGGTCTTGTTGGAGTTGGCCCCGCTGGCCGCCGGGTTCATGCCCCAGGCGAAGAAACCCTTGAAGGTCCCGGCCAGCATCTTGTCGAACAGGGTCAGCCAGGAGGCGTCCTGCCCGGCGTCGAGCTTGGGCAGCCATTCATATCCCTTGTCCGCTTCGACGTCCTTGTACATGGACTTGACCAGGCTCACGGCGTACTTGGGCTGGTTCTTTTTCCAGTTCAGGCTCTTGGGGTCCTTGGACACGGGGGTGATGGCCTTCTTGTAGTCCTCGAAAGCGGGCTGGGTGGCCCGGGGCGTGGGCAAATAGCCCGGGAGGATGTGGAAGAGCAGGCCCTGGTCCGTGGAGCCCTGGACGTTGGACTCGCCGCGCAGGGCGTTCACGCCGCCGCCAGCCACGCCCATGTTGCCCAGGAGGAGCTGGATGATGCTCATGGCCCGGATGTTCTGCACGCCCACCGTGTGCTGGGTCCAGCCCATGGCGTAGAGCACGGTCCCGGCCTTGTCCGGGGCGGCCGTGGCCGCGTAGGTCTTGTACACGGCCAGGAGCTGCTTTTCCGGGGTGCCGGTGATCTTGACCACGTTCTTCACGTCGTACCGGCTGTAGTGCTTCTTCAGGAGCTGGAACACGCAGCGGGGGTCCTTCAAGGTCGGGTCGGTCTTGATGGCCCCGTTCTCGTCCAGCTCATAGGCCCATTTGGCCTTGTCGTACTTCTTGGCCGCCGCGTCGTAGCCGGAGAAGAGCCCGTCCTTGAAATCGAAATCCTTGGACACCAGGAAGGCGGCGTTGGTGTAGAGATCGACGTATTCCTTGTTGATCAGCTTGTTGTCCAGGATGTACTTGATCATGCCGCCCAAGAATCCGATGTCCGAGCCCGAGCGCAGGGGCACGTACATGTCGGACCGGGCCGAGGTGCGGGTGAAGCGCGGGTCAACGTGGATGACCTTGCCCCCGCTTTCCTGGGCCTTTAAGACCCATTTCCAGCAGATGGGATGGTTTTCGGCAGCATTGCTGCCCATGATCAGAATGCAATCACTGTTCTTGAAATCGATCCAGTGATTGGTCATCGCACCGCGTCCGAACGACTCTGCCAGAGCCGCTACAGTGGCGCTGTGTCAAATCCGGGCTTGATGCTCTATATATGTCAGCCCGAGTGAGCGGAGCATGGCCTGATAGATCCAGCACTCCTCGTTGTCCAGGGCCGCCGAGCCGACCGAGGCCAGGCCTTCGACCCGATTGACCACCTGGTCCTTGGCGTTCTTTTCCTTGAAGGTTTCGTCGCGCACGGCTTTCACCCGCTTGGCGATCTCGGTCAAGGCCCAGTCCCAGGACTTTTCCTCGAATTTGTCGCTGCCCGGAGCGCGGTACTGCACCTTGGTGATGCGGGCCTCGTTCTCGGCCTGCTGATAGATGCTCGCACCCTTGGCGCAGAGCGCGCCCTCGTTGATCGGATGGTCCGGATCGCCTTCCACGTTGATGGCCCGCTTGGTGGCCTCGTCCGTGGTCACGATGAGGCCGCAGCCAACCGAGCAGTACGAGCAGATGGTGGTGGTTTCTTTGCCCTTGCGCAGGTTCATGCGCTGGGCCTTGGCCACGGTCGGGGCCAGGGAAAGGCCCAGGCCGCCGAAGGCGCCTGCCGCAAGCGTGGTTGCGGAGAGTTTGAGGAAGTTTCTGCGGGTGACGGTCATTGGTCCTCCTTTGACGTTTGGGGGTCTTAGCGGCCCCGAATTTCGCGGCCCAGGGCGGTCAAAAGCTCGTACCCGAAGGTCCGGGCCACGGGCGCGGGCCAGGCCAGGGCCAGGTCCGCGCGGGGCGGGACAAGGGGGATGAGCCCAAGCGCTCCAGCCTGGTCCGCCGCCAGCCCCAGGTCGAAACCCAGCCCGGCAAAGGGCAGGGCGGCCAGGGGGCTCAGTGGTGAAGAGGCGGGTTGCTGGTGCATGGACGCTCCTCGGTCATACATTTTGCCGATAGAACGCCGCATACGGCATTGGAAAGGTTCAGGCAAAAAAAAGGGTCTTCGTCAGGATTCGGCACAAAAAGAGGAAGGATTTTGGGAGGTTATATATGTCTATTCTGGCATAAATGCGCAGAGGCAGTCGAGCAGCAGGGGGATGAGGTCCTCGCTGCGGTGGTTGTACCGGTATTCCAGCTCCTTCAAGTAGAGGGGGAAGCGCCCCGGGGACACCCCCTTGTAGACCTTGATCCGGCTGCGGGCGAAATCCCAGAACCCGCCCATGCGGTCCAAATGGACCGGGTCGCGGGATTTGCGGATGGAGTACAGGGGCAGGGACTCGTCCGCGCAGAGGATGAGGCCGTCGTACTGGCGGTAGCGGTCGGTGTAGACCATGGACCCAAGCCGGGCCAGGCGCAGGTGGAATTGCAGGCCGAAATGGAACACGTCCTCGGGCCCCAGCCGGGGCAGAAGGTCGATGAACACCCAGCCCTGCTTTTCCAGAATGCCGAAGACCGAGGGGGACAGCCCAGCCTCGTCCCGGGGCGGGACCGCCAGCCTTCGGCCTTTCAGGAATCGGCCCAGGTGCTCGGGGCCGAAGAGGGTTCCGGCGTCCAGGGACTGGGCGGCCAGGGAGAAGCGCAGGGCCGTGGTCGCCTTGTAGACCGTGTTGTAGGACAGGGCCAGGGCCTTGGACATGGCCAGCACGCTGGCCTCCTGGGCGAAGAGACCGGCCAGGTCGATCCACTGGCCCGGGGTCAGGGCCCCGTTGCCGATCCAGCGGCCGGTCAGGTCCCGGAAGGTGTAGCCGCAGGCCCCGCAGCGGTGGCGGGCGTCGGCCAGGCTGTAGATTTTGAGTCCCCGGCAGCGGGGGCAGAAGCGCTGGCCCCGGGGCCAGCACAGGCGGAAGAGGGGGGTGTCCTCCAGGCTGACGCGCCCGGAATCTAGCCCCCGATGGCCGACATCTCGGTCTGGCATACGGGCTCGGCCCCTTTTCGTTCTTCCAGAAGCCGGAACCCCAGGGGCTTTTTCATTCCGGCCAGGCGGATGACCCGCTCCACAGCCGAAAGCCCCAGTTTGGGATGGCGCAACAGGGGCCGCAGGCGGTATTCCCGGTCCGAGAACAGGCAGGTGCGCAGATTGCCCTGGGCCGTGAGTCGCAGGCGGTTGCAGGTGGCGCAGAAATGGGAGCTCAAAGGGGTGATGAGCCCCAGGCGGCCCAGGCCGTTCTCGATGGCGTAGACCCGGGCCGGTCCCCGGTCCCCGGCCCGGCTTTCCACCGGAGTGAGCGTGGCCAGCTTCTGGGCTGCCTCCAGGATGTCCCCGGCCGGCCAGACCGACCAGGGGGTCCAGCGCGAGGACCCGCCGATGGGCATGTATTCGATGAAGCGCAGGTCCAGGGGATGGGTCCGGGCCAGGTCCAGGAAGGCGGGCAGCTCCTGGTCGTTGACCCCTTTCATGGCCACCACGTTCATCTTCACCTTGAGCCTGGCCGTGAGGCACTGGTCAATGGCCGAGCGCACCTCGGCGAACAGATCCTGGCCGGTGATGCGCAGGAAGGTGGCCGCATCCAGGGTGTCCAGGGAGATGTTCACCCTTTTGATTCCGGAGCGGACCAAAAGGGGGATGTGCGGCCCGATGAGGGTCCCGTTGGTGGTCAGGCGCAGGTCCAGGTCCGGGTAGAGGTCCCGAACCGTTTCCAGGAACCCGGGGAATCCCCTGCGGGCAAAGGGCTCGCCCCCGGTGAACCGGATCTTGGCCACGCCCAGGCCCCGGGCCAGGCCGAGGAGGGAGAGGATCTCCTCGTAGCGCAGGATGTCCGGGTGGGGAATGAAGGGCGTGGGATGGCTGGCGCAGTACAGGCAGCGCAGATTGCAGCGGTCGGTGACGCTGATGCGCATGTAGTTGACCGTGCGGCCCAGGCCGTCTTGCATGACCTTCCCCTAAAATCCCCAGGAAGAGAGCACCGGGCGCTTGTAGCCTCGGCCCTGGGCCAGGAAATCCAGGGGCAGGGAGATCAGGTCGTCCAGTTCGGGCACGGCCACCCGGTCCAGGCTGCGAAAATCCATGGTCTTGATGTAGAGGTGGCAGACGTTGCAGACATCCAGGCGAAAGCCCTGGCTGTCGCCCGTGTCGAAATAGGCCAGCTTGTCCGGATCGGCCGTGTCGCAGTACACGCAGGCCAGGCGGCGGACCCGGTACTGGGCCTTGCAGAACGAGCAGTTCAGAAGGCGGAAGCCCTCCTTTTCCTTGAGCGTGGCCATGTAGGGCAGACTGCCGCACACCGGGCAGTGGCCGTGCTGGCGCGGGGCCTGGCCCAGGTTCTGGCTCAGGGCGAAACCCACGGTCTCCAGGGAGGGGCTTAAGGACGCCTGGACCAGGTAGTGCATGGCCCGGGGGGTTTCCGGGGTCCGCTCGGACCAGGCCGAGAGACTCGCCTCGCCCTGACGCAGGAAATCCGCGAAGGTCCGGTCCAGGTCCAGTTCGCCCGAGGCCAGGGCCTGGCGGATGATGTCCGCTCCCTTGGCCGTAACCCCGCCCGGGGAGGCCAAGATGTCCAGGAACTCCTGAAACAGGGTCCGGGCCTGCTCCTGGTCAAAGGGGAAGCGTTCCCGGTCCAGCAGGGGCTGGCCCAGGAGGTTCCGGTCCACCGGGGTCAGGTCCCCGGGTTCGGGTAGGGTCAGGCGCACCAGGGGCCGGGCCTCAAGCTGGCGCAGCACGGTTTTCTTGACCAGTTGGACCAGGTCCGGGGGCAGGAAATCCTTGTGCTCCAGTTCCGCGAGCTTTTTTTCCACGTGGCGGAGGCGGGTGTCGAAATCAAAGGTCATGGGGCGTCCTTGGGCTGGAATAGGGGTTGTCTACAGGCAAACCAGGGTGGCGTCCGGCATTCTACTCTTGCTCACGAATCGGCACAAGGGGAACGGCAATAATCAGGAAAAGAAGGCAGCGATAAGGCTTATCGGCCGCTGGCCAGGTCCAGGACCCGCTTGAGGAAGGCCTCCGGGGTCTCGGTCAGTTCGCCGATGAAGGAGTCCAGGACCACGGGCGCGGCCCCCTGGCGCAGGATCAGGAAGGCGGGCACCGGGCCGCCGCCAAGCAGGGCGTGGGCCGCGAAATCCGGGTCCGGGTAGAAGGTCCACTCGGCTTGGTGCTCGGCCATGAACCGGGCCGTGGCCTCCTCTCCGTCGCCCACGGACACCGTGACCAGGGCCACCTCGGCCGTGAGCTTGCGGCGTTGGATGAGTTCGGCCAGGGCCTTCAAATTGGCGGCCTCGTGGTGGCAGGGCGGGCAGAAATAGCTGGAGAGGTTCAGGATGACCATCCGGGCCGGGATCTCGGACAGGCGGCGGGCTTTCACCGCCATGCGGCCCAGGGCCGGGGGCAGGTCCAGGTCCGGCACGGTCTGGCCGGGCGTGAACAGGGGCGGCTCCTGGTCCGAATCCGGTTTCTGGTCCAGGAACTGGCCTATGGTCCGGTCCAGGTTCTGGTCCGGGCCGAGGAGCATTTGGGCCTGGGCCGGGCCGGAAAACAAGGCCAGGCAGAGGGCCAGGGCCAGCAAGGAACAGCGTCTTTCGTAAAGACGCAAGAATAAGAAATAATTAATTTTATTATTCATTCTTGCGGCGCCATGTTCTGCGGATTCGATGTCTGGCGTCGGGGCGAGGTCCAGGTCATGACCCGAGCCCCTGGATGCGGCCGGTGTCGTGGTAGACCCAGAAGGAGTCCGTGGTCACGTTGCCCACCAGGGTCAGGCCCACGGTGCGGGCCAGGGAGGCGGAAAAGGCCGTGGCCACCGCTACCGAGGCCAGGACCGGCACGCCGATGCGGGCCACCTTGAGCAGGATTTCCGAGGCCACCCGGCCCGTGGACACGATCATCTTGTCCCGGGTGTCGATGCCCTCCAGCAGGCACTGGCCCACGATCATGTCAATGGCGTTGTGGCGGCCGATGTCCTCGCGGAAGATGAGCATCGTGTCCGGGGTGCACAGGGTGGAGTTGTGGCAGCCCCGGGTGGCCCGGTACAGGGTGGAGCGCTCCCGGAGTTCCGCGACCAGGGCCAGGATCTGGTCCGGCCGGACCTTGAGGTCCGAGGTCAGGCGGCGCTGGGAGATGGTGGCCACGTTGCGGCCGAAATTGGTGCCCTTGCCGCAGCCCGAGGTGATGGTCCGCTCCATGGTCAGGCCGTCCCAGGGGTCGTGGGAGACCTGCACCTCGGCCAGGATGCGCTCGCCCTGGTCGTCGATTTTGACGCTCACGATCTGGTCGGCCCGGGTGAGCAGGGCGTCGGACTTGAGAAAGCCCACGGCCAGGAACTCCGGGTGCTTGCCGGTGCACAACAGGGTGACCACCTCCCGGCCGTTCAGCCGGATGGTCAGGGGGACCTCGCGGATGGCCAGGATGTCGCGGTCCTTGAAGGCCCCCTGGCTGTACTCGGAAATGGTGAAGGGCAGGGATTCGGGCATGGTTGGATGGTAAAGAAAGCCTGGAAAAAAGGCAAACGCCCCGGCCAGGCGCGGAGTTGCGCCTCATTTCCGGCCGGGCTATGCTGGCCGCAATAGGCAGATTCGTGTCGCGTTCCGCAATTGACAGTGTCCTTTTGGAACGCGCAAGAATAAGAAATTATTATTTTTATTCTTAGTTCTTGGTCGCGGGAATTTCTGGAGTGCGACGCTGGACAGGGCAGAAGGAGAATGGACATGGGCGATCCCCCGATCAACCGGCCCCTGATCATTCGAGTGGTCGGCAAGAAGAAGAGCGGCAAGACCACCTTCATGGAAAAGCTGCTGCCTGAACTGGCCCGTCTGGGCGTGCGCGTGGCCACGGTCAAGCATGACACCCACGGGTTCGAGATGGACCGGGAGGGCAAGGACTCCTGGCGGCACAAGCGGGCCGGGGCCGCAGCCTCGGCCGTGTGCGGCCCGGACCAGGTGGCCCTGGTGAAGAGCGTGGCCCGAGAGCCGAGCCTTGCGGAACTGGCCCGGGATTATTTCGCGGACATGGACCTGGTCCTGGCCGAGGGATTCTTCCGTTCCCCGGGGCTCATGATCGAGGTGTTTCGGCCCGAGGCCCACACCGCGCCCCTGTGCGCGGAACACGGCCCGGAAAAAGGGCTCCTGGCCCTGATCTCCGACGCGCCCCTGGACCTGGGCGCGCCCCGCTTCGGCCTGGATCAGGCCCGGGAGGTGGCGGAGTTCATTTTCCGCGAGGTGCTGGGCCGGGACGCTCCATGACCTGGGCCAACTCCAGATCCCCGGGCGTGTTCACATTGAAGAAGGAGATGAGCTCGGGGTCGGCGGTCAGCACGTCCTCGGGCGCAATCTCACGTACCCGCACCCGGGAAAAGAAGTCCACGATCTTGAAGCGGTCCACGGCCAACTGGGCCTGGATATAGGGCAGGCAGCGTTTGGAGTACACGGCGCACAAGGGCTCCAAATACCCGTCGGGCTTGCGGGGGATGAGCACGTCGTCCTCGGGCTCAAGACGGGAAAGCATGAGGGCGATGAGCCTGGGGCTGACGAAAGGCGCGTCGCAGGCGGTCACGAAACAGTGGGAGGCCTTGGCCTGGGACAGGACCGCGTGCAGGCCGGTCAGGGAGCCGCGCTTGTCGATCAGGTCCGGCACGGTTTTGATGGGCGAGTTGGTGGGAGCGTTGGCGACCAGGTCTGTGAAAAGTCCCGGGTCCTTGGCCGCGATGAGGATTTCGGAAAAGAGCCCGTCAAAGGCCGCCAGCAGGCGCTCCACGATGGCCCGGCCGCCCACGGGCAGGCGGGATTTGTCCACGTGGCCCATGCGGCTCCCCAGGCCGCCGGCCAGGATGGCTCCGGCGCATTCAGGCATGTGCGTACTCCAAAATGGCTTTTTCCAAGCATACCCCATCGGGATCAAAAGGCAAACCAGGGGTGCGCGTGAGAGGCAAAATAGGCCGGGCCGGGCACTGGACAACGTCTGATATGTGCTGTAGATAAAGCCGCCTCGAATTTGCGGCTCCCCGCAATATCCCCAGGAGGAAAGGAATCATGGCTAAGCACAAGAAGATCGAACGAATGAAGGAACTTGCCCGCCGCCGCAAGCGTCGCGCCGAGCGTCTCAAGACGCGCATCAAGGAAGCCAAGGCCGCCACGGCTTCCAAGTAGACGCGTCAGGCCCGCAAGGGCCGTTAGGTCGCGCGGAGAAGGCTATGCCCATCTACGAATACCGCTGCAAGGAATGCCAACAGGTTTTCGAGGAGTGGCAGAAGGATTTCGCCGAACACCAGTTTTCGTGCCCGGTGTGCGGCGGGGGTTCCGACCGCCTCATTTCCAATACCTCCTTTGTCCTCAAGGGCGGGGGCTGGTATGTCACGGACTATGGCCGGGGCGATTCCGGACCCAACGGGAAGGCCGGGGGACAAAAGGCCGAAGGGGCCTCCTCGGAGACCCCGTCCACTCCTTCGCCCGGAACCTCCTCGTCCGGAACCGCTTCGCCCGGAACCGCTTCGCCCGGAACCGCTGCGTCGGGTTCCGAGGCCAGCAAAACCACAACGACCGAGTGATGGTGAAGGCGGCCCGCGCCGCCTTTCTCGCTTTCAAAAAGGACCAATGAGCCTGCCATGATAGAGCGCTACACTCGGCCGGAAATGGGACGGCTGTGGACCCTGGAGAACCGTTTCCGGGTCTGGCTGGAGGTCGAACTGGCCGTGTGCGAGGCCTGGTGCCGGCTTGGCCGCATCCCCGAGGCCGACATGGCCGTGATCCGGGAAAAGGCTGATTTCGAGGTGGACCGCATCCTTCAAATCGAGGAGACCACCCGCCACGACGTCATCGCCTTTCTCACGGCCGTGGAGGAGAAGGTCGGCCCGGCCGCGCGTTTCATCCATCTGGGCTGCACCTCTTCGGACATCGTGGATACGGCCAATGCCGTGATCCTGGTCCGGGCCGGAGCCCTGATCGATGCGGGCATCGGCCAGGTGCTCACCGCGCTCGAAAAGCTGGCCAAGGCCCACAAGGGCCGCCTGGTCATGGGCCGCACCCACGGCATCCACGCCGAGCCCACCAGTTTCGGGCTCAAGATGGCCGGGTTTTACGCCGAGTTTGCGCGCCACCGGGAGCGTTTCCGGGCCGCAGTGGAGAACATCCGGGTGGGCAAGATCTCCGGGGCCGTGGGCGGATACGCCCATTTGAGCCCCGAGCTGGAGGAAATGGCCTGCGGCCTGCTGGGCCTGGCGGCCGATCCCATCTCCACCCAGATCGTGCAGCGGGACCGCCACGCCCATTATTTCACCGCCCTGGCCCTCTTGGGCGGGGGGGTGGAGCGGCTGTGCACCGAGCTGCGGCATCTCCAGCGCACCGAGGTCCGGGAAGTGGAGGAGGGCTTCGGCAAGGGCCAGAAGGGCTCCTCGGCCATGCCCCACAAGAAGAACCCCATTTCGGCCGAGAATCTCTGCGGGCTCTCCCGGCTCCTGCGCACAAACGGCCTGGCCTCCATGGAGAACATGCCCCTGTGGCACGAGCGGGACATCAGCCATTCCTCGGTGGAGCGGGTGATCATGCCCGACTCCACCATCCTGGCCGACTACATCCTGCACCGCTTGGCCGGGCTGGTTTCGGGCCTTCAGATCATCCCGGAGAACATGGAGCGCAACCTGTGGTCCTCCTACGGGCTGTTCTTCTCCCAGCGGGTGCTCCTGGCCCTGATCGAGTCGGGCATGCCCAGACAGGCGGCCTACGAGATGGTCCAGGCCGTGGCCATGCGCTGCTGGTCCGAGCGGAGGCCTTTTCCCGAGGAAATCCGGGCCGAGGCCGCCATTTGTCAGCACCTGACCCCTCAGGCGCTTGATGAAGTGTTCGATCCCGGGTATTACATCCGGCACGAGGACCTTATATTCTCAAGGGTATTCAATAAGTCATGAATCAGGAACTCAAGCTGCGACTGGCCCGGCTGCTCTTCAAACTCTCCTACATCGAGAAGGAGGTCACCCTGACCTCTGGCCGCAAGAGCACCTATTATTTCGACTGCAAGCAGACCGCCCTGCACCCCGAGGGCGGGTACTGCATCGGCCGCCTGTTCCTGGACATGCTCGCGGGCCGGGGGCTGGCCGGGGTGGGCGGCATGACCCTGGGGGCCGACCCCCTGGTCAGCGCCGTGACCGTGCTTTCCTACATTGACAAAAGCCCCCTGCCCGGCTTTATTGTGCGCAAGCAGTCCAAGGGGCACGGCACCAACCAGTACCTGGAGGGCCTGGCCAACTTCGCGCCCGGGGCCAGGGTGGCCGTGCTTGAGGATGTGGTCACCACCGGCGGAACCCTGATCCAGGCCTGCGAAAGAGTCAGGGATGCCGGACTGGAAGTGGCCACGGTCCTGTGCGTCCTGGATCGTGAAGAAGGCGGCCGGGAGAACCTGGCCCAGGCGGGATACTCCCTGGAGTCCATCTTCACCCGGGAGGACCTGCTCACATGCGCCCGCTCCGGTTGAACGCACCGTCCCCAAGGGAGACCGCGTTTTGAAGACAAAAGCTCCAGTTCTGGCCTTCATGCTCCTGGCTCTGGCCGGGCTTTTCGCCAGCCTGGCCCAGGCCGAGGGCTGGCAGGCTTCGCTGTTCGGCAATCCCTATGGTCCCGGCATGCTTTTGGCCGTGGACAAGAGCAATCAGAAATTCTTCATCTTCCAGCAGAAAAGCCCCTTGCGGGTGGCCACGGAGCTGGCCTGCACCACGGGCAAGGACGACGGGGACAAGTTCAAGGAAGGGGACATGCGCACCCCCGAAGGGGTGTACTTCATCCAGTCCCGGCTCTCCGAGGGCCTGGACTACGGCGTGTACGGGGACCTGGCCTACACCCTGAACTACCCCAACCCCATGGACCGGATCGCGGGCAAGACCGGGCACGGGATCTGGATTCACGGCCGGGGCTCGGCCGACATCAATCCCCGGGACACCAAAGGCTGCGTGGTCCTGGCCCCGCCGGACTTAAAAGCCGTGGCCAAGGACTTAAGCCCGGGCACCCCGGTGATCATCGCCCGCACCGTGGGCTGGGCTCCCGAGGACCAGGGCCGCCAGAAGACCGTGGACGAGCTGGCCGGGGCGCTCAAGACCTGGGCTGCGGACTGGTCCCACAAGAACGAGCGGTTTTTCGACGTTTTCGACCAGCGCGGGTTCGAGGTCACCGAGGACGAGACCTTTGGGACTTTCAAGAGCCACAAGCTGAGCGTGTTCAAGAGCCAGCCCTGGATTCAGGTCATGGTGGACAACATCCACGCCCTGCCCGGCCCGGACTATTGGGTGACCTGCTTCGACCAGTTCTACCGCAGTCCGACCTTGACCTCCCAGGACGGCAAGCGGGTCTACTGGAAGAAGGACGCCGAGGGCCGGTGGCGGATCATGGCCACGGAGGTCGTGCCCGTGTCCCGGGACCTGGAGCCGGTCTACCTGGACAAACGCCGGGGCGAGGTGGAGAAGCTTTTGGCCGGATGGCGGCAGGCCTGGCAGAGCGCCTCCCTGGACGTGTACCTGTCCTACTATGCGCCCAAGGCCAAGCAGGGCGCGCTCGGCAACCGCGAGGCCATTGCCCAGCAGAAGAAGGGCTTGTGGGCGGCCAAGAAACCGGTCAAGGTGCGCATCGAGAAGGCCGAGGTCGGCCTCCATCCCCAGGGCCTGGAAGTGACCTTCACCCAGACCTATTCCGACTCCAGCGGCCTGACCGACCAGGGTATCAAGACCCTGGTCCTGGCGCCTGAAAACGACGACTGGGTCATTGTGGAAGAAGACTGGAAGAAAATGTGATGCAGCAGCCCGACGGGAAATACAATGTCATCTTCATGCGCGACGACGAGAAGGTCCGGCGCATGCGTTTCAGTCCCTTCTGGGTCAAGGCCGGACTGTATTTTCTGATCACCCTGCTCATCTGCTCCGTGGTGGGCATTTACGGCGGTCTGACCTTCTGGCGGGCCAACCGCTCCCTGGCCCGGGAACGGGCCGAGTTGCAGCAGCGTCTGGACGAGGCCAAGGTGCGCCTGGAACGCCTGGCCAACGTGGAGAAGCTGCTCATGTCCAACGATCCCGACGAGCTGCACACCCTGTTCGGGGCCTTGAGCGTGGACCCCCAGAACAAGGACGGCAAGGACAAGGACAAGGACACCAAGGCCCCTGAGGTCAAGGCCGGACCAGCCCGGGTGGACACCGGCAAGGTCAAGGTGGAGAACGTCCGGCTCAAGCGCCAGGACAAGGATATGATCCTGTCCTTTCAGCTCACCAGCTTAAACGCGGCCAAGCCCCTGGCCGGCCGGGCGGTCATCGAGCTGCTCCGGGCCGAGGGCGCGCCCGTGCCCGTGGACGCGAATCCCAGCGATACCGGGTTCAAGATTCAAAGCTACAAGGAAATGAGCGCCTCCTTCCTCTTGCCCGGCGGGGTGTCGGCCGAGGGGCTCCTGGGCGTGCGCCTGTCCATCAAAACCTCAGATGGTGTGGTGGTGTTCAGTGACAGCTATCCGCTCTCGGCTCTCGCTTCCTAGCCTCTTTTTCCTTCTGGCTCTCATCCTGGCCGCTCCGGCCCGGGCCGGACAGGCCGAAAGCTACACCTTCTTCGAAGGAACCCAGTATCCCCTCACCGTGTATTTCCTGCGGGGAGATAAGCCCGGCCCCACGGTCATGGTCCAGGGCGGCATCCAGGGCGATGAGTCCTGCGGGTACATCACCGCCCAGGTCCTGGCCCGCTCCACCGTGCTCAAGGGCAACCTCATCGTGGTGCCCCGGGCCAACGTGCCCTCGGTGAACGTGCGCAAGCGCCAGGTCAACGTGGACTTGAACCGCCGCTTCGACCGGGACTACAACCAGTTCTACGAGGACCGCCTGGCCCGGGCTATCCGCCACCTGCTGGCCCAGAGCGACGCCTTCATCCATTTGCACGAGGGCAGCGGATTCTACGACCCCGTGCGCGTGGACGAGAACCGCAACCCCAACCGCTGGGGACAGTCGGTCATCGTGGACGCCCTGGTCTACGGGGGCCGGGTGGACATGGCCGGATTGGTCAAGCCCGCCCTGGAGGAGATCAACGCCTCGCCCCTGGTCCAGGGGGACCACCACTTCAACCTGTTCAACACCCGGACTTTTGAGCCGGACACCCCCTATCTGGAAATGCGCAAGACGCTGACCTGCTACGCCCTGGCCCAGCGGGGCATCCCGGCCCTGGCCGTGGAGGTAAGCAAGAGTATCAAGGACATCGGGCTCAAGGTCCGCCAGCAGATGTGGGCCACCACCGTATTTCTGCGGCGTTTCGGGGTGGAGATGCAGCCCATGGAGGTGCTCCCCGAGGACGTGACCACCTATGCCCAGAAGAGCGTGGTCCTGGCCTTGAACGGCCAGCCCCTGTCCCGCAAGACCTCCGTGGCCTTGTCTCCGGCGGCCCGCATCGAGGTGACCGGGGCCAAGGACGGGGGCGATCCCCTGTCCCCGGTGGTTTCGGTCTTCGCCTCGGATCGGCCGGGCATGAATCTCCTGACCACGCCGCGCATGGCCCTTTCGCCCTTTGACGGGCTGGAGGTGCGCTCCGACGGCAACCGGGTCGGGATGGTGGACATGCACTGGAAAGGGGCCTGGCCCGAGGTCTCCTCGGACACCCCGGTGTTCGTCTGCTGGCTGAACAACGAGGTCAAGTTCGTGAAGAACGGCGAGACGCTGCGGGCCGTTCGCGGGGACCAACTGGTCCTGGAAGGGGTGTGGAAGAGCCGCAAGAAGGAAGTGCTCAATTTCAAGGGCTACGTGAGTGGCATCTCGGCCAACAAGGCCCAGGACGCGGGCGCGGAGATCATCCTGGACCCGGAGAATTTCATGGTCCGCTACGTGGACAAGCGTTCACCGGGTCGCTGGCGTTGCGAGGTGGTCCGGGAGACCTCGGGCGGGGGCAAGGCCCGTTTCTACGTGGACATCGTGCCCCGCAAGATCGAGGCCCTGGAGCTCAAAGACGCGGGGGGCCGCGACCTGGCCCTGCCCTGGACCGGGGACGGCCGCACCCTCCTGGCCCCGGGCGAGTACCAGTTGGTGGGCCTGAAAAGCAACGGGAGCAAGGACAAGATCTCCCTGACCGTGAACGGTCGGCCGGTGCCTTGGGGCAGTCGGTTCATGGTGGACGCCGAGCACGTGGCCGAACTGACCCTGCGCCAGACCACCACGTTTGAGCCTCTGGGGGCCATGTCCCTGGCCCCGGGCCATTTCGCGGTCCAGGACGCCCCGGTCCTGCGGTAGCGTCGCCTGCGCTTCGCGTTCCAGAGAGAAGATCGAACAAGAAAGAAGAAAAATAAATTATTTCAGCATATTGCCTGCGCGTCCAGGCCAGAACATCTTTCCAAAATCGCACTCGCGCCGTGTTTGCGCAACACGAGCGGCAAGCATGAAGCACGCAAAGAATAAGCCTTCATTCTTGCAGTGTTGTGTCGGCCGAGGTCAATTCCAGAACGGCACACCCGCTCCAGGGGGATCATGGACTGCTTTTTCGTCAATCTTCCCTTGATCTGGATCGAGGACCACCCCGGGCTTTTGGACCGTTTTCTGACCCAGGGCCTTCAGCCCGAGATCGGGCTGGAAGGCCTGGACCTGGACGATCCGGCTGATTGGCAATTGGCCCGGGACACGGCCGAGACCCTGGCCCGGGCCGACCGAAGCCACACCGTGCATCTGCCCTTCACCGGCCTGTACCCGGCAGCCCGGGACCCGGAAATTCTGGCCCATACCCGTCGGGACCTGGCCAAGGCCCTGGGTTTGGCCCGGCTGTTCTCCCCGAAGCGTCTGGTGGGCCACCCCTACCTGCACCAGGAGCGGACCTCCGAGGGCCTGCGCCAGGCCGTGCAGCGGGCGGCCGAGACCTGGACCGAGGTCCTGGCCGCCTGGCCCGGGCATCCGCCTCTGGGCTTGGAAAACACCCACGAGCTTTCCCCGGCCCCCCTGGTCGAACTCTTCACCCTGCTGGCCGGACAGGGGACCGGGGCCTGTTTTGACGTGGGCCACTGGCACGCCTTTGCCCGGGGCGCTTCCCGGGGAGACCTCCTGAGCTGGGTCAGCGCCCTGGCCCCGTTTCTCAACCACGTGCATCTGCATGACAACGACGGGTCCTTTGACCAGCATCTGGGCCTGGGCCTGGGGCGTATCGACTGGGCCACTTTCTTCGGCCTGCTGGAGCACAAGGGGCTTGCGCCGAGCCTGACCATGGAGCCGCATACCGAAGCGGACTGCGCGGTCAGTCTGGCCTTTGTCCGGGCGCACCGGGCCTGGTTCCCGGCGGCCCGGGAGGTCGGGTCATGAGCCCGGAGGGCGCGGTTCATATTGACAAGCGGGCGTAACTTCTTAATACTTGCCGTTTCAAAGCGTACTTGATTTTGCGGCAGTTTTGAACCTTAAGGAGGGATCGATGAAAACGCTGATGAAAGGTCTGGTTCTTTCCCTGGCTCTGGTCCTGGGCGCTGGCCCGGCTCTGGCTGACACCATCAAGATCGGCGTGGCCGGTGCGCATTCCGGCGACTTGGCCTCATACGGCTTGCCTGCGGTGAACGCCGCCAAGCTGGTGGCTGAGAAAGTGAACGCCCAGGGTGGCGTGAACGGCATGATGGTCGAGGTCCAGGCCGAGGACGACCAGTGCAAACCGGAAATGGCCACCAACGCGGCCACCAAGCTGGTTTCCGACAAGGCCACCGTGATCATCGGCCACATCTGCTCCGGGGCCACCAAGGCCGCACTGCCGATTTACAAGGCCGCCAACCTGGTGGTCATGTCTCCTTCGGCTACCAACCCGCCCCTGACCAAGTCCGGGGAATTTCCGAATTTCTTCCGCACCATCGCCACTGACGACGAGCAGGGTCCTGCCCTGGCCGCCTTTGCCGCCAACAAGCTGAACCTGAAGAAAGTGGCCATCATCCATGACAAGGGTGACTACGGCAAGGGCGTGGCCGAGTTCTGCAAGGCCGCCATGGAAAAGGCCGGCAAGGTCAAGGTCGTGCTCTTCGAGGGCATTGGCGCCGACCAGGTGGACTATGCGGCCGTGATCCAGAAGATCAAGCAGGCCGGGGCCGAGGGCGTGGTTTACGGCGGGTACCATCCTGGCGCGTCCAAGCTCATCTCCCAGATGCGCAAGAAGAAGATCGCCATCCCCTTCCTGACCGACGAAGGCGTCCAGGGTCCTGACTTCCTCAAGCTGGCCGGTAATGATGCCGAAGGCGCCTACGCCACGGGCCTCATCGATGTTTCGGGCAACGCCATGTACAAGGCGGCCGCCGAAGCCCACCAGAAGGCCTTTGGCACGGCCGAGACCGGCCTGTTCTTCGCTCAGGCCTATGCCGCCACCCAGTCCCTGCTGAACGCCATCGACAAGGCCAAGTCCACCAAGTACGAGGACATCATGAAGGCCCTGCACACCGAGACCGCGGACACCTGCCTGGGCAAGATCAAGTTCAACGCCCAGGGCGACGCCCAGGCCGAAGGCGTGGGCTTCTCGGTCTACCAAGTCAAGAACGGCAAGTGGGAGCTGAACAAGTAACGCCTCCCGGCGTTGACCTGACAGAAACGATCAGGGGACAGGCGCTTGCCTGTCCCCTGATTATGTTGTAGGGGGGCGCAGCCACGGAGGGCGGGGGACAGCCCAAAGCCTCCGGGGGAAGAGCCCCCACTCCCGCCCAGCAGTCCCGGCCAGCGCCCCAACGACGGAATTCTCCATGGAATATTTTCTCGAACTCTTTTTTGGTGGATTGACCCGGGGCAGCATCTACGCCCTCATCGCCCTGGGCTACACCATGGTCTACGGCATCATCGAGCTGATCAATTTCGCCCATGGCGAGATTTACATGATCGGGGCTTTTACCGGGCTCATCGTGGCCGGGGTACTCACGGCCATGGGTTTTCCAGCCTTGGCCATCCTGGCCGTGGCCCTGGTGGTCGCCGTGGTGTACTGCTCGGCCTACGGCTACACCATGGAAAAGATAGCCTATAAGCCCCTGCGGGGCGCCAATCGGCTGTCCCCGCTCATCTCCGCCATCGGCATGTCCATTTTTCTGCAGAACTACGTTCTGCTGGCCCAGACCCCGAATTTCCTCCCCTTTCCCAACTTGATCGGTGAGTTCGAATTCATGGAGGATTACGCGCACATCCTGGGGTCGGCCAACCTGGTCATCATCCTGGTCACAGCCGCCGCCATGGTGGCCCTGACCTTGTTCATCAAGTACACCCGGATGGGCCGGGCCATGCGGGCCACGGCTCAGAACCGGAAGATGGCCATGCTCCTGGGCGTCAATGTGGACGCGGTCATCTCCCTGACCTTTATCATCGGCTCCTCTCTGGCGGCCATCGGCGGCGTGCTCATCGCCTGCCACACGGGCCAGATCAACATCACCATCGGTTTCATCGCAGGCATCAAGGCCTTCACGGCCGCAGTGCTCGGCGGTGTGGGAAGCATTCCCGGGGCCATGCTTGGCGCTCTGGTCCTGGGATTCACCGAAAGCTTCGCCACCGGGTATATTTCTTCTGACTACGAGGATGTTTTCGCCTTTGGCCTGCTGGTCCTCATCCTCATCTTCCGGCCTTCGGGTCTGCTGGGCAAGGCCCCGACCCAGAAGGTTTAGCCAGGGCTGGCCGAATTAGGAGCACATGTCATGGAAGGTTTCAAGAAATCCCTCCTCGCCTGCATCTGGTTCATGTTTCTGACCTTCCCCCTGGTGGTCATCCGCGTGGATACTGCGGAGAAAACGGTCCAGTGGCGGTGGATGCATATGCTCTGGGTGGGACTGGGGGCTTTCCTGCTGTCCTATGTCTGGCGCTTCATGCTCAAGCGCAAGGCCATGGGGCGGTCCGCCACGAACCCCGACGGGACCCCGGTGGTCCCCTTTCTCCAGCGCCTGTCCGCCAATCCCCCTCTGGCCAGATCGATCATGGCGGTCATCGCCATCGGGGCCCTGGTCTTCCCCTGGCTCTTTTCCACCTACCAGACCAACATCATGATCTCGGCCATGATCTACATCGTGCTGGGTCTGGGGCTGAACATCGTGGTGGGGCTTTCCGGGCAGCTTGTGCTGGGCTATGCCGCCTTCTACGCGGCCGGGGCCTACAGCTACGCCCTGCTCAACCACCATTTCGGCCTGGGATTCTGGACCGCTCTGCCCCTGGGAGCGGGCGCGGCCGCCTTGTGCGGCATCATTTTGGGCATCCCGGTCCTGCGCTTGCGGGGGGACTATCTGGCCATTGTCACCTTGGGATTCGGGGAAATTGTCCGGCTGGTCCTGGAAAACTGGAACGAGTTTTCCATGGGGCCTTCGGGCGTGTCAGGCATCAGCCGACCGGGGTTGTTCAGCGTGGAGCTGTCTGTGGACGGAGCCACGACCTACATCTACTACCTCATGATCGGCCTGGTGGCCTTGACCATTTTTGTCATCAACCGGCTCAAGAACTCGCGTATCGGCCGGGCCTGGCTGGCCTTGCGAGAGGATGAAATTGCCTGCGTGGCCATGGGCGTGGACCGCATGAAGACCAAACTCACAGCCTTTGCCCTGGGCGCGACCTGGGCGGGCATGGCCGGTGTGGTCTTTGCGGCCAAAACCACCTTCATCAATCCAGCCAGCTTCACCTTCATGGAGTCGGCCATGATTTTGGCCATTGTAGTGCTCGGGGGCATGGGGTCCATTCTGGGGGTCAGCCTGGCCGCCCTGCTCATCCTGCTTCTTCCCGAGTACCTGCGGGCCTTTTCCGAATACCGGATGCTGCTTTTCGGGGCGACCATGGTTCTCTTCATGGTTTTTCGGCCTCAGGGCCTGGTGAGTTCCGAGCGACAGAGGTATGAATTCAAGGAAACCAAGGAAAGTCAAGGATAGCCATGTCTGCCAAGACCATCGTTCTTGAAGTCAAGAACTTAAGTATGAATTTTGGTGGGTTGCGCGCCTTGAGTGATGTAGATCTGGATATCCTCCAGGGCGAGATCGTGGCGCTTATCGGCCCCAACGGGGCCGGCAAAACCACCTGCTTCAACTGCATCACCGGCATCTATGACCCCACAGAGGGTGATATCCTTCTCCGGAGTCCGCAGGGCAAGGGCGTCCGGCTGAACGGGCTCAAGCCCAATCAGGTAACGGAGCTCGGCATGGCCCGGACTTTCCAGAACATCCGCCTCTTCCCCTCCATGACCGTCCTTGAGAACGTCATGCTCGGGACCCACTGCCGGACGAAGTCTGGAATCCTGGGGGCCATCCTGCGGGATCGCAAGACCCGGGAGGAAGAGGTCCGGGTCGTGAACAAAAGTTATGAGCTTCTGAAACTGGTCGGCCTGGACCACCACGTCAACGATTTGGCCAGCAATTTGCCCTACGGGGCCCAGCGTCGCCTGGAGATCGCCCGGGCCTTGGCCACGGACCCCTTTCTTCTGCTCCTGGACGAACCGGCCGCGGGCATGAACCCCAACGAAACCATCGCCCTGGAACAACTGGTCATGCGCATCCGGGACGAACTGGACATGTCCATCCTCTTGATCGAGCACGACATGAAAATGGTCATGAGCATCTCGGATCGGGTGCATGTCCTGGAATACGGGCAGAAGATCGCCGAGGGCACCCCGGCCGAAGTCGGGGCCAACCCCCAGGTCATCAAGGCCTATCTGGGCGAGGAGGCCGTGGATGCTTGAACTGAAAAACGTCAATGCCCATTACGGGGCCATCCAGGCCCTGCGCGACGTGTCCATCCGCATCGACCAGGGCGAGATCATCACCCTGATCGGGGCCAACGGCGCGGGCAAGACCACCACGCTCATGGCCATCTGCGGCATCGTGCCCCCCTCGTCCGGGACCATCACCTTCGAGGGCAAGGCCATCCAGGGCCAGCCCCCGGATCGTATCGTGCCGCTGGGCATCAGCCAGGTGCCCGAGGGCCGGCTCATCTTCCCCGAGCTCACGGTCATCGAGAACCTGAACATGGGTGCATTCCTGCGCGACGACAAACCCGAGATCAAGCGGGACATGGACTACATCTTCGACCTCTTCCCGGTCCTGGCCGAGCGCGGGACCCAGCGGGGCGGGACGCTTTCCGGGGGCGAGCAGCAGATGCTGGCCATATCGCGTGCGCTCATGTCCCGGCCCCGGCTCCTGCTCCTGGACGAGCCCTCCCTGGGTCTGGCCCCCCTGGTCATCCGCCAGATTTTCGAGATCATCGTGAAGATCAACAAGGAGCGGGGCACCACCATCTTCCTGGTGGAGCAGAACGCCAACCTGGCCCTGAAAACCGCCCATCGCGGCTATGTCATGGAGGTCGGGCGCATCACCATGAGTGATTCGGCCCAGAATCTTTTGGCTGACGAAGGGGTGAAAAAAGCATATCTTGGCTTGACCTAGAGCCATGCAAACATCCGGAGCCTCTGCATGATCGATTCCACTATTACCCTGGCCCTGACCTTTGACGATGTCCTGCTTCTCCCGGATTTCTCCCAGGTGCTGCCCGACGCCGTGGACGTGTCCACGCAGTTGACCGCAAGCATCCGGCTGAACATCCCCATCATCAGCGCGGCCATGGACACGGTCACGGACTCGCGCATGGCCATCTCCATGGCCCGGCACGGGGGCGTGGGCGTGATCCACAAGAACATGAGCGTGCGCGAGCAGGTGCGCGAGGTGGAGAAGGTCAAGAAGTCCGAGTCGGGCATGGTGGACGACCCGGTCACGGTGCATCCCGAGGACACGGTGCAAAAAGCCCTGAACCTCATGGCCGAGTACCGCATCTCCGGCCTGCCCGTGGTCAAGGGTGAGCACCTGGTGGGCATCGTGACCAACCGCGACGTGCGCTTTGTCACGGACAACACCACCCTGGTCTCCGAGGTCATGACCAGCCGCAACCTGATCACCGTGCCCGAGGGCATCTCCAACGAGGAGGCCATGCGGCAGTTGCACAACAACCGCATCGAAAAGCTCCTGGTGGTGGACGAGGCCGGACGCTTGAAAGGGCTCATCACCATCAAGGACATCGACAAGGTCAAAAAGTATCCCAACGCCTGCAAGGACGAGAAGGGCCGTCTGCGCGTGGGCGGGGCCGTGGGCGTGGGCCGGGACCTGGAGGAGCGCGGCGAGGGGCTTTTGCGGGCCGGGGTGGATTTCCTGGTCCTGGATTCGGCCCACGGGCATTCCATGAACGTCCTGGAAGGGGTGCGCCGGATTCGCGCGGCCTTCCCGGACAGCCAGATCGTGGGCGGCAACGTGGCCACCTACCAGGGGGCCAAGGACATTTTCGAGGCGGGCGCGGACACGGTCAAGGTGGGCATCGGCCCCGGGTCCATCTGCACCACCCGCATCGTGGCCGGGGTGGGCGTGCCCCAGATCACGGCCATCATGGAGGCCGGGAAGGCCGCCCGGGAGTATGACCGCTGCCTCATTGCCGACGGCGGGCTGAAATACTCCGGGGACATGGTCAAGGCCCTGGCCGCTGGCGCGGACACGGTCATGGCCGGAAGCCTCTTTGCCGGAACCGACGAGTCCCCGGGCGAGACCATCCTGTACCAGGGCCGCCAGTACAAGATCTATCGCGGCATGGGCTCCATCGACGCCATGAAGGACGGCAGCTCTGACCGCTATTTCCAGGAGAAGTCCAAGAAGCTGGTGCCCGAGGGCATCGTGGGCCGGGTACCCTACAAGGGGCCGGTGGCCGAGAGCATCTACCAGATGGTCGGGGGCCTGCGCTCGGGCATGGGCTACACCGGGTGTGCCACCATCGCCGACTTGAAGGACAAGGCCCGCTTCATCCGCATTTCCGCCGCGGGCCTGCGCGAGTCCCATGTGCATGACGTGATCATCACCAAGGAAGCGCCCAACTACCGGGTTGAGTAGGACAGGCCTTTTATTCCATTTCAGACAACGAGGCTCGTATGTCCCATACCCAGAAGGTCGTCATCCTGGACTTCGGTTCCCAGGTCACCCAGCTCATCGCCCGGCGCATCCGCGAGAGCGGCGTGTATTCCGAGGTCCACCCCTGCAACACCGATCCGGCCAAGATCAGGGCCCTGAACCCCTCGGCCCTGGTGCTCTCGGGCAGCCCCTTCGGGGTGCGTGACGAGGGCGCGCCCGGCCTGCCCCAGGCCATCCTGGACTTAAATCTTCCCATCCTGGGCATCTGCTACGGCATGCAGCTCCTGGCCCACGAACTCGGCGGGTCCGTGGTGGCCTCCTCGGAGCGCGAATACGGCCGGGCCACCTTCAGCGTGACCAAGGACTGCCCCCTGTGGGACGGCCTGGCCGATCCGGCCAAGACCACGGTGTGGATGTCCCACGGCGACCGGGTGGAGAGCCTGCCCCCGGGGTTCGAGTCCATCGGGTCCTCGGGGTCCATCCCCTTTGCGGCCATGGCCGATGAGGGACGCAAGATCTACGCCCTGCAATTCCATCCCGAGGTGGCCCACACCGAGGACGGCTCGCTCATCCTGCGCAATTTTCTGTTCAAGGTGGCCAAACTGAAACCCACTTGGACCATGGCTTCCTTTGTGGAGGAGTCCGTGGCCGCCATGCGCGCCCAGGTGGGCGGCGGCAAGGTGGTCCTGGGGCTCTCGGGCGGCATCGACTCCACCGTGGCCGCCGTGCTCCTGAACAAGGCCATCGGCAAGAATCTTTCCTGCATCTTCGTGGACAACGGGCTTCTGCGCATGCATGAGCGCGAGGAGGTCATCGGGTTCCTGGCCGAGCATTTCGACTTGAACGTCAAATGCGTGGACGCAGCCGACCTCTTCCTCTCCCGCCTGGCCGGAATCACCGACCCGGAGGAGAAGCGCAAGATCATCGGGCACACCTTCATCGAGATCTTCGACCAGGAGGCCCAGGCCATCAAGGGCGTGGAGTTTTTGGCCCAGGGCACGCTCTACCCGGACGTCATCGAGTCCTGCTCCTTTCGGGGGCCTTCGGCGGTGATCAAGAGCCACCACAACGTGGGCGGCCTGCCCGAGACCATGAAGCTCAAGCTCGTGGAGCCCCTGCGCGAGCTGTTCAAGGACGAGGTGCGAGCCGTGGCCGCTGAAATGGGCCTGCCCGAACACATCATCTGGCGGCAGCCCTTCCCAGGACCTGGCCTGTCCATCCGGGTCATCGGCGAAGTGACCCCTGAGCGCCTGGACATCCTGCGCCGGGCGGACAAGATCGTGCAGCATGAACTGGTGGCCTCGGGCTGGTACCGCAAGGTCTGGCAGGGATTCGCCGTGCTCCTGCCTCTGAAAACCGTGGGGGTCATGGGCGACGACCGCACCTACGAACACGTCATCGCGCTTCGGGTGGTGGACAGCCTGGACGCCATGACCGCGGACTGGTCCCGGCTCCCCTCGGAGCTTCTGGCCAGCATGTCCAACCGGATCATCAACGAGGTCAAGGGTGTGAACCGCGTGGTTCTGGACATCTCCTCCAAACCGCCCAGCACCATCGAGTGGGAATAGACCGGGCAGGAGCTTTGTATGCTTGGAACTGGTGAACTTTTTGTCATTGTCATCGTGGCCCTCATCGTGGTGGGGCCGTCCAAATTGCCGCAGATCATGCGCTCCCTGGGCAAGGGCATGGCGGAACTGAAACGCATGTCCTCGGATGTGAAGAGCACCTTTGACGCCGAGATGGAGCGCGTGGACCGGATCGAACGCGAGGCGGCTGCGGCCAAGGCCACGGAAGAGCTGGCCGCCCAGGCGGCTACCGAGCCCCCCCTGTCCACTGAAATCCCGGCCGTGCCCGAGGCGGCCTCGGCCGCTGACGGGACAGCCCCGGCCGCCGAGGCCCCGGCCCCCTTTGAGACAACCTTTGATCCGGCCCAGGCCCCTGAGGTCGCGCCTGTTGCCGAGACCCCGGCCGCGTCTGCCGCGATCCCGGCCAGCGGGGACAAGGCATGAGCGAGGAGGTCAAAACCCCGGAAGGCCCGGCCGCCCCTGGCCCGGAAGCCCCGACCCCGGACGGGGAGGCGGTGCGCCAGCACAAGGAGATGACCCTCCTGGAGCATCTGGGCGATCTGCGCAACTGTCTGGTGCGTTCGGTCATTGCCGTGGGCGTCGGGTTCGGCCTTTGCTACGCCTGGGCCAAGCCCATCTTCCATTTCCTCATGGAGCCGGCCATCAGGTTCCTGCCCCCCAAGAGCACCTTCATCTATACCTCCCTGCCCGAGGGATTCTTCACCTACATGAAGGTGGCCCTGGTGGCCGGAGTCTTTGCCGCCGCCCCGTACATCTTCTACCAGATCTGGAAATTCGTGGCCCCGGGGCTCTACCAGGACGAGCGCAAATGGCTCATACCCATCGGGGCGGCCTCGGGCCTGTTCTTCACCTCGGGCGCGGCCTTTGCGTATTATATCGTCTTTCCCTGGGCCTTTGAATTCTTCATGACCTATGCCGATGAATTCATCACGCCCATGCCCGCGCTCAACGACTACTTGAGCCTGACCCTGACCCTGCTGTTCGCCTTTGGCATCATTTTCGAACTGCCACTGTTCATCTTTTTCCTGGCCCGGCTGGGCATCGTCAACTCCAAGCAGTTGCGCAAGGCCCGGCGCTGGGCCATCCTGGCCGCCTTCGTGGTCGCGGCCGTGGTCACCCCGACCCCGGACGCCATCGGCCAGTGCCTCATGGCCGGTCCCCTGATCATCCTCTATGAAGTGGGGGTGTGGGTGGCCTATTTCTTCGGCAAGGAGCGCATCGCCCGCCGGGAGGCCAAGAAGAATCTCCCGGCCCCGACTGGCGGACAGGCCCCGCCGCCGCCGCCCCCGGCCCCTGGCCCGCCCCCTGGCTCGGACGATTCCGGCCAGACGCCCCCGGCGAACCCTTGAAAAAGGGGATTCCCCCCGGGACCAAATTGACGCATAAGGAACAAAAGGAGCAGCGGTGAGCGCACGCACGGCCACATTGACCCGCCGGACCAAGGAGACGGACATCGTCCTGACCCTGGCCCTGGACGGGGAGGGAAAGACTCAGATCGCCACTGGCCTGGGATTCGCCGACCACATGCTCACGCTCATGAGCTTCTGGGCCGGTCTGGATCTGACCCTGACCTGCCAGGGGGACCTGGACGTGGACGCCCACCACACTCTGGAGGACGTGGGACTGTGCCTGGGCGAGGCCCTGGCCGAGGCCCTGGGGGACAAGGCCGGGGTGGCCCGGGTGGGCGCGGCCAAGGTGCCCATGGACGAGGCCCTGGTCGAGGTGGTGGTGGATTTGTCCGGCCGCCCCTATCTGGTCTACGACGACGCCCCCATCCCGGCCCAGGTGGCCGGGGAGGAAAAGGACGTATGGCGGGAGTTCTTCAAATCGCTGGCCTTTCGGGCGCGCATGAACCTGCATATCCGCTATGAATACGGGGTCAACGGCCACCATCTGCTGGAGGCCGCTTTCAAGGCCCTGGGTCTGGCCCTGAAACAGGCCATGACCCGGACCGGCGGACGAGTGCCCAGCACCAAAGGGAGTCTTGACTGATGCGAGCCAAGCTTGTCCTCTTCCTGGCCCTTGCGGCCCTGGTCTCGCTGGCCTTTTCGGCCTGCGCTCCGGAACCCATCCAGGGCGTGCGGCCCAAGGGCAGCCTGGCCGTGGCCGGGTTCACCAGCCCCCGCTTCAACTGGGAGCTTCTGGCCGGGAATCTGCCCGACGAGAACAAACCCGTGAAGCAGGAGACCCTGTACAAACTGGATCAGGTCGTGCAGGAGACCCTGGCCGCGCATGAGACCAGCGGCTACATGCCGCCCGCCCTCACCCGCCAGTGCCAGGAGATCGTGGTATTTGAGCAGATCAGCCGGGGTCGGGAGTCGGCGTTCAAGTACTGGACCGGGGTGGGCGCGTGCATGAACGCGGACTACATCCTGATTCCCCAGGCCCTGGCCTGGCAGGAGCGCGACGGCGGGGAGTTCGGAACGACCACGCCCGCCGGGGTGGTCCTGGATATCTTCCTGGTGGAGGTCAAGACCCGGCGCATCGCCGCCCGCTTCCGCTTCGACAAGACCCAGCAGGCCCTGTCGGACAACCTGCTCAAGGCTGGGGAGTATTTCAAGCGCGGGGGCAAATGGGTCACGGCCCTGGAGCTGGCCCGCGAAGGACTGTCCCACGGACTGACGGAGATGGGCCTGTGATTCTTTTTCCGGCTGTAGACATCAAGAACGGGCAGTGCGTGCGTCTGGCCCAGGGCAAGAGCGACGAGGTCACGGTCTTTTCCCCGGACCCGGTGGCCCAGGCCGAGCATTGGGCCGCCCTGGGGGCCGAGTACCTGCACGTGGTGGACCTGGACGGGGCCTTTGACGGGCATCCCCGCAATTTCGATCTGATCAAGGCCATTTGCGCGGCCACGGGCATCCCGGTGCAACTGGGCGGCGGCATCCGGGACCTGGCCACGGCCCGGGCCTACCTTGCGGCCGGGGTGTCCCGGCTGATCATCGGGACCCTGGCCCTGACCGAGCCCGCGGCCTTTGCTGAAATGTGCCGGACCTTTCCGGGCCGCATCGGGGTGTCCCTGGACGCGGACGACGGGCGGCTCAAGACCAAGGGCTGGGTGGAGGACGCCGGGCTCAGCGTGGCCGACGTGCTGCCGCGCATGGAGGAGGCCGGGGCGGCCTTCATCGTGTACACGGACATCAGCCGGGACGGCATGCAGTCCGGGGTCAACCTGATGGCTATGCGCGCCCTGTGCGGCCAGACCAAGGTCCCGGTCATCGCGGCCGGGGGCGTGGCCACCCTGGCCGATATCAAGGCCCTCTATCCCCTGGCTTCCCAGGGACTCCAGGGGGTCATTTCCGGCCGGGCCATCTACGTGGGCACGCTCGATTTCGTCGAGGCCCTGGCCTGGCTTCGGGCTCAGCAGTCCTAAAAATCCCCATCCCCCAGGCTGTGGCCGCATCTGAAGCCTCCTGGGGCCATCCCGGAGTCAGCCATGAAGACCATTGAGATCAAGGGCATGAGCTGCCAGCATTGCGTGATGACCGTGACCAAGGCCATTTCCGCGGTTCCGGGCGTGGCCAAGGTTTCGGTCAGCCTGGAGAAGGCCCAGGCCAGCTTCGAGGAAACCTCCCCCGTGGACCTTCAGGCCGTGCGTCAGGCCGTGAAAAAGGCCGGGTTCGAGGCTGGGGCGGAGAAGTAGGGGCGAGGGGTCGGCTAATCCTTGAACTCGGACTGGATGCTCAAGACCTCGTCCAGGTTTTCCAGGAAAAGATCCAGGATGCGCGGATCAAAATGGGTGCCCCGGCCCGCAGTCATGATCTGCAGGGACTGGGCCACGGTAAAGGGCTGCTTGTAGGGCCGCTTGGACAAGAGGGCGTCGAACACGTCGGCCACGGCGCTGATGCGGCCGTGCAGGGGGATGTTCTCCCCGGCCAGCCCGGCCGGATAGCCGGACCCGTCCCAGCGCTCGTGGTGGGTCAGGGCGATGAGCCGACCGGTCTCCAGGTACTCCGAACTGGCCGTGCTTAAAATCTGAGCCCCGATCTGGGCGTGCTTCTTCATCACCACCCATTCCTCTTCGGTGAGCTTGCCGGGCTTGAGCAGGATGGCGTCGGGAATGCCGATCTTCCCGATGTCGTGCATGGGGCTGGAGTGCTGGATCACGTTGCATTCGTGGTCGGGCAGCCCGATCTTGCGGGCCAGCAGGGCGGAGCACAGGCTCATGCGCTTGATGTGCTGGGCGGTCTCCTCGTCCTTGTATTCGGCTGCCGAGGACAGGCAGTAGATGGTCTCCAGGTGGGCGGCCTCGGTGCCTTTCTGCAGGCCCAGCAGATTCTCCACAGTCAGGGCCAGGGCCTCGGTGCGCACCCGGACCATGTCTTCCAGGGCGATCTGGTAGTTCTTGACCTCGTCCTGGGCCGCCTTCATGCGCAGCAGGGAGGTCATGCGCACTTTCAGTTCGGTCTTGTCGATGGGCTTGGCCACGAAATCGTTGGCCCCGGCCTCCACGGCTTTCAGCCGGTCTTCCTTGCTGTTCAAGGCCGTGACCATGATCACCGGCAGGTCGCGGACTTCCGTACGCTGGCGCAGTTCGCGCAGGACCGAGAAGCCGTCCATGTCCGGCATCATGATGTCCAGAAGGACCAGGTCAAAGGAGGGGTCCAGGAGGTCCAGGGCCTGGACCCCGGATTCGGCCAGGACGCAGTCGTGGCCAAAGGCCTTGAGGAAGCCCTCGATGACCTTGCGGTTGACCAGTTCGTCGTCAACGACCAGGATGCGTTTGGGTCTGGGCTGGGAGTCCGTCACAAGACCTCAAGAATGGATATCGAGTGTTGACGTTGCTTCCGAGCGCACCAGATACCGGGTATCGGAAGGAAGCGCAAGGGGATGATTTAGGCTTCCAGGCATACGTATTGGCCATAATATGCGGCCTGGCCGCCCATATCGGCCACCAGGGGGGCGATCAGGGGGTTGGCCGAGCGGTTCAGGGCCATCCAGCCGCCCCGGCGCATGATGATCGCGCTCGGGTGCAGGCCGGGCAGACTCTCCACCCGGACCGCCAGCCGCCCCAGGGGCGAGGCCAGATGGGCGGCGCGGCCGATGAAGGGCGCGCCGGTCGTGCAGTCCGGGGCCACGAAGACCGTGGGCAATCCGGACTGGGCGGCCTGGTCCATCTGGGAATTGTGGCTGCGCTTGCTGATGAGGGTGAGCAGGCGCAAGGGGTAGTCCGGGTCCGGTCCCGGCTCGGGGTCCAGGCCCTCGGGCAGGCGGCAGAGTCCGTCCGCATGGGCGAAGACCAGGCCCGGGAAGGCCACGGTGGGGCGATTGGGCCGGGCGAATCCGCGCTCGCGCATCTCCTCCAGACTTATGTCCAGGCTGGGCGAGGCGGCCAAGGCCCGGCGCAGGCAGTCCTCGGCCCGGGGCAGGGTCAGGCCCAGGCGTTCGGCCAGCAGGCGGTAGATTTCGTAATCGGTCTTGACCTGGCCGGGAGGGTCCAGGACCTGGGCCGAATGGTTCACCCAGTCGTGCTGGTAGGAGCCCAGGATGTCCTCGCGTTCCAGGGGCAGGGCGCAGGGCAGGATCAGGTTGGCCCTCCGGGCCGTGTCGTTCAAAAAGGCCTCCATGACCACCACGAACTCGCGGGTTTCAAAGGCCCGGGCCGTGGTCTCCGCGTCCGGGAGCTGGTTCACCGGGTTCATGGCGTCCACCCAGATCATGCGGATCGGCGGATCAGCGTCCAGAATCTCCCGGCCCAGCCGGGGCAGGAGCAGGCGGCCGGAGAATCCCGGCACGGCTGTTTCGAACCCTGGCCCCAGGTTGCGGCCCGAGCCGATGCCAAAGGACACCCCGGCCCCGGGTCTGCCCACCTGTCCGGCCAGCACGCTCACGGCGTTGATGAAGCGCACGTTCTGTCCGCCCAGGGGGTGGCGCTGCACGCCCCAGCCGATGAGGGTGGAGGTGGGGCCGGGGTCCGTGAACCAGGACAGGAGGTCGCGGGCCTGGTCCAGGGAAACCTGGCAGGCCGCCAGGCAGTCTTCCAGGGTCCAGGCCGAAAGAGCCTGGCGGAAGGCCTGGAAATTGGCCAGCCGGGAGAGCACGGCCGGGCCTGGCCCGTTCTGATCTGGGCCGTTCTGGTCCAGGAGGAGCTTGATGACTGCGGCGGCCAGGAAGCGGTCGGTTCCGGGCCGCACCCGGACGTGCGCGTCGGAAAAAGGGGCGTTGCCGTCCCCGCCCGGGGAGATGGTCAGGACCTTGGTTCCGGCCTTGCGGGCCTGGCGCACGAGCATGCCCGTGTGCACCCCGCTGCGGGACAGGTCCCGGCCCCAGTTCACGATGCGCGCGGCGTTCAAGAGTTCCGAGGGCGCGTTCTGGTCCACGGCCCCGAAATCCCGGGCCGTGGCCTCGCACCCGGCCTCGTCGCACATGGACCCGGTCTTGGACGAGGCCGCAAGCGTGCCGAACAGGAAGTCCCCGGCCTTGGCCAGGACCCCGTGGGAGCTGAATCCGTGCAGATAGAGAATGGAGGATGGGTGGGCCCGGCAGGCGGTGATATTGGCCGCGCACAGGTCCAGGGCCTCGTCCCAGGAAATGGGGGTGAAGGCCCCGTCCTTTTTGAGCAGGGGGCGGGTGATCCGATCCGGGTGGGAGAGACGTTTGGGCAGGGCCGCGCCCTTGGCGCAGATCACCCCCCGGGTGAAGGGATGATCCGGGTTGCCCGTGACCCGCACGGTCCCGTCCTCCCGCTTTTCCACCAGGAAGGAGCAGGAGTCGGGACAGTCCATGGTGCAGGCCGAATGGCGCTTCATGGTGGGACTCCGGCGGCGGTTCAGGATCGGGAAAAACGGGCCAACTCGGGGCAGAGAGAAGAGGAAATCCTGTTCTTATTCTTCCGGGGTCCTGGCCCCTCACGTCTGGGCCAGGACCCGGAAAGTCGCGTCTTTTCTAGATGACCTTGTTCAGGGAATACTCAATGATGCCCTCGGCCCCGATCTCCTTGAGCCTGGGGATGAGGTCGCGCACGATGCACTCCTCCACCACGATCTCCAGCGACAGCCAGTCCGGGTTGGACAGCCCGGCCACCGTGGGCGAGGTCAGGCTGGGCAGAAGTCCGTTGATCTCGTCCATCTTGCCCTTGGGCATGTTCATCTTCAGGCCCACCAGCTTCTCGGCCCGCAGCGCGCCCTGAAGAAGCAGGTCCATGTTCTCGATCTTCTTGCGCTTCCAGGGATTTTCCCAGGCCACCTTGTTGGCGATGAGCCGGGTGTTGGTCTGCATGAGCTCGGCGATGATGCGCAGGCCGTGCGCCCGGATGGTGGTCCCGGTCTCGGTCACTTCCACGATGGCGTCGCACAGGCCCTCGACCACCTTGGCCTCGGTGGCCCCCCAGGAGAACTCCACGTCCACGGCAACATCCAGGCCGCTGAAATAGCGCTTGGTGCAGCCCACCAGCTCGGTGGCGATCTTCTTGCCGTCCAGGTCCTCGGGGCGCTTGTAGGGAGAGTCCCCGGCCACGGCCAGGACCCATTTGGCCGGACGGCTGCTGACCTTGGAATAGACCAGGTCGGAGACCACCACCACGTCGGACTCGTTCTCCAGAATCCAGTCCTTGCCCGTGAGGCCGACGTCCAGGACCCCGGACTCCACGTACCGGGACATTTCCTGGGCCCGGCACATGCTGCAGGTGATTTCCGGATCGTCGATGTCCGGGAAATAGTTGCGGGAGTGCAGGCGGATCTTCCAGCCCGAGCGCTCGAAAAGCCTGATGGTGGCGTCTTGCAGGGACCCCTTGGGGATGCCGAGCTTGAGCATGTTCGCGATCATTTATAGACCTCCTTGGGGTCGAAGACCATGGGGGAGCAATCCTCCACCCGGCCGTCTTTGAGTTCTCGGAAAAAGCAGGAGCGCCGCCCGGTATGACAGGCCGCGCCTCCGACCTGCTCGATGCGGATGAGCACGGTGTCGTTGTCGCAGTCCAGGCGGATGGAGACCACCTTCTGCACGTGGCCCGAGGTGCCACCCTTGTGCCACAGGCAGTTGCGGCTGCGGCTAAAGTAGTGGACCTCGCCGGTTTGAAGGGTCTTGTTCCAGGACTCCTCGTTCATGAAGGCCATCATGAGCACTTCGCCCGTGGCCGCGTCCTGGGCGATGGTCGGGACCAGCCCGTTGGTCTTGACGAAGTCAGGGGCGAACTCGCTGCCGGTGGTTCCCATGGTCTCCTCGTGCAAAGGCAAAGTGGTTTTGGAAGGCGCGAACATTAGCCTGAAGAGGGGCGGGTGGCAAGTTTTGGCCAGCAGGTGAAAATTCGATTGAAAAGTATGGAATATTAACTGGTTGTGCAGGAGGTCAGTATCCGGGCCAGGACCGCAGGACATGGCGTTTCAGTGACAGGGCCGGTCTACGGTATGCTCTCCACCCCCGCGAACCCCGGCTCGTGCAGCGGGATCAAAATGTCCGCCACGGCCTTGACCTTGAGCATCACGTCATAGGCCTGGTACGGGTTCACGCAGGTGCCCGGCGGGATGACCTCCATCTCCATGCCCTTGATCTCCCGGGGCGGGTCGAAATTCTCGGCGATGACGCAAAAGCCGGTGATGGCCGCCGTGCCTTTCGCGGTGTTCACCAGCACCGTGAGCCCCCCCTCGGTGTGGGCCGGGGTGTGCATGACCCGGATGCCCGGGACGATCTCCATGTCCCCGCTCACCGGGCGAATCTGCCCCCGCTCCTCGGCCTCGGCGATGTAGTCCTCCAGGTAGCGGAAATCCAGGGGATGCGGGTCGTGGATGCGCGTGAGTTCTTTTTCATGGCAGTAGATCAGCGCGTTCTCGCAGAGCGCGTCGTTCTCGCAGTGGTCGTTGTGCAGATGGGTGTGGATGACCACGTCGATGTCCATGGGTGTCAGCCCGTACCGGGCCAGGCCCTGGTCCAGGGTGTAAATTCTGCCGCCGATGGCCTTTTCCCGCTCCTCGGACTGGATGGGCCGCATCTCGCCCGTGTCCACCAGGACCTTTGTGTCCCCGCCTGCGATGTACCAGGCGTAGATGGGAATGACGTAAGGCTTCCCGTACCCGGACTGATAGGTCATCATGCCCTTGTCGAACAGCTTGCTGCCCACCACGATGGGGTGGATGATGTATTCGGGCGTCATGGGGCCTCCGTGGGTGTCGCTTTCCTGGGATAAGACAGGAGCCACCCCTGGTCAAGAAAGGCCCGGCCCGGACAGGCCCAAAAAGCCCCTGGAAATGTGCCTTAAAGAGTGGTATGGCCCTGCCCGAAAGCCGCTTGCCGAGGCCACCGGCCTGTTCCGGTCGCCCCGGCTTTTCCATTCGCGGCAACCCACGTCAATCCACGATCCGAGGGAGTAATCAATGGCTCAAAAAGTTCTCGTCACCGGCGGTGCCGGCTACCTGGGGAGCATCCTGGTCCCCACCCTCCTGGCCAAGGGCTTTGAGGTCACGGTCCTGGACAATCTGCTCTTCAGCCAGGTCTGCCTGCTGGACTGCTGCGTCTATCCGGGCTTCACCTTCATCAAGGGCGACATCTGCAACTACCCCCTGATGGACGAACTCATCGCAGGGCACGACATCATCATCCCGCTGGCGGCCATCGTGGGCGCTCCGGCCTGCAAGATGAACCCCACGCTGACCAACCTGGTCAACGACGAGGCCCACATGCACATTGTGGACAAGGCCTCCAAGAGCCAGTTGGTCATCTTCCCGACCACCAACAGCGGCTATGGGATCGGCGAGAAGGACACCCTGTGCACCGAGGAGTCCCCCCTGCGCCCCCTGTCCGCCTACGGCGTGACCAAGGTCAAGGTGGAAAAGGCCTTTCTGGACAAGGGCGCGGCCATCACCTTCCGCCTGGCCACGGTGTTCGGCATGAGCCCGCGCATGCGCATGGACCTCCTCGTCAACGACTTCACCTACCGGGCCTTCAAGGACCGCTGCATCACCCTGTTCGAGGACCATTTCCGGCGCAACTACATCCACGTGCGCGACGTGACCAAGGCCTTCATCTTCGGCATCGAGAACTACGGCCGCATGAAGGGCCAGGCCTTCAACGTGGGCCTGTCCACGGCCAATTTGACCAAGCGGCAGTTGGCCGAGAAGGTCAAGGAGTACGTGCCCGAGTTCTACATCCACTCCGCCCCCATCGGCGAGGACCCGGACAAGCGCGACTACCTGGTCTCCAATGACAAAATAGAGGGCCTGGGCTGGAAGCCCGAGCACTCCCTGGACCTGGGCATCCAGGAACTGCTCAAGGGCTACAAGATATTAAAGCCCAACCAGTTCGCCAACGTCTAGGGCCTGGGCGCTTCAAGCCGGGTCGGCCAGAATGAAGAATACCAAGAATGAAGAATATAAATAATTATTTATTATTCTTGCGCACTTGCTGACACCGATGCTCATTCTCGAAAGTCACGCCAGGGCACGCTCGGCTTTGCCGAGGACCCCTTTGCCCCTGCACACCGCCATCCTGTCCCCCCCGGGCGAGGGCCTGTCCCTCGCCCGGGCCGGGATTTTTTCATGAGCCTCGTCGCCCGGACCACGGGGATTATCCTGGCCGGGGGCCAGGGCACCCGTTTGCGCCAGGTGCTCTCCGACCGGCCCAAGGTCCTGGCCCCGGTGCTTAAGCGGCCCTTCATCTTCTTTCTCCTGGACCAGTTGGCGGCGGCCGGACTGAAAAATGTGGTGGTCAGCACCGGGTATATGGCCGAAATGGTGGAAGAGGCCATCGGGCCGGAGTACCGGGGCATGGCCGTGCGCTTCAGCCGGGAGCTTTTCCCCCTGGGCACGGGCGGGGGCCTGGCCCTGGCCGCCCGCCTGGCCGACACGCCCCTGGTCCTGGCCATGAACGGCGACTCCTATATGGATGCGAATTTTGGCCAGTACCTGGACTGGTTTCATCAGCGCGAGCGCCGGGCCTCCCTGCTTCTGGCCCGGGTCGAGGACGCCTCCCGTTTCGGCCGGGTGAGCCTGGGGCCGGACGAGGCCGTGGAGAGTTTCGTGGAAAAGGGCCAGGAGGCCGGGCCAGGGCTTATCAACGCCGGGGTCTACCTGCTCTCTGCCGCCGATCTTGCGGCCCTGCCCACGGATCGCCCCTGCTCCATCGAGCGGGAGTTCTTCCCCGGGCTCATCGGCCAGGGGCTGTACGGGCTCTCCCATCCGGGCGAGTTCATCGACATCGGCACGCCCGAGTCCTACGCCAGGGCCGAGGCCTTTTTGTCCGGCCGTGGCCGGAGCTTGTGAGGCGGCCGTAGCCATGTATTCCAGCCGAACCACCTCGGCCACCACGGTGAAATCCGGGGTGGGGGTCATCATCATCGACGATACGGGCCGGGTGCTCCTGGAGCGTCGCCGGGACAACGGGATGTGGGGGCTCATCGGCGGGGGCGTGGACCCGGGCGAGTCCGTGGCTGAGGCCGCCCGGCGCGAGGCCCTGGAGGAATCAGGGCTGACCGTGGAGATCACCGGCCTGGTGGGGGTGTATTCCGAGGCGGGCCAGGGCCGCATCGTGACCTACCCGGACAATGGCGACAGTCGGCATCTGGTTGACATTGTATTGACTGCGAAGATAGTCTCCGGCCGCCTCCGGGCCAGCGACGAGAGTTTTGAACTGGCCTTTTTCCCGGCCTCGGGATTGCCCGGGGACCTGGTCCTACCGGCCCGGGTCCCTCTTGAGGATTATTTCGCGGGCAGAACGGCCCAGGTCCGCTAACCAAACGAGAAAGCCATGATCATCAGCAGAACCCCCTTTCGCGTCTCCTTTTTCGGCGGCGGCACAGACTACCCGGGCTGGTACCAGAAGCACGGCGGGCAGGTCCTGTCCACGGCCATCGACAAGTTCTGCTACATTTCGCTGCGCTATTTGCCGCCCTTTTTCGAGCACCGCATCCGGCTGGTCTATTCCAAGATGGAGAGATGCAACCATTTCGAGGAGATCAAACACCCGGCCGTGCGCGAGACCCTGCGCTTCCTGAATTTCGACCGGAACCTGGAAATTCACCACGACGGTGACCTCCCGGCCCGCAGCGGCATGGGGTCCAGCTCCTCCTTCACCGTGGGGTTACTCAACGCCCTGTACGCCCTGCGCGGGGTCATGCCCACCAAGATGCAACTGGCCACCGAGAGCATCCAGATCGAGCAGGAACTCATCAAGGAGACCGTGGGCTCCCAGGACCAGGTGGCTGCGGCCTTCGGCGGCTTGAACCACACCATCTTCCATCGGGGCGGGGACATCGAGGTCCGGCCGCTCATCCTGTCCAAGGGCCGCCGCCAGGAGCTGGACGACCACCTCATGCTCTTCTACACCGGGATCATGCGCACGGCCTCGGAAGTGGCCCAGAGCTTCGTTCCGGACATCGAGACCAAGGGCAAGCACCTGGACCGCATGCACGCCATGGTGGACGAGGGCATCGAGCTTCTGCAGAGCAACCGCTGCATCTGCAAATTCGGCGAATTGCTGAACCAGGGCTGGGAGGCCAAGCGCTGCTTAAGCTCCCAGATCACCAACTCCGTGGTGGACGACCTGTACACCCGGGCACTGGACAACGGGGCCATCGGCGGCAAGATCACCGGCGCGGGCGGGGGCGGGTTCCTGCTCCTGTGCGTTCCGCCCTCGGCTCACGAACGGGTGCGCGAGGCCCTGCACGAACTTCTCTACGTGCCCTTCAAATTCGAGCGCAGCGGCAGCCAGATCATCTTCTTCGAACCCTCGGGCCAGGACTACCGCTATGCCGAGAAGGAGCAGACCCGGCGGGCCATCACGCCCTTCCAGGAACTTTCGGCCATCTGCAAGGAGTAGGGACTTTTCCAACATGAACATCGTTGCCAAGACCAGACGGGACATGCTCTTCTCCATGCTGCGCATCCGCCGGGTACAGGAGCGCATCGAGGCCGACTACATGCAGGACCGCATGAAGACCCCGGTGCATCTGTGCGTGGGCCAGGAGGCCATTGCGGCCGGGGTGTGCGCGACCCTGCGCCGGGACGACTCCATCCAGAGCAACCACCGCAGCCACGGCCACTACCTGGCCAAGGGCGGGAACCTCCCCGCCCTCATCGCCGAGCTGCATTGCCGGAGCACGGGCTGCTCCAAGGGCTACGGCGGGTCCATGCACGTGGTGGACGTGAGCGTGGGGCATCTGGGCACCTCCTCCATCGTGGGCGGGGGCATCCCCATCGGCACAGGCATCGGCCTGGCCTTCCAGATGCAGAAGTCGGACAAGGTCAGCGTGATCTTCTTCGGGGACGGCGCGGCGGACGAGGGCGTGCTGTATGAATCCCTGAACTACGCCATGCTGAAAAAACTTCCCGTGGTCTTCGTGCTGGAGGACAACCACTGGGCCGTGTGCTCGCCGAGGTCCACCCGCCAGGTGGCGGACAACGTGTTTTTGAAGGGCGCGGCCAAGGATCTGCTCTTTGCCGCCAAGATCGACGGCAACGACGCGGCCCTGGTGTACCAGACGGCCAAGAAGGCCGTGGACCGCGCCCGCAAGGGGCAGGGTCCTTCCTTCATCGTGTGCGACACCTACCGCATCCTGGGACATGCCGGGTGCAAGGCCCAGGACCCGGCCGGATACCGCGACACCTGCGAGATCGACGCCTGGGCCTGCAAATGCCCGGTGGACACCTTCCGGGCCGCCTGCCTGGCCGACGGCACCGTGGACCAGGCCCTGCTGGATGAGTGGGAGCGGGACATCGCCAGCGAGATCGAGGCGGCCTTCCGCTTCGCCCTGGAAAGCCCCTTGCCTGGCCCCCAAGACCTGCACAAACATCTTTTCAGCGAGTAAGCCATGCCCTGGTCACGGATAGCAACCGATCAGAACGAGCCGGAATTCTTCCGGGAGAACGAACTCCCGGGCCGCCGCATCACCTATGCCGAGGCCATCCGCGAGGGCCTGCGCCAGGCCCTTGCGCTGGATGAGCGGGTCTTTGTCATGGGCCAGGGCGTGGACGATCCCTCGGGCATGTTCGGGGCCACCCGGAATCTGCACCAGGAGTTCGGCCGGGACCGGGTCTTCGACACCCCCCTGGCCGAGACCGCGCTCACCGGCATCGCCGTGGGTGCGGCCATGGCCGGGCAGCGGCCGGTGTATTTCCACAACCGGCCGGATTTCCTGTATCTGGCCATGGACCAGATCGTGAACCACGCGGCCAAATGGTCCTACATGTTCGGGGGCGCGGTGAACGTGCCCCTGGTGTTGTGGGCCTGCATCGGCCGGGGCTGGGGCTCGGCGGCCCAGCACTCCCAGGCCAACCAGGGCATGTTCATGCACGCCCCGGGCTTAAAACTGGTCATGCCCTCCACCTGCTACGACGCCAAGGGGCTCATGCTGGCGGCCATCAAGGACCCCAATCCGGTGCTCATCATCGAGCACCGCTTCAATTTCAAGCAGAAGGGCCTGGTGCCCGAGGAGATGTACACCGTGCCCCTGGGCAAGGGCGTGGTGCGCCGTCCGGGCAAGGACGTCACCGTGGTGGGCGTGTCCCACCTGGCCATGGACGCCTTTCACGCGGCCCAGGAGCTGGCGGCGGAATCCGGGATAGACGCCGAGGTCATCGACCCGCGCACGCTCCGGCCCCTGGACGAGGAGCTCATCCTGGAGTCTGTCCGGAAGACCGGCCGCCTGGTGGTGGCCGACACCGGCTGGAAGACCGGCGGGGTCACGGCCGAGATCGCGGCCATGGTGGCGGAAAAGGCCTTCAAGTACTTGAGAGCCCCCATCAAGCGCGTGGCCGCCCCGGACCTGCCCACGCCCTCGGGCCATACCCTGGAGAGCGCCTATTACATCGGCCAGCCGGACATCAAGAAGGCCATGATCGAGGTCATGGCCGAGTAAGGGTAACGCGGAAAGGCTCATGGTTTGGTCCTGTCAGTTCGGTTCGGGTTGACAAGATATGTACAAAGATGTAAATACATTTTAGTATGCGGATCGTTTGGGACGAAACCAAAAGCCGCATGAATTTGGCCAAGCACAACGTGAGTTTTGCGTTGGCTTGCTTGGTGTTTGATGATCCCTTTCATCTGAGCGTGCAGGATCGTTTCAAGGAAGGGGAAGAGCGGTGGCAGACTGTCGGCAGGGTCGGGGACACTCTTCTGATCCTGGTCGCGCACACCTATCAGGACAAAGACGGCGAAGAGACTGTTCGGCTCATTTCAGCTCGGCGGGCTACAAAACAGGAGCAGAGGCGCTATGAGCAAGGGTCTTGATCCTCAATTGATCAATGAGTTGAATGGGTTGACTGCGATTCCGGAGGACTCCATCGACACTTCGGACATCCCTGAAATAACCGACTGGTCCGGTGCGGTCGTGGGGAAGTTTTACCGTCCTTTGAAACGGGCCGTGACCATTCGTCTGGATGCTGATGTCATTGCCTGGTTCAAGGCCAAAGGCGGCAAGTATCAGACCGAGGTGAACAAGGTTTTGCGTTCCTACATGATGCAGCAAAGCAAGAAAAAGAACAGCGCGGCATGAATCACCGGTCGCCCGCATTTCGGGCGGCACATCCATACGAGCGAGGACCCCATTTTATGGCCAAGATGAAGCTTCCCTTTGGAACCATTTCCATTCCCCCCCGGTCCCGCGAGCTGGTGCTCGAGGCCCTGGACGCCAAACGGGTGTCCTGCGGCCGGTTCGTGCGCGAGTTCGAGGGCCGGTTCGCCAAGATCGTGGGCACCAAGCACTGCGTGGCCGTGGCCACGGGCACCGACGCTGACGCCCTGGCCCTGGCCGTGCTCCACGACTACGGGGCCAAGCCCGGGGATGAGGTGATCATCCCCTCTTTGTCCTTCGTGGCCACGGCCAATGCCGTGCTGCACGCCCGGTTCACCCCGATTTTCGTGGACATTGAGCGCCACTCCTTGAACATCAACGTGTCCAAGATCGAGGCGGCCATCACCGAGAAGACCCGGGCCATCATGCCCGTGCACCTCATGGGCAAGCCCGCGGACATGGACCCGATCATGGAGATCGCGGCCAAGTACAACCTGACCGTGGTGGAAGACGCGGCCGAGGCCCACGGGGCCGTGTACAAGGGCCGAAACATCGGGTCCATCGGACACCTGGGCGCGTTCAGCCTGTACGTGGCCCACATCATCTCCACCATCGAGGGCGGGGCCATCACCACCAACAGCCAGGAGCACGCGGAAATCCTCACCTCCCTGCGCTCCCACGGCCGGGCCTGCTCCTGCCTGTCCTGCGTGCTCTCCTCCACCCAGAGCTACTGCCCCAAGCGCTTCGACAGCCAGACCGGCGAGGACATCCGCTTCACCTTCCCCCGGGTGGGCTACTCCTGCAAGATGAACGAGCTGGAGGCCGCCGTGGGCCTGGGCAACATGGACCTCTACGAAGAAATCGTGAACACCCGGCACGACAACCTCATGTATGTGCTCTCACGCTTCGACACATTCTCGCCCTACCTCGCCTCCATCAAGGAAGATCCCTGGGAGCGCATCGGCCCCCACGCCCTGCCCATCATCATCAACGAGCAGGCCTCGTTTTCCCGCACCCAGTACACGGCCTACCTGGAGGAGCGGGGCATCGAGACCCGGACGCTGTTCGCCTCCATGCCCACCCAGTGCCCGGGCTACGAATACCTGGGCCACAAGCTGGGCGACTTCCCGGTGGCCGAATACATGGGCAGGTTCGGGCTGCACATCGGCATCCACCAGGAGCTGGGCCTTGCGCACATGCAGTATTTCCTGGACGTGACCGAGGAATTTTTGACCAAGTACCAAAAATAGCGGGTGATTTCATGGCCGGTGTGGATATCGTCCTGGTCAAGCCAGGCAGTCAGAAACAGATTTACGGTGAGCTTTCGGCCTTCAACCTGACGGCCATCGAGCCGCCCCTGTGGGCCGCCATCCTGGCCTCGTACCTGCGGGACAAGGGCTTCAAGGTGGTCCTCCTGGACGCCGAGGTGGAGGGGCTCTCCTACCTGGAGACGGCCCAGCGGGTGGTGGATGCCGATCCCCTTCTGGCCGCGGTCATGGTCTCGGGCTCCAACCCTTCGGCCTCGACCATGAACATGACCGGGGCCGGGGCCATCATCGGGCATCTGGTCGACCTGGCCCCGGAAATGGCCACCATGCTGGCCGGGCTGCATCCCAGCGCCCTGCCCCAGCGCACCATGGACGAGGAGAAGGCCCGCTACGTGTGCCAGGGCGAGGGCTTCCACACCCTGCCCCCGCTGCTTGCGGCGCTGAAAGGCGGGGTCAAGAAAATCCCGGTCATCCCCGGGCTGTGGTCCAAGGACGAGGACGGGATCGTGCAGATCGGCCCCCCGGCCCCTTTGCTGGAGGACCTGGACACCCTACCCATGCCCGCCTGGGACCTCCTGCCCATGCCCAACTACCGGGCGCACAACTGGCACTGCTTCGACCACATCGACAACCGCCAGCCCTACGGGGTGCTCTACACCAGCCTGGGCTGCCCGTATCACTGCACCTTCTGCTGCATCAACGCGCTGTTCGGCAAGCACACCATCCGCTACCGGGGCCTGGACGCGGTCATGGCCGAGATCGACTGGATGGTGAACACCCATGGCATAAAAAACATCAAGATCATCGACGAGATGTTCGCCATGAACGAGAAGCGCACCGTGGCCCTGTGCGAGATGATCGCCTCGCGGGGCTACGACCTGAACTTCTGGGCCTACGCCCGGGTGAACACCGTGACCGAGCGCATGCTCGAAGCCATGAAAAAGGCCGGAATCAACTGGGTGGCCTACGGGTTCGAGTCGGGCAGCAAGCGGGTCATCGAGGACGTGACCAAGGGCTACAAGATGGAACTGGTGGACAAGGTGGTGCAGATGACCAGGAACATGGACCAGTACATCTGCGCCAATTTCATCTTCGGCCTGCCCGAGGACGACTACGACTCCATGCACGAGACGCTTGCGCTCATGCTGGACATCAACGCCGAATGGGCCAACATCTATGCGGCCATGGCCTTCCCGGGCTCCAAGCTCTACGACCTGGCCCTTCAAAAGGGCTGGGCCTTGCCGGCCACCTGGCAGGGATTTTCCCAGTACTCTTCGGACAGCCTGCCCCTGCCCACCAATTTCCTCTCCGGCGGCCAGGTCCTGGCCTTCAGGGACTACGCCTTCAACACTTACAACCGCAGCCCCCGCTACCAGGACATGATCCGGCGCACCTTCGGCGAGGCCACCATGCGCCACATCCAGGAAATGGCCGCCAAGGACCTGCTGCGCAACCACGCCACGGTGTAAGGCCATCCGGCCCCAATCCAAGAATAAGGAATATTTTAGTGAAAACAACTCTTTTGGTCATGACCCTGAACGAAGTCGAAGGCATGAAAGCGATCATGCCCCAGATCAAGCGCGAGTGGGTGGATCAGATCATCGTGGTGGACGGCGGCTCCAAGGACGGGACCATCGAATGGGCCAAGGCCAATGGCTACGAGGTGTACGTGCAGAAGCAGAAGGGTTTCCGCCACGCCTACACCGAGGTCATGCCCCTGGTCACCGGCGACGTGATCGTCACCTTCAGCCCGGACGGCAACTCCGTGGCCGAGCTCCTGCCCGACTTGATCGACAAGATGAAGGAAGGCTACGACATGGTCATCGTCTCCCGCTATTTGGGCTCGGCCAAGAGCGAGGACGACGACATCATCACCGCTTTCGGCAACTGGCTGTTCACCCGCACGGTGAACCTTTTGCACGGTGGGCACTACACCGACGCCATGGTCATCTACCGGGCCTACAAGAAGAGCCTGGTCACGGACCTGGAGCTGGACCAGGACCGCTGGTACGCCACGCCCGAGCGGCTGTTTGGCACCAAGATTAGCTGGGAGCCCATGCTCTCGGCCCGGGCCGCCCGGCGCAAGCTGAAACTGGCCGAAATTCCCGGCGACGAGCCCCCGCGCGTGGGCGGGGAGCGCAAGCTGCAAATCCTGCGCTGGGGAGCGGCCTACTACTTCCAGTTCATCCGCGATTTCCTGCTCTGGAAATAGCATGAGCCGGAGCCTGACCGGGGTCCCGGAGCGCGCCTCGGAGGGGTTGGTCCCTCCGGCCCCATCGGCTGTCCGCATCCGGGCCTGGCAGGCCGCCCTGGCCTTCGGCCTCATTGCCCTGGTCACCCTGGTGGTCCACTGGCGCACCTTTGAGATCGCCAATCTCGGGGACACCGGCCCGTTCTTCGAGGACACCAAGGGCGTGGACGACCTGGGCGACCTCATCCTGCGCTTCTCCTCCTACAACCGGGTGCGCGAGTCCGGCAAGGGCGACACCCTGATCTATCGGCCCGGGGTCTTTGTCTGGCTCTCCCTGGGCAAGCGCCTCCTGGGCCAGGAGAACCAGGCCGCCTGGCAGGCCGTGAGCCTGGGTATGCACCTTCTGGTGTGCCTGGCCCTGTATCTCTTCCTCCTGCGCATATGGCCCGGGTGGCCGTCGATCTTGGCCACGCTCTGGTTCTCGGTGCTCGGGGCTGGCGACGTGGTGGTCATCTACGCCCACGTGGCCCCCTTTTCCCTGGCCCTGCTCCTGGCCATGGGCGCGCTCTTCCTGGTTCACGGTCACGCCGAGGGAGGGCATGCCGGGCAAGGCCACGCCGAAACGGCCGGGAACGGGGCCGGAAAGCTCATCCTGGCCGCGTTGGCGCTGGCCGTGGCCGCCTTCATCCTGGAGATTTTCGCCGTGTTGGCCGTGGCCGCGGGCGCATACCTGGCCTGGACCGGGGCGCGAAAAAGGGGAGCGGGCGCGGGGCTGGTGCGCTCCTGCCTGCGGCCCGGGCTGCACTGGGCCTTTTTCGCTGCGGCCCTGGTCTATTTTGGGGTGGATGCCTGGGACTACGTGGCCCGCTACGACTACATCCGGGTGGCCAAGGCCCGGGCCTCCCTGGACAGCTTCGGCCAGATCCTGAACCTGTCCACCCTGCCGGACACCCTGTACCATTTCGTCAGACTCTTCGACCTGTGGATCGTGCGCGGGATTTTCCCCTATTTTCACGGTACCTTGTACTATCCGCTCCTGGCCCTGGGACTCTGGTCCGGGGTGCGGGCCGCGCGGGGCCGGGGCTGGGGCGCGCGCCGGGTCTGGGCGGAGTTTACGGCTGCCTGCACGGCCTGGCTCACGGCCCATCCTTTTGCGGCCCTCATGTTCGTCTGCGCCCTGGCCATCGCCCTGGTGTACATCCTGGCCCGGGTGAACCTGCGCGGCACCACCTATGCCCGGGAGGCCCCGTTCTACGCCTACCACGTCTGGGTCTTCGTGCTCATCGGCGCGGCCGATCTGCTGCGCAAGGTCGAAATGCCCCTGTTGCGCGGCCGCAAGGCGGTGGCCACGGTCCTGTTCCTGGCCCTGGTGGTGGTCCCCAATATTTTCAGTTCTCAGGCGGTCACTGACGATTTCGCCAGGAGATTCCCGGCTCCGGTGGTGCAGTCCCGATAGGGGAGTATTCTCGCAAGAAGATTCAGAAAGAAGAAAGAATAATAAAAAAGGGTCAGGATGAGATGCGATCTCGTCCTGACCCTTTTGTTTTGTCTTGTGAAAAGAAATCAGAGAGGCTTGGCGCGCAGCAAAACCAGCAGCCCGATCATGAGCGCCCCCAGGGTCAGCCAGCTTCCGACCACCTCGGACCCGGGCCGGTACTCGAACCAGACCGTGTGCTCCCCGGCCGGGACTTTCGCGGCCAGAAAGGCCAGGTTGGCCCGCAGGGCCGGGACCGGCCGGGCGTCCACAAAGGCCTTCCAGCCCGGGGTGGAGGCCAGGTTGTAGACCAGATAGCCCTCGGCCGGACTTATGACCTTGAAGGCCGCCCGCGCGCCTACGATACCGGACACAACCACTTGGCCCTGCTGACCCTGGGGCTGTCCTTGAACCTGGCCTGGGGCCTGTCTTTGGGATTGTTCTTGGGTCTTTTCCTGGTCCTGACCTTTTCCCTGAGCGGTAGGAATCCCGCTCCCCGGGTTCTCCACCAGGATTTCCCCTGGGTCCAGGGTCAGGAGCCTGGCCCGCAGTCCCTCCACCAGGTCCTTGTACGTCGTAAGGTCCACGGTCTTGCGGAAATAGCCCCGGATGACCGCCTCGGCCCGACTGCTTTCCTCCGGGTCCTGGAAGCGCGCCTGGGTGCTGAAATAGGCCGCGCCCCGGGAATGGGCGTTCAGGAGCGGCACGTAGTGGGGGTCGATGGCCGCCGGGATGTGGCCGGGCAGGGGAGTGAGGGAGGGGTCAACGGCGGCCAGATTCTCCTGGGGGATGGTGAACACATCCACCCCGGCCAGATCGTAGAGCCGCCGCGCCTCCGGGGCCAGCACGGCCAGGGGGTCCAGCTCCCAGCCCTTGGGGCTGGTGTAGCGGCCCCGGTCCTCGAAGAAGCCTCCGGGCAACAGGTACAGGGCGTGCAGCAGGGGCGAGCCCATCATGAACCGGGTGTCCAGGGTGGTGGAGGAATTGATGATGAACAGGCCATGCCCCACGCCCAGGTCCGAGCCCACCCGCCGGGGGGCGGTCAGCTTCGTGATCTCGTCGCCCGTGGCGGCCAGGATGCGCAGGCCCGGCCGGGGCAGGCGGGCGTACAGCCCGGCGTTGTTGTAGCGGTGCACGCCCTTGTCCCTGGACAGGTTGATGCCCTGCACATGCGGATAGATGCAACTCTCTGGGCCAAAGGCCTCCTCGTCCAGGGCCTCGGCCACCTCCCGGGCAAAGGGAAGCAGGCTGGCGGCCGTGAGTTCAGCAGCCGAGGCCAAGCCCCGGGCGGCCAGGCTCTCGCGGAATTTTCGGGCCGCCGGTCGCGTGGCCTCCTGGCCCGCCGGGCTGTGCTCAAAGGCCAGGAGTTTGCGGAGCAGGAAGCTCTCGTTGGCCTTGTCCCGGGCCAGGCCTGGATAATTGGCCAGATGGGTGGACAGGGTGATCTCGTAGTCGCAGGCCTGGGGATTGGCGATCTCCCGGCCGGAGCTCAGGAAATTGGCCTGGGCTTGCCAGACCGGAATGAGCAGGCAGGCCAGGGGCAGCACCAGTCCCGTGGCCCGGGGCCAGGCAGCCCGGGCTGCCTGCCAGCGCTCCCGGACGCGCCGTGCGGCTCGGACCAGGGCCGCAGCCCGGCCCTCGTCGCTCGCCTGGCCTGGGGAGGCGTCCGTGGTCGCGTTTTCGGCCTGGAGCCAGGTCCACAAGGCGTTGGCCAGGATCAGGAACATGATCTGGCTGAAGAGCAGGCGGTAGATGTCCAGGCGGCGGTCGGCATTGATGTTCAGGGGCAGGTGGATCAAGCGGGAGAGATGGAACTGCCAGTCCGTGTGCAGGGCGTGGAAGCAGGTGACCAGCCCGTAGATGGTCGCCCCGGTCCATATCCAGGGCCGCAGGGCCGGTTTGAGCCTCCGCCCGGCCCAGATCACCGGGACCAGAACGATCAGGATGTACACGAGCTTTTCCGGCCAGCGCAGGAAGGGCGCGTGGCCCTCCAGGAGCGGGCTGTGGCCGAAGACGATGAGGTTCTGCCGGGCCAGGGCCTCGGCAATAGGCAGGATGTAAATGGCCGAGCAGGCCAGGGCCGTGGCCCCGCAGGCCAGCAAGAGCAGGAGCTTTCGTCTCGGGTCCACCAGGCCCGGCTGGAGAAGGAAGAACGAGGCCAGGATGAGGAAGCAGCCGCTGCTCAGGATCATGCTCTCGGGATGGGGAGCCAGGAGGAGCAGGGGCAGGCCCAGGGCCAGGCCCGAGCCCAAGGCCGCAGGCAGGCTCCCTCGGGTCATGGCCCGGGAGAAAAGGTGCAGGGCCACGGGCAGGAGCAGGAAATTGGAACTGAAAAAGGCCCCGTCATTGGTCAGGGTCCGGTTGTAGTAGGCGTTGCCCAGGACCATGAGCAGGCCGCCCAAAAGCGCCAGCCAGGGATTTAAGCCCAGGCCCCGGCGCAGGAACAGGAACATGCCCAGGGACCCGGCCACGGACAGAACAAAGACCGTGCCCAAAAGCAGGCGGCGCAAGGCCTCCAGGTCCAGGCTGGGGATGTCCAGGAAGAAGCTCAAGACCGGGAGGACCAGGGAGAAGGCGTCGTTGCTGACATTGGGCGTGGCCGCCCAATAGGTCAGGTCCATGTTGGAGAAGGAGAAGAATTTCGACCAGATGAGCGCCCGGAAGCCCGGGGATATCTCGAACAGATACCCGGGCGTGGCCCCGTGCCCTGCGGTGAGCACCCGGTCCCAGAACAGGGGCGAGAAGGTCCGGTTCCAGATGAGCTGGTACAAGGTCAGGACTAGGACCACCCCGGCCAGGGCGGCCAGCTCCCGCCTGCGCTCCGGGCTGACCCGGGTCAGGGCGGCCAGGCCCACGGCTCCGAGCCCGGCCAGGACGGCCAGACCGCAGGTCCCCTGGGGCAGCCCGGCGGCCACCAGGCCCAGGGGCCAGAAGGCCAGGGCCGAGGCCCGGACATAGGCGGCCGGCAATGGGATCGACAATTGGGCCGTGCACAGGGCCGTGAGCAGGACCAGCCAGGCCAGATAGGCCACCAGCACCCAGAGCACGGCCTGGGCCAGAAAACTCGCGGCCCACAGAGGCGGGAAGAGCCCAGGCAGGTCCGGAGCCACCAGGGCCAACTGATTGGCCAGAAACCAGCGCCCGAAGAGCAGGGCCGGAAGGCTGACCAGACAGAGGCTCACGGCCAGGGTCAGGATCGTGGCGCGCGGAGAGACGGCGCTCCCGGGGGGAGACAGGGTGTTCATGGCCGGGTCTGGTCCTGGCCCGGCGCAGGGCTCCTGGTCCGGTGCTTGGCCCCCAGCGCGCCCAGGACCAGGGAGGCCCAGGCCCCGACGAGAAGGCCCGTGAGCGGGGTGGTGAGCAGGACGAAGAGCCAGGGCCGCTCGTCCCCGTTCACATTGCGCAGGTAGAGGAAGAAATAGAAATTCAATGTCCACAGGGTCGAAGCGGCCAAGGCGGCCAGGAACAGGCGCGGGCGCGGGGCAGGGGTGCCCTTCTCGGGGCTGCCGGGCGTGGTCCAGGTCAGGCCTGGTTCGTGGGCCGCGGGCCGGATGCGCCGCCAGCCGTCCGGGCCAGGCTCCCGGGTCCGTCCCGGCGGGCCAGGCAGGAGCAGATGGAAGAGCGCGCCCAGGATGAGGGAGCCGTGCAGCATCCACACGGCCGGAAAAGCGTATTCCAGGACCACCTGATAGGGGCCGGAAGGCAGGGCCACGGCCTGAAAGGCGTGGTTGGCGCGCAGGAGAGGCGTGTCCAGGTCGTTGACCCGGGCCGACCAGTGGGGGTCAAAGGTGTTGGAGACCACCAGGTGGCCGGGGGCCTTGGTCTCTCCCTCGATGACTATGCGATCCGGGGTGTACAGGGTGATGCGCGGGGGCCTGGCCAAGGCGGCCGAGGCCTTGTCCGCAGCCGGGAACAGGGACTCCGGGGGCTTGACCATGTCCTCGGCCGCGAACCAGACCGTGGACCGGAAGGTGGCCACATCGGCCTTGGCCATGGCTGCCAGCACCTCCTGGCGGGCGCCAAGGACCACGGTCTTGCGCACCTCGTAGGCCCGGTCCAGGCTGTCTTTCAAGCGGTAGAGCCAGAAGGGCTGGGCGTAGAGGTCCTTGATCTGTTGGGGCAGGGGCAGAAAGTCCGGTGCGCCCTGGCCGGGCACGAAGCGGGTCTCCGAGGCGTATTCCTCCAGGCCCGCCACGGGCTCGGCTGAGAGCAGGTAGCGGACATTGGCGGCCAGGAGCAGGGGCAGGCGCAGTTCGGCCACGCTGCGCGGCCGATCCGGGGGCGGGGCCAGGAACATGTGCCGATGCACGTTGCTCACGCCCAGATACAGGTAGTAGAATATGGTGTCGAAGTCCTTCAGATGCTTGGGGTCTTCCAATTGGGGGGCGATGATCTCCCGGAAATAGTCCTTGTAGAAACGGTTGAAGACCACGCCCTTTTGGCCCACCAGCTCCAGGCCGTGGGACTGGGGGATGGTGGGACTTACATCCAGGCAGCCCACCCGGAAGGGGTTGGCCCGGGACTCGGCCGCCAGCGTGTCCAGTTCGGGATGGTTCTCGAATCCCTTCTTGTAGGGCAGGTGGGCGAAATTCAGGCTGTCCTGCTGCCGGACCATCATGGCCGACATGGCCAGGCAGAAGATGAGTCCGGTCATGGCCCAGGCCAGGGCCCTACGGTTGGTGGTCCGCTCCAGGGCCAGGAACAGGAGGCCCACGGCCAGGAACATGACCTGGAACAGGAGCACCCGCTCGGAACTCATCCGTCCCAGGGCCACGCTGGCCCCGACCACGGCCAGGATGGTCAGCAAGTGGGGCGGCCGGGTGCGCCAGTGGTCCAGGGCCAGGGCCACGAACAGGCTTAAGGTGATGGGCAGCAGGCAGTCCACGTTGCCCAAGTCCATCTTGATGAAGAAGGTGTCGGCCAGCAGGGCCTTGGCCGGGGAGGTGAAGAAGGCGTAGGCCAGGGTGGGCGCGGCCACGCAGATGAGGGCCAGGCGCGTGCGCCGGGAGGAGAACACCGTGGGCAGGGCCAGGAGGAAGAGAGGGAACAGGGCCCGGTCCTCCCAGAGCAGCTTGCCCCCTTCCTTGACGAATTTGAACAGGGCCTCCCGGCCGTCGCCCATGCTGGTCAGGTAGGTGCGCTGGGCAAAGGGCAGGAAGTCGAACAGGGCGAAAATCTGGGGTGCGAACAGGAGCAGATACCCGGTCCAGAGCAGAAAGGTCCCGGCCACCAGGGCCTTGAACCGGGGGGAGTCCCGGAAGAAGACCAGGACCAGGCCCAGTTGCAGGGCCGAGAAATAGGGCAGGGTGAGCACCGGGTAGGAGAGCAGGGACAGGCCCAGCAGGCCCAGGCCCTTGGCCAGGCGGATCAGGGGGTGCTGGCGGGTCTCCACCATCTCCAGGAACCAGCAGAAGAACAGGGGAAAGACGTAGCTGAAGATGAAATGGAAATGGGTGTTGGTGGTCGGGGTGGCCACGGCCAGGAAAAATCCCCCGGCCAGGGCCGCCAGGGGCGCGGCCTGGAAATGCCGCCGCAGCAGGCGGTACATGCCGTACCCGGCCAGGCTGGTGAGCAGGAGGCGCACGAACAGGTACACGGCCCAGGGCGGCAGGAGGATGGAGAGCAGGGTCAGGGGATAATAGGGGGTGCGGTGGCCCACGAAGGTGGAGATGCCCCCGCTGTACTGGGGATACCAGCCCGTGAGCCCGTGCTCCATGAGGGCCTTGGCCTGCACGGCGTAGTGCATGAATTCGCAGTCGAAGATGTCGAAAAAGCGGATGAGCCCCCAGGGGCCGAAGGCCACCAGGTCCCAGTGATAGGCCAGGGCCAGGAGCAGGAAGAGCAGAAAGGGCGCGCGCGGCTCGTAGTGCGGCCGCACCGTGCCGGTTTCGCTGACCACCAGGCGCGAGCCCGAGGACGGAAAGATGCTTACGGGCACGGCGGGCCTCCCGGGAGGTTGGGAGTTTGGCGGGCCGCCTGGCTGCTCCGCCACAGGCCCCCGGCCCACAGGGCCAGCCCGAGGCCGATGAACGGGATGGTCAGCAGGGCGTACCCCGTGGGCGTGGGATCGTCGGCGTATTTGCGCAGGACAAAGAGGAAGAACAGCCCGGCCCAGAGCACGGCGGCCACGGCCCCGGCAGCCAGAAACACCGGCCAGGCCGTGGGCGTCTGGTCCGGCCAGGGGTGGTCGGAGGCGGCAAAGGGGGGCGGGTCCAGGGGCGCGGCCGTATTGTCCGCCCTTAGGGCCGCAAATCCGGCCAGGCCCAGGAGCAGGGCCAGACCGGCCAGGGCCGGGAGGTGCAGCCAGGCCACCAGAGGATCGCGGTACACGAGTTCGGCCTCAAAAGGCCCGGGCGCAAGGCGCAGGGCCTGGAAGGCGTGGTTGGCCCGGACCAGGGGCGTGGCCTGGCCGTTGACCCGGGCCGTCCATTTGGGATCGAAATTATTGGCCACCACCAGGAATCCGCCTGCCGGGGACGTTCCCCGGGCCAGGAGGCGGTCCGGGGCCAGGCTGACCAGATCCACGGCCGGGACCGGGCCGTCGCTTACGTCCTGCTCGGCCGGGACAAAGCCCGGGGGCAGGTCCTCGGCCGCGAAGAACACCGTGCGGCCAATGTCCCGGGCCGTCTGCCCGGCCACGGCCCCGGGTACGTCGTCGCGATGGCGCAGGACCTTGGCCCGGGGGGCCAGGCTGACCCGGTCCAGGCTGGCGCGGAGCCGGTAGATCCACAGGGGCAGGGAGTAAAATTTTTCCACGGCCGGGGTCTGGATCAGCCCGGCCAGGGAGCGCAGGCCCGGGTCCGTGGCCACCAGCTCCCCGATCCCTTCCAGGCCCGCCACTGGCTTGGAAGAGATCAGGTAGCGCACGTTCAGCATGGCCAGCAGGTTCAGGTTCAGGTCCTGGGCCGTGCGGGCCTTTCCTGGGTGAAAGGTCAGGAACAGGTTGTCATGCACATTGGGCAGGCCCAGGAACAGGTGGTACCACTCCCGGTCAAATCTGGATTCGGCAGCCGGGTCAACCCCTGGGCCGGTCAGTTGAGGCCGCACGGCCTCCTTGAACAGGCGCTTGAAATACTTGTTGAAGAGCACGCTCTTCTGCTCCACCACCTCCAGGCCATTGGACTGGGGCACGGTGGGGTGCAGGTCCAGGCAGGCCACCCGGAAGGGCGAGGCAGCGGATTCCCGGGCCAGGGCGGCCAGGGCCGGGTGCGCGGCGAAACCCTTGGCGTAGGGCACGTGGCTGTGGCCCACCAGGTTCTGCTGGAGGATCATCATCCCGGCCATGGCCAGGCCAAAGGCCGACAGGGCCGGGGCCAGGCGGGTGAAACGGGCCATGGCGGCGGATGCGGCCGGGGCCTGGTTCGGACCCAGGGTGGCCTGGGCGCAGGCGGCCAGGGTGAAGAAAGCGGCCATGAGCACGTGGTGGGCCGAGAGAAAGGGGGACATGACCAGGACGCCCAGCCCGGCCCAGACCAGGCGCGGCCCCAGGCCCAGGCGGCGGTTCTCGTCCAGGACCACGCCCGCGATCAGGGCGTAGAGCAGGGGCAGGGTCTGGGTGATGTTGCCCAGGTCCATCTTGCCCAGGATGGTGGCGGCCACAAGGGTTTTGAAGGGCGAGACGAAGAAGGCGTGCATGAGCCCGACCAGCAGGGCCAGGACCACCAGGGGGCGGCAGCGCCGGGAAAGGGACAGGAGCGGCAGGGCGCAGACGGCCATGGGGAACAGGGGCTCGTCCTGGATGAGAATTTTGGCGAAACGTCCGGCCAGGATCTTCAGGCTGGGCCAGAAATCCGGGGGGGTCAGGTCGTAGATGCGCTGGGTGAAGGGGATGTACTCAAAGAGCCCGGCGATGAGCGGGGCCTGCATGAGGCCGTAGCCTGCCCAGAACAGGATCATGACCCAGAAATGCCGGACCCGGCCGGGGCTTTTCAAGCCATAGGCCAGAAAGAGGGCCAGGTGCAGCAACGGATAATGGGGCAGGGCCAGGACCGGGTAGGAGACCCAGCACAGGGCCAGGAGCCCGGCCAGGCCCAGGGCCTTGGAGCGCCCGGAGCGGGAGGGATCGCAGAAATCCCGCAGGATCATGAACACCAGGGGGAAGGCCAAGGCGAATACGAAATGGGGGATGAGCAAAAGGGCCGTCAAGGCGAAGGAGGCCCCGGAAAAGAGGGCGATGTCCCGGTCCACGCCCAGGTATTCCCGCAGGAAACGGGTCAGCCCGAGTCCGGCGGCCAGGCCCAGGCCCAGGCGGAAGAGCAGATAAATGAGCCAGAGCGGAGCCACGGTGGCCATGAGGGTCATGGGATAATAGGGGGCGTGGTGCCCGGCGAACGAGGGCAGGCCCCCGCAGTATTCCGGATACCAGAAGAACAGCCCGTGCTCCAGGAACAGGCGGCCCTGGTTCAGGTAATGCACGAACTCCACGTCGAAGATGTCGTGAAAGCGGACCACGGCGTAGGGGCCGAGCAGGACCTGGTCCAAACAGCAGATCAGGGTCAGGAGCAGGAAGGCGGCCGGGATGCGCCAGGTCGCGGCCAGGCGTGGAGCGGATGCGGGCTGGGTCATCGGTTCGGTTCCGTTGCGCGGAAGGGCCATGGTTTCACGGCCGCCCGCTGTCCAGGGGGTGAGAGCAGCCGAAGGGGGCATCCGCCGCCCGTGTGGCGCGGGCTGGACCTGACGCAAGACGCTTGGCCCATGTATCTGGAAACGCTCGTTCTGGCAACCGGGCCGGGGCGGCGCGGGGTCAGGCCTTGGGCGGTTCGCCTGGGCCAGGCCCCTGCCACAGGGCCATGGCCCGCGCGGCCCAGAGGCCCAGCAGCGGCCCCAGGACCAGGCCGGTCCACAGGATGTACAGCACCGGCCGTTCGGTCTCGTCCCGCTTGGCCCAGACGCTCAGGCCAAAGGACAGCCCCCACACGGCGGTCATGGCCAGGGCGGCCCAGAGCGGGGCGCTGGAGGACGGGGCTTCTGGCCCGCCCGAAGCGGACAGGCCGGGATCACCGGGGGTCTCGGGCCGGGCCGGGCCAGACCGGGCCTCGGCCGGTGTCTCGGTCAGTTTCTCGGCCAGCACCGGCGGGGACTTGGAAACGCCCCGGAAGAGCAGCGGGCTGGCGAAAAGCAGGAGCCCGGCCAGGCTGACCCAGTGCAGCCGCCAGATCAGGGGATTGGCATAGGTCAGCTCCACGAGGAAGGGGCCGGGCGCGAGGGCCACGGCCTGGAAGGCGTGGTTGGCCCGCAGCAGGGGGGCGGGCTGGCCGTTGACCCGGGCGGTCCAGCCCGGATCGAAATTGTTGGACACCACCAGTACGCAGGGCGCCTGGGTCTGGCCTTCAAGGACCAGACGATCCGGGGCGTACTCCCGCACCCTGGCCTGGCCGGACAGGGGCGCGGCCGCAGCCTGTGGCCCTGCCTGTCGCAGCCAGTCCGGGGCCTGGTCCAGGTCCTGGGCCGTGAAATAGGCCTCCTGGCCGGGCCGGGCCTCCGGGGACTCCAGGGCGGCCAGGGCCGCGTCCTGGTCCGCAAAGACCCGGGGCGCGGCCAGGTATCCCCGCTCCGACGGCGAGTTCAGCCGGTAGACCCACAGGGGCAGGCGGTAGGAGCGGTCGGCCCGGGTTTGGCTGAAAAGACCCAGGCCCATGCCGCTGGAGTTCTCCACCAGGCTGGCCCGGCCCGCAAGGCCGCTGATGGGCTTGGAGGACAGGAGGTATTTCACGTTCATGGCCGCCAGCAGGTCCAGGTTCCAGTCCGAGGCCTGGCGCGGCGTCCCGGGATTGAAGGCCAGGAAATAGTCCCGGTGGATGTCCACCATGGTGCAGAAGAGCTGGTACCAGCGGGCGTCAAAGGCCTTTTCCGCAGTCGGGTCCGTGAGCTGGGGCCGGAGCACGGCCTTCATGTACCGCTTGTACCGGGCGTTGAAGAGCACGCCCTTCTGGTCCACGGTCTCGAACCCGGCGAACTGGGCCACGGAAGGGTGCAGGTCCACGCTGGCCGCGCGCAAGGGGGAGGTCCGGCCCTCGGCGGCCAGGGCGGCCAGTTCCGGGTGGCTGCCGTAGCCCTGATGATAGGGGACGTGGGTCTGCTTGAGCATGAGGGTCTGACGGGTCAACAGCCCGGCCACTGCCAGGCCGACCAGGAGCCCGGTCGTAAGAAGGATGCGGCGACGCGGGGTCAGGTCCGCTTGTCCCGATGAGGCCATTTCCGATGAGACCAATCCCAGGGCGGCCAGGCCCATGCCGAGGACCCCGAGCTGGGCCAGGACCACGTAGGCGGGGCCAAGCAGGCCTGTGGCTACAGCAGTAGCTACAGCCTGAATCACCCACGGGCCGGGCCTTTTCCAGCGTTCGTCCAGGGCCAGGGCGGCGAACAGGGGCAGGACCATCTGCATGAGCCGCCCCACATTGCCCAGGTCCAGTTTGACCAGGAAGGTCCCCTCGGCCAGGGCCTTAAACGGGGAATGGGACAGGGCCGCGATCACGGCCGGAACGAGCACGAACCACAAGGCCCGCCGCACCCGGGACGAGGACAGGACCAGGGGCAGGCCCAGCAGGGCCAGGGCCAGGCCGGGCTGGTCCTCGCGCAGGAGGTTGCCCGTGGCCTTGAGGACAAAGAGAAGGGCCGGGCCAAGGCCATCGTAGGTGAAGGCGTATTCGCGCTGCATGAAGGGCAGGTACTGGATGAGGGATGCGAGATAGGGCGTGAACAGCAGGGCGTAGCCGGTCCAGACCGCGAACACGCCCAGGACCCGCCGGGCTGTGAGCCCGGGCGCGCGTCCGAAAACCAAAACCAGGGCCAGGTGCAGGGCCGGGAAATAGGGCGCGGTCAAGACCGGGTAGGAGGCCAGGCTGATGCCCAGCATGGCCAGGAGCCGCCAGGCCCGGGATGGCCAGGGCAGGCCTCGGTCAAAGACTTCCAGGGACCAGACGAAGAACAGGGGAAAGGCGAAATTGAAGGCCGAGTGCAAATCGAAACTCATGGACGAGAGCACGAACACGGCCGCGCCCACCATGGCGGCCGGACGGCCCGTGCCGAAGAACCCCCGGAGCAGGCGGAACATCCCGGCCCCGGCCAGAAAGAGGAGGAGCAGGCGGCCCAGGGCGGACAGGAGCCATAGGGGCAGGACCGCGCCCAGAAGGACCAGGGGGTGATAGGGCGAGAGGTGGCCCACGAACGAGGGCATGCCCCCGCAAAAATCCGGGTACCAGCCGGTGAGGCCGAATTCCGTGAGGATGCGGCCCCGGGCCAGGTAGTGCAGGAACTCCACGTCAAAGGAGTCGTGGAAATGGACCACGGCGTAGGGGCCGAGGACCAGCTGGTCCAGGCCCAGAATTGCGGCCAGGCCCAGGAAGAGCAGGGTGAAGCGGCGGGAGTCCGCCCAGTCCGGGAGGGGGCTGCCGGGGGTGCGCATGGGAAGGGCCTTTGGGGGCGCGGAGCCTTGTATTTCAGCCCGCGACCAGAGGACGCCGGGCCGGAAACCGCTGTGTTCCTGGGTCTAAACGGGGGCGTGTCGGGTGTCAAGCCGGGCGGGGCGAGGCCCGGAAAAACGAAAAAGGGCGGGTGAACCCCGCCCTTTTGGAAATCGATGATTCGTCTCGCGCTAGATCTTGCAGGCCGTGCGCAAATCGTCCACTGCGTCGGTCTTTTCCCAGGTGAACTCCGGCAGTTCCCGGCCGAAGTGGCCGTAGCAGGAGGTCAGCTTGTAGATGGGGCGCTTCAAGTTCAGGCGCTTGATGATGTGGAAGGGCCGCAGGTCAAAGACCTTGAGCACGGCCTGGGTCAGGGTCTGGTCGTCCACCTGGCCGGTGCCGAAGCTGGTGGCCAGGACCGAGACCGGCTCGGCCACGCCGATGGTGTAGGCGATCTGCACCTCGGCCCTCTCGGCCAGGCCAGCGGCCACGATGTTCTTGGCCACGTACCGGGCCATGTAGGCGGCCGAGCGGTCCACCTTGGAGGGGTCCTTGCCCGAGAACGCGCCGCCGCCGTGGTGTCCGGCCCCGCCGTAGGTGTCCTGGATGATCTTGCGGCCGGTGAGCCCGCAGTCGCCCATGGGGCCGCCGATCACGAACCGGCCCGTGGTGTTGATGTAGATCTTGGTCTTGGCGTCCAGCATCTCCTTGGGCAGGGACTCGAAGATGACGTGCTCGCGGATGGCGTCGCACAGGTCCGGGTAGGAGATGTCCTCGTCGTGCTGGGCCGCGATGACCACGTCCGCGATGCGGGTGGGCTTGCCGTCCACGTATTCGATGGCCACTTCGGTCTTGCCGTCGGGCCGCAGGAAGTTCAGGAGCCCGCTCTTGCGTACATAGGCCAGGCGCCGGGAGAGCTTGTGGGCGTAGTAGATGGGCATGGGCATGAGGGTCTTGGTCTCGCTGCAGGCGAACCCGAACATCATGCCCTGGTCGCCCGCGCCCTGCTCCTCGGGAGCAGTGCGGTCAACGCCCTGGGCGATGTCCACGGACTGCTTGCCCACCGAGGAGATGACCCCGCAGGTCTCCCAGTCAAAGCCCATGGCCGAGCTGTTGTACCCGATCTCCTTCACGGTCTCGCGCACGATCTTCTGGAAATCGGCGTAGGCCCGGGTGGTGATCTCGCCAGCGATGAAGGCCAGGCCGGTGGTGACCAGGGATTCGCAGGCCACGCGGCCGTCCGGGTCCTGCCTGAGAATTTCGTCCAGCACCGCGTCGGAAATCTGGTCAGCCACTTTGTCCGGGTGGCCTTCGGTCACGGACTCGGAGGTAAACAGGTACTTGCCCTTGTTCATTATCATGGAGCCTCCTTGAGGTCTTCAGAAGAAGACCGGGTGTTTTCAAACGATCTTGATCCGCCTGGGCCATCAATCGGTCCGGAGCGGAGAATTCTTTACCCTGGCCCATGCCGGGGCTGAACGACGCCCCTTACACGGGAATCAGGATGTTGTCTATAAGTCTGGCCCGGCCCAGGTACACGGCCGCGGCCAGGAGCGCGGGCTGGCGGATTTCCTCCACGGGCGTGAGGTTCTCCGGGTCCACCAGGCGCAGATAGTCCACCCGGGCGAGAGCCAGGTCCGAGGCGTAGAACAGGGCCAGGCGGTCCAGGAGGTCCTTGGACCGGGTCAGGCCTTCCCGGACCCAGGCCTTGGCCTGGCGCAGCCCTTGGGAAAGGGCCGGGGCCATGGCCCGCTCCTCGGGGGTCAGGTAGGCGTTGCGTGAACTGAGCGCCAGGCCGTCTTCATCCCGCACGATGGGCCGTCCCACGATATGGGTGGGAATGAACAGGTCCCGGGCCAGGCGCTTGATGATGGCCAGTTGCTGCCAGTCCTTTTCCCCGAACACGGCCAGGGTCGGCTGGGCCAGGTTCAGGAGCTTGACCACCACCGTGGCCACGCCCCTAAAATGCACGGGCCGGGTCCGGCCGCACAGGTCCCGGGCCAGGGAGGGGACCTCCACCCAGGTGGCGTGGTCCAGGGCGTACATGGCCTCGGGCCTGGGATTGAAGAGCAGGTCCACCCCGGCCTCCTGGGCCAGGTGAACGTCGCGGTCCAGGTCCCGGGGATAGGCCGAGAGGTCCTCGCTGGGTCCGAACTGGGAGGGATTGACGAACAGGCTGACCATGACCTTGCGGGCCTGGGTCTTGGCGTAGCGCATGAGGGAGAGATGGCCCTCGTGAAAGGCCCCCATGGTGGGGACCAGGGCCGTGGTTTCGCCCAGGCGTCGCCAGGTGCTGGCCTGTTGCTGGAAAAGCAGAGGATCGGAGATGATGTCCACGAGCGGTGTCCCTCCTTGGGGCGCCGGTTCCCTCGGGCCGGGCTAGAGCAGCCGCTTGTCCGCCTCGGCCATGATCTTCCGGCCTTCCTCGGCGGTCTCCGGGTTGGCCAGGGCGTACTTGGCGTGGTCAAAGGCCTGCTCCCATTTGCGCCAGTCCAGGTACATCTGGGCCATGCGCAGATGGGTCTTGGGGTGCATGCCGAATCTCTTGCCGGCCGCGATGAACCATTTCTCGGCCTGGTCGAAGTCCTTCTGGGCCAGGGTGGCGGTGATGGCCGCCGAATACATGCGGGCGTTTCCCGGGCAGAGCTCCAGGATGCGCTTGCACAGGGACATGGTGTCCAGGAACAGGCCGTGCTTGTTGAACAGGTCGGCGACGTCCCCGGGGACCGTGGGGTCCTGGGCCATGGCCTCGGCCACCTTGCGCAACAGCACCTTGCCCTTGGTCTCGTTCTTCTCCTCCATGAGGGCCAAGCCCTGCTGGTAGAGTTCCTGGACATCCACCTCCTGGCGGATCTCCTGCACCTTTTCCTCCTGGACCTGCCCTTGGGTCAGGTCGTCCCGGATGGCCTTGACCTTCAGGTAGAAGTCTTCTTCCTTGCCGGGCTTGAACTTGGCCAGGTGCTCGGCCGTGTAGATCTTGCGGGCGTAGAAGTATTCCTTGATGTCGTCGCGGCGGGAGAGGTTCAGCAGGAACTGGGCCATATGGGTCTGGAGCTGGATCTTGTCCTGGCCCATGATGACGCTTTTGCGCTCCAGGAAAAGCTCCATGCCGGCGCAAAAGGCGCTCAAGGCCTCCACCAGGGAGTTGCGCTTCAAGGTGTAGCCTGCCCGCTGGAGGTGCTCCAGGGTCACGCGCGCGATTTCATTCATGGACGCCTCCGTTATCAGTCAGGCCTTACCCGTCCTTGTCCCGTTCGTCCAGAACCCGGCGGGTCTTGGAGAAGGTGCGCGGCAACTCTCCCGGGTCCAGGATGCGCACCTCGGTGCGGACCAGAATCTGTTTGCTGATCTCGGCCTCCATGGCCTTGGCCGTGGCCGGGTCCTGGCCCGCGGTGTCGCCCGGCCGCCGCTCCACCTGGATGAGCATGTGGTCCAGGCCCTGCTCCCGGGTGAGCTGGATCTGGTATTCGGAGCTGACCGCCGGAAATTTTTCGAACACGGCCGCGATCTGGCCCGGGTAGATGTTCACCCCCCGGAAGATGATCATGTCGTCGGAGCGGCCCAGAATCTTGTCGTGGCGGGGCAGCGAGCAGCCGCAGGCGCAGGAGGAGGGCAGGAGGCGGCTTAAGTCCCGGGTGCGGTAGCGGATGAGCGGGCTGGCCTCCTTGCACAGGGTGGTCACCACCATCTCGCCCACCTCGCCCGGGGCCACCGGGGCCATGGTGGCCGGGTCCAGAATCTCCAGGATGTACAGGTCGGCCCAGTAGTGGATGCCCTCGTGCGCCTGGCATTCGATGCCCGTGCCCGGGCCGTAGAGTTCGGTCATGCCCGCGATGTCGAAGCTCTCGTCAAGTCCCAGGGCCTGCTCGAAGCGGCGGCGCATCTTGGGGGTGTGGGCCTCGGACCCGAAAATGCATTTCTTGAGGGCCAGCTTGTCCCGAAGTCCCTGGCGCTCCACCTCTTCACCCAAGAGCAGGGCCATGCTGGCCGTGGAGCACAGGCAGGTGGTCGCAAGGTCGGTGAGAAGCTGGAGCTGGATGTCCAGAAGCCCAGGTCCCACGGGCACGGCCATGGCCCCGAAGCGCTCGCACCCGAGCTGGAAGCCGCTCCCTGCGGTCCACAGGCCGTAGCCCACGCAGATCTGCACCCGGTCGAGTACGGTCAGCCCGGCCAACTCGTAGCAGCGGGCGAACATGTCCTTCCAGACCTCGATGTCCTTCTGGGTATACGAGAGAACCTTGCGCTTGCCCGTGGTCCCGCTGGAGGCGTGGATGCGTACTACGTCCTGTTGGGGCACGGACAAAAGGGGCAGGGGATAGCCCTCTTTCAAGTCATTGGCCGAGGTGAAAGGCAGGCGGCCCAGGTCATCCAGGCCCTTGATGTCCCCGGGCTCCAGGCCCTCGTCGTTCAGGCGTTCGCGGTAAAAGGGGCTGCCGGCAAAGGCGTGGGCCACGGTCCATTTGAGGCCGTTAAGCTGGGTGCGGGCCAGGTCCTCGGCGGACAGGTCGGGAACAAAGCGCGGGGTCTGGGCCATGGGCTCTCCTGGGCCGCCCCTGTCTTGTGAGGGGCGGGGAAATCTTGTATGCCTGCCGGGCCGATGGGCGGCGACCTGGAAATATAGGGAGTTTCATCAGCCGGTACAAGGGGGAATATGGGCGTCTGGGAGCCGAACCTGCTCTTTGCCGCAATGGCCGCTGTCCTGGGACTGATCCTGGGCAGCTTCTACACCGCCTGCGTGCACCGCTACCTGGCGGGCCAGACCCTGCTCAACCCCCGGCGCTCGGCCTGCCCGGCCTGCCAGGCCCCCATCGCCTGGTACGACAACATCCCGCTCCTGAGCTACGTCCTGCTGGGCGGCCGCTGCCGGGCCTGCCGCCAGCCCATCTCCGCCCGCTATCCGGCCATGGAGGCCCTCTCCAGCTTGTGGGCCCTAGGCCTGGCCCTGGTCTACGGCCCCGGGGCTGAGTTCCTGGTCTACCTGGCCTTTGGCGGGCTGTTCATCGTGGCCTCGTTCATCGACCTGGACAGCTACATCCTGCCGGACATCCTGACCCTGCCCGGGACCGTGGCCGCCTCTGCCGCCGCAGTCTGGGTCCTGGGCCTGGGCTGGAAGGGTTCGCTTCTGGGCGCGGCCGTGGGCGGGGGGTCCTTTCTGGCCATCCAGCGGCTCTACCGGGCCTTCAGGGGCCAGGAGGGCCTGGGCACCGGGGACGTGAAGCTCATGCTGCTCATCGGGGCCTTGTGCGGACCCCTGGCCCTGCCCCTGGTGCTCACCGTGGGCGCGACCTCGGCCCTGGCCGCCAGCCTGGCCTACGTGCTCAAGCCCGGGTCAAAAGGCATGCAGACCGCCGTGCCCTTCGGCCCCTTCCTCTGCCTGGGGGCCATGGTCGAAATCCTCTTCGGCCGCCAGTTCTGGGCCTGGTATTTTCAGTAGGCCAGGCTTAAAGCAAGGGCTTGACTCTCTCCCAACCCTTCCGTCCCATCCCGATCAGTTCGGCCTCGGCCCCGGCGTCAGCGGCCAGGTCCCCGGGCTCGTCCTTGCCCCGCAGGAGCAGGGGCTCGGCCAGGGTGATCCCGAAATTGGCCAGGAAGAACTTGAGCGTGACCAACGCGCCTTCGAACAGGCGTTCGCCCCGTGGCCGTCCGGCGAACAGGGCTACATGGGCCAGACGGGCGGGGGCCAGGAGGCCCGAGGCCAATTGGCCCGGGATGGCGTCCTGGCGCTTGGCCCAGAACCGCTGGCCCCGGTCGATCCAGGTCTTGAACCGGGAGGGCAGGTGGTAGAAATAGATGGGCGAGGAAAAGAAGACCACGGGCGCGTTCTCCAGGCGCGAGAACAGTTCCTCGGCCTGGTCCTTGGCCTGAAGCACGCAGCAGTGCTGGGGATGGGCCAGACAGGCCTGGCAGGCCAGGCAGGGCAGGATTTCGAAATCCCGCACGGGCACAATCTCGGCCCGGCCCCCGGCCTCCTCCACGCCCTGGGCCAGAAGCGCGGCCCCTCGGTCGGAATTGCCCCTGGCCCGGTGGCTGCACGCGAAAATGACCGCAGTGCCGTTCATCTCTCCTCCCTGCGCTGCCGAGGCTGACCAACAGTTGACCTGCTCGGGGAATAAAAATAAGTATTTCTTGCTGTTATTCGCATCTGCGCGCCCCTGTGACCGCTCATTTCCCGGCCGTGTCCTGCTCCGTGCCCTGACGGCGGGTGAACCGGGCCAGGAGCGCGCCGTCGTGCTCCGTCAGGGTCATGTCCCAGCCGCCCACGATGTACAGGTTGTCCTCCACCTGGGGCAGGGCTCCAGGGTCGAACAGGGCTTCCAGGCTGTCGGCCCGGGCGTAGCGCAGATGCCACCCGACATCCAGCCCCACGCCTCAGCAGCGGCCGCGCAGGTCCAGGGGAAGCGTTTCGCGCCCAGAATTTTCCACGGCTAGTTCTTGTCCATGATCTTCTTCTTCATCTTGTCAAATTCCTTGTCCGTGATGATGCCCGCGTCGTAGGCCTTCTTCAGGTCCAGGAGTTCCTGGCCCTTGGTGGTGCTGGTGGTTTCCTGCACGTTCTTGCTTCCCCCGCTGACCCCGCATCCGGTGAACAGGAGCAGGGAGGCGGTCAGGGCCAGGGCGGCGATTTTCAGGATAGCGGGTGCTTTCATGACGGGCTCCTTGCCCCCGGGCTAAAACCCGTGGGCGCTGAAGTAGGGGTTGTGCAGCTTTTCCTCGTGCACCGTGGTGGACAGCCCGTGGCCGGAATAGACCGTGGTGTCCTCGGGCAGGGTGAAGATCTTGGTGCGCACGGACTCGATCAGGGTCTCGTGGCTGCCGCCCGGGAAATCAGAGCGGCCCACGCCCCGGTAGAAGAGCAGGTCGCCGCTGAACAGGGCCTTGGCCGTGGGGAAGTACAGGGACAGGCTGCCCAGGGTGTGGCCCGGGGTGTGCAGCACGGTGCAGGGCTGGCCCAAAAAGGTGGTCTCCCCGGGATTTAAGTCCTGGGCCGTAAAAGGGGCGACCAGCGGCAGGCCCATGAATCCGCCCCGGCCCAGTTCGGTCTTCATCAGGTAGGCGTCCAGGGGGCTGGCCAGGATGGGCGCGCCCGTGGCCCGGGACAGGGCCGCGTTGCCGTAGAGGTGGTCGCAATGCAGGTGGGTGTTGAGGATGACTTCCAGGGTCAGGCCGCCTGCCGCCAGATAGTCCAGGACCTCGGCCGGGTCCCCGCCCGGGTCCACGACCAGGGCCTTGGTCTGAAAGGACAGGACATGGCAGTTGGTCTCCAGGGGGCCAAGCGGAAAGGTCTCGATGCGCATCAATAGTGCTCCAGGGGGAAAGAGGCTGGTGTTTGGGGTCGCATGCCCGCGGAACATAAACATTTGCCCGGCCAGGGGCAAGGCGGGCGACCGGGGCAGTCCGGCGGGGTGACGGCTTTTCCGGCCCGGGTCAGGGGGATGGCCCCCCTGGTACCGTGGCGGCTGAACTCCACAGGAGGAGTTTACGGCTCATTTTTTGAACAGGGCGTCAATCTTATTCTTTAATTCTTCGATGATGACCGGTTTGACCACATAATCAGTGGCCTCTCCCTGAAAAAATGCCCGGGTCACTTCCATGGGCGAGTGCAAGGCGGTGACCATGATGACCTTCGCTTCCTTTCCAGGTTTGACCTTCCATTGCTCTTCTATTTTCCTGAGTATTCTCAGGGCCTCTTGCCCGTCTATGTTGGGCATCATGATATCGAGCAAGACCAGGTCGAAGGGCTCTTGATCGTACAATGCCTTCACGAACGAGCCGATGGCCTTCTTGCCGTCGTCCTCATTGATGCATTGGCCATACGCTGACAGGGACTTGCACAAAAAAGAACGATTCACCTGGTCGTCGTCAACGATAAGGATTTTCATACCTCCACCCCTTCAGCCGACAATGCGGTTACATATTCCGTCATGCGCAGAGGCCATTTGTGAGTAAAGGTATCTCCCCCAGAAAGCCGCCTGCGTGTCAAGCCTATCCGGTTATTTGGAATGCATTGGGGGGGCAGGTTCCCTCTTTCGTCTGCACCAGGATCACGACGATCACATGCAAGAGAAGGGTCAGAGGCACGCCAAAGGCTGGTATAAGACCCAGGGGGAAGCTGAGCAAGGGTTGAATGCCGATTTTGCTTGCGAACAACCCAAGAGGGCTCTGGGAGGTCAAAATCCCTAAAGTGACGGCAGTGACCAAATCCAACACACCGAGAATGTTCCAGGTAACAACCCAGAATTTTGGAAACGGATTCCTTGAGAGGAGGATCAAGGCCACCAAAGGCGCTGTCAGGCCAATGGTCACATCGCCCAATCCGGCTGGAAAAGCAAAAAGGCCCGGCAGCAGACCCATAAAGAAATAGACGACGAACACGCCGCCGATCACGCGCACGGTTTGGGCCAGAATGAGCCAGCGCAGGGGGAGAGACAAAATATACCTTCGGAAGGGAACAGCCGTGGCATAGGCAAAACAAAATATGACCAGGGGGAGAAGAACAGAGGCAACGACGAGTAAGGCGGGCTGAAGGCCATCGCCGGAGAAAACTCCCAGCAATACGGTGCTCAGCGAGAACAAGAACCAAAGAACAACGATTCCGGCCAGGGCAGGCGCAGGCTTCATGGGGGTATTCCCCTGGGGGCGCTCATTGCCGGAGAACCCCGTTTTCCCTAGCACTATTCCTTGACCGGAATGACGTTGACCGCCTTGATGACCAGGATCACCTCGTCCCCAGGGGCCAGGGCCAGGTCCTCCACGGATTCCGTGGTCAGGACCGAGGCCATGGTGCAGGGCTTGTCCACCTGGAAATTGACCTGGGCCATGACCTCGCCCTTTTTCACCGACACCACCTTGGCCGTGATCGTGTTTCTGGCGCCATACTTCATGAAGACCTCCTCTGGTTTGAAGCAGATACAATCCGCTGTCTCCACCCGGAAGATACGGGAGCGCGGGCCACTTCGCAACCCGCAGGCCCGCAAAATATTACCGGGAGCAGAAAGTTCTTAACTTTCGTGGTCCCGGTTATAAGGACGCCCCGCCCCCGGCGGGGCACAGCGGCGTCCGTCGCGCAGGAGTAAAATGCTCATTACATTTTGCTCCTGGTAATATTTCGATCTCAGGCCGGGGTCGCGGCAGCGGATTGAAGAGGCTGGTCTGCAGGCCTTCCGCCAACGAAAAAGGGCCATCCCTGGCGGGATGACCCTTGGTCCTGTGTGGTGGAGTTGGACAAAATCGAATCTATTCACCATGAAAAATAAGAGAAAGTCATACGGCCAGGGTTGTGATCTGGTACTGGAGGCTGGCATGTGCACCATAATGGCCACCCGGGGCGCCATTACTATGGCCACCTCCGCCACCTCCGCCGCCACCTCCGCCACCACCTCCGCCGCCACCTCCGCCGCCGCCGGGGCCTCCACTGCCAGGTCCTCCGCTGCCAGGTCCGCCGCTTCCGGGGCCATCGCCTCCTGGACCTCCGCTTCCGGGACCTCCGCTTCCGGGACCTCCGCTTCCGGGGCCACCGCTTCCGGGGCCACCGCTGCCAGGACCACCACTGCCTGGGCCGCCGCTTCCTGGGCCGCCACTGCCGGGACCGCCACCGCCAGGGCCACCGCCGCCGGGTCCGCCACCTCCGGGTCCGCCACCTCCGGGTCCGCCACCGCCAGCGCCGCCACCGGCGCCACCGCCGCTCCCACTGCCTCCACCGCCTCCACCTCCGCCTCCACCTCCGCCTCCACCTCCACCTCCGCCTCCACCGCCTCCGCCTTTCATGAAGAATGTCTTCCCTTCACCCCAGTCGCCTTCCTTCATGAACATGCCTGCGCGCATGCGCGGGTGAAGAGCCTGCTCGAAGTCGGACAGGGCGAAGCTCACACCCAGAATCAGAGCAACAGTGAACAAAAACCCTGGTCTGTTCATGGTGTCTCCTTGGTTTGAGCTGTTCGTGGACACTTTGAGCCTGTCATCTTGGCAAGAAGCGGCAAAATGTCAATTGCCAGAGAGAATCATCTCGCCTTTTCCTGTCAGTGCTTGCCCTGGCTCTTCCCAAGGACCCCAACAAAAAAGCCAACGCAACCCCGGCCAGGGGCCAAAGAAAAAGGGCCATCCATTTCTGGATGACCCTTGGTCGTTCGCGTGGTGGAGCTGGACAGAATCGAACTGACGGTTTCTTGAATGGCAGGCCAGAAGGTGGCATTTATTTATTAGAATTCATTGAACAATTTTAGTTTTATGAAAGGCAGATTTGGCTCTTGCCACAGAAGGTGCCAACATTCATTTGGCTACCAGCCACACGGCAAACCCTAGGCAGCCACAACGGCAGCCACACATACTTTGGGGTAGAATTACTCGAGCGGCGGGGTATCCGCTGGTGGTTAAAAAGAGGAGACAAGGCTGCGCCAGGCCACGCCGCCAAAAGAGGCAGCCGTTGGCAGGGAGAAACGAGGATCGGCGTCTGTCGGTTTGATAAAAAAACTTGAAAGGGTGAGCAGGGCTGCTGCAAAAAGTGAAAGGAAGATTTTCAGATATCATCCGCAGTCAATGAGTGAAAGCTGTAAGGCAGCGATGTGTTGGAAAAAGACTTTTTTACTGTCGGGAGAAATTTTGGGGTCTCCGTAACTCGACGGTATGAATAAGTTTTGCTACATTGATCACTTCAGTGAGTTAGAATTCAGCAATATTGAGTCCTGAACTGACGTTCGAACTTCCCTCGGCGACAGCTAAGCTCAACATTCTCCAAGTCGATATGAACGCAACATCTTAACAGGCTAAAAATATTCCGGGTTTACCGTGGTCTTTGATCCAGTCCGTCATAGAAGGGAAGGTTTCGTCACCGCCTGGGATTTCCAGGTGTTCATGCGTTGCATAGAGATGTTTCAAAATGAAAGAAAAGGATTTTTGCATTTGCTGTTTATCGGAGTAAATATTAAACGAGCAGGCAAAATCAAAGAACAAATTATTGTCAAGCAGGAGGCTAGCAATGAGCGGATGTGTCAGTACTATGGAATTTGGGAATCTTTTGTATATTTGACTTGCAAAGTTCAGAGTAGAATATGGATTCCAGTGGCCAAGATTTTTATGCAGATTCTGTGCAATTTGATCTTGAGCGGTTGTAAATCGGCTCGAATCATAACAATAGATATTGTGGATTCCAAATTTTTTCAACAGCGACTTGTACTTTCTCAATAAGTGCTCAAGGTTGATTCTGCCTTTTATATCGCTATCTATATAACAATGGATAATCAGCAATATTTTGGCTGAGTTCTCTCTCGCTAATGGCCAGGTCTGACTTGGCAGAAGAAGTTTGTAGCGCCCCCAAGTGCCGAGGGTAATTAAATCCCGAAGTCCAAGGAGGTCATAAAATTCATCCTTAAATTTCAAGTTTGATGTAATGAAATCAAACTGTTCATCAGCAATTCTGTGGCTCAATTCTGGTATCAATTTGAACCAGGACGATGTTTGAATTTGTCGAGATATTTCATATATAAGGTGCCGGATCATCCGGCTGTTAGACTTGATAAGGTCTTTTTTTTCAAGATCACTTGACACCACCCGTGAATAATTGAGCCTCGACTTCGAAATTCTGATTTGCAAATCGCATCCTGAATCAAGCACATTATGAAGATAGTTAATCGCATTCATCTGATTTGACAATGTTTGAGTCAAATCCTGGAGGCCTGATGCAGATTGTTCTGTTGGCAAATATAAACTCATATTGGAGGCTCCAAGAATTTATTCCTTCAAGCTTTTTCACATCCGATGCTCCCCTTGACGGCAGCGGCAGCAGCGGCATCATCGGCTGGTTGAAATTCTCAGTGATTTAGAGATGGGAGTAAAATTTTGGGCCGCAACATATGGTCATAATCTTGTCCATAGGGAGCCGTGGCAGGCCGAGTGTTCACCCTGCGGGAAAACCTTTTTTGGGTATCTAACTCGTCTAACACGCAGAATTTTCATGACAAACAAACACGCCAGCTTTTGACATAATTCTTGCAAATTTTGGTCCATTTTGCCAGCCCGGTTCACTATGCAAATATCCGACATTATATCGATTAGTTTTTTAGGCTAGTGGAAATATTTTGATATCTGCTGGCAAAGTGCGAAATAATATATTGATGTCTGGTATATTTTGGATCAGTATGTATTATCAAGAAGCAGGAAGAAGACTGAGAGGCGACGAATGCCTGACCACGGCTGAAATTTTTGCCGAGACAATGTGTCGTCGGGGCCAAGTGCGTCGGCTCGGGCTCGGGTATTTGATCACGGGAAAACGCCGAATTGGGATAGTCTCCCTGGAGCGCGCTATCCAGGATTGTTCGTGATATAGCTCAATATGTGATGGGGCAGACCAACTTTAAATCGTATTATATCAGTATATTATGAATATTCACTCGTCATCCATTTCTCCCTCACCAAAAACAAAGGGCTCTTGGATTTTCACCAAGAGCCCCCTTGCTGCGGGTCTTCTCAACCGATTCCAGATATCAGCCAAGGCCAACACCTGCCAACACAATCCGGTGTGGCGGGCAAAGAAAAAAGGGTTACCCATTTCTGGATAACCCTTTGATGTGCGTGGTGGAGCTGGACAGAATCGAACTGACGGCCTCTTGAATGCCATGCCAGTGAAACAGTAG
>CAILNX010000040.1 GCA_903835685.1 uncultured delta proteobacterium
GAACGTCCCCCTGGAGGTAGAGCACATCCACCCCAAGGGCCGGGGTGGCTCGAACCGAGTAAGCAACCTGACCCTGGCCTGCCGGGAGTGCAACGAGAAGAAGGACGACCGTTATATCCAGGATTTTTTGGCTGATGACCAGTCTCGCTTGGCAAGAATACTGTCTCAGTTGAAGAAGCCCCTGCACGATGCGGCAGCGGTCAATGCGACCCGGAACGCGATCTTTTTCGGCCTTCGGAATTTCGGCCTTCCGGTGGAGGCCTCGACGGGCGGTCGGACCAAATTCAATAGATGCAGACAGGACATTCCGAAGTCGCATTGCCTGGATGCGGCCTGTGTGGGCGCGGTCGGCAATCTCCTGGGCTGGAACCAGCCGTTCCTCCACATCAAGGCCATGGGCCGTGGGAGCTACCAGCGCACCCGGCTTACGGCTGACGGCTTCCCCCGTGGCTACCTGACCCGGCAGAAGGCAGTCCATGGATTTCAGACCGGGGACATGGTTGTCGCCGTGGTTCTTAAGGGCAAAAAAGCAGGAACCCACAAGGGCCGGGTGGCTGTGCGCAAATCGGGGTCTTTCAACATCCAGACCAAAGTCGGCGTGGTCCAGGGTATCTCCTGGAAATGGTGCAGCCTGCTTCAGAGGCAAGACGGATACGGGTACAGACCAGAAAAGGCAGCGGCGCTCTTCCCCAATCTGAGGGAAGGGGTCTCCACGGAGGGAGAGAGTCAATGAAAAGACTCTTCGACCTGGCCGTGTCCCTGCCCCTGCTCCTCCTGCTCTCCCCGCTCCTGGCCGGGCTGGCCCTGGCCGTGCGCCTCAAGCTGGGACCCGGGGTGTTCTTTCGTCAGAAGCGGCCGGGCCTGCATAGCCAGCCCTTCGAGATCCTCAAGTTCCGGACCATGACCGATGCGCGCGACGCCTCGGGTCAGCTCCTGCCCGACGCCGACCGTCTGCCCGCCTTTGGCCGGTTCCTGCGCTCCACCTCTTTGGACGAACTGCCCGAACTCCTGAACGTGGTTGCCGGGGACATGAGCCTGGTGGGGCCGCGCCCCCTGCTCATGCAGTATTTGCCGCGCTACAGTCCCCGGCAGGCCCGCCGCCATGAGGTCCGGCCGGGCATCACCGGCTGGGCCCAGGTCAATGGCCGCAACGCCGTGACCTGGGAGGAAAAGTTCGAAATGGACGTATGGTACGTGGAGCACCAGAGCCTGACCCTGGACCTGAAAATCCTCTGGCTGACATTTTTGACCGTGCTCCGGCGCGAGGGCATCTCCCAGCCCGGCCAGGCCACGGCCCAGGAGTTCATGGGGTCAGGCGGCCCGGAGGCCAAAAACAAGGAGTGAGTCCGCATGGACCTGTCCCCAGTTATCGCTGATTTCCTGGCCGCATCGCCCCTGAATTCCCTCACCGGCCAGGGCGGGGAAAAGGCCTGGGACGGCTTTCTGCTGGGCAAGGCCTCGGGGGCCGACCCCCTTTTCGATTTCTTCAAGAAAGACATCGGTGACTTCTACTGGACCCCTCGGGAGGCCTTTGCCCAGGTCTTTCCCCTTATTGACGTCCGGCCCGAGAAACTGATCGTAGTGGCCTGGGTTCTGCCCCAGCGCAAGGTGGTGCGGGACGATCACCGCCATCAGACCAGCCTTCCCTCGGCTCTGTGGTCCCGGACCCGCCTGCACGGGGAGACCTTCAACGTGGCCCTGCGCGAGCGGGTGGTCACGGCCCTGGCCGAGGCCGGATACCCGGCCCTGGCCCCCCAGCTTGTGCCGACCTGGGAACGTCGCATCTCGGAGAAATACCTGTTCGCCTCACGCTGGTCCGAACGGCATGCGGCCTATGCCGCTGGTCTGGGGACCTTCGGCCTGTCCGACGGCCTGATCACCGCCGCAGGCAAGGCCGTGCGCTGCGGTTCGGTCATCGCCCGCATGCCTGGCACGTCCAGCCCCCGGCCCTACACGGACCACCACGCCTATTGCCTGCATTTCGCCACGGGCCGCTGCGGCAAATGCGCCGAGCGCTGTCCGGCCGGAGCCATTTCCCCGGCCGGGCACGACAAGGAGAAGTGCAAAATCTACATCCGGGAGACCACGGCCGTGCATGTGCGTGATCATCAACTCGGCCAGCTGGTCAACAGCTGCGGCCTGTGCCAGACCGGGGTCCCCTGCGAGGCTGGCATCCCGGTCCGGGCCTGGCGGGAGAATATCCATCGCTCAATCTGACCCATTACAAAGACGTGCCTTTGTTCGCTGTCCCTGAACTATCGTCAAGACAAGCTGGCTGACAAGCTGGCTGATTTTTCACCGTGGGGTGGGCGGGACTGCCAGTCGCACTCCACATGGCGGTTGCCCGTGCGAATATAGTGGAGTAGCCCATTTCCAGGAGGCCCGAATGATTTCCCGAGAAGCACTTGAGAGGCGCACCCGCCGGGTTCGGCGCATGTGCAAGGTTTGGCGCAGGACGGATGCTACAGACAAGGTCCGACCCCCACTCCTTGCTCCTGCTGGATGTGCGCCAATGAGCGTAGGGCCCGCAAGGGGAAGGAGCGCCTGACCCTCCAAGAACGCCGGGCGATCGAGGCCCTGGACGAGTCTTAACGGTCAGCTCTCCGTATTTCTCTTGCTATTTTGGGGTGTTCCAGGGGGAGGTGGGTAACCATTTCAAGCCCATTATCGGCCGCGCAACGGGCAGCCAGGGTACTGCCCCCCGGGGCACGAGCCCCAATCCCCCGGTTGAGCAGGGGAATTTGAAACGAATCTCATGCGAAGCGGCCAAGGAGGATCAGCCGTAGGTGGCCTTCTGCAAAGGATTCCAGCGGCTTTTAACCTTGGGGGATAAGTTGGATAACGTCTTTTAGGATAAGAAAAAGCTGGTAAGGATCAGCAGGGCTTGGATCAAAATTGAAATGTTCATAAAAGGCTCGCGCGTTGTCATCTTTCGCTACGACAAAAATAGCCCGGATTCCGGCAAGCTCGGCGGCTTGAACCGTCCGGCATAAGGCATCCTTCAGCAAGCCTTTTCCAATGCCTTGTCCCTGTTCTCGCTCATCGACGGCAAGACGGGCAAGAATCATTACCGGAACACGATGGCGCGCTATGCCTCTCCGTACCCGCTCCGGCACAATCTGGTGTTCGACCCCTCCAACGGTAAGGCTATAGTATCCCACGACTCTACTGCCGCGCGTGGTGACATAAGTTTGCGCGCTATGGGCCTTTTGGCTGGCAAGGGCGAAGCGTTTGAGGAATTGGTTCAGTTCCTCGCGTCCGCAATCAAAAAATTCGGTGTCGTGATCAATCCGGAGCTTTTCGACCGGAGACAGGGGTATGGATTTCTCTCCGCTCACTCGAACACACTCGGTTCGTGCATCAACGCTTCAAGACGTGGCCGCCTCTTCGTCGGCGCGTCAAGTGCCGTGAGAAAATCGGCCCATTGTTTATCCTCAAGCTTAAAAAGACGATGTTCGGCCAAGACTTCGGCGGCTTCCGCCAAGGCAACTTCAAGCACAAATTCGGTTACGGTCTTGTGCTTGGTCGCTGCCGCTTCCTGCAAGGTGTGTTTTATCGTTGCCGTGGTGCGAATGTCGATCCGCACAGACTTTGTTTCGGTGCTCAGGTGCATGTCACGAGCCTCCGTTCAGCAATTTTAGAAGGGGAGTGTTTACGTGTCCGGACAATGTCCGTACGCAGTGAATATGCGACTTGTTTGCCCATCTGTCAAGCCTGTTCAGCCTGTGCAGCGATTGAGATGCGAAACCACCCGCGTCGTTTTACTCTGTTGGCGCATTGAACATTTTGGCGGCCGGGCAGGCCGTGTCAGCCTGTGGAGAGGTGGGGAACCTGAACCTTCCCCATGGCTGAAGCCAGGGGGTTCTTGAAGAATTTCATGCGGCGTTCTCCAAGGTTCTCGCTTGCCGGGTGGGGCAAGCTACAACACCCCAGGCCTCGCGCTGCAATCCATTCCCCTTACCGTGCGAATCATTCCGGCCCCGTTTCAGCCCGAGGCTGGAAGGGACAAGGTCCCTTCCCATCATGATTTGTTCGAGTCTCGACACCGCACGGAGCAGAAGCGGTTCCACTAGCCCCCATCGCCTCGCGGCGAGGGTAGTGTCGAGTCGATCCCCCACAACACAAGCTGCGAGGGAGGCTGAATACAGATCGCGCTGGGCATGGACCCCGCAGGAGCAGGTGTGCCATCTCTGGGAGAGAGGCTTTTTCACGACCGCTCCGCACTGGTGGCAGGTTTGGGAAAGGCGGTTGCTCACCGGAAACTCGTTGACCGTGCCGCCAGCACTTTCAGCCTTGCGGCGCAGGATCGAAACGAACATCCCGGGAGCGCGGAAACCCACGCTTTTCCCAAACATCTTTTGCCAAGCCCGGTACGAAATCTTTTCAAGGTTGAACGTGTCCCCCATGGTCAAGACCTGGTTGGCCAGTTTGCCCTGGAGGGTCTTGCGGGTAGCCGCCAGCCGACGGTTCAACTCCGCGAGCTGGTCCTGGGTCTTGATATACCCCTTGGACTTCTTGAGCCGGATGCCCGGCTTGATGGTCCCGTTCTCGCTGAACGCCTCCGGGTTGAAGGCCCGGCAGGAGCGGTCCAGTTTTCTCTGGAGCCTGCGGATCTCTTTCTGGATCGGCTCCAGTTCCGCGCAGAATGGGGCCAGGATGGCCTCCTCGGCCGAGACCACGGCGTAGGTGGACGGCCCCAGGTCCAGGCCCGTAGGGCCGGTGCCAAGTGGCTTTTTCAGGAGTGGCTTCCCCTCCTGGACAAGCTGCGCGTAGAAGCGGTTCCTGCCCTTGATCTTGCGTCTGACCAGGCGGACGTACTTGGTCCGGCAGGACAACGCATGGAACTCGACCCCGTGCTTGTCCTTGGGGTCAAAGAGAGCTTTGAGTTCAAGGCCGGACCAAAGGACATGGCCGTCTCGCCAGCGGATTCCGCAGTCGTTGCTCTTGGACTCCACGGAATCGAACTGGTTGTAAGACTTGAATCGGGGACGGCCACGGAGGCCGAAGGCATAAGATTGCGCGGACAAAAAGGCCCGGGTCGCCACCTTTTGACAGGTGTGCGCGTCCAGGTGGTCCCCAAAGTGGCAGGCGTTCTTGGTCTTGGTGGCAAAAGCCTGGATCGAATCGTCCGTGAAGCGAAATTCACGGTTCAAGTGCTGGAAAAGATCGTTGCGTGGAGAGAACTCCCTTTTTTTACCCTTGTCCTTCGGCTTTGGCTTGGGCATGGTCCGCGCTTCTTGGTACGCTTTGGACTCACGCATGAGGTCCAGGCGACGCAACGACTCTCCCAGGCATGCGTTGTAAAGTTGCCGGGCACAGTCCAGGCGTTTGAGCAGAACGCTCTCGTCCTTTGGAGAGACAACAAGCACAATCTCATGGATGAAGGATGGAGTCTTTTTGCCGCGTGACATAGTTTTTTACTATCAAAGTATACAGTAAAAGTCAAGTTTTAAGACGCCGCTACCCCCATGGCTGAAGCGAGGGGCTCGCGCGGCGGGAGATTTTGGTCGCCACATTGAAGCAGGAACCCGACAGGGTGGCTGCATGAGCAGCCGCGCTTGGAATCCTCGGTCTTCAGGCCGGTAAGGATGTCACGACTGAATCCCCGCCCGAGCCTCCAGTAGTTCCCTTTCCATCCCATCCGTCAGAATGATCCTTTGGAATGGATCGAGAATTTTGTATGTCTTCGTTTCCTGGATAATGAAATCCGCCTTCTTGAGGTTTTCGAGGGCGGATGTGATTGCCCCGGCGGAAGTAAGCCCATGGCGTTTCATGTACGCCTGGGAATAGGGGCTGTCGGTCGGCTCATGAGCCAGGGCAAGCAGCATGGCGCGTTGCCCGAGGGGCAGACGGGAGATGGAGGATTCCATGTCCCCTCGTTCGACTTCCATCACCTGCCGAAAGGCCTCCTTGATGGATTCCACGTCCATCCGACCGGACCCTTGCTGAAACGCCACATATCCGATCTGCTGCAAGAAGAAGGGGATACCATTTGACAGCCGGGCCAGGAACGTTGCTTCGTCCTTGGATATGGCCCCCCCGGCAGATTCAACCAACTGAGTGAGATAGGGGATCATTTCTGATTCGTTGAGAGGCGGAAGGTCCATTCGGTGCGCCATCCGGTAGAAAGGCCGTCCCGAATCGGAGAACATTGAGGTGAGCATGTGTCTCTGGCTGCCGATGAAAAAGAAAGAGACGCGCATGTCCTGGATCAGGTCCCGGACCATGGCCTCTATGCCTCCCTTGGGGTCTATGCAGGCCACGGTCTGGAACTCATCGATTCCCACGCAGATGGAAACATCCGGGGCTTTGCTGATGTTGGCCAGGGAGCGGATCACCTCTTCAAGTAACTGGCTCCCGGTGGCCCCCGCAGATCTTTCGACGGTCCAGTTCGGTCCTTCCGGACCAAGGGTCATCACCGGCCGAAAAGCCGTCAAACCCTTCGTAAGCCTTTCCAAAAGAGAGCGCTTTGAGGCAATAGCCTTCAGCACCGTACTTGCGATCCTTTCGGCCACCCCGGCTACCGTGGTTTCCCGGCTGATGGAACAGTAGGCCGTCAGGGCGTTCTTGTCCTGGCTGCGTATTTCATGCAGGGCTTTTTTTGCCAGAGTTGTTTTCCCATACCTCCGGGGGGAAACAAGGACGACTTTTTCACCGTCCCTTGCATAGTTGATGAGTCGTTTGAGTTCTTCCTTCCGGCCGCACAACTCGGCTTCCGGTTCAACTATCGAGAGGGAAAACGGGGTCTTGCCAATCTTGCGCATGGAGCACTCCATATTCTCTATTTAAGAATCTTTGTTTGAGAATATTTATATTCTCTAGCAGAGAACATGTCAAGCTCGCCAAACCTCCTCCCCTCCCGGCTTTCCCCAGTCCACCTCTTCGTGCGGGTTCTCTGGAGTCACTCAGTCAGCAGCCGGGCCTGCAGATACTCCCTCTCCGGTCACAATATTATCTCGTAAGAAGCGCTGCGACCTCCTCCTGGCCTGGGGCGCAGCAATCCCTTGGCCACAAGGTCAGCAAGATCACGCTGAGCAGTAGCCGGTGCCGTCTTGGTCATGCCCACGTACTTGCGGTTGGTTAACCCACCCTCGAAGCCGTCTGGTCCTGCGTCGAGAAGTTTGTTCAGCACTTTCTGCTGTCTCTCAAGGATTGCTACCCCCGAATGTTTCCTCCAGAAGGCTACCTTTCCAAGCACGCGTCCAAGCAAACCTTCGGAGCGGACCATGGCCCTGTCCATGCTGCCAATGAACCAGTTCAGCCATTCTGTGATGTCACCGCTGCCCTTCTGGGTGCGTTCTAGCACGGCGTAGTAATCCTGGCGCTCTTGCATGATCTGCGCGGAGATGCTGTAGAACCGAGCCCGTAAGGCCTCATCCTGGGCCAACGCCATATCTGTGATGGAGCGGGCAATTCTCCCGTTCCCATCTTCAAATGGATGGATGGTGACGAATCGAAAGTGAGCTAATCCTGCTCGCAAGATACCGTCCATGCGCCCCGCACTCGTCTTCCACCAGGTGCAGAACTCCTTCATTTCACGGTCCAGGATGGGCGCGGGCGGCCCCTCGTAGTGGATCTTTTCCTTACTGGTTGGACCAGAGATTACCTGGACCGGCCCAGCTCGCCATTTCCCGGGGGTGATCCGGTAGAGTCCCGAGTATCCAGTTGGAAAAAGGGCCGCATGCCATCCCTTGAGGCGTTTAGCAGTAAGCGGGAGGTCATGATCCAGCGTCGCATCCAACAGTACCTGCACAAGACCGTCAGAAGGCCGATCAGCAGGTTTGAGTCCTGCATTGGGCAGGCCCAGCCGCGCGGCCACGGAGGAGCGCACACTCTCCCTATCCAGCACCTCTCCTTCGATAGCAGCGGTCTGCACTGCTTCCTCGATGAGCACTTCCGCTTGAGCGCCTTTGGAATCAGATGTCTCAAGCCCCAAGGCTGCTATCCGGGCAAGAAAAGCCCCTTGCTTCTTGCGGCATCTGGCCAGTCGAACAATGAGTTGTTCCGCGTCCCAGTTCAGTTCCGGCCAGTTTGGGAGTTCCCAGACGTAATGAGGCATTCCCTCCTCCTTTTCGCCTCAATATATGAGGTGAATAAGTTTGGCAATTGCCTCATTGTGAAGTCAGCCCTCCGGCGGCAAAAAGAGCCAGAAGCTCCTCCTCGCTCAGACGTGAGGCCGTGGACGCACCCTCGAGCAGTTCATCGGCCAGGCCGCGTTTGTCTTGGTGCATGGCCAGAATCTTTTCCTCAATGCTGTCCTGCACCACCAGGCGGTATATCGTGACCGGCCGCTCCTGGCCGATTCGATGAGCCCGGTCTGAGGCTTGATCCTCCACAGCGGGGTTCCACCAGGGGTCCAGGTGGATGACGTAGTCGGCGGCAGTGAGGTTTAGGCCCTGACCGCCGGCGCGAAGCGAAATGCAGAAGAAGTCTCCCTCCCCGGCCTGGAAGGCGGACACTCGTCGGGAGCGTTCCTTCTCCGGTGTTGACCCGTCCAGGTACAGGCAGGTGAATCCGGCAGCCACTAGGGCGTCAAACACTCTTTGCAAAAATCCCACGAACTGGGAGAATATCAGGGCCTTGTGCCCGTTGCGGGCCAGATCTCGGGCTAGCTCCAGCAGGTGCTGGAGTTTTGCCCCGGGCAGGACGCTTTCGGGATCGATCAGGGCCGGGTGGCAGCAGGCCCGGCGCAGCCGGGTGAGTTCGGCCAGGATGTGCAGCTTGCGTTGTCCCGGTTCTGCCGGGCTGTCTGCGGCCAGGGACTCCAGGGCCTTGCGCCGCACCGCCTCGTATAGAGCACGTTCTTCGGAGGCAAGTTCCACGGTGATATTCTGTTCCGTGCGGGGTGGCAGTTCTTCAAGTACGGCGCTTTTGAGACGCCGCAGAATGAACGGCCGCAGGAGGGCCTTCAAGGTCTGCCTAGCCCCGGAGTTCCCGGCCGCAATGGGGGCGACGAAACGGCGGTTGAAGGCCTCTCGTGAGCCCAGAAGGCCGGGGGTGATGGTATTGAAGAGGCTCCACAATTCTTCCAGGTAGTTTTCAATAGGCGTACCCGTGAGGGCTAGGCGAAAATCAGCTGGAATTTCCTTGCTGGCCCTGGCCCGCTTGGTTTCGGCGTTCTTTAAGGCCTGGGCCTCATCAAACACAACCATCTGCCAGGATATTCCGGACAGAAGCGGCGTCTCCAACCGCAAAATGCCGTAACTGATGATGAGGACATCCAGGGGCCCCAGGGTTTTGATCAGGGCTGCCCTGTCCGGAGCGGCCGTCAAGCGGTGAGCTTTCAGGGTCGGTGCGAAGCGGTGGAGTTCCGTCTCCCAGTTTCCGCATACCGATGTCGGGGCCACCACCAGGGCCGGACCCCGGGCGGCACGTTCCAGCATTACGGCAATGGCTTGCACGGTTTTGCCCAGCCCCATGTCGTCGGCTAGACACGCTCCCACTCCCCAGTGGGCGAGACGCGACAGCCATTCAAATCCTTCTCGCTGGTAGTCCCGCAGTTCGGCCTGCAGGGTTCGGGGTATTATTGGCTGGTGCGCGCCAGCGGCGCGGATGCGGGCGGCCCAGTCGGTCCAGGCTTGGTCCGGGGCCAGCCCACCGGCCTCTTCCACCTCGTCCAGAAGCTCCTGAACGGCTAAAGCACCCAGAGGATGAAGCCTGCGACCGCCTTTTTCAGCTTCGGACGCGGCTCGGAGTCGGTCCATCTGTCGCTTGAACGAGGAGGTGAGGGCCAGAAATCGCCCGTCTTCCATGGGGACGAACCGTCCCCGAGCGGCGGCCATGCCTTCCATGAGACGGGCCATGTCCACCACCTGGTTCTCGTCGACCTGCACTTCACCACGCACCTGGAACCAGTCCTTGCCCTGGCGCACCCGGAGACTCAACTTTTGGGCCGAGACCGGGGCCGAAAGCCGCAATGGGTCCCCCAGGGGCCATTCCACCGTGTGGATTACTTGGCAGGCTTGCAATTCCAGTAGGAAATCCAGAGAGGCCTCCAGACCGTCCAGAGTCCAGCGCCAAGCACCGTCCTGGATCGCGGATTCGCGCAGAGTGGAGCAGGCCTCCACCAGGACGAGGGCGGACCTCTGTTCCGCTTCAAGATGTCTTAGCCCCTGATGGGGCCGTCCCTCGCGCAGCATCAGTAAGGAGGTCGAGCCGTGACCGGGCGTAACGGCTTGGCCGCCCAGACCCAGGGGACGCACGGCTATGGTTATATGCAGTCCATCCCCCTGACGGCGCAACTGGACCACGGGATCGGACGACACCTCCTCCGGTGACAGGTCCACGGCAGAGATGGAAGCTCGAACTGGCAATTCTGGATGGTGGAACTGCAACAGTTCCAGAATTCTGTTCTCGCCAGATACGGGCACGTGCAATCCTTTGGGGCCGAGGATGACGGCCAGTTCCGCCATCCTTGGGGTGATGTCCACCAATCCTATGCGGCCTGGCCCCAATACCTTCATCTGCACACCGAAGTGGGTAGCATCATGGGACAGGCGCACGGAGTACCCCTTGGTGCGTTGCTCAACGAGCAGTTCCGGGGGAAGAAGGTCCAGGGAGAGTGCCTCCCCAGACTGATCGAAAATTTGGGGATGCCCCACCAGGTCGCGCAGGGCCTTGGGCAGGTCCCAGCGGAACTGGACTGACCGGCCGCGATATCCCCATCCGGAGTCTTTGATGATGTGGCGAATTACCCGGCGATCCTCGTCCGTGAGGTAGTCAATGCCTGCGTTGTTTTCCTTCAGGCTCTTGAGGGACAGGGATTTACCCGGGCTCCACTGGGCCGATGCTCCCCGGCCTTTGAGAGACTGCTCACGCGGTTCAAGATAGCCGGTTTTTACGTCCAACATCCATACCAATCGTTTCTGTTTAAGAGCACGAGCCTTGGCTGGGTTATGCCCCGTGCTCAGAAAGGCGGCCACGGCTTCCAGGCTCCGTTCCCAGGGGGCTTGGCGTTCCAGTATTGCGGTGAATGGGACCACCTGAGAATGCTGCGCCCTCCATGTGCTCGCCTTGTCCAGGTCCGGGCGGATTTCGGCAAGTACGTCGGCGAGGATGCAGGCGGCTATGGGCATGGATTCCAGAAATTGATCGTAGCGTCGGGCCGTCTGGGCGGCATGCTTTTGGGCCATGTCCGGGTCCGCCAGCAGACGGACCAGTTCGATGAGCGGTGCCACGAGGGGAGGGTAGAAGCCCTCCGGGTCCAGTTTCCGGATCGTACCCGAAGCTTCAGCGTGCCTGGCTCCCAGTAGGCTGAACAGGGCGGATAGGGCGATATATGTCGGCCGCAGAAACCACTCTGGGAAATCTGCCGCCGCCAGTGAAGCTTCGGCCTCCTTGCGATCCTCGTTGCCGTTGCGCCGAGCCAGGGCAAGAAGGAAGAACAGCCACTCCCAGAAGGGGAGGGTGATCTTGCGTTTGCCGGTGCGTTTGCGGATTAGGCGTAAGGCTTCCCGAAAAGCAGTCAGGGCCGAGTCGTTGTCCCCGGACAGAAAGGCGGCTATGCCCAGGCTGGCTTGGCCTCTCTCCAGTAGACCATGTTCCAGCATGAGTTCGGCATCCAGGCGCAAGGAGGCGATGTCCAAAAAGTGGCAGTGAAAAATGGCTGCCAGCGGCAGAAGGATCTGGTGGCCGGGTTCTCGGGAGACCTGCTCACAATGATGGAAAAGAAGGGGCAGTTCCGGGTCGAAAGAACCATCCGTCATCCAGGGCTGAATCTTGGCCCATACGATGTCCGACTGCATGGCGGGTGCCCGGGAGGCGAACCAGTCCTTTTGGTCCGGCAACAGTCGCACTGGAAACAGGGCATCGGCAGGGGAGATGTGGGTACTGTACGAAACCCAGTGAGTCATCCTTTCCAGGCTTTTGGCGTAGGCCTTGGTGTCGTTGTCGTACAGGGCCATTTTTGCAGCCAGGGCGTCCTGACCCGAAACACTCCCTCTGCCCGTTGAGAAGGCCAAAGTGGCCAGGCAGGCTTTGAACTTGGCCTGGGCCGGGTCTTCCATGGTCTTCCTGACCAGTTGATGGGCAAAGGTCATGCTCTCCACAGTGTCCCGCAATACGCCTTGGTCGCGCAGAATGATCAGAACTTTTTGCAAGTCTGGGATACTCAGCCGTGGAGTTCTGTCCGGGAAAAGAGCATGGGCGGATGACATCAGTGCGGCCAACTCGTACTTCGAAAATCCCTGTCCGACAAAGGCCACCCAGCGCATCACCTGCTGATGGCTCCGGGTTAAGTTCTTGAACCGTTCCTGCAGGGCAGCCACCTTGCTTGCCAATGTCCCCCGGGCTTTTGGGGCCGCCGCACCAACTTTTTTGGATGGAGATAGGTTCTTTTTGGCTTTCATGAAATCGGCCCGCCTCCGGCAGAGTATGGGTTATTCTTTCGCATGGAATCCGGCCATGGGTGCCTTGTCCATCGAAAGGCCAGCGGAATCAGTCCTGGGTGTTTTAGATCTTCTGGAAACACTCTTTGAGCTGATTGGTATCCTTCCGAGATACGCCACAGTTGAAATGTTCCTGCCAGCCTGCGGTGATATCGTTCATCTCTCGCAGAATGGCCTCGGCCTCTGTCTTGTCCAAGCCGAAATTCAGTGCCAAAGGGAATGATGCGGGTCTTTCATGATGCCCTCCTCTTCGAATGGGCGATGAGAGTTTGGTTTGCCGAGCGTTGTTGATCCCGGGCGTCCGAAATCTCAACGGCGGCGGTGGTCCTTAAGCAGCCGGCTCATACCCTGGGAAGAGACGGCGCACCACATTGCGTCCGACGTACTTGGAAAACTTCCGGTAGTCATTGGCCTTGAACTGGACCCGGCCGACAACGATGGGCAGGGCGATATCAAACTGCTGGGCCAGGCCGAACATGATAGAAAGGGTGGCCTGGGCCGGATTCGGGATGGCGGCGTTGAAGGAGGCGGACGGGATCGTCACGTCCTCGACCAGGGCATTGGCCGCCCGCTCATCTTCCCCGTACGACTCCATGTCGAGGAACTCGTCCGCAACGTAGTCGCTCACATGGCCCAGGACGATGTGCGCCGCCTCGTGAAGGAGCGTGAACCAGAACGAGTCCACCTTGTCATGGCGCAGACTCAACCCGATGACCGGCCGCCCGCCGTCCAGGACAACCACCCCGCCATCGATCTTCGTCTTCTTGTAGTGCCGGACGATGACGACGGGGACGCCACGATCCTCCAGGAAGGCGATGGCCCCCTTGATTCCGTCCGCCGAGCCGAGCTTGGACATGGTGGCCAGAGTGCGCAGGTCCTGTCGGCTCAGGGCGCGATAAGGCACCTGCGAGCCCCGCTCCTGGCCTCTCTTGGCCACCTCGATCAGCCAAGCCATGACTGCAAAGGGGTCGCTGGCCGGGCCGGTCTTGATCCCCTGCCGCAACCTGGGCGGGCAGGCGAAATCCAGTCTGGCCGTACCGATCAAAGCCGGGATGACCTCGGCCGCTCTCTCGGCAAGGCCCCGGGCGGTAGCCCGGAGGTGTTCCACGCCGAAAAGGGCGCGCCTGGACATTTCCACCAGGGGGAAGGCGGACCAATCCACCCCTCCCCCCGGTGTGGGTTCGTCGGGTTCTGGTGCCTCGCTGAACAAAGCCGCGACCGGGATGTGAAGATGCTTGCTCAGGGTGCGGATTTGCGCGGGCGTGAGTTCTCTCTTACCGTTCAAAACTTTGGAGACCGTGCTCGGAGACCCAAGGAACGGGATCATGTCCCTGGGGGCCAAGTCGTTCTCCTCCATCACCAGTTTCAGGACCTCATGCGCCGCAGCTTCGGGGATGGGATAGGTCTCCTCCTCGTACTTTTCCACGAGGATGGAGAGCACTTCCAACTCATCCACTTCCGGCGATCCCTCAGGGGCCGACATCAGTGCCCCAATACGGGCAAGGGCCGCCTCGTATCCCGCCTCATCACGGATCGGCTTCATGGTCTCCCCCTTCATTTTGTTTGATCCACAATATCGACGTTGATCGCGTCGTATTCTTCGTGGCTGCCCACGAACTTCAAGAACACGACTCCGGCCACGTAATTTATTTCCGCCACGATCCGGAACTTGTTCCCACCCGCGTTGAAAATCACGCTCCCGCTGGGCCGGATACTTGCTTTCCCGAAGGTCTCTTTGACCTCTGCCGGGGTCTTCCACTTCACGCTCTTGGCGATCTTGTGCCAAGCCGAAAGCGGCCCCTGGGCGTCAATTCGCGACGAGATAGGCCATGCCCCTGGTCAGGGTGTCCTGATCGAAGAGCAGTTGGCCGATTTTTGCCAGTTTGTCCTTGAAGTTTCTCTTGACCAAGTCCAGTCCATGGAGCGGCTTTTGAGCCTGAAGGAAATAGATGCGAGGATGAACTGGTACATCGAGAAGAGGGCGAACGAGGCGGATCGGCCGCTCCCTCCCAGCTCCCAGCGGATTCTCCACGCTCTTTTTGTCGAAGGGGAGATCCCTCGTGGACGTGTCCCGGAGATCCTCGGGGTTCACGAGCGGACATCGAACAGGATCGTGGCCCCGCTCTTGGCTGAAGGCTTGGTGATATCAGTCTCGACCCGCGCTTCCTTAAAAATCGGATTCCCGGAGCATGTGCTCCAGTATTATTTCCCGGCGCTTTACGAGCCGTCCATCATGGGACCTGAATATACCCAGATGTACATTCCGTGCCTATCCGGTTGTCACCCACAACAGACCACAACAGATAGGATGCTCCCATGTCCCTGAGTAAAGCCCCGCATAAAGAAACTGGCTTGGCTGGCTCGGCACAAAAAAAATCGGGTCAGGTTTGCTTAGGGCCGCATGAGAAATTTTGGGGTTTCTGCAGCGACATCCCATCAGTCGATAATTTTTTCAAAACGAGAACTGTCGTGAGAAATTCTATATCATTATTAAATTATAGGGGTTTATAGCAATATGAGAGTCCATTGATTTTCAATTTCAACTCCATCTCCGTTGCCGGTACCTCCTTAACATGCCCATCTTCCCATATAACGATAGGTGTACTTGTTTGTTTAGCCTTTTGAATGACTTTCTGAGCCGCCTGACGGAATGCAGCATCTGCCTTCCATGACAAACTGTTATTGTCTGTATCTGTTGTGATCATGGTTTTAATTCCTCAGAGTATGCTGCAAATTTCAAATATTGTGTGGTCATGTATGGATAATTCTCCATATTCTTGATGTGCAACAATTTTAGGTGGCAAGCAAGATGCGTCATACAACCGCAAGATATCTACAAGCGGTCTGTAAAGCGAGAAGAGATTCTTTATTCCTGCGGCATAACGTCTTTTGATAATATCTTTAGGTACATCATGGCCACCCTGACGAACCCGTGCGCAAACACGAGTCACAGCCATATCCGCGTTGGGAAGCCAAAGGAAGAAAAGAACAACCCTATAGCCCTTGCTCTTCATATCTTCCAGTTGACGTACATAGCTGCGTCCGGAGAGGGTAGTCTCGAAGGCAAAATTTTGTCCAGCCTTGACCAATTCCTTGATTCTAATGAGCAGAAGGCGCGCCGCTCGGAAGTCTTGGGCTTCAGGAGCAAATGGCGATAGCCCTGCCGCGATCAGATCGGCGTTGAGAAATTCTCGGCACTGGACGAAATCAGGAAGAAATTCTTGGGCAAAGGTTGTTTTTCCCGCTCCGTTTGGACCAGCGATTAGATACACCGTAGGATGTTCAGCTTTGCTCATTTTGCCCTCAATTGTGCTAATACACGGAGCAGAGGGGAAGTTCAACCAAGGTATGCGGGGATCAGCTTGGGATTCAGTCTCGCCCTCGTTTTCGCAGCTCGGTTCTCCCCCCTAGACCTGGCAAGCGTTTTGATATCCAGGACGCAGGGGGTGGGCTTGTTCACGCCCACTTGGTTGAAGGGCATTACCCGCTTCATGTACTGGTCGAACAGGGGCACCGTGAACGCCGTGTCGCCATACGATGGGCTGAAGATCATCCCCTTGGAGATCAAACCCGAGTGGCAGGGGCCGAGCATGTTGCCCTGAACTCCCAGTATATCGGCTATGCCTCCGGAACGTAGCGGGCCGGGGCCTATCTCCGCCATGGCCCGGAGGTATTGCCGCTCCCGTGGCGTCAGGCGGTCGAACCTCACCCGGAAGAAACTCTCGTCCAGGCGGGAGATGACCAGGGGCGTAGCCAGATCCACGTCCTCGGCGGTGATGACCGGGCCAGGTGCGATGTTCCAGCAGACGTAGGCCCACACCTGGAGGAAGTAGGATGGCCCCGGGTCAGGTCGTAGACCCGGTGCAAGGCCGCCTCATCAAAGTCCGCCTTCTCCTTCCTCGCCGGGCCAGCGATGGCCAGGCAGGCGTCCTCATATCCGAGGGCATCAATAGGGGGGAAGTTGAACAGCCGTTCGGCGTAGCTCTTGTTTCCGACGAGCAGGCTTCGGCGCTCACCAGATTTGCCCCATTTATGCTCACAGGAC
>CAILNX010000041.1 GCA_903835685.1 uncultured delta proteobacterium
CTGTTCGGCCTTGATCTTGCCGCTCTTCATGCGGTGGGCGCGCATCTCGCCGCCCATGGGGATGGCCCCGCCGCCCCCGCCGCAGCAGAAGTTGTAGTTGCCCTGGTTCTCCATGGGCCTAAAATCCTCGGAGACCATCTCCGAAAGGCGGCGCAGCTTCTCGGACAGCCCGCCCGAGCGCACCTGGTTGCAGGGGTCCTGCACCGTGGTCGGCTCCTTGATCTTGTGCTTGAGTTTGATGGTCCCGTTGGCCAGGTAGTCGTGGTAGAGTTCCACGGCGTGGATGACCTCGGCCCGTGGCTTGGCCCCGAGCCAGGTCGGGGCCTCGAACTTCACCGCGCGGTAAGCGTGGCCGCACTCGGTGATGGCCACCTTGTCCACGCCCAGCTCGTCGGCCCGCTTGAAGATGTTCTCCACGATGGTCTTGGCCGTGGCCGTATCGCCCACGAACATGGCCAGATTGGTGTCGTCCCAACCGGGCTTGCTGGGCAGGGTCCAACTCTCGCCCGCCACGTGGAAGATCTTGGCCGCTTCCTGGATATCCTGGGGGTAGAATTTGGCCTCGCGGGCATTGATGGTGTACATGATGCGCGCGCCCTGCTTGTCTATCGGAATGACCAGACCGGCCACCTCGCTCTCCATTTCCTCCTGGCACCATTCCAGGGTGTCGACCCAGTCCTCGTCGGTCACGCCCATCTGGTTGCCGGTGGCGTGGTAGTTGGCAATGGTGTTGCGGATGGCCTCTGGGCAGATGCCGATGTGAAAGAGCAAGGCCCGGGTCAGGGAGATCATGTCCGCGATATTGATGCCGAACGGGCAGAACTGGGTGCACCGGCGGCACATGTTGCATTCGTGGTAGATGGTGGAATAGACCTGCTTTAAGTACGCATCGTCCACCTCGCCCTTGCGCCGGATGATGTCGATGAGCCAATTCACCTTGGCCGAGGGAATCATCTTGGGATCACGGTCAGCGGCCAGGTAAAAATGGCAGGTGTCTGCGCACTGGCCGCAATGGGCGCAGATCTCCATCCAGGATTTGATCCTCGCCCCCACCCTGGGTTTGAGGAAGGCCATGATGGCCTTGGCTCGTGTGCTTTGCTCCATATTCATGCTCCTTGGGGCTTGCTGGTTCTTCAGATCGAATACTCGCGCCGCCCGAACTCCACGGCCGTGGCCGCCCGGGAGAAAAAGAATAACACCGCATGCGAAAGCTTGGTGAAGGGCACCACCAGCAGCATGAGCTCACCGGTCAGGATGTGGATAAGCTGCATGTTGTCGCCCAGCAGGTTCCCAGTGCCCAGGCTCTGGTGCACCGAAAGATAGCCGGTCAAAAAGGGCAGGGCCGTGATAACCAGCAGTACGTAGTCCGAGGTTGTGGACAGATAGCGCAGGTCCGGGGAGGCCAGGCGGCGGATGAGCAGATACACGGCGATGGCCAGCACGGCCAGGGTCATCCAGTCGGCCACACCCTCGGGCAGGGCCGTAAAGGACCAAGCCAACCGGGAGGTCTCCCAGTAAATGATGTGCGGCAGGCACCAGATGGGCGCGACAATAAGGCAGACGTGGAAGGAGTAGGCCAGGAGGCAGAACACCGGGTCCTTGGCCACGGTGCGGTTGGCCGGAACGAGCCATTTGGCCATGGTGGCCAGGACCCATTTCCACTTGAAATGCTGCCAGAATATCTTGTCCTTCTCCCGCGAATCGACCAGGAACAGGGCCGCCCGCGTGGCCAGGCCCACCACGAACACGCCCAGGGAAATCCACAAGAGCGGCCCTTCGGCCAAGGCGAGTACATCCATGCCGTTACCCCTTTGAAGAATGTTGCTGTTGAGCTTTTGCCAAGGTCCCGAGCCGCCCCTGGGCCAGGGCGGTCAGAATCTCTCCCACGTCCCCGCCCACAAAGGACTCCGGGGACACCCCGGCGGCCCGCATGATCCTCTCCCAGTGTCCGTCCAGCCCCCCGCAGACCAGGATTTGCACCCCCAGGGAGGACAGCAGCCCAGCCATGGCCTGGGCTCCGCCATCCGGGGCCGGGAGGTCCCCCCGGGGAACCACCTGTCCGTCATCCAGGGCGTACAGCACCAGATGACTGGCGGTTTCCAGCAGAGCCGCGATGCGGTGCTCGTAGCAGGCCAGACAGACAAGCATGGGACAGGGCTCCTCTCCAGTGGTCGCAGGGAGCGTTACGCTCCGCCCGGCCACTGACCAGACCCCATCAGGCAGGAAGCATACCAAGTCCTCACATCAGACAAATATATTGAAATAATAAGACAATATCCGAGAAGCCCAAATCCTGGCAGGCTCGAAACGCGCCCCAGGGCGAAGGAGAGGGCGCGTTTTGCGCCCAGTTCAGGGTCACACTGCGGCGCAGGGCTTCAATGGCAGGGTAAGAGTCACGGCAGGTGGCCATTCCCGGCCCAGAGCCCCGGTCAGTGTCCAGTGCAAAACCGCATACCGGACTCCTGCCCGCAGGCCTGAAAATTCCTTGACTTTTCCGGCCTTGTGCGTGGTATCTCCCACTCAAAAGGAGAACCGCCATGTCCACGTCCCCTTCCTCGGCCAGCCAGGCCCTGATGAACGGCGTCCCTTCTCCGTCCCTTGCCGCCAAGGGCCTGAAGAACCGGGGAATCGTGGCCCTGCTGCTGGCCCCCCTGCTTCTTGTGGCCGTCGTCCGCCCGGCCCTGGCCTCGGACCTGGTGCAGGAGGCCATCACCCTTCCGGCCGTGTTCATGGAAACCGACGGCCCCCAGGACATCCCCCTGGAGGCCCTGGTGGTCCGGCCCGCCGACGCCAAGCCCCACCCCCTGGTTGTCCTCAGCCACGGCTCCCCGCGCGACACGGACAAGCGGGAGAGCATGGCCCCCCAGTCCATGACCCGGGAAGCCGAGGCCTTGGCCCTGAGGGGATTCGTCACCGTGGTGGTCATGCGGCGGGGCTACGGCCAATCCGGCGGGGACAACGCGGAGGAATACGGGGACTGCGCGCACCCGGACTATGTGGCCGCAGGCCGCCAAGGCGCCCGGGACATCCGGGAGGCCATCCGCCTGATGGGGGCCAAGCCCTTTGTCGATCCGAACCGGGTGGTCTGTCTGGGGCGTTCGGCCGGGGGTTTCGCCTCTGTGGCCCTGGCCGCCGATCCCCCGCCCGGTCTGGCGGCGGTCATCAATTTCGCCGGAGGCCGGGGGTCCCTTGAGGACGGGGAGGTCTGCGACCGGGAAGCCCTGGTCCGGGCCTTCGGGGTTTTCGGGACCACGGCCCGGACGCCCATGCTCTGGGTCTATGCGAAAAACGACCAGTATTTCGGCCCAGACCTGGCCCGGGCCATGCACCAGGCCTTCCAGGCCTCGGGCGGCAAGGCGGAACTGATCCTGGCCCCGGACTTCGGCGAGGACGGCCACACCCTCTTCTCCCGCCAGGGCATCCCGGTCTGGACCCGGTACGTGGACGACTTCCTGGTCAAACTGGGCCTGGCTTCCTCCCCTTTGCCGCCGCCCGCGCCAACGGCCCAGGCCTCCCCGCCCGGAGCCCTGTCCGCAAAGGGCCGCAAGGCCTTCGAGGAGTATTTGGAGGCCCCCCCGCACAAGGCTTTCGCCATGTCCTCTCAGGGGTATTTCAGTTGGCGCTCGGGCCGCCGCACCCAGGCCGAGGCCGCCGAGGACGCCCGGGAGGCCTGCGTCGAGAACGCGGAGGCGAGTTGCCGGGTGGTCATGCTGGACGACACGTCCCAATAATCGTTCATCCCCATACCCGTCCGGGAGGTACGCCTTGAAGCGAGAATACACCGGCTGTCGTCCGGTCCTGGCCCTGATCCTGGCCTCGGCCCTGACCCTTGGAGCGTTTTTGGACCTGGCCCGGGCCGGGGACCCAGGCGGCGTGGCCCTGATCTACAACGGCCCGGTCTCCGGGGAGGATTGCCCCGAGTCGGCGGCGGCCGTGGCCCGGGAGGCGGGACTGACCGTGCGTTTCATGACCCGGCCCCAGGACTTGCCCGGCCTTTTGCCCGGAACGGCCGTGTTCATCCTGGGCGGGACCACGGACGAGTTGGCCCCGCTCATGCGCGAGTTCACCCCGGAGGCCCGGATCGCGCTCACAAACTACCTGCGCCAGGGCGGCCGCTACCTGGGCATCTGCGGCGGCGGATTCATGGCCTCCACCTCCTGGGAGGAGGCCGTGGGAGTGGTGGAGGGCCTGGGCCTGGTCTCGGCCTCGACCACCACCCACGACGAGGACTTCTCCCCGCGCATCCTGCCCATCACCTGGCTGGGCAAGGTCTGGCCCATGTACGTGCGGGCCGGTCCGGCCTTCCACCCCCGGCCCGGGCCGGAGCCCATGCGGCCCCTGGCTACTTACGCCAACGGAGAACTGGCCGCCCTGGTGGCCGGATACGGCCGGGGCAAGCTGGCCCTCACCGGCCCCCATCCCGAGGCCCGCGACTCCTGGCCCGAAGAGGCCTCAGGCGGCAAGACCTGGGTGTCCACCACCCATCTGCTCGTGGACCTGCTCCAGGAGCTTTTGTCCGATGCTCCGGTGGGAAGATGAATATGTATTCAGGAGGCTCCGCCATGGTCCGCATCCGCGCCTTGTTCCTGACCCTTGTGCTTTCCGCCGCCTTCTGCGCCCCGACCTGGGCCGGGTCCTTCTCCCTGGTCAAGGACCGGCTCAAGATGCCCGACGGGGTGGAGCTGGCCGTGACCTATTTCATGCCCTCGTCCGCGTCCTCGGGCTCGCGCTTCCCGGTGCTCCTGGAGATGAATCCCTACCGCAAGGACGACATGATGTTCGTCTGGGATTATCCCATCGGCTCCTATTTCGCCCGGCACGGGTTCGTGGTGGCCCGGGTGGACGTGCGCGGCACCGGGGCCAGCGGGGGCGTCCTGCCTCCGGCCGAATACAGCGAGGCCGAGCTGTCCGACGGCATGGCCGTCATCGCCCAGTTGGCCCAAAAGCCCTTTTCCAACGGCAACGTGGGCATGTACGGCCTGTCCTGGAGCGCCTTCAACGCGCTCATGATCGCGGCCCGCAAGCCCCCGGCCCTGAAGGCCATCCTGGTGGCCCACGTGTCCGACGACCTCTTCTACCAGGACGTCCACTTCATCGACGGGGCCTTCCACATGGACGTCTGGGAGCACATGATCGACACCTTCAACTCCCTGCCCGCGCCGGAGGCCTACGCCCTGACCCCGGAATTCTTCGCCAACCGCTTCGACCGCGAGCCCTGGCACTTCCTCTGGAAGGAAAAGCAGGCCGACGGCCCGTACTGGCGCAAGGAGTCCCTCCGGTTCCGGCCGTCCGTGGACCTCCCGGTGTACGTCATCGGCGGGCTGCTGGACGGCTACCGGGACACCGTGCTCCGCCTCCTGGACTCGCCCAACCCCAACGTCAAGGCCGACCTCGGCCCCTGGACCCACGACTGGCCGAACACCGGGACCCCGGGTCCGAACTACGAATGGCGGCAGAAGGCCGTGCGCTGGTTCGGGCACTGGTTGAACGGCGAGGACACCGGCATCATGAAGGAGCCGCGCTTCATGGCCTTCATGCGCGACGGCTACCCGGCCTCCCACGCCAAGTCCGCCCTGCCCGGCCAGTGGCGCTGCGGCCCCTGGCCCCTGACCGGCATGGAAACCAGGCGTCTTCACCCGGGCCAGGAGCATGACCTGTCCGCGCCCGTCCCTCCCCCCCGCGACTATCCCCTGGCCTACTGGCCCGGCGTGGGCACGGGCATCCACACCTGGTGGGGCGAGCTCTCGGACAACATGGTGGACGACGACGCAAGCAGCCTGGTCTTCGACACCGCGCCCCTGACCAAGCCCGTGGAGATCATGGGCTTTGCCAAGGTCCGGCTGCGCGTGGTCGCGGATGCCCCACTCTTCCACTTCACCGTGCGGCTGGAGGACGTTTTCCCGGACGGCTCGGTCTCCCTGGTGAGCGGCGCGCTCATCAACCCGGCCGACCGCATCTCGCGCCTGGACCGCAAGCCCCTCACCCCTGGCGAGCCCGTGACCCTTTCAGCCGAAATCCACGCCACCACCTGGCGCTTCCAGCCCGGGCACAAGATCCGCCTGGCCGTGGGCAACGCCCAGTTCCCCATGGCCTGGCCCACGCCCCACGCGGGAACCACCACCCTCGTCACCGGCCCGGACACCTGGCTGGACCTGCCCGTGGTGGCCAAGAACAGCCTGACCGCCCGCTGCGACCTGCCCACGCCCGAGACCGAAGAGGAAGGCGGAGCGGTGCGCGACCGGGAGTTCAAGGAGGTCAGGTCCTCCGGGGAGTATGACCAGAACGCCGGGGTCTCCACCTACCACACCGGCGACGACGAGACCGCCACCATCGGCGGGGTCTCGCTCAGGCGTCACGAGAGCAACGTGTTTCGGGTGAGCGACAACGATCCGGCCCACGCCTCCTACTCTGCGGCCTCGGACTACTCCATCAGCCTGCCCGACCGGGAGATCCGGCTCGACGCCACATGCGACCTGAAGTCCGACGAGGAGAACTTCAACCTGACCGTGACCCGCCGTCTGCTGGAAAACGGCAAGCTGGTCAGGGAAAAGCGCTGGGACAAGAAGATTCCCCGGAATCTCCAGTGACCCGAGGCCGCTGCCAAATGACCGAGAATCGCGCAAACACCCGGAGGGAGCCATGGACAGAAGACGATTCCTGAAAAGGGCGCTCTTGGCCACGGGCGGAGTGGCCGCGGCCACCGTGGTTCCGGCCGCGGTCACGCCCCTGGTGTGCCCAGAAACCATGCGCTTCGATCCCAACACCAGTTTCTGGGCCCAGGGTCAGCCGCCGGAAACCACCCCGCTGGCGGGCGACATCCGGGTGGACACGGCCATCATCGGCGGCGGCCTGACCGGCCTTTTCGCCGCCTGCCACCTGGCCGCCCGGTTCCCGGCCAAGCGCATCCTCCTCCTGGAGGCCCGGCAGGTCGGGCATGGGGCCTCGGGCCGGAACGGGGGCATGGTCCTGACCCAGAGCACCAACGAAAGCTTCGAGATCGGCGATGACGAGGAGACCCACCGGCTGCTCTACCGGATGACCAGCCAGGCCATCCTGGATTTGCGCGACCTGGTGCGCGAGGAGGACGGGGACTGCGACCTGATCCTGGACGGATTCCTGTTCGCCGCCCGCGACCAGGACGAGGCCGAAGGCTGCGAGGAATACGTGGAAAAGGCCCGGCGTCTGGGCCTGCCCGTGGAGTATTTGACCGAGGAGGAAACGGCCCGGGAAATCGGCGCCCAGGCCTACTCCGGTTCGGTGTACGACCCCAGCGGCGGGCAGGTGAACCCCATGAAACTCGTGCTGCTCCTCAAGCAGGCCGCCCTGGCCAGGGGAGTGACTGTCTGCGAGTCCAGCCCGGTCATGGCCATCAGCGAGGGCCAGCCCGCGCACCTGTCCGTGGGCGAAAAAGGCTACCAGGTCACGACCGATCGCATCATCCTGGCCACCAACGCCTACACCTCCAAGCTGGGGTATTTCCGGAACGGGGTCCTGCCCATCCACACCCAGACCGCGGTCACCCCGCCCTTAAGCCCTGCCCTTCTGGCCAAAATCGGATGGAGGAGCCGCCTGCCCTATTACGACTCCCTCAACTACCTCTACCACCTGATCCTGACCCCGGACAACCGCATCTGCATCGGCGGCGGGAACGCCGAGTATTTCTTCAACAACGGGACGCACTATCCCTACGACCTGCACGGCATCGCCGAGCTGCTCTCCGGGGAACTGGCCCGGCTCTACCCGGACTTAAAAGGCATCGGTTTCGACAACATCTGGAACGGCATGATCGGGGCCACCTGGGACGGACAGGAATCCGTGGGCGTCACCGGCCGCCACGGCAACCTGTACCACGCCCTGGCCTACAACGGCAGCGGCATCACCCTGTCCTGCCTCTTCGGCAAGGTCCTGGCCGACCTGTTCGAGGGCAAGACCGCCCCCTGGGAAAAGGCCCCCTTCTTCAACCACGACATGCCCTTCATCCCCCCGGAACCGCTACGCTGGCTGGGAACCCAAGTGGCCTTCGCCTACTACCGGTACCAGGACGCAAAACAGGGGTGAGGAGTCCAGAAGCGGGACAGAAGCAAGACACTATCGGCAGGCAAGAAAAAAGGGTTTGCGATTTTCACCGCAAACCCTTGTTTTTTCGTGGTAGGAACGGGGAGATTTGAACTCCCGACCCCTTGCGTGTCAAGCAAGTGCTCTCCCCCTGAGCTACGCTCCTTCACCGTGTGGGAAACGGGTCTTTATTCCTTTGGCCCGGACCTGTCAAGCGAAAAGCCCCGGGCCTGGGAGCTGCCGGACCATCAGGCCTGAAGCCCGGGCCTCGGGGCTGTTGGGGCCGCCTTTTCCGCGTTCAAAATGCAGGCAATGGCCTCGCTGGCCAACTGTCCCACCGTGGTCCGCTCGATGCCGCCATCGTGGTAGAGGTCCACGGGGTCAAGGCTGGCCTCAAGGCCGCGCAGGGGGACAAGGGCCGCCGGAGCGGCCAGGATGCCCAGGGTCCAGGCGGCCAGGCCCCGGTTGGCCCTGTCCTCCTCTTCGGCCAGGGCGGCCAGGAGGGCGGGCTCGGCCGGGAAAACCAGGTGCGGCCGGACCTGGGCCAGACGGCCAAGGCCCCAGTAGACCCCGCGCCGGAGCAGGGCGTGGTCCAGAAAATTGCCCTCGCGGTCCGGGTCGTCGATGATGTAGGAGGCCAGGATGCGGTGGTATTCCAGGGCCAGGCCCTGGTGCCGGGCCATGGCCTCGCCCATGCACTCGGGCGTGCCCCAGCCCAGGTTGCCGGACTCCTCGTTGAGCCGCCACATGCACAGGCGCATGAGCACCCGGGCCTGCTCCATGCCCTGCGCCTGCCCGCCAGACGGCCCGGCCGCCTTTTCGACGGCATGTCCGGCCAATTGGGCCAGCACGTGGCCGAATCCGGTCACGGCCCGCCAGCGGATGAGTTCGTCCGGGTCCAGGAGCAGGGAGAACAGGGGGCCGGTCACCTGGCGCGGGGGCCAGGCGTTCAGTTCCGGCAGGCGGGCCGCAAAGTCCGACCCGCCCAGAATCTCGCGCAGCAGCGGCTTGAGCTGCCTGAGCCGACTCATGCTACCCCCTATGGGGCAAAAGCTCCTCGAGCACTTCCGGGGCCACCTCGTAGCCCGAGGCCACGGCCTTGTCGGCCATTTCCACGGCTGTGGCGAAGTCGCCCTTCTCCATATAGGCCAGGGCCAGGTTGTTGTAGGCCGGGCCAAAATTCGGCTGCAATTCGACGGCCTTGCGGCAGACGGTGAGGCACTCGTCGTATTCGCCCTTCACGAAGTGGACCGAGCCCATGGTGGCCATGGCCTGCACGAAATTGGGGTCGTATTTGAGGGCCTTCTTCAGGCTCTTCATGGCCCCGTCATTGTCGCCCATCTGGGCCTGGGCAAAGCCCATGTTGCCCCAGGGCACGGCAAAGAAGGGGCGGATCTTGGAGGCCTCGATATTGAAGTTGAGGCAGCCCTGGAAATCCCCGCGCTGCATGGCGATGCCGCCCAGCTGCACCCAGGCCTCGGCGAACTTGTCCGAATGCTCCAGGGCCTGGCGCAGCCACTTCTCGGCCTCCATGAAGTCGCGCTTGCCGATATAGGCCACGCCCAGGTTGTAGGCCGTGTTGGCGCAGGTGTCGTTGGCCTGGTATTTCTTCTTTAAATCCGCGATGTAGTCGTTGATGTTGTCGAATTTCGGTTCCTGGGTCATGTCCATGTCTCCCCGACGGTTTGCCTCCAGCCCGGCCCGGCCTTTCAGGGCCGGTTCGCAGCGGATCTGGAGGATTATTTTACATTAAAAGCTCACCCCGGCCCGGGCCATGACTTCCTTGTACCAGAGGCAGAAATCGAACACCGGGCGGACCCGCTCGCTGTTGTGCACCAGGAGCACGGCCAGCTCCTGCACGGTCTGCAGGTAGTCGGCCTGGTCGCCCTTGCCAGAGAACTTCATGAAATCGCTGACCAGTTCCTGGGCCGTGCGGCCGGTCATGTCCTTGCGGATGTCGATGGGGTCAAAGGGCTCCATGAAGGGGTCCCAATTGTCATAGCCCTGCTTTTCGATGAACTTCCTGCGCCGGGCCGGGATCTTCTCATAGATGGCCTTTTTCCAGGCCGCGACCTCCTCAGGGGTCGGGGGGCTCATTTTCCACTCCGGGGCTTTTTGGGCTTGTCGGCTTTTTTGGGCTTTTTTGGCTTGGGCTCGACCGCCTGGCCCGCAGCCTGTCCCAGAGTGATGCTGACGGGATCGCATCCGCCACAGGAGGTCGCGTCCTTGGCGCACCCGGCGCAGGCCTCGGCCGGGGCCGCAGGCGCGGGCGCAGGCCGGACGGGCTTGGTCCCTTCCGGATCGATGCCCAGGAATTTCTCGTCGAAATCGGTCATCAGGGCCATGGACGGCGGGAGCAGCAGATCCCACATCTCCGGATGCCGGGTGGGGAGGCTCTCCACCAATTCCCGGCTCAAGGCCGCGAGCCGGTCCTGGAGCCGGTCCATGTGCACCGTGGGATAGGGCTTGCCCGGCTTAAAGCCGGACTTGCCGCAGGTCCGGGCCTGGCCCCCGATGGCCACGGGCAGCCCGTAGAGCCGGCAGGTCAGGGGCCGGTGCTCGTAGAGGTCGCAGAGGTCCTCGCTGTTGAGCAAGGGGCAGCGCAGGCGCTCCTTGGCCACGTCCTCGAGGATTTGGGCGGCCGGGACCCCGTCCTGGCTGGCCTTGAACACCACCCTTTTCAGCCGGTGCACGGCCCGGTCGGCCACGTCGGCCCGCTCCAGGACGGCGTTGCGCGCCGCGCCGTCATAGAGGCGATTGAAATGGTGGTTCAGATACAGGGCCTCGATGAGGGAGAGGTCGAACAGGGCGTAGCAGCAGTCGCTGCAACCCCGGCCGCAACGCACTTCCTGGGCATGGGCCTGGCTGACCTTGGCGAAAAGCTGCTCGACCTCGGCCGCCAGCTTCTCGTACTTGACGAAAAATTCAGTAAAATCAAGGGACATGAAAAGACTCCCGGGGTGACCGGACCCGGTTCCAAGACAGGACCGCAGGCAAGCGGCTGCAAAGCCGCCGGGTCCACGCCCAATGATCGCCGGGTCCGGGGGGTGGCGCAAAGAAAATGCGACGGGAGCGGCGGCCGAGCCGTCGCTCCCGTTGCTCAATCGCTGAAATTGCGTTGGGCCGTAAGGATTATTCTTCCTCGATGGTGATGGCGTCCTGCTCGCAAACCTCGACGCAGGATTCGCAGCCCAGGCACTCTTCCATGTTGACCGGCTCGGCCTTCCCGTCCTGGAGTTCGTACACTTCGACCGGGCAAACGTCCACGCACTCGCCGTCGCCGATGCACTTTTCCTTGATGACCGTGACTTTGTAACCCATGGTTTCCTCCAAATATGTTGCTGCATCCACGGCCGAAGCCGCATTTTACATCCGCTCCGCCCGCCGGTTCCGGGCCGACCCGTCTCCTGTCACGAAGGCGCGGCTGCAAACCGCCTCCTACCATCCAGTCGGTGCGAAGACAAGGGCCGGAAACTCCGGTCGAGCCTTGCCCGCACACCACGCGTCGCTGATAGCCACAAGCGCCCTGCCTGTCAAGACACTGCCTACCCCTGCCTGCCTTTCGCCCCTGGCGGCCTTTCGCCTCTGCGTGGACCCGCCGGTTCCCCGGCCCGCCTTGACTTGGGCGACGAGCTATGGAAAGGTCCGCAAGTGAAAATCCCTGCCGGGGCGGGCACAAGCGCTTCGCCCCTACCCTTTCACCCGAGAGGAGCGACATGCGCACGGCCTGGACCATCCTGACCCTGACCCTCGTGACCATGCTCCTGGCCGCCAGTCCGGCCAGGGCTCTGGACGAAAAATCCAACCCCCTGCGCCGCCTTTTCGAATTTGGCATGGAGCGGCCAGCAGACACCATCGAGGAAAAGGACAACGCCTACAAGCTGGCCATCCCCAAGAAATACCACGAGGAACTGACCGGAAGCGGACCGGTGACCTCGGCCCGGGAACTGAAAATCAGCCTCAAATTCCAGAACATCAACACCAACTATACGTACATCCTCTTCAACAGCCAGGGGCAAAAGGCCATTGACCCGACCGTGGTCAAGAACGCCGAGGCCATCGGCGGCGTGACCCCGGCCCGCTCCTTCTCCTTTGTCAAACCCGCGGGCGTCCTGAACATCGTCCTGCCCCTGGACAAGGAAACCGCGCCCTCGGGCCAGCTCGAGCTGACCATCAAGACCATCAACAGCATGGGCAAGACCAGCGACCCGGACGACGCCCCGGTGAAGCGCCTGCGCGTGGACCTGGAGGCGGCCAAGATCGAATACGAGGTCTCCTCGGCCCTGACCGGCGCGCGCAGCAGCGTGGTCATCCGCCCCCTGGACTACAAGCCGGACTGGAAGCTCGTGCGCATCGGGGCCGAGGACAAGATCCTGGACCGCCTGACTCTGTCCCGGGACTCCAAGGGCAAGGACCTGCGCTTTGATTTCGACTCCACAGGCGGCCGCAACCGCAATTTCCGCTTCTGCCTGGCCCCCCAGTTCGGGTACGCCTATGCCGAGCCCAAGGTCCTCTTGGACGACGTGATCTGCGACGAAGTGGCCTACCAGGGCACAATCCCCGTGAAGGAAGGCCTGGCCGCAGAGCTGTTCAAGACCCAGGCGGCGGACCGCAAGCCCGAGGCCAAGCCCGCCGAGGCCGAGACCCCGGCCGCGACAGAAGAAAAAGCCGCGCCCGAGGCCAAGCCCGAGCCCAAGGCCGAAGCCAAGCCCGAGCCCAAAACCGGAGAGAAACCCAAAATGGACTTAGGCCTGCTCAAGCAGGGCAAGTTCGTGCGCATCAGCCTGCGTTCGGACGCGGACCCGGGCCAGGACACGGTCTATCTCGACGACCGGGATGTCGGGGCCACGCCCACGGCGGACCAGGCCATCTTCGTGGCCAAGGACATCCCGCTCAAGCTGGCCTTCACCCGGGCCGGCCAGCGCCGCTGGAAGAGCTACCTGCTCACCTTTGCCGAGGGCAAGCTCAAGGTCTGCCACGAGCAGAAGTGCGAGGAATACCCCATGAACTTCCTGGAGAAAGGGGTCCTGTGGCTGTACGTGAAGGAAGACCGGAAGATGGATTTCAAGTTTTTGAAGAATACGGATTAGGTCGCGTCCGGTTTCTGGTCTCACCCAGAACTGGCCGGGCCATACCCCAAATGAAAAGGCCTCCTTGCGGAGGCCTTTCTTATTTCCAGCTAGGTCCTAAAACCCCACCCCGTTCGCCAACGCATCCTTGAGCAACAGCTCCCGAATCCGCCGGGCCATCGGGCCGGGCCGGGCGTCGTGGATGGGCTTTGAGTTGTAACGCACCACCCCGATGGCGTCCATGGTGGTGCCGATGATGATGATCTCCCTGGCCTGGTAAATCTCCGCCTCGGTGATGCCCCGAAAGATCACGTCCGCCTCGCCCTTGATCAGGTCCACGGCGCGCATGAGGGTGGTGCCGGTCAGGGCGTTGGTCAGTTCCGGGATGACCAGATTGCCCTTGTGGTCCACCATGACCACGTTCTCGGTGCTGCCCTCGGCCAAAAACTCGTGCTCGTCAAAGCACAGGGGATAGTCGAAGCCCTTTTCCACGGCCTCGCGCTTCATGAGCATGTTGGGCAGATAATTGGTGGTCTTGACCTTGGCCAGATAGGACTGCTTGGCCGGGATGGAGGTCTTAAAGGCCGTGACCCCCTTGTCGAACACGGCCTCGGGCTTGGGCGTGAACCCGTAGGCGATGAGGTACAGGCTGGACACCGGGCACTCGGCCGGATCGATGCCGAACCCGCCCGGGCCTCGGCCCAGGAGGATGCGCACCATGCCGTTGTCCACGTCAGCCACCCGGCACAGCTCCAGCACCAACTCGCGCAAATCGGCCCAGGAACAGGGCGGGGTCAGGTGGATGGCCTCACCCGAGCGCTCCATGCGCCGGATGTGCGGGTCGAGCTGGTAAATCTTGCGGCCCACGTATTTCATGGTCTCGAACACCCCGTCGCCCCGGTGCACCAGATGGTCGTCCAGGGGCAGGAGCATGACCCGGCCGTCCTGGCAGAACGCGCCCAGGCGGTGGTCGTAGAAGGCCAGGACCTTGGACTCCCCGGCCCGGGGGGTCTCGGCCAGAGCCCGCAGGTATTCCTCGCGGCTGTGAATTTTCATGGGTTTCAGGACCTATTTCGGCACGCGCAGGATGTTGCGCTTGAGCAGGACCTCGGCGATCTGCACGGCGTTCAAGGCCGCGCCCTTGCGGATGTTGTCCGCCACCACCCACAGGTTCAGGCCGTGGGCGATGGTCTCGTCCCGGCGGATGCGGCCCACGAACACGTCGTCCTGGCCTGCGGCGTCAATGGCCATGGGGTAGGCCTTCTTTTCCGGGAAATCCACCACCGTGACCCCGGGCGCCCGGGACAGGAGCATGCGGGCCTCGTCCGGGGAGAGGTCCTGCTCGAACTCCACGTTCAGGGACTCGCTGTGGCCGTAGAACACCGGCACGCGCACCGTGGTGGCCGTGACCTGGATGGAGTCGTCGCCCATGATCTTCTTGGTCTCCAGGACCATCTTCATCTCTTCCTTGGTGTACCCGTTCTCCAGGAACACGTCGATCTGGGGCAGGCAGTTGAAGGCGATCTGGTGCGGGTAAACCTTGGGCTCCACTTCCAGGCCGTTGAAGAGCTGGGAGACCTGGGCCTCCAGTTCGGCAATGGCCTTCTGGCCCGTGCCGGACACGGCCTGGTAGGTGGACACCACCACCCGCTTGATGGTGGCTTCGTCGTGCAGGGGCTTTAAGGCCACTACCATCTGGATGGTCGAGCAGTTAGGGTTGGCGATGATGCCCTTGTGCCAGGACAGATCGTCGGGATTGACCTCGGGCACCACCAGGGGGGTGCCCGGGTCCATGCGCCAGGCGCTGGAGTTGTCCACCACCACGCACCCGGCCTTGGCCGCCAGGGGGGCGAATTTCTCCGAGGTGGCCCCACCGGCCGAAAACAGGGCCAGGTCGAACCCGATGAAGGAATCCTCTTTCAGCTCCCGGACGGTCAACTCGCCGCCCATGAAAGGCAGTTTGACCCCGGCGCTCTTGGCCGAGGCAAAGGCGACCACCTCGGAGGCGGGAAAATTGCGCTCTTCCAGCGTCTTGAGCATTTCGCGGCCCACCGCGCCCGTGGCCCCAACCACTGCAACCCTCGGATTCTTGGACATATATTCCTCCTGCATGATTCAAAGCCCGGGAACAGCCCTTGGCCTTCCCGCGCCCTGTTGTCGTCGCGCCCTAGGCCAGACCCAGGCTCTCCCCGATCTCCAGGCAGGGCTCGGCCCGGTTCAGGGTGTACAGATGCACGCCCGGCGCGCCCTTTTCCAGAAGCTCCCGGGCCTGGTTCTTGGCAAAGTCCAGGCCCACCCGGTACACGGCCTCGTCCCCGCCCTGGTCAAAGGCCTTTTCCAGGGCGGCCAGAAACTTACCCGGGATGCTGGCCCCGCACAGGGACAGGATGAACTTGGCCGATTTGAGGCTCAAGATGGGCAGAACGCCCGGCAGCACCGGCTTGTCCACGCCCATGGCCCGCAGCCGCTCCACGAAATCCACGTAGAGCCGGTTGTCGAAAAAGAGCTGGGTGATGGCGAAGTCCCCGCCGCTTTCCAGCTTGTGCTTGGCCCAGCGCAGCTCGTCGGCAATGCTTGGGGCCTCCACATGGGGCTCGGGATAGGCCGTGACCGCCACGCCCATGTCCGGGTGGTGCTTGCGGATGAGCGAGGCCAGGTCCGAGGCGTGCCGGAAGGGCTGGTTCTCGAAGGTGAAACCGGGCTGATCCTTGGGCGCGTCCCCGCGCAGGGCCAGGACATTGTGGATGCCCGAGGCCCGCAGGCGCTCCAGAAAATCCAGGATCACGGCCTCGGTGGCCCCCACGCAGGTCAGGTGGGCCATGGGCTCGAGACCCAAGTCCTGCTTGAGCCGGGCCACGATGTCCAGGGTGTTGCCCTGGGTCCCGCCTCCGGCCCCGTAGGTCACGGACACGAAAAGAGGGTCCAGGGCCGCCAGCTTTTCAGCGGTGGAGAAAAATTTGGGCCAGGCCTCTTTTTCCTTGGGCGGAAAAAACTCCAGGGACAGGAAGGGGGATCTTCGCCCCATCAGGTCGATGATGCGCACGTTTCGCCTCTGGCTTCCGGGATGTGGGATCGAAGCGGGCCGCAAAAATGGCCCGGCTTGGGCTGGCATGGCCCTTTTCCGGCCGGAAGTCAAACCCTTTCAACCCGGCCGTGGCTTGCGCGCCAAGGGGAAACCGGATATCCGCTCAGGCGTCGGCCCGGTTCGATCCTTCTTCACGCCCAACCCCGGAGCCCCGGATATGTCCCGTATTTTCGCCCCTGTCCTGCTGCTGGCCGTAAGCATTCTTCTGGCCGCCTGGTCTCCCCTCCCGGCCCTGGCCGAGGAGACGGTAGCCTCCCAGGTTCTGGTCAAGGTCAAGGAGCCCAAGAAATCCAAGGACCAGGCCGCCCCTGAGAGCCCGGCCCCGGCCAAGAAAACAAAGGCCAAGACCAAGGGCAAGAAAGGCAAGTCCCGCAAGGGCCGCGCCCAGGCTGCCGAAACCGCGGAATCAGCCGCCCCGGCCCCCTGCTACACCCTGCGCTCGGGCGGCAAGAGCAAGTCCGGCAAGCTCGGCCGCTGCGAACCCCAAAGCCTGACCTACGCCCGCTGCCGCAAGAAGATCGACAGTTGCCGCATCGGGCCCGAGAACGGCCCCCTGACCTGGTTTCGGTGCGAGACCCAGCAGGGCAACACCTCCAGCACGCCCGGGGACGGGAACGTGCTCATCCTGGGCAAGAACCGCCACGGCATGCCCACCGGGCACATCATGTATGTGGAAAAGGTCGAACAGAAAGGCCCCGGGCTCTTCCGGCTGGTGCTCAGCCACACCAACTACGACCGGCGCTGCCACCTGGAGACCAACATCGAGACCACCTACGACCAGAAGGCCAAGACCCTGGACGTCCACACCGGGGCCTGGAAGGCCTGGGGCCAGCGCCTGCCCGTGGCCGGGTTCATTCTGGATTGAGGAGTTTTTTTACCAGCCCTTGAACAGCACCAGCAGATCCACGTCCCCTTCACTGGCCGGGCGTATCCGGATGTCCCCGGTGTCCGGGTCGCCGTCATCGTATTTTCCGTCCAGATAATGAGCCAGCCCCCGGTTCATCTTTTCCAGCACGAAATAATGCGCCCCGACCAAGGGCTTGTCCGGAGAGTTCGGAATCCATTGCAGGCGGACCCGGCTGCCGATGAGGGATTCGTCGGGGTCTGGCTGCCCCTTGACCTGGGACAGGGTGGACAAGGCCCGGCCCTCTTCGGTCCGGTTGTCCCCTCCCAATTTCACCCGGACGCGGCCGGCCTTGAGATGGCGCATGGCCTCGGCCGATTCCCCGTTCTGCCACTCCACCCGGCCGTTGCCGTTGCCCGGACGGCCCAGGTCCTTGCGCGGATAATCCCCGGGCAGAAAACCGTGCAATTCCCGGAAAAGGGAAACCTGGCTCGAAAGCCCGGCCACCTCCCGCTCAAAGATGACCCCCTTGAAATACAGGATCATCTTGAGATGATGCTCCCCCTCTTCGTTGGTGTACAGGGGCTTGATGGCAAAGTAGATGATCGAACCCAGGAACACGAGCACGATCGCCAGTTCCCCGACGCTCAGACCGGCCTGGGAGGGCCAGCGGGAATCACGACGGCACATCAGGCGACGCAACAGGCCTCTCACGGGGCCTCCCCGACCTGGGCCTCGGCCGCCACGCCCCGGTGGATTTGCAGGGCCTTTTCCACGTCCTTCTGCCCCTGCTCGACCTGGCCCAGGCTTTTGCGCACCAGCCCCCGGCGATACCAGGACACGGCCGAGCCCGGGTTCAAGCGCACGGCCTGGTCGAAATCAGCCAGGGCCCCGGGCTGGTCGTTCAGGGTGGTCCGGGCGATGCCCCGATTGTAGTGGAAATCCGCCTTGCCCGGCTCCAACTCGATGGCTCGGTCGTAGTCGGCCAGGGCCTCTTGCACCCGGCCCAGCTTGCGCAGGACCGCGGCCCGGTTGACGTAGCTCCCGGCCAGGTCGGGCCTGGCCCGGACCACGGCCTCGTAATCAGCCAGGGCCTTCTCGTAATGGCGCAGGTTCTCGTGGAAATCGGCCCGCAGGGCCAGGGGCGCGGGTTCCCCAGGAGACAGGGCCACGGCCCGGTCCAGGTCGGCCAAGGCCTCGTCGTAGCGGGCCTTGGCCCGCAGGGCCTTGGCCCGGTTCAAATACAGGGCCGGGTCCCCGGGCCGGATGCGGATGGCCCGGCCGAAATCAGCCAGGGCCAGGTCCAGGCGGTCCAAACGGGAGTAGGCCAGGCCCCGGTTGTTCAGGGCGGCCACCAGGTTGTCCAGGCTCAGTTCCGTGGAGTTGATGGCCCGACTGAGCAGGGTCACGGCCTCCTGATGGCGTCCCTGCCGCCCGGCCTCGAACCCGGCCACGGCCAGGTCCATGCCCCCGGCCAGGGCCGGGCGTCCCTGGCCCAGAATGATCCCCAGGATAAGCCCCAGGATCAGGCCCAGGGCCAGGACCAATCCACGGAAAGGCCCAGGGGTCGCAAGGACCGGCCTGGCCTGCCGGGCCAGTTCCCTTCCGGGCTGTCCAGGACGTGAAGGCATGGTCGAGACTGTGTTTTCCACTGTTCCACCCTAGACCAGGCCGGGTCTCCCGGCAAGGCCCGACAGGCCAGATTCTCGGGTCCGCGTTCCTGTCAGCATTCTTTACAGCCTGTAAAAACGCACGGCCGTTACTCCAGGGGCACAAGCCCTGTGCGCCGGTTCGGCTGGTGCCCCGGACCAGGTCCACGGCCCCATGAACCGCGCCCAGGCTTTCCCCTGTCCCGGGCAGGGCTTTATTGTTTCATCAATGTATTTGGCATATTATGCTTGCGTCAAGGCTTTTTCCCGGGTCTGGCCCTGGCCTGGCCGACCTGACCCGGGGCCTCGCCCTCCTCCTGGTGCGCCCCTGGATGGCCGGTGGTGGCCCTGGTACACATTTGGCATCGGCGCACGGATGGGCCTGTGGAAGTCACTTGTCACCGGGGTTCGTTCCCTGTTCGAGGACGACGCCCCTGCTCATTCCTTGAGCCCCGAGGAATTCCGCGCCCTGTTCAAGACCCGCTACTCAAGCTTCTCCCGCCTGCTGGAAGCCAACAACAAGGCCCTGGAAATCATGTCCGACCTGGAGGAGGCCCTGCGGGGCTCCCGGGTCTTCGGCATGTCCTTTGCGCGCGCGAGCTGCACGGCCGTGTCCGTGAACGTGTTCAAGCTGACCCAGATGCTCATGGAGCTGGCCCCGGGCCGGTACGACCAGCTCCTGGAACGCTTCCAGGCCATCCAGCAGGAGATCAACGCCCTGCTCTCCCACCGCCGGGAGTTGCCCGGCGAGGCCCTGGTCCTGCCCTTCTCCGCCATCGACAAGTTCTTTTCCGACCAGACCGGCGGCAAGATGGCCAACATCGGGGAAATCTCGTCCCGGGTGGGCCTGCCCGTGCCCGACGGGTTCGTGATCACGGCCCGGGCCTACGCCGCCTTTCTGGCCTACAACGACCTCCAGGCCGAGATCGACGCCAAGCTCCTGGGCCTGGACGAGACGCGCATCGACGCCTGCTACGCCCTGTCCTCGGAGATCCAGCAGCGCGTCATCCGGGCCGAGGTCCCGCCTGATCTGGCCGAGGCCATCCGCGAGCAGTACGGCCGTATGTGCGAGCGGGCCGGGGGAACGGTGCGGGTCTCTTTCCGCAGCAGCGCACTCGGCGAGGACGCCTCGGGAGCCACCTTCGCCGGGCAATTCCGCAGCCTGCTCAACGTGGCCCCGGACAGTTTTTTGGAGGCCTACAAGGAGGTGGTGGCCAGCAAGTACAGCCTGCACGCCATGACCTACCGGCTGAACCGGGGCATCAACGACGAGGACGTGGCCATGTGCGTGGGCTGCATGACCATGATCGACGCGACCTCCTCCGGGGTCATGTATTCCCGCAACCCCTTAAGCCTGCGCGACGACTCCATCTCCATCAACGCCGTGTTCGGCCTGCCCAAGACCGTGGTGGACGGGACCGTGCCCACGGACCTCTTCGTGGTGGAGCGCAGCCAGCCTTTGAGGCTGCGCGAGCGCCAGATCAGGGTCAAGGCCGAGGAATGCCTCATGGGCCAGGACGAGGGCGTGCGCATGGTGGAGCTGGACCCCGAACGCGGACGCGCGTCCTCCCTGGACCAGGCCATGGTCCTCATCCTGGCGGACATGGCCGTGCGCCTGGAGGACCACTACGGTCAGCCCCAGGACATCGAGTGGGCTCTGGACCGACAGGGCCGCCTCTTTCTCCTGCAATGCCGCCCCTTGCAGCAGATGGACGCCGGGGACAAGGCCTTTTTGCCCGACCCGGTCCCCCTGGCCGGGCAGACCCCGCTTTTCGCAGGCGGCACAACGGCCAGCCCGGGCGTGGCCTGCGGCCCCATCTTCGTGGCCCGCAAGGAGGCCGACGCCCTGCGCTTCCCCCAGGGCGCGGTGCTGGTCATCGCCCAGGCCCTGCCGCGCTGGGCCACCCTGCTCAACCGGGCCGCCGCGCTCATCACCGAGCAGGGTGGAGTCACCGGGCATCTGGCCAACGTGGCCCGGGAATTCGAGGTCCCGGCCCTGTTCGAGGTGCCCGGGGCCACGACCATGCTGCCCGAAGGGGTCCTGGTCACCGTGGACGCCGAGGGCCGGTGCGTCTATCCCGGACGGGTGGAGGAGCTCTTGGCCCAGGTCTCCAAAAAGAAGAACATCATGCAGGGCAGCCCGGTCTATGAAACCCTCCAGGCCGTGGGCCGCCACATCCTTCCTTTAAGCCTTCTGGACCCGGCCTCGGCCGAGTTCAAGCCCGCCAACTGCCGCACTTTTCACGACATCACCCGCTTCGCCCATGAAAAATCCGTGCAGGAAATGTTCGAGTTGGGCGAAAATCTGGGATTTTCCGGTCAGGCCGGCAAGCAGTTGGTGTGCAAGGTGCCCATGCAGTGGTGGGTCATCAACTTGGACGACGGGTTCTCCCGGGAGATCGCGGACAAATGGGTGTACCTGACGGACATCGTCTCGGACCCCATGCTGGCCCTGTGGAACGGGGTCACGGCCATCCCCTGGGCCGGGCCGCCGGTCACGGCCAAGGGCCTGATGAGCGTGTTCCTTCAGGCCAGCATGAATCCGGAACTGGAGAGCACCGGCAACGGGTTTTCCGAGCGCAACGTGTTCATGATTTCCAAGAACTACTGCTGCCTGAACTCCCGCTTCGGCTTCCACTTCACCACCGTGGAGGCCCTGCTCTCGGACAGCTCCTACGAAAGCTACATCAGCTTCAAGTTCAGCGGCGGCGCGGCGGACGAGACCCGGCGCGCCCGGCGCTCGGAGCTCATCGCCGAGGTGCTGGAGAACCACGACTTCATCTGCAAGGTGCGCGAGGACAACCTCTTCGCCCGGGCCGAGAGCCGGGAGAAGAAGGACATCCTGGACCGCCTGCGCATCATCGGCTACCTGCTCATGCACACCCGCCAGATGGACATGGCCATGTCCGGCCCCGGGGCCGTGGCCTCCTTCAAGGAAAAACTCCTGAACGACATCGCCTCCCTGCTTTCCGGGAACGTCCCGAGCCAAGCCGCGCCTTGACAATTCGGCATTTTCAGTTAAAGCCCATGGAGCGTTTCTGTGACGGCCCTCTGGCTGTCCCAGGGACCTTTCGCGGTCCGCGCCACCTGGTCCGGAATCTCACCGCCGCGGCAACGCCTTTCGGAGTCTCTTCACATGCCGGTCATCGAAGTCAACAAGCTGAACAAATGGTACGGGGACTTTCACGTCCTCAAGGATATCAACCAGACCGTGGAGAAGGGCGAGGTGCTGGTCATCTGCGGACCCAGCGGCTCGGGCAAGAGCACCTTCATCCGCTGCGTCAACCGGCTGGAGGAATATCAGAAGGGGGAAGTCCTGTTCAACGGCCAGGACATCCAGGCCAAATCCGTGAACGTCAACCAGCTCAGGGCGGACATCGGCATCGTCTTTCAGCAGTTCAATCTCTATCCGCACCTGACCGTGCTCAAAAACATCACCCTGGCCCCGCTCAAGGTGAAGAAAACGCCCCGGAATCAGGCCGAGGAGAACGGGCTGGCCTTGCTTGAGCGCGTGGGCATCCACGACCAGGCCCACAAATACCCGGCCGAACTCTCGGGCGGCCAGCAGCAGCGGGTGGCCATCGCCCGGGCCCTGGCCATGCGCCCCCAGGTCATGCTCTTTGACGAGCCCACCAGCGCGCTCGACCCGGAGATGATCAACGAGGTGTTGAACGTCATGAAGGACCTGGCCCGGGAGGGCATGACCATGCTCTGCGTGACCCATGAAATGGGCTTTGCCCGGGAGGTGGCCGACCGGGTCATCTTCATGGACTCAGGAATTATCGTGGAGGAGGCCCCGCCCGACGTCTTCTTCAACAACCCCAAGCACGACAGAACCAAAGCCTTCCTCAAGGAAATTCTATAATTCATGGCGGTTGCCCGCCAGAGAAAAACCATTCAAACCGGAGGAGCTGCGATGAAGAGACTGACCGCCCTGATGGCCCTGACCCTGGTCCTGGTTCTTGGCCTTTCCGTGGCCCAGGCCGCCACCAACAAGCTGGACGAAATCAAACAGCGCGGGACCCTGGTGGCCGGAGTCAAGGACGCCACCCCGCCGTTCGGCTATGTGGACGAGAACAAGCAGCTGGTGGGCTTTGAGCCTGACCTCTTGAAATACATCGCGGACAAGATGGGCGTGAAGCTGGAGCTCAAGCCCGTGACCTCCTCCACCCGCATCCCCATGCTCACCCAGGGCTCGGTGGACATGGTGGCCGCCACCATGACCCACCAGTTGCAGCGCGACGACGTCATCGACTTCTCCATCACCTATTTCATGGACGGCCAGTCCCTGCTGGTCAAGAAAGGCTCGGGCGTGAAGAGCGTGGCCGACCTGGCGGACAAGAAGGTCAGCACGTCCAAGGGCTCCACCTCGGAAAAGAACGTGAAGGAGGCCCAGCCCAAGTGCAACGTGCTCTCCTTTGACGACTACCCCCAGGCCTTCCTGGCGCTCAAGCAGGGCAAGGTCGAGGCCATGACCACTGACGCCACCATCCTCATCGGCCAGAAGTCCAAGGACGACAATCCGGACCAGTGGGAGCTGGTGGGCGGCTTCTTCTCGGACGAGCCCTACGGCATGGGCATCCCCGAGGACCAGTCCAAGCTGCGCGACTTCGTCAACGCGGCCCTCATGGACTGCTGGAGGACCGGGACCTACAAGAAAATCTACGACAAGTGGTTCGGAGCGGACACCAAGTTCCACATTCCCCTGGTCTGGAAGATGGAGCTCTGGCCTTAAGGCGTCTCCATCTCAAACCGCGCACTCACAGGCGCGCCCCGCCAGCCGGGGCGCGCCTTGCTTTGACGGATGACCGAAGTGAAATACACATTCGACTGGAATCTGGTCCTGACGGGCCAATACGGGGACTGGATGCTCCAGGGTCTTCTCTTGACCCTGAAGATTTCGGCTGTCTCCATTGTCTTGGCCATGCTGATGGGGACCATCGTGGCCGTGTTCCGCCTGTCCAAGGTCCGGCCCTTGATCTGGTTCAGCGCGGGCTACACGGAGTTCTTCCGCAACACCCCGCTGCTGGTCCAGATATTTTTCTGGTACTTCGGCTCCGAGGCCGTGCTGCCCAAGGCGGTGAACACCTGGCTGTACAAGCAGGACTTCGAGTTCGCCGCCGGGTGCATCGCGCTCACGGTGTACACCTCGGCCTTCATCGCCGAGGAGATCCGCTCGGGCATCTTCGCCATTCCCAAGAACCAGTTGGAGGCCTCCCGGGCCGTGGGCCTGTCCTTCATCCAGAGCTACCGCTACGTGATCCTGCCCCAGGCCTTCCGGATCATCATTCCGCCGCTCATCTCCCAGTTCCTGAACCTGATCAAGAATTCCTCCCTGGTCATGACCATCGGGGTGGCTGACCTGACCTACATGGCCCGGCAGGTCGAATCCTACACCTTCCACGGGTTCGAGTCCTTCACCGTGGCCACCCTCATCTACCTGGCCATCTCCCTGGTGGTCTCCTTCACCATCACCATGTACAACAAGCATTTCCTGCGCCAGATCACCTACTAGGGGAGTTGAACGTTCATGCATTGGGACATTGTCTGGCAGAATTTCGACTACTTCCTCTGGGGGGCCTTTCCCCAGGGTCCCCTGGGAGGCCTGGCCGCCTCCATCTTGCTGGCCGCCCTGGGCATTTTCGGGGCCTTCTGGCTGGGCCTGGCCGCCGGGCTCATGCGCCTGTCCAAACGCATCTGGGTCCAGATCCCGTCCATCGTATACATCGAGATCATCCGGGGCGTGCCCCTGCTCATGCTCATTTTCTGGTTCTATTTCCTGGCTCCGGTGATCCTGGGCCGTCGCCTGCCGGAGTTCGAGTGCGCCCTGGTGGCCCTGATCGTGTTCACCGGGGCCTACATCGGCGAGATCGTGCGGGCCGGGGTCCAGTCCCTGCCGCGCGGCCAGATGGAGGCGGCCCGGGGCACGGGCCTGTCCCATGCCCAGGCCATGACCCACATCATCCTGCCCCAGGCCCTGCGCAACATGATCCCCTCGTTCGTGAACCAGTTCGTGAGCCTGACCAAGGACACCTCCCTGGCCTACATCATCGGCGTGAACGAGTTGACCAAGGCCGCCACCACGGTGAACAACCGCACGGTGGTGGCCCCCACGGAAATCTTCATCACCATCGCCCTGCTCTATTTCGTGGTCTGCTACGTGCTCACCTCGGCCAGCCGCCGCATGGAGAAGCACCTCTCGCGCTACCAGGCCCGGGGGAGGTAGGACCCCATGCTGGCGCACCAGGCCGCCTCCCTCCTGGACCACACCCTGCTGGCCCCGGAGTCCCGCCCCGAGGATATCGAGCGGGTCTGCGCCGAGGCCGTGGAGCACGGATTCTACGCCGTGTGCGTGAACCCCTGGCTCCTGCCCCTGGCCGTGCGCCGCCTTTCAGGATACGCCCCGCTGCCCATCACCGTGATCGGGTTCCCCTTGGGTGCGAACCTCGCGGCCAGCAAGGCCGAGGAGGCCGCCCGGGCCGTGGACCTGGGCGCGGCCGAGTTGGACATGGTCATGAACATCGGGGCCTTGAAAGCCGGGGATACGGCCCTGGTCCGGGAGGATATGGCCGCCGTGGTCCGGGCCGCCCGAGGGGTCCCGGTCAAGGTCATCATCGAGACCTGCCTGCTCACGGACGAGGAAAAACGCGCGGCCTGCGCCCTGTGCACCGAGACCGGGGCCGCCTTCGTCAAGACCAGCACGGGATTTTCCAAGGCCGGGGCCACGGTGGAGGATGTCCGGCTCCTGCGCCAGGCCGCGCCCCCCGGGCTCAAGATCAAGGCCAGCGGCGGGATCAAGACCCCGGCCCAGGCCCGGGCCATGATCCAGGCCGGAGCGGATCGACTGGGAACCTCGGCATCCGTGGCCATTGTCCGGGACTGGGACCTGGGCCTTGAAGGAACCTGAAAGGAAGAACCAGAAGAACACAGAACAACTTGTTAATATATAAATAAAAATTCTTTTTCTTTTCTTGTTCTTGCCTGGCCCGTAGCACGATTCCGGTTTTTACCACGTCTTGAGGAGTTCCTCCATGACCCACCACCAGACCAGCACCCAGATTTCAGACATCGTCGCCCCGGCCGACATCGAGACCCGGTCCCTGGCCATCATCGATTCCGAGGTGCCCGAGCCCCGGCCCTTTGCCGACAACGAATGGTTGGTGGCCCGACGCATGATCCACACCACGGCGGATTTCGACCTCCTGCAGCACATCCGCTTCCATCCCCAGGCCATCGCGGCCGGGCTGGACGCTCTTTCGGCCGGAGCCACCATCGCCACGGACACGGAAATGGCCCGGATGGGCATCCCCTTGCGGCGCATGAATCCGCTGGGCTGTGCGGTGGTCTGTCTGATGAACGACCCGGAGGTGACCGCCCAGGCCAAGGCCAGCGGCGGCACCCGGGCGCGCGCGGCCGTGGACGAGATGCAGCGCCGCCACGCCCCGGCCATCTGGGCCATTGGCAACGCGCCCACAGCCCTGCTGCGCCTTCTGGAACTGATCCAGGAAGGCGCTGCCGCGCCAAGGCTCATCATCGGCCTGCCTGTGGGGTTCGTGAACGCAGCGGAGTCCAAGGCCCTGCTCGCGGCCCAGGACGCCACCCCGTACATCACCATTGAAGGCCGCAAGGGCGGCTCGGCCCTGGCCGCCTGCACGGTGAACGCCCTGGCGGAAATCGCCCTGGCGTCACGAACCGCCTAGCACTTGAGCCGGTCCACCAGGCCCTTCAAGGAACCGGCCACGCGGGTGAGTTGTTCCACGGCCTCGGCCGCGTGACTCATGCCCGCGTCGGTGTCGTCGGCAATGCGCCGCACCTCTTCGGACAGGCGGGTAATGACGTCAGCCGTGCGGGACTGGTCCCGGGACACGGTCACGATCTCCTTGGAACAGTCCGCGCTGCGGCGGGCCAGATCCACGATCTCGGACAAGGCCGAGCCGGACTCCCCGGCCAGGCGGGTGGCCTCCTGGATGATCTCCATGGACTCGCTCATGCGGGTCATGCTGCCCTTGGCCGAATCCTGGATGGCCTTGATCTTCTCGTCCACTTCCTTGGTGGCCTGCATGGTCTTTTCCGCCAGCTTGCGCACCTCGTCGGCCACCACCGCGAATCCCCGCCCGGCCTCGCCGGCCCGGGCCGCCTCAATGGCCGCGTTCAAGGCCAGGAGGTTGGTCTGGTCCGCGATGTCGGAAATGACCACCAGCACCCGGCCGATGGATTCGGACTGCTCCTGGAGCTTGGCCATGTTGGTCCCCAGCTCGTCCGAGGCCTCGGCCACCCGGCGGATGACCGCCACGGACTTCTCCACCACCTTGGCCCCGCTCAAGGCCTTCTCCTCGGTCTTGGCCGCCTCGGCTGCGGCCATCTCGGCGCTCTGGCCCACCTGGGCCACGGAATCGTTCATGCGGGCCATGGCCGTGGCCGCCTCGGCGGTCTGGGCCCGCTGGCCCTTGGCCCCCTTGGCCACCTGCTCGACCTGGACCGAAAGCCGCTCGGCGGAATCGAACAGGCCAGCGGCGATCTCCCCGGTCTCGGCCGCAGCCGTGCGCAGGTGCCCGGCCTGGGTGCAGGCCAGTTGCTCGCTTTCCTTGATGGCGGTCAAATCCAGATAGATGCAGATGCCGCCGATCCTCTTGCCCTCCAGGTCCTCCAGATGAGAGCGGGTGGCCCGCACCTGCACCTTGCGGCCCTTGCGGGAGGTCAGGACCGTATCGTCCGCGTCGCTCCACTGGTTGGTGCGCATGAGCTTTTCGATTCGCGTTTCATGGGCCGCGTCGCCGTAGAAAAACTCGCCCGTAGTCTTGCCCACGAAGGCCTCCGGCGGCCCGGGAATGTCCAGCATGTCCAGGGCGGCCTGGTTCGCGAAGGTGATATGGGCCTCGGTGTCCACGGTCAGGAAGGGATGCACGAACCCCTTCATCACGCTCCGGGAAAACCCCAGACTGCTTTTCAGTTCGTCGGTCATGAGGCGCAGGTCCTGCTTCAACTCCTCGAATTCAGGCGCGAATCTGCCCTCAAGCTGAACATTGAAATTCCCGGTGGCGATGGCCTGGGCAAAATCGGTCATGACCCGGATGGGCTTCTCGATCCTGCGGGTGAGGAACTGGATGTAAACCAGAAGCAGCAGGAAAAACCCGGTGGTGCCCGCGATGATGAACGTCCTGATCCGTTCCTCCTGCTCCTTGTGCACCTGGAAGGCATCCTTGAACTGCTTCTTGTGTGCCGCGATCAGGTCCAGCAGGCTGGCCTTGACCTCGCGCCACAAAGGCGTCTCCTTGGTGTTCAAGGCGGCCACGGCCTCCTCGGCCTTCCCGCTTTCGGCCAAATCCTGGACGTTGCGCTTGAGCGTCTGGATGGTCCCCCATTTGGTCTGGATGTCCGTCAGGGCCGCGCGGCTCGTGGGGGACTTCTCCAGGGCCAAGGCATTGGCCTGGACAAAGGCCTGGTCCGCATCGATGTAGTTCTTCTTGGCCTTGTCGTCCTTGGGATTGAAGATGATGTTGCGCAGGGCCTGCTCGGTTTGCAGGCCCTGGGCCCACATCTCGTGCAACAGGAAGCTAGCCTCCCCCTCCACGTTGATCAGGCGGGAAATGGTGGCCGAGGAAGAACTCGAGTAGTGGATGAACAGGGACAGGGTGAAGATCAGGCCCACCGAAGCGATGGCCACCAGAAGCTGCAAACTGCGTTTCAGGGACAGGTGCATACGGGCGCCTCTTTTGGCTCGGATGGATTGGGAAAGGCCATCGTGCGCCCTTCCAGTGTGTTCAACTAAAGGAAATGACTCTACTCCCGAGCCCGCCTTTGCGCAAGTGCCAACCCGCATTCGTCCCTTCTCCCTGATCAAGGCTGCAAATAAAAAGCGGCCCGGCGCAAAACCGGGCCGCCTGATTGCGACGTGCGGAAGGCAGGCTTTTACGCCACTGCCGGGATAGCCTCCACTCTGGGGGTGTACGGTCTGGAGGAACGGATCGAATCCTCGGGGCGCAAGACCCGCTCTTCCAGGAACTGACCGGCATTGGCCGCCAAATGGTGCAAAAACTCGTTGTTCAAGCGATGGCCCGGGGCGAAGACCTCGAAGCGGCCGTACAAGGGCTGGCCCATGAGGGCCATGTCGCCCAGGAAATCCAGGGCCTTGTGGCGCACGAACTCGTCCTCGAAGCGCAGGCCGTCGTCATTGACCACCCCGTAGTCGTCCAGAACCACGGCGTTCTCCAGGGAGCCGCCCAGGGCCAGGCCGTTGGCGTGCAGATACTCGACTTCCTTGAGGAAGCCGAAGGTGCGCGCCCGGGACAATTCGCGCTCAAAGGTCTCGGGCCGGACATCCACGGCCAGGTGCTGGCGTCCGATGAGCGGATGGGGAAAATCAATGGCGCAGTCCACCAGGAATCCGTCGTAGGGCGTGGCCCGAATCCGGCGGCCGTCCTTCTCGAAAAGCACCTCGCGCTTCACGGCCAGAACCCGGCGGAGTTTGGCCTGGCGGCGCAGGCGGGCCTGCTTGAGCAGGTACACGAAAGGCGCGGCGCTGCCGTCCATGATGGGCACTTCCCCGCTCTGGACGTCAATGCGGATGTTGTCGATGCCCAGTCCCCGCACGGCGGCCAGCAGGTGCTCCACCGTGGCTACGCTCTCGCGGCCGTTGCCCACCGTGGTGGCCAGGCCGGTGCTCACCACCAGGGCCGGATTGGGGGTCAGGAAACTGGAGCCCGAGGCGCTCTCTATGCAGAACAGAATGCCGGTGTCTTCCAGGGCCGGGCGCAAGGTGAGCTCCACCTTTTTTCCGCTGTGCAGGCCAATGCCCTTGCACCGAACTGTCTTGTGAATCGTGGTCTGGAACATGCGTCCTCCGTCGTCCTCTGTCGTTACCCCCAGAGCAAGAAGCATGCCCATTGGACGCAAATTCTAACCATGCGTATTTTTTATTGATATGCCTGCCGGGAAGGCCCTGTCGCGGGCCGCTGTGACCAGATAGCCACAACAATTGCCCAGGGCTGTGATGAATTTACCACGCCTGGCGCTTGGCCCAGGCCATGCGGTCCAGACCGGCCATGTCCCGGCGCACCTCGGCCGAGACAAAGAGGCCGCTGCGGGCGATGATCTCCAAGGCGCGCGGCCCCTGGGTCCAGCCGAACTCCAGGAGCAGGAGCCCGCCCGGGGCCAGGGCCTGCCCGGCCAGGGGGATCAGGCCCTCCAGGCATTCGTCCCCGCGCGGCCCGGCCACCAGGGCCTGGCGGGGCTCGAACCCCGAGACCTCCGGGCTGATCTCCCCGAACTCGGCCTCGGACAGGTAGGGCGGGTTGGCCACCACCAGGTCGAGGAGGCCCGGGCGGACCAGGGGACGGGAAAAATCCGCGCGCACAAAGGCCAGCCGGTCGGCCACCCCGTGCCGCCGGGCGTTTTCCCGGGCCACGCCCAGGGCGCGGGGGCAGAGGTCCATGGCCAGTCCCTGGGCCTCGGGAAAGAGGTGGGCCAGGGTCACGGCCAGGGTGCCCGAGCCCGTGCCCATGTCCAGGAAGCGCAGGGAGTCGCAGGAGGAAAAGGCCGAGAGTGCGGCCTCGATCAGGGTTTCGGTCTCGGGCCGGGGGATGAGGGTGTCCGGGGACACGGAAAAATCCAGGCCGTAGAACTCCCGCTGGCCCAGGATGTAGGCTGCGGGTTCGCCCTGGCCGCGCCGGGCCGCCAGGGTGCGGATGGCTCGGGCCTCGTCAGGGCTCAACACCCGGTTCAGGTCGAGCAGGACCTGTGTGCGGGAAAGCCCCAGGGCCTGGGCGGCCATGAGTTCGGCCGAGAGCCGGGGGCTGTCCACACCCGCGCGGCTCAAAACGCCCTCGGTCTCGACCAGAATTTCCCGCAAGGTGGACATGGACAAAACGCCTCGGATGGATGGCGGGCCGAGCGGCCCGGATCAGGCCCCGGCGGCCTGGAGTTTCAGGGACTCGGCCTGGTGAAAGGAGATGAGCCCGTCGATGAATTCGTCCAGATCCCCTTCCATGACCATGTCCAGCTTGTACAGGGTCAGGTTGATGCGGTGGTCCGTGACTCGGCTCTGGGGGAAATTGTAGGTGCGGATGCGGCCCGAACGGTCGCCGGTGCCCACCTGGGAGCGCCGGGTGGCGTCCTCCTCGGCCTTGCGCTTGTCCTGTTCGATCTGGAGCAGGCGGGAGCGCAGGACCTTCATGGCCTTGGCCTTGTTCTTGTGCTGGGACTTCTCGTCCTGGCAGATGACGATGAGGCCCGTGGGCAGGTGGGTGACCCGGATGGCCGAGTCCGTGGTGTTCACGCTCTGGCCGCCCGGTCCCGAGGAGCGGTACACGTCCACGCGCAGTTCCTCGGCCTTCATCTCGATATCCACTTCCTCGGCCTCGGGCATGATGGCCACGGTCACGGCCGAGGTGTGGATGCGGCCCTGAGCCTCGGTGGCCGGGACCCGCTGCACCCGGTGGGTGCCGGATTCGTATTTCAACTGGCTGTAGACCCGCTCCCCGGAGATGGAGGCGATGACTTCCTTGAAGCCCCCGGTGCCCGTGGGATGGTCGCTCATGAGCTCCACCTTCCAGCCCTTGTTCTCGGCCAGGCGGCAGTACATGCGGAAAAGGTCGGCGGCGAACAGGGCCGCTTCCTCGCCCCCGGTCCCGGCCCGTATCTCCAGGATGATGTTCTTCTCATCCAGGGGGTCCGTGGGCAGGAGCAGGACTTTCAGTTTCTCCTCCAACTCCGGCAACTGGCGCTTGATCTCCTTGACCTCGGCCTCGGCCATCTCCCGCATCTCCTGGTCGGCGTCGCGCAGAAGCTCCTGGTTGCCTTCCAGGTCAGCGGCCAGGCGCTTGTACTCCCGGAACACGGCCACCACGGCTTTCAGCTCCGAATGGGTCTTGGTCAGCTTCTTGTAGCGGTCCTGGTCGTCGAACACGTCCGGGGCGGCCAGCTGCCGTTCCAGTTCCTCGAAGGATTTCTCTATGGAGAGAAGTTTGTCGAACATGGCTAATCCTTTTTACCCACAACGGACTTGAGCGCGGCAATGGCCACTTCCACCTGGGCCGCGTCCGGCTCCTTGGTGGTCAGGGCCTGCATGGCCATGCCCGGCCAGACCAGGGCCTGACACAAGAGGTTGCGGTGGAATTTTCCGGATAGACGGATCATCTCGTAGGCCACGGCGCTGATGGGGATCATGAACAGGAGCTTCACGACCACGATGCAGGCGTGCTTGAGGATCACATTGCCCGGGGTCCAAATGGACAAAAGAACGGGCACCAGCACGGTGTAGACCACGATGCTCACGGCCAGGACAAAGAGGAGAAAGGCCGTGCCGCAGCGGGGATGCAGTCGGCTGAACTGGGTGGCGTTCTCGGCGCTGAGTTCCAGGCCGCTCTCATAGGCCCAGATGGTCTTGTGCTCGGCCCCGTGGTACTGGAAGACCCTCTTGATATCGGGCACCAGGGAGATGGCCCCGATGTAGCCCACGAAGAGCGCCAGCTTGAAGAGCCCGTCCCAGGCGTGGAAGCTTAAAGAGTCCACTCCGCCGCCCAGGCCCTGCCACTGCATGAGGATGGAGAAGAGGTGGGGCAGGACCACGAAGAGCCCCAGGGCCAAGCCCAGGGAGGCGGCCAGGGTCAGGGCCAGATGCCAGTTGGACAGCTCCCCTTCCTCTTCGCCTTCCAGGGCCTTCTGGGCCGAGAAATTCAGCGCCTTGATCCCGTTGACCAGGGTCTCCAGAAGGATGGGAAAGCCGCGTACAAAGGGCTTTTTCATCCATCCGGCCCGGATCAGGGTGAACCAGGGACGCACTTCCACCACGATTTCGCCGTCGGGCTTGCGCACGGCAATGGCCAGATTGGCCCCCCGGCGCATCATGACCCCTTCGATGACCGCCTGTCCGCCCACGTGTTCCACGGCGGACACAAGCAACCTGTGCAGGAAATTCACGGCAGTGGTCCCTCCTCGGGCTCTGATCCAGGGCCGACGGTCAGCGGCCGTCTTCAGCCAAGCATAAGCACGCCGCCTGGGGATGTACAGGCATACAAAGGGAGCAGCGGGCCGGAAAACAGTATGCCTCTGCCGGGAATCCCGGCAGAGGCATAGGTAAAGCGGCTCAAGGCCGCAAATAAACGCTACTGGCCTTTGGCCTGAGGGGCATCCGCGGCGCCGGTCTGAAGATGGGCGTACTTCCTGCGGAAACGGTCGATACGGCCGGCCGTGTCCACGAAACGCTGCTTCCCGGTGTAGAACGGATGGCAGGCGGCGCAGATTTCGGTGTTGATCTCAGCGCCCTTGGTGGACTCGATGACCGCCTCAAAGCCACAGTGGCAGCGGATCTTGGCCTTGAAAACCTTGGGATGGATATCTTTTCTCATGGGTGTCTCCTGATTTTGCTCACGCCGAACGAACGAAGATTCATAGGCATGAATATGCGACTTGGCAAGTAAAAAAATTGCACCGGCCGCCAGACGCCTCCTGTTCCGGGCATTGTCTTTCCGCATCTTGAGAGATATACGAAAAAAGACTTGAATTGTACCCAGCATATGGAGGACTCCATGCCCCTGCATCCCCTGGCCGGAAAACCGGCCCCGCGCGAAATCCTGGCCAACATCCCCCGGCTGGTGAGCGCATATTACACCACGGCCCCGGACCCGGAGGACCCGGACCAGGCCGTGGCCTTCGGAACCTCGGGCCACCGGGGGACCTCCTTGCTGGGCAGCTTCAACGAGGCCCACATCCTGGCCATCAGCCAGGCCATCGTGGAGCACCGGGCGGTAAGGAACATCACCGGCCCCCTGTACCTGGGCATGGACACCCACGCCCTGTCCGAACCGGCCCTGATCACGGCCCTGGAAGTCTGGGCCGCGGCCGGGCTCACCTGCATGATCCAGAAGGGCCGGGGCTACACCCCCACCCCGGTCGTCTCCCACGCCATCCTGACCTACAACCGGGGCCGGACCTCGGGCCTGGCCGACGGGGTGGTCATCACCCCCTCGCACAACCCGCCCGAGGACGGGGGTTTCAAGTACAACCCGCCCGAGGGCGGCCCGGCGGACACGGCCACCACCCGCGCCATCCAGGACCGAGCCAACGAGCTTTTGCGCACCGGCCTGTCCGGGATCAAGCGCCTGCCCGCGACCCGGGCCTTTGCCGCTCCGACCACCCATGCCCACGACTACGTCCAGCCCTATGTGACGGACCTGGCCAACATCCTGGACATGGCCGCCATCGCCCGCTCCGGGATGAAAATCGGCGTGGACCCTCTGGGCGGGGCGGGCGTGGCCTTCTGGGACCCCATCGCCGAGACCTACGGCCTCAATCTCGAGGTGGTCAACCGGGCCGTGGACCCCACTTTTTCGTTCATGACCGTGGACAAGGACGGCAAGATTCGCATGGACTGCTCCTCGCCCCAGGCCATGGCCTCGCTCATCAGCCACAAGGACCGCTTCGACATCGCCTTTGGCAATGACCCGGACTACGACCGGCACGGCATCGTGACCCGGGCGGACGGGCTCATGAACCCGAACCACTACCTGGCCGTGGCCGTCTGGTACCTGTTCCAGAACCGCCCGGGCTGGCGCAAGGACGCGGCCGTGGGCAAGACCCTGGTATCGAGCTCCATGATCGACCGGGTGGCCGCGCATTTGGGCCGCAGGCTCTCGGAAGTGCCCGTGGGCTTCAAGTGGTTCGTGGACGGGCTGCTGGACGGGTCCTGCGGTTTCGGGGGCGAGGAATCGGCCGGGGCGGCCTTTCTGCGCACAAACGGCACGGTCTGGACCACGGACAAGGACGGCTTCATCATGGACCTGCTGGCGGCCGAGATCACGGCCGTGACCGGCCAGGACCCGGGCCGGACCTACGAGTACCTGACCGGGCTTTTCGGCGCGCCACTCTACCAGCGCATCGACGCCCCGGCCACGCCCCGGCAAAAGGCGGCCTTCTCCACCTTAACCCCGGACCAGGTCGCGGCCCAGAGCATGGCCGGAGAGACCATCCGGGCCAAGCTCACCCGGGCTCCGGGCAACGACGCGCCCATCGGCGGGCTCAAGGTGGTCACGGACAACGGCTGGTTCGCCGCCCGCCCCTCGGGCACGGAGAACATCTACAAGATTTACGCGGAAAGCTTCCTGGGGCAGGAGCACCTGCACCGGATTCTGGAAGAGGCCCAGGCCATGGTCAACGCCGCCTTCACAGCTGCCGGCGCTTCGTAAGACTTCCGAGATCGGCTTTGACCCCGCCTGGAGATCACGGCAAAGAAATAATGGTTCTTGTTCCCTGTTCCTGTCATGCCCCTGGCCCGGACCCTCTTCGAGTCCTGGCAGGTGCATGACCATCACCTGTTTTTTGGAGAACGCCGCATGCTGACCATATTGATCGTCGACGACAGCAAATCGGCCCGCATGGCCCTGGAGTCCGTGCTCTCGGCCTACGGAAAATGCCGTATGGTGAAGAACGGCCGGGAGGCGGTGGACTGCGTGGAGTCCGCGCTGAAGAAAGGCCGCCGCTATGACCTGATCATGATGGACATCGAGATGCCGGAAATGGACGGGCACACGGCGGTCAAGGCCATCCGGAACCTGATGGAGGCCCACCAGGTCCCGCCCGAGAAATACCCCAGGGTGATCATGGTCTCCAGCATGAAGGACTCCCACAACATCATGAAGGCCCAGTTCGAAGACCCGGTGGACATCTACATCACCAAGCCCTTCCAGGAACAGACCATTGTCGAGGCGCTCACCAATCTGGAACTCATCGACACCCCCTGGGCCGAGGACGAATGCATAAAGTGCTGACCCAATACCCGGGCATTGCGTCCAGGTTTCTGATGATCGGCGAGGGCGGACTGTACGAGGAGGCCACGGCCATACAGACCGTGCTCGGCTCCTGCGTGTCGGTCACGTTTCTGCACACGCCCACCAAGATCGGGGCCATTTTCCACGCCCTGCTCCCTGGCTGGGCCGATTTCGAGAAGACGCCCTTTCCGCCCAATCCCTACAAGTACGTGGATTCGGCCAGTGAACTACCCCGCAGCAAGCTGCGGAGCATCAAAGGCATAAGGCCCAGAACAGACTCCTCAAACCAAGAGTAAACGAAGCGAGCTTCGAGGAATCAACCCGCAGTGATTGAGCGCATCTGCTCGGACTACGGCAAAAAGGGGATCAAACTGGAAACCATCGAGTGCAAGGTCTTTGGCGGGGCCAACGCGCTCATGCCCGGCGAATTCGGCACGGGCATGAAAAACGTGCAGATGGCCTTCGAATCCCTGGCCCGCCACCGCATCCGGGTGGTGGCCACCAACGTGGGCGGAAGCGTCGGCCGCAAACTGCTGTACATCAGCGGCACGGGCGACGTGTTCGTCAAGCATCTGAACAAGAGCTAGCCCCAGTCCCTCCTGCCTTTCCGCCTCCCCCGCTTCTTTCGTCCCCCAAGTGAGCACCTGCCCCGTCAGGGCCGCTTCATGCGCGTGGCCGTCCAGTCCAGGACCAGGGCCGGGGCGGCATGGGCCGTGGCGTCGATGGTCAGGGCCTCCAGGGCCTGGGCCAGGACCCGGTCCAGGCGGGCCAGGCCCGGGGCGTCGAACAGTTGGGCCAGGGTCTGGGAAGGACCAGGAACCGGGCGTCCGGCCATGGCCCGGGCCAGTTCCCGGGACAGTTCGCCCAGCACGGCCAGGGCCAGGGCGCGGTCCACGGCCCCCCGGGTGGAGGTGCGCTCGAACCAGCCCCGGCCCGTGCGCCAGAACTCTACCAGGGCGGCCACCCACCCGGCGGCCTGGTCGTCGGTCTGGCCGTCGGCCTGATGATCGTCCTGGCCGATTTCGGGCCAGGCCAGGGTGATCACCCAACTGCGCGAGACCAGGGTCTCCAGCAGGCGCTCACGCAAGGGGGCCAGGAGCACGAATACATTGCCCGGCCGGGGCTCTTCCAGGGTTTTCAGAAGGAAATTGGCCGATTCCGGCCGCAGGTCCTGGGCCTCGGCAAAGACCGTGACCCGGACTCCGGCCCCGCGCGGGGGCTGGCCCCAGACCGGCCGGATGGCCCGTAAGGACTCGATCTTGAACTGGTCCTCGGCGCTTTCCAGAAAGAGCAGGTCGCGCAGGACCCGCTCCTGAATCTGAACACAGGTCTGGCAGAGGCCGCAGGGGGCCGAAGGCTCCTGGCAATTCAGCCGGGCCGCCCAATACAGGGCCAGGGCCGCCCGTTCGCCAGCGGACCCGCCCTCCAGAAGCAGGGTCTGGGGCGGGCTTTCGGCCAAACGGTCCAGGACCCGGGCGGCCGGAATCTGACGGTCAGGGACGGGGAATCCTTGGGCCATGCTTCACCCCAACGTATGTGTGGAATGCCTCACTAGGGCCGGAAGGTCTGCTCCCGATCCGGTCCCACGGAAATGAGGCCCAGGGGCACGCCCAGCACTTCCTTGACCCGGGTGAGATAGACCCGGGCGGCCTCGGGCAGCTCCGCCCAGGACTTCACCCCGGAAATATCCTCCTGCCAGCCGGGCAGGCTCTCGTACACCGGCTCCACCAGGCCCATGCCGTTCTCCACCTGGGGCGGGAAGGCCACTTCCTGGCCCTCGTAGCGGTAGGCCACGCAAAGCTTGAGCTGGGCCAGGCCCGAGAGCACGTCCAGCTTGGTGATGGCCAGCTCCGTGGGGCCGTTTAAGCGCACGGACTCGCGCAGACAGGCCAGGTCCAGCCACCCGCAGCGGCGCTTGCGGCCCGTGGTGGCCCCGAACTCGCTGCCCTTGGTCTGCAGGTACTCGCCGTCGGCGTCGAAAAGCTCCGTGGGAAAGGGACCGGCCCCCACCCGGGTGGTGTAGGCCTTGACCACGGCGATGATGCGGTGCAGCCGCCCCACCCCGCAGCCCGAGCCGGTGGAGGCGTTGCCGCACACGGTGTTGGAGCTGGTCACGAAGGGATAGGTGCCGTGGTCGATGTCCAGATGGGTGCCCTGGGCGCCCTCGAACAGGACCACCCCGCCCCGGTCCTCCACGGCCGAAATCTCCGAGGACACGTCGCCCAGATAGGCGGCCATGCGGGCGGCAATGGGCTGCAGGTCGTCGAAAATCTTTTCCGCGTCCATGGGCTCGGCGTTGTAGAGGTGGGTGAGGAGCACGTTTTTTTCGATCAGGGCTCGGCGCAGCTTGCGGCGCAAAAGCTCGGGATTGGTCAAATCCGCAGCCCGGATGCCCACCCGGGCCACCTTGTCCTCGTAGCAGGGGCCGATGCCCCGGCCCGTGGTGCCGATCTTTCGCTTGTCCGACAGGGAATTCTCGCGGGCCGCGTCCATGAGCCGGTGATAGGGCATGATCAGGTGGGTCTTGCGGCTGACCTTCAAGCGTTCGGGGGACACGTCCACCCCGCGCTGGGTCAGTTTGTCCACCTCGCTCAGGAAGACCTCGGGGTCCAGGACCACGCCGTTGCCGATGAGGCAGCGCTTGCCCTGGTGCAGGATGCCCGAGGGAATGAGGTGCAGCACGGTCTTCTCGTCGCCCACCACCAGGGTGTGCCCGGCGTTGTTGCCGCCCTGGAACCGGACAATGGCGTCGGCCCGCTCGGCCAGCATGTCCACGATCTTGCCCTTGCCCTCATCGCCCCACTGGGCTCCGAAAACCACGATGTTCGCCATGCCTGCTCCTTCGCGCGAGGGGACCACGGGGAGCGCACTCCTCCCCCGACGGCCCCGGCGGCGCGTCACTTCTCGTTATTTTTCCTTGGAGGGAAGACGGATAAGCTTGCCCCGCTTGGCGGGGTCGGTTCCCCTTCTGCTCGGGGTCTTCCGGGCACCCGGCGCTGATGAGGCCGGAGCGGAGTCCTTGCCCGGGACAGCGGACAGAGCGGGCGCACCGGGGTTTTCCCGGGCGGGGCGGCCGGTCAAGGCCCAGTTGTAGTTGAACAACTGGTTTTTCATGCGCAGGCTCTGGATGAACCCGAACACCAAGGCAGCCTCTTCCCACCGCTTGGTGGGCTCGAAATTGCGCACGATTTCGGCGTACTTGTCCCACAAGGACATGAAGGACGCCTCGTCGAACATATTGATCTGTTTTGCGATCTTGAGAAGCGCCGCTTCCATCGCCACTCCCTGAAAGACAAAATGAAACCCAAGCCAGTGCTTTGGCCGAGTCTATCTAGCAGAAAAGCGCTGGCCCCGCCACCAAAAAAGTCCGGGCGATTTTGCCCCGGCCTGGATTGACGCCCCCATAATGAGGCGATACAAGCACCAATCCCTGCCCGGGTGGCGGAATTGGTAGACGCCAGGGACTTAAAATCCCTTGCTCCTCGTGGGTGTGCCGGTTCGAGTCCGGCCCCGGGCACCAGGAAAATCACTTAGAATAATTGACTTTATAGGTCAATGGTGAAGGCCCGGGGGATAAATTTCGGGCCTTTCTCTTTGTCCGGTGTCAACATAGTGTCAACTCACACCCAAAATTCCTTTGGTGTCAACAACAGGTGTCAACGGCGGGTGTCAACTTTTGAAGGTGGTCTAGCTAGGCGATATTTTGTGTGCGATGGATTCAAGGGCTTTAACTGCCCTCAATTCAAAGCTTTCATCTGCCACTGTTCCCATAAATGACTCAATATCAATGCTGCTCACGCTGGGAGGCATGCCCTTCCCCGCGCATTCATACCTGCAAGTGATAGTGATGACATCGGAGCCGATGGCTTTCGACAGTCCGCCCGGCTGCCCCCAAAACAAAACCCTGCTTTCCCCTGGCCCAAGGCTGGGAATCCCAGTGATGAGCGGGCCGCGCTCTATGGGTCTGGATTTTTCGTCTGTATCCCCACCAAACCCAAATGCTACAGACAATGGCTGCGACATCTCAAACTTGACATTCTGGGCTAGCCCGTTGCCGATGTTCTTTATCACAAGCAGTATTATTGTCGGCCTGTTCGCGTCATGATTTGCCGTAACGATTACGTTTGGTTCTGTCTGCTGCTCTCTAGTCTTCCGCGCTTCAACAGCTAATATTTTTGTGTAATACGCCAAAAGAGCAGTGAGGCATACAAGCGCAATTGTAGCCGCAACGCTTACCCAGTCCGTCGAGCCTGCATGTTGCAAGTTTAAGTTTACCCATTCCTTCACCGCCTCTATAATTTGTGCATATGTCAAGGAAATTTCACAGGTCATGCGCCTACCTCCAACCCTACTGACTTCCTTGGACCGGACTTAACGTTGCTGGCAATTACATCCAAGCATTTCTTATGTTTGCTTGCGGCTCTGCATCAGGCTAAAACATTTTTGTAGGTTGTGAAGGCTTTCATCAGTTCCGTAAATGTGGCCGGTTTGTATTTTTCAAATTCCTTCATCTCCACGAAAACAAAGTCGTATTTCACGTCTGATTGAATTCTGTTAATGTCTTCGCACCACTGCTTGAGACGGTGCATCTTGAAAGGTACGTCAAGGTCTTCTAAACCTTTTGTCTCTACGATAACAATACCACCGGCCTTTCGCTTTACAATAAAGTCAGGGTAGTAATCTGATATTCCACCATCAGCTTTCACATAGTCCAGCTTAAAATGAACGGCAAAAAAGTTTTTGGCGTACGAGACGACATCGTCGCACCCATCAAGGAAACTCGCGAAAACTAGCTCAAAGTGGCAGTCACCGATTATTTTATTGAAGACGCTTTTCTGTGGAATAAAATAGCTCTGGTCTTTGGCGACAAAACGGTGAGTTTGACGAAGTTTGATGCAGTCTCGAATTTCTGCATCGCCCTTGTCTTGGACAGTCAGTGCGTTAATGGCCTTTTTGAAGGTATTCAGAATTGTTTTGACTGCTACCAGTTCAGAGAGGTTGCGAAGAGTGTTTGGATTTTCAAGTTCGACCTCTCGGTCAAAAAGATGAGTCTGAACGAACGTCTTGACTTTTATGTAAAGTACATCGTATCCGCTGAACAAGCGCAGGTCCGCCATTATTGTTCTTGTAAAGTATCCTATGACGCTCCGAAAGTCGGCAACGCCCGCCGTGTCGAGAATGGTGATGTGCGTTACTTCGCCTGTGGTTATATCTTTAAAGACGATTTCACGTTGTTCTTCTGCGGAGAACTGTTTGTATGGAACTTTGACGGTAGTTAAAGAAGCAACATCTAACTCGGCAATATTTTTATATTCCCTGTAAATGCGCGGGGTCAGCACTGGGATTTCAATGTCGAGGGCATCAAGGTCTTTCTTGACATTCTCGTCATCAATTCCAATCACCAAAGGTGTTTTTGGCTTTGTCCCTTCCCCCATGGGCTTGCGTTCCAGCACCACGCCTTCAGCCTGGATACCTTCAACAAACTCCATGAAATCATTCGTCCCCACAACGCTCACGTACTCTTCTACACCTCCTGAATACATCTTGCGCAGCCCCCTGCCCAAGGTCTGTTCGGGCAGGATGTTGCTCGTGGCGGTATATGCGCGCAGGCCGACAATAGTGGTCACATTTCGAACGTCCCAGCCCTCTTTGAGCATCAGGACGGACACGATAGCTGTATAGGGGCTGTCCGGGGCATCAATGTCGTTCGCCAGTTTTCGCAGTTTCTCCAATTCCTCTTTGTTTCTGCCAGAGGTGGCCTCGGAAATTTCGCCGCTCTTGTTCGTGTGGATGGTCAGCACGGCGTCTTTGAATTCCGGATACGTGCCCTCCAGATAGGTTGCTACGTCATCACAGTTTCGGGTGTCATCCGTCATGACAAAGAGGATGGCCTTCTTCCCCATTTTGGCATGCTCTGCATAGGCGCTCCGCCATTCAACCACCCCCAAGTGAAGGTAGTCTGCATATTTTTCAGTGAATTTCGCGCTTTGCCGTTCCACCAGCTTGGCCCGGCTGGGAGCATCGGGGAGGACAGGATGCTTGACGACATTCTGGGAAATGGCCTCGACCAGCGGATAATCAGATACAGTCTGAACAAAAATCGCGCCGTTGTTATGCTTTGGTGTCGCAGTCACGTCCACTTGGAGGGAGAGGAACGCATCCTTTTGCTTGAGGCGGTTGTGGATATCCTCAATGGACTTAAACCAGGCCAGGCGGCTATCGTGGATATGGTGGGCCTCATCGTTCAGCACCACTAGTTCGCTGATGTCCCGTACAATCATGCCAAGGTCCACCTTTGAATCCGTGGTGGCTCCTGTGGGCCGCTTGCCCAGAAAATAGTCCATGGTGTCTTCATCGTCAGGAGACGCAGGGATGTCATTGCCCGCATAAACCCGGTGGATGTTGGTCAGGAAAATATTCCCTGTCGGGTGGGTGATGCGCACCTCGTCTTGGACGTGCAGGGTCAATTGGAAGTCGTCCCGCCAGTCTCGTCCGTCCGTTCCATTTTCAGGCAAAACCGGGTCTTCGAAGAAGATACGGAGGCCCTGGAAGTCCTTGTGGATGCGGTCAAGCACGATGATGTTCGGGGCAATGACCAGGAAATTCCTCGCAAGGTCCGAATCCGGCTCGTAGAGCTTGTGGAAGAAGCTCCACGCCAGCACCAGGCTCATCACCTTTGTCTTGCCCGCGCCGGTCGCCATTTTGACCACATAGCGCCGCCAGGACTCGTCGAACATACTAGGCTGGGTCATACCCGAAGCGTCGAAGCGCATCAGGTCGTACTTGTCTTTCGCCTTAACGACATCGTGCAGATAGACGATGGTCTCCAAAGCCTCGCGCTGGGCGAAGTAATACTGAAACTCGGCCATGGTCCCATCAGCCTTGGCCAACAGGTGCGGGGTCCTGAACCACCAGTGAAGCAGACTGCGGCTTGTCTCAGTGGCCCCGGCATAGTTCTGTTCCCGCCATGCTTTGACCTTCTTGCGAAGCTCCTGAACGAGCGGAGGCAAGAGTTTGCCCAGGCCCGTTTCGCGCAGGGCTTCGTCCGCCGGGAACCAGCGGATGCCCGGGTCAAGAATGGCGTGGGGAGAGGAGGGGAAGTCTTTGTGGAGCGCCATTATTTGTCCCTCGCGTCAAGCCGCGTAATGTTCGGGTCTTCCGTCAATAGTCGCATCTGCTGGATGGCGATTTGATTCAACCGTTTCAGGCGTTCAGCCTGGGGGAGACCCTCGGTTATGAAAAGCGCGTTCAGGTTCTCCAAGTTGGAAAGACAGACCAGTTGCGCCGCATTGGCATCGTCCCGGATGTTGCCCTTGGCTCCTTGGTTGCTGTCACGCCATTGTTTCGCAGTCAGGCCGAAAAGCGCCATGTTGAGCACGTCCGCTTCGGTTGCGTAGACCAGGGACACCTGCGCTGCTGACAGCTCCGGCGGGATAAGGTTCGCCTTGATGGCGTCGGTGTGGATACGGTAGTTGATTTTGGCCAGGTTTCGCCGGAAGTCCCAGCCGAGCTGTTTCAGCTCTTCATCCTTGAGCCGCTGGAACTCCTTGATGAGGTAGAGCTTGAACTCGACGGAAATCCACGAGGCGAACTCGAAGGCGATGTCTTTGTGGGCATAGGTCCCACCGTAGCGGCCTGCCTTGGAGACAATGCCAATGGCCCCGGTGCGCTCAATCCACTGCTTTGGGGTGAGCGTAAAGCTGTTCAGGCCCGCCATCTTTTTAAACCCGTCGAATTCGACGGGATTAAAATTCGGGTTGTACAGGTGCTCCCAGACACCCAAGAACTCAATCGTATTGCGGTTTCTCAACCAGTTCCGAATGAGGTCGTCCGTGTGCTCGCTCTGCTTGTGCCGGGCGATGTCCGTCAGGGAGATGAAGTCCTCGTCCTGGTGGCGGTAAAAACTTACCTGGCGTTCCATGACTGCAAGGGTCTTGGTCTTGCTCATACCGACACCCCCACGATGGTCATTGTGTCGTTGCCGAAGATGTCCACCACCTTGACGGCAATCTTGCGGCGGCCTGGCGCACATTCGTGGAAGGCGCTCTGCATCTCCAGGGTCCGGTCTTTTTTGGTGCGGAAAGTCTGCCACTCGTTCTCAAACACATAGTCGCCCGTCCAGACTTCTTCCCACTCCCGGGTTTCGGGGTTCTGCTGGCGGATGATTTCACGCTTGCTCTCAAAGTCGAAGTCAACGGACCAGTAGTCAATCCAGTCCGTCCAGCTTTTGGTCAGTTCCTCGCGGCTCACGACCCCATCCTTGTCCTTGCTGACCTTCACAATCTGGCCCCTTTCGACCACGATTTTGCTGGACTTGTCCTTCAGGCTGGCTTCAGCGGCGGCGATGGAGTCCTGGGAGTAAAATACAGAGAAGTCCGTCAAGGCGACAGCCACCTTGTTGCCTTTCACCAGGGGTTTCACCTCAATGGCGGACACGTCGTGGAACACCACCTGGTTCTTCTCCACGGCCCGCTTGTCGAACACCTCGGCCGGGATATATTTGGGGGATATGTCTATGCCCTTGGCCTTGGCTTCATCCAGGACATTGGGGAAGAGCCCCATTTCGAACTCGAAGGCCAGGATGTCCACCCGGGTGATGTGTTTCTTGCGGCATTCCAGGATGATTTCTTCCACGAAGAGTCGCGTCACGGGCATGTTCACGGGGCCGATAGCCACGAGCCGTCCAGCTTTTTTGCGTAAGGGCTCACGGGTCAGTCTGCCAAAGCACGAATCCACGCGAGGTTTGGATGCTCACCTTTGAAGAACGCGGTCATAGCCTCGACCAGCACGGGGTAGGTTCTCTTTCCCTGAATTCGGCACGTTTGCCGCAGGGAC
>CAILNX010000042.1 GCA_903835685.1 uncultured delta proteobacterium
CAAACATGGAGACGAAGCAATGCTTTCAAAATATGTTAAAAATCAGGGCGTCAGCAAAGATTATAAAAAGTTACATCAGCAACAGCTGTCTTTGTTTTCTTGTCTTTGATGCTCCGCAGCTTGCTGCGGGGTAGTTCACCATAGTATTTTGTATCTCTATTATTCAGGCATGTGCTTTTCAGCTCTTCATATCTGGCGACACCTTTCTCTTCAAGTTTTAAAAAGCCTATCACAATTTTATGATTCATTTGTTTTGGACACTTAGCCCACTTCTCGATCCTTTTTAATTTAGCAAATGTTTCTGTTACATCGTCCTTTTTATCAAATTTGTTTGCGTCTGTCTTGTTCGACTTGGCATCATATATGTTATGGCATTTTTTGCATAAAAATTTAAAAACACTTTCTATAGGGTTGTGTGCATCCATTATTTCATTTTCAACTGTTTTCAAATCACAAATGACACTATTGCCTTCTGCCTTATATTTAGTCAGAATAGTTTCTATTATAAATTTACGGTCTTTCCCCTGCACATGGGCCGACTCTATTTCTCCAGTCTTCCCACATTCCTGACAAATTCCCTTTAAACTTTTTCTATGATTTCTGGTGAGGTTATTAACAGCATTTCTTATCTTTGGGCCAATAAATTGATGGAATTCACCTGCGTTACCTTCAAATTTAGCCACTTTTATCCCTCAATAGCCTGCTTTGTACGGTAAGGGTTGCCCAAAAGATGATTTGATTCTGGATGTAGAAGGAATATAGTTTTTATTGCTGCATTCTTGCAAAAAATAAATACCCTTTCCACTCGTTCACTTACTTGGGCGCGCTGCACGCGAAATCGTCGATCTGCTCCGGGGCCAGCTGCTTTCCGGCGTATTCGTGGCAGGCCCCGCTGGCGAGGAACAGGGAGAGGACGTCCCCGTCGATGTGCCCGTCCTTTTGCATGAATCCCAGGATTTTCACGGCCTGGGACAGGGGCATGGGCTTTTTGTAGGGCCGGTCGCGCGCGGTCAGGGCCTCGAACACGTCGGCCACGGCCAGGATGCGGGACTGGAGCGGGATGTCTTCGGCCAGGAGCCGTTCGGGGTAGCCGCTGCCGTCCAGCTTCTCGTGGTGGCTGCCCGCGAATTTGGGAACCCGGGCCAGGCGCTTGGGCAGGGACAGGCGGCCGAGAATCTCATGGGTCATGTGGGCGTGGTTCTCGATGATCTGGCGCTCCTCGTCCGTAAGGGTGCCCTTGCGCACGCTCAAATTATAGACCTCGTTCTCGGTCAGGGCCGGGACCTGCTGGCCGTCCACCTCAAAGGTCCGGGCCGCGATCTCGTTCAGCCGGGCGATCTTGGCGTCGTCCATGAAGGCCGTGTTGCAGGAAAGCACGAAGTCGCGGTCCTCACGCAGGGCGCTTAGTTCGGCCGCGTGGCGGTCGCGCAGGGCCGAGAGGTCGTGGGACAGGGCCTTGTGGCCCCCGGAGGTCCCCCGGGCGGCGAATTCGCAGGTCTCGGCCCGTTCGGCCTGGTAGCGGGCGATCAGGGCCTGTTCGAACAGGTCGAAGCGGGTGCGGATGAGTTCGGAGCGGTCGAAGATGGTCTCCAGCTTGGTGGACTTGTCCACCACGTGCTCGGGCGTGGTGATCTTGCCCACGTCGTGCATCCAGGCTGAGAGCGACAGCTCCTCCAGTTCGTTCTCGGAAAAGCGCACCCCGGCAAAAGGGCCGTTGCTCTGGGCATTGACCCGGTCGGCGATGAGCATGGTCAGCTCCACCACCCGGGTGATGTGCCCGGCGGTGTACGGGGACTTGGCGTCAATGGCCGCGGCGATGCTCTGGATGAAGGAGTCCAAAAGACCCTTCAAGTCCTTGATGAGCTGGGCGTTGGTCAGGGCCACGGCGGCCTGGCTGGCCAGGGAGGCCACCAAGTCCACGTATTCCTGGTCGAACCCGCAGACCTCGCCGGTCTCGGGATTCTGGGAGTTCAGGAGCTGGAGCACCCCGATGATCTCGTTTTCGTGGTTGCGCATGGGGATGACCAGCATGGACGTGGAGCGGTAGCCCGTGGCCGCGTCGTACTTCTTGGGCCCGGTGAAGTCGAAGCCCTCGGCCTGGTACACGTCCGGGATGTTCACGATGGCGCCGGTCAGGGCCACGTGGGAGGAGACGTTGGCGTGGTTCTCGCCCCTGTTCTCGGTGTGCAGGCACACCGGGGGCAGGGTGATGGGCTTGCCCCCGGACCCGCCCATGCGGGTCTTCATGGTCTCGTTCTGGAGGATGACGAAATGCAGGTGGGTGCGCTCGGGATTGACGATGTACAGGGTGCCCGCATCGGCCGAGGTCAGGGAGCGGGCCTCGTCCACGATCATCTCCAGGAGCCGGTCGATGTCCGTCTGGCCGGACAGGGCCACCCCGATGCGGGCCAGTTGTTTCAGGTGGGTAAGCTGGTCCTGGGCGTAGCACCGGACCTCCTCCACCACGGTGGACAGGAGCTTTTGCAGGCGCTTGTCCTTGGCCAGTTCGGCGATGTCGGCCTGGAGGGCGTCGCAGGCCTCGGTGGTCAGGGCGGTTTCGGCGCAGGGGGTGGTGTCGCTCATGCCGGGCCAGGGCCTCCTCAAGGATTTCGGAAGAGAGCGAAAGGCTGGGCCAAGAGTGACACCCTTTTGCGGGGAAATCCAGAAAAATCAGAGGGACGCCAGACCTGACTTGCTCCGGTGAAACGAATGGTTTATGCCTTTCGCTGTTCGCGGGCGCTCTCGCCCCAAGGAAGGATCATGGACAGGCTTGCCCACCGTCAGCGGGTCTTCACCGCTCTCTCTCTGCTGCTTCTTCTCGGCCTGTCCGTGGGCCTCGGAGGCTGGGTGCTTTTCGCGGCCGTGCTGGCTGCGGGGCTGGTCGCCCTGGCGGAGTTCTACCACATGATCTGGCCCACCAGCCGTATGGGCGCCAAGATCCTGGGCCTGGTCCTGGGCGCGCTGCTCCTGTGGATCTGCCGGGTCCAGAGCTTGGCCGGACTGGCCCTGATCCTGGTTGGCAGTTTCTGGCTCCTGGCCTTTCTGGTCCTGTACGGCTTCAACGAGGACCAGGGCGCTTCCTGGCCGGACCTTCTGGGCCTGCCCGTGGGGCTTTTGTACATCCCCCTGACCCTGCAATTCTTTTTCACCTTTTCCAGCCAGGAGACCGTCCTGGTGCTGCTGGCGGCCATCACCTCGGACACGGCCGCCTTTTACGCCGGAAGCTGGCTGGGCGGCCGCAAGCTCTGGCCCGAGGTCAGTCCCAAGAAGACCTGGGCGGGCTTAAGCGGCGGGCTTTTGGGCACCATGGCGGTGACCACGGCCTACGGGCTCTTCTTCGGCCAGTCCGGCCCCTGGGCCTTGGCCGGACTGGGCCTGGTCCTGGGCCTGGGCGCGGTCCTGGGCGACCTGTTCGAATCCGCGCTCAAGCGCCGTTTCGCCTCCAAGGACTCGGGCTGCCTTTTGCCCGGCCACGGCGGCATGCTGGACCGCATCGACGGGCTTTTGCTGGCCACGGCCCTGTACGCCCTGATCCGGCTTTTCCATCCCTTCTTCTAGCCCGCAACCACCATGAAAACATACATATCCTCCTGGCCTAGCGACTGCCCGGCCCTGCCGTTCCCCCGGGCCATCTCCATCCTGGGGTCCACGGGCTCCATCGGCGTGAGCGCCCTGAACGTCATCGAGAAGCACCCGGACCTGTTCGTGGTCACGGCCCTGGCCGGGGCGCGCAACCTGCGCCTGCTGGCCGAGCAGGCCGCCCGGCACCGGCCCCCCTATCTGGCCGTGCTGGATGAGGACGGGGTCAAGGCCCTGCGCGGACTCCTGCCCGCCGGGTACTTTCCGCGCATCCTCTGCGGACCCGAGGGCTACGTGGCGCTGGCCGCCCTGCCCGAGGCCCCCCTGGTGCTCTCCGCCATCGTGGGCGCGGCCGGATTTCTGCCCACCCTGGCAGCGGCCCAGGCCGGGAAGGTCATCGCCCTGGCCAACAAGGAGGCCCTGGTCCTGGGTGGCCCGATCATCCGCCGGGCCTGCCGGGAGAACGGGGCCATCATCCTGCCCGTGGACTCCGAGCACAACGCCCTGTTCCAGGCCCTGGCCGGGCACGACGCCGAGGACCTGCGCCGCCTCATCCTGACCGCCTCGGGTGGCCCCTTCCGGGGCAAGACCCTGGAATTTCTGCGCACCGTGAGCCCCCGTCAGGCCCTGGCCCATCCCAACTGGAGCATGGGGGCCAAGATCAGCATCGACTCGGCCACGCTCATGAACAAGGGCCTGGAGATCATCGAGGCCTGCCGCCTCTACGGCATCGGCATGGACCGGGTGGACGTGGTGGTCCACCCCCAGAGCATCGTGCACTCCCTGGTGGAGTACACCGACGGCTCGCAGTTGGCCCACCTGGGCACCCCGGACATGCGCATCCCCATCGCCTACTGCCTGTGCCACCCCCGTAGGGTGGAGGTGGACGTGCCCATGCTGGACCTGGCTGCGGTCGGCACTCTGACCTTCGAGGAACCGGACCTTTCGTTGTTCCCTTGCCTGAATCTGGCCCGGGAGGCCTACAACGCCTCGGATTCCCACCCCATTGTGCTGAACGCCGCCAACGAGGTGGCCGTGGACCTGTTCCTCAAGGAAAAGATCGCCTTTCTGGACATCCCCCGGCTCATCGAAGCCGCCCTGGCCCGGCACAAGGCCATGGAGGTCTCGGACCCGGCCACGGTCCTGGCCCTGGACGCCCAGGCCCGGGCCGAAACCCTGGCCGCGCTCTGAGCCCTTTCCCGTTTCCGCAGCCCGTTACAACGGCCCGGAAGCCATGAGTTGAGACCTCTGACCCTGGAGACTGATCCTGGAAACAGGCCCGGCCCCTCCAGACTCCGCAACGCAAAGGATCGATCCAACGCATGTTACAAAGCATAATCTCCGTGGTGCTGGTCTTGGGCGGGCTTATCTTCTTTCATGAACTCGGGCACTTCCTGGTGGCCCGCGCCCTGGGAATGGGAGTCCGGACCTTTTCCCTGGGGTTCGGCCCCAAGCTGTGGTCGGCCACGGTCAATCGCATCGAATACCGGCTCTCGGCCGTGCCCCTGGGCGGGTACGTGAACCTGGTGGGCGAGAGCCCGGACTCGGAGCTGCCCGAGGGCTTCACGCCCGGGGAAAGCTTTTCCCTGCGCGCGCCCTGGCAGCGCATCCTGGTGGTCACGGCCGGACCCCTGGCCAATTTCTTCCTGGCCTTTCTCATCTATTTCGGCCTGTTCCTGACCCAGGGCCGTATGGAAGTCCTGCCGGTGGTGGGCGAGCTGACCGACCCGGGTCCGGCCAAGAGCGCGGGCATGCTCCCGGGCGACGCCGTGACCGCAGTGGACGGGGCGCCCGTGCAGTTCTGGACCGAACTGGTGGCCGTGGTCAGCGCCAGCGAGGGCAAGGCCCTGCGTTTTTCCGTGCAGCGCGGGGAGGAGACCGTGGAGCTCATTGTCACCCCCCAGGTGCGCACCCGCAAGAACCTCTTTGGCGAGGAGATCAAGGTGCCCATGATCGGGGTGGTCTCGGCCGGAAAGACCACCACCGTGGACTTAGGCGGCGGCTCGGCCGTTGTGGAGGCCGCCCGCCAGACCTGGGCCGTGGTCTCCCTGACCGTGCAGGGCATCATCAAGCTCATCGAGCGGGTCATCCCGGCCGACACCGTGGGCGGGCCGATCATGATCGCCCGCATGGTCAGCGAGCAGGCCAAGGTCGGGTTCACGGCCATCTTGAGCCTGGCCGCCCTGCTTTCCGTGAACCTGGGGCTCATGAATCTCCTGCCCGTGCCGGTCCTGGACGGCGGGCACATCGTGTTCTTCTCTCTGGAGGCCATCACCCGCAGACCCCCCAGCGACCGAGTCCGGGCCGGGGCCACCCGGGTGGGCATCGCCTTCATCCTGCTGCTCATGGGACTGGCTACCTACAATGACCTCACCGGCCTGTTCAAATAGCCCGGAGTTGATTCTGGCCGTGTGCGGGTGCGAGGAGCGCCTGCAGTTCGCCCTGGGACGGCCTGGCGGGGCCTCCCCGGTGCTCCTGGCCGCCCAGCAGTGGTCCGTGCCCAGCCAGGGCCTGCGGGTCCTGGTACCAGCCCTGGAGCACGCCCTGGGAGTTCTGGGCCTTTCGTCCGGGGACCTGACCCGGGTGACTGCGGCCCGGGGGCCGGGCAGCTTCACCGGCATCCGTCTGGTCCTGGCCGCCCTGGCCGGGATCGCGGCCGGAGGAGGGGCCGAGGCCGTTGGTTTCGCCTACCTGCCCCTGCTGGCCCGGGCCGTGGCTGAGGTGGCCTCGGGCCAGGTCCTGGTCCTGACCCACGCCCGCACCCGCCTGGCCCATGTCCAGGCCTTTGAGATTTCCGTCCCGGCCAAAGATTTTGCCCAAGTTCAGGCCCTGACCCCGGCCCAGTCCCTGACTTTTGACCAGGCCGCCTCCCTGGCCCGGTCCCTGTCCGGCCCGTTGTTCCTGGTGGGCAGCGCCCTGCGCCGCGCCCCGGAATTCTTTGCCGATCTGGCCGTTGCCCGGCCCCAGACCGTGCTTCTGCCCCCGACCTGGGACCACCCCCGGCCCGAACTTCTCCTGGCCGCCGGTCTGGAAGCGGACGAGCCCCTGACCCCCTTCTACCTGCGCCCCTCGGACGCCGAGGAGAACCTGACGGCCCTGGCCGCGCTCCGGGGTCTGGACGCGGAAGAGGCCCGTCAGCGCCTGGACGCCCTGTAGTCACATCTCAAAGAAAAAGGCCGACCCCCTGGGGATCGGCCTCTTGGTTTCTCAGGCTTGGGGCTGCATTCTTTCTATCTTGCAAGAAAGAAGAAATACAAAATATTTCTTATTCTTGCCTTCTCGCGTGGGCCAAAGCAATATCTCCATGGCCACACAGGGAGACAATTCCCCCAATGCTTTTTTCTTTATCCTTTCCGGATCTTGCGACGCAAGCGTCCGGCTAGTCGGCCATGGGGTTCATGGCCCGGCCTGGGTCAGCCTCGGCCTTGACCAGGAGCGCGGCCACCTGAGCGTCCGGGAGCCAGTCGATCTGGCCGGTGCCCACGTCGTAGATTCCGCCCACGACCTTGATCTTTCCGGCCTTGGCCAGATCGCGCAGGGCCGCGCTGCGCATGAACACGTTCTCCACCCCCTGCCACACGTTCTGCTCGATGGCCTTGGGGATGATCTTGTCGTCCGGCAGGTCCGGGTTGGCCGCAATGGTCTTGGCCACGGCCGGGATGATCGGGCTCACCAGGGGCGGGATGTTGCGCTCCAGGGGATGCCCGTGGCCGCGCGCGGCCTGGGTCACGGCCGTGACCGCGCCGCACTGGGTGTGCCCCAGGATCACCAGCACCGGCGTGCGCACGTGGATCATGCCGTACTCGATGGACCCGAGTTCGTCGGTGTTGGCCACGTTCCCAGCCACCCGGACCACGAAGATGTCCATGACCCCGGCGTCGAACAGGCGCTCAGGGGGAACCCGGGAGTCCGAACAGCCCAGAACCGTGGCAAAGGCGTAGTCGCCCTGGCTCTCTTTTCCGGCCTGGGCCAGCCGGGCCTTGTCGCTGCGCGGGTTCATGGATTTTCCGGCCACGAACCGGGCGTTGCCGTCTTTGAGCATCTGCAAGGCCGCCTCGGGCGCGGGTTTGGGTTTGGCGTTTTCGTCCGAGGCCCGGGCGGGCAGGACGACCAGGAAAGCCAGGATGAGCAGGGCCAGAACCGTCTTTTTCATACGCGCCTCATGGGTGGGAGGTTGCAGGAGTCTTTCCTCTTTGCCACATTTGAGGGGAAATATCCAGAAGGCAATGGAAATTATCATTGGAAAAAGGGGACAAGGCGGCGGCGTCCGAGGCCGCGACCCAGCAGGGGCAGAAGGAAAGAAGCGCGTTCCTGGAGCATCTTCCGACTCGTCGTGGAACAAGGAGAAGGAGGGCCGGGTCTAGTGGAAGCGCGGGGAGGTCTCGGTCATCTCTTCCAGGCCCAAACCGTATTGGGCCAGGATGGCTTTGTATTCACGGGATTTCTTGAAGACGGCCAGGGTCCGGGAGAAGTCCTGGGCCAGTTTTCCCAGGTCATTGGTCCGGGAAAAGCCCACGTACAGCCTCTGGTGGTGAATGGGCGGGGAGAGGAAGCGCAACTGGCCCAGGACCCCCATCTGTCGGGCCAGGGCCTTGACCACCACCAGGTTCTCGGCCGCCAGGTCGTCCCGATGGGCCAGGAGCTTGTCGATGAGGGTTCTGGTGTCCACGGCGTTGTCCTTGTCCAGGTATTCGGCTTGGTCAAAGGCCTGGCCGTAGCTGAAACCCATGATGGTCCCGATGCGCAGGCCCCTTAAGGCCTCCAGGTCGCTGACCCGGGGCGCCTCATGGTCCCGGCGGGTGAAGAACACGGTCTGGGACAGGCTGATGTGCTCGGTGGGAAACAGGGTGTAGCGCTCCCGCTCAGGGGATTTGAGCAGGGAGACCAGGAGGTCGGCCCGGCCGTTTTCCAGATTGGCCAAACAGCGTTTCCAGGGATAGGAGGCCAGGATCGGGGTATAGCCCAGGCGGCCGAGTACGGCCCGCAGGGTGTCGATCTCAAAGCCCTTGGCCTGGCCGTCCTCGGTGTAGGTATAGGGGAACCATTCGGTGTAGGCCACCCGCAGGGTCGCGTTTCCGGCCAGGGCCGAAGTGCTGGGCATGAAAATAAACAGAAACAAATTCAGGATAATGAAGGCCGGTGCAATTCGGTTCATGGGCCGTTCTCCGGGCAAGGCGCTGGCGTTGGCAGTATCCCGCATCCTGCGCGCCTCGGAGGATATATAGCAGGCGATTGGTGCAAGAGCAATAATAGCGCTGATATTCCTTGTTCTTTTTGTGAGGGAATGCCGAGCGGTTTGGCGGGAAATCAGACCGGCAGACGATTTTTCACCCAGGTCTGGGCCTGGCGAACCTCTGCGCTCAAGCCGGGGTAGTCCAGGGTGAGATAGCAGCCGTCCCGATAGAGAATGCGGCCGTCCACCATGTTCAGGCGGACCTCCTGGCCGCAGGCCGCGTAGACCGCCTGGGACACGGGGTTGTGCAGGGGCATGAGGTTGGGAAAGGTCAGGTCCAGGGCGATCAGGTCCGCCGGAGCGTTGGGAACCAGGCCCTGGTCCCCGGGCAGGGCCAGGACAGCGGCCCCGTGGCGGGTGGCCATGTCCAGGGCGGTCTGGGCAGGCAGGGCCGTGGGGTCCAGGCTGGCCACCTTCTGGAGCAGGGCGGCCCGGCGCATCTCGCCGAACAGGTTCAGATTGTTGTTGCTGGCCGCCCCATCCGTGCCCAGGGCCGGGGCCACTCCGGCCTTCAGCAGCGCGCGCACCGGGGCCTGGCCGCAGCCGAGCTTCATGTTGCTCTCCGGGCAGTGCACCACCCCGGTACGGGTTTCGGCCAAAAGGGCCATCTCCGCCTGGGTCAGGTCCACGCAATGGTGCAGGACCGTGCCTGGCCCGAGCAGGTCCATCTCGGCCAAAAGGGCCAGGGGCCGTTTCCCGTACAGGCTCAGGCAGGATTCGATCTCAGCCGCGTTCTCCGAGCAGTGGGTCTGCCAGATGAGCCCGTGCTTGCGGGCCAGGGCGTAGCTTTCGGCCAGGTCCTCGGGGTCCGTGGTGTACACGGTGTGGGGGCAGTAGGACAGGCCGATGCGCGGATGCCCGGCGAAACGCTCACGTAAGAATTCCACCCGGTCCCAGGCCGCCTGGGCCGTGGGGAACAGGGGCGAGGGAAAGCGGAAGAACCCTTCGCCCAGCACGGCCCGCAGGCCAGTCGTGTCTGCGGCCCGGCCTACCTCCTCCTCGTGCATGTATCCGTCCAGAAAGGCCCGGGTGCCAAAGCGGATCATCTCGGCGCAGGCCAGGAGCGCGCCCAGGTGGATGAGTTCCGGGGTCAGTTCCCGCTCCAGGGGCCAGATGCGCTGGGTCAGCCAGTCCATGAGGAGCATGTCCTCGCCCGCGCCCCGGAACAGGGTCATGGGCGCGTGGGTGTGGGCATTGACCAGCCCGGGCAGGAGCATGGACCGGCCCAGGTCCAGGACCTTGGCCCCGGGGTGGCGCAGGGACACGGCCTCCCAGTCCCCGATGTCCAGGATGAGTCCCTGGCCCACGGCCAGCCCGGCGTGTTCGAGCACCTCCCGGTCCTGGTTCTGGGTCAGGATGACCTGGGCCTTTATGAGAAGTTCGGCGTGTGGGTTCAAATTGTCCATATATCAGGCCCGGTTCCTCTTTACCCAGTCCCGGACCTTGTCCATCTCCTGGATGAGCAGGGGGAAATCGATGTCCGTGTACCGGCCGTCCTGGTACCGGACGACCCCGTCCACCACTGTCAGCCGCACTTCCTGGCCCGTGGCCGCATAGACCGCCTGGGCCACGGGATCGAACAGGGGCATCATGTTCGGCGCGGTCAGGTCCAGGGCGCAGAAGTCCGCCACCTTGCCCGGGGCCAGGCTGCCCAGCCCGTTCTGACCCTGTCCGTTCTGGTTCAGGCAGGCCGCCCCGCCCAGGGTGGCCAGGTCCAGGACCTGCTGGGCCGTGATCCGGGTGGGGTCCAGGGCCTCGGACTTGTGCAGCAGGGCGGCCGTGCCCATTTCCTCGAACAGGTTCAAATTGTTGTTGCTGCACGGCCCGTCCGTGCCCAGGCCCAGGCTGACCCCGGCCGCGAGCAGGTCCGGGATGGGGCTGACCCCCGAGGCCAGCTTCATGTTGCTTTCCGGGCAGTGCACCACGTGCGCGCCAGTGGAGACCAGGATGTCGATCTCGTCCGGGGTGGGGAAGACCACGTGGGCCAGGGTGGAGCGGGGAGAGAGCAGGCCCAGGTCCAGCATGTACTCCACGGGATACTGGTGAAATTCGTGCTGGGCCCGGGCCGTCTCGCTGATGGTCTCGGCCAGATGGGTGTGCCAGAGCAGGTCCAGCTCCTCGGCCAGGGCGAAACTTTTGGTCAAAAGTTCCGGGGGGCAGGTGTACAGGGAGTGGGGCATGACCGCCGTGCGCACCCGGCCCGAGGGTCCCAGCTCCTCGTGCATGGCCCGCACCAGGTCCAGGCCCTCCTCCATGTTCCGGTAGGCCGGGGAGGGGAACCCGAAGAGCACCTCGCCCACCACGGCCCGCAGGCCGGACTCCCGGGCGGCCCGGGCCGTGGCCCGCTCCAGCAGGTACATGTCCAGAAAGGCCGTGGTCCCGAAGGAGAGCATCTCGGCACAGCCCAGGAGCGCGCCCAGATGGGCCAGCTCCGGGCTGAGCTTGGCCTCCAGGGGAAAGATGTGGGTGTTCAGCCAATCCATGAGGGGCAGGTCGTCGGCCGCCCCGCGCAAGAGGGTCATGGAGGCGTGGGTGTGGGCGTTGATGAGCCCGGGCATCAGCAGGCTCTCGCCCAGGTTTAAATCCCGGGCCGGGGCGAAGTCTCGGCGCAGGTCAACAGCCGGACCCACGGCCGCGATGGTCCGGCCCATGATGGCCACGGCCCCGTCGGTCAGGACCTCCCGGTCCTGGTTCTGGGTCAGGACCACCCGGGCCGAGACCAGGAGGTCGCAGGGGACCCGTTCGCGGCCCGGAGTCTCCATGTCGTGTGTCCTGTTGGTGGAGGGACACCCCACCAAGAATGAAGAATAAAAATAATTATTTCTTATTCTTGCGTTCGTGAAAAGGGCAAAAGAATTTCCGAAAGGCCCCTCTCTAGGGCGCCAGGGCCAGGATGGTCTCCATGAGCACGCCCACCACTTTCTGGGCATTGCTGGAGAAAATCTCCAGGATGTCCTCCCAGGTCACCGGGGCCTCGTCGGTCTTCCAGCAGTCGTAGTCCGTGGACATGGCCACGGTGGCATAGGCCAGGCCCGCCTCGTTGGCCAGGATGGCCTCGGGCGCGGTGCTCATGTTGATGATGTCCGCGCCCCAGAGGCGGAACATGTTGGATTCCGCCCGGGTGGAGAAGCGCGGCCCCTCGATGGTGATCACCGTGCCCCGGTCGTGGTGGGCGATTTTCAGCTTGCGGCAGGCGGCGATGAGATGCTGGCGCAGCTTCTCGTTGAAGGGATCGGCCATGCCCGTGTGTACCGGGTTGTGCGGGTCAAAGGACTCGTGGAAGGTCACGGGCCGGTGCCGGGTGAAGTCGATGAACTGGTCCACCACCACCAGATCCCCCCGGCCGATCTCCTGCCGCAGGGAGCCCACGGCCGTGGTGGCCAGGACCACCTGGCACCCGGCCTGCTTCAGGGCCATGATGTTGGCCCGGAAATTGACCTGGCTGGGCGGCACGGTGTGGGAGCGGCCGTGCCGGGCCAGGACCAGGACCTTGCGCCCGGCCACGTCGAGCTGGCGCAGGGGGGCGCTGGGTTTGCCGTAGGCCGTGGTCAGGTCCAGGTCCGGGCCGCCCGAAGCGACCGTGACTCCGGGGATGGACAGGCTCGGGTCGTCCAGGCCGCTGCCGCCGATGATGCCGATGGTTAGCATGAATCCGCCTCGTCTTGTGTTCCGGAATGGGCGGCGCTCTTCACGGGCGCACAAGAATAAGAAAACATTATTCTTATCCTTTCTTCCTGGTTGATCCTCGGTGAAGAATGAGGCGGCCTAGTAGTGCAGGAGGGTTTCGTGGCGATGGCCGGAAAGTTTGGCCGAGCCGTGCAGGAAGTCCAGTTCCATGATGAAAGCCAGGCCGCAGACCTTGGCCCCGCAGCTTTCCACCAGCTTGATCATGCCCGCGGCCGTGCCGCCCGTGGCCAGCACGTCGTCCACGATGAGGATGGATTCGCCCTTGTCCAGGGCGTCCACGTGCATGCACAGGGTGTCCGTGCCGTATTCCAGGTCATAGGTGGCCGAGACCGTGGTGTACGGGAGCTTGCCGGCCTTGCGCACCGGGATGAAGCCCAGGCCCAGCTTGTAGGACAGGGCCGCGCCAAAGAGAAAGCCCCGGGCCTCGGCGGCCAGGATCTTGTCCGGCTTTAAGTCCGAGACCTTCTCGGCCAGGGCGTCGATGGAGTACACAAAGGCCTTGGGATTGGCCAAAAGGGTGGTGATGTCGTAGAACAGGATCCCTTTTTTGGGGAAGTCCGGGATTTCGCGGATGCAGGCTTTCAGGTCCATGGTGAGCCTCCTGGAATGATTTCCAAAGTTCATAGTTCGGCCCGGGAGCCCTTGTCAACGCAGGGAGGTGACAACCGGGCCGGTCAGGACATGTCGCGCATATCCACCAAAATCTTGCCAGCCCCGGGCGCGCGGGCCGCGTCCAGGGCCTCGATGACCCGGTCAAAGGGAAAGACGGCCGTGGCCAGGGGGCGCACGTCCACCCGGCGATCTTTGAGAAAGTCCAGGGCCAAGGCCGTGTCCCCGCAGCGGGAGCCGATCAGGCTGATCTCGTCCACCACCAGCCGGGCCAGGTTGAAGGTGGCGGGCAGGCGCGAGGTGGTCTTGGCCACCAGCACGCCCCGGGGCCGGGTCAGGCTTAAGGCCTGGTCCAGGCCCTCGGGCCGCCCGGTGGCCTCCACCACCAGGTCGAAGCGGCCCAGCCCGGCCAGAAAGGCCGCGCGCTCGTCCGGGCCGGGCAGCAGGGCCGTGGACACCCCGGCCCGGACGGCCAGAGCCAGCTTGCCCGCATGGCGGCCCAGCAGGGTCACGTCCGGGGCGAAGTGGCGCAGGGCCAGGGCGGCCAGAAGCCCGAGCTTGCCGTCGCCCTGGACCAGCACGCGCATGCGGCCGGTGATGTGGACCTGCTGGGTGATTTGCAGGGCCGCAGCCAGGGGCTCGGCGAAAACGGCCTCCTGGTCCGGGATGGACTCGTCGATGACATGGAGATTCTTCAGGGGCAGGGCCAGGAACTGGGCCAAGGCCCCGTCCCGGCCCTTGATGCCCACCACCGTGCGCTCCGGGCAGTGCCGGGCGTCTCCGGCCGCGCAGCCCGGGCAGGCCCCGCACCCGATGTTGATGTCGGCCGTGACCCGGCGGCCGACCATTCCCGGCGCGTCCGGGGCCGTCACGACCTGGGCCACGAACTCATGCCCGGGAATGCCCGCGAAGTCGTAGTATCCTTCCAGAAGCTCGATGTCCGTGCGGCAGATCCCGGCCATGCGGACTTTGAGCAGGGCCTCGCCCGGGCCAGGAACCGGGCAGGGGCGCTCGGCCAGGCTGGCGCGGCCGTGGGCAAAGGTCAGGGCGAGCATGGGGGCTCCTTTGTTTTTCCTATGCCATTCTTGGTAGCCCAAGGATCAGGGCCGGGCAAGCCCGGCTTGCGCCCCTGCTGGCGATGGGGTAGTTGGCGGCCATGCGCGATCATTCCCCGCCGGAGTCCCCCTTTGCCCGGGCCAAGAAGAGCCTGGGCCAGAATTTCCTGACCGACCAGAACATCGCCCGGCGCATCGTGTCCCTGCTGGACATCGGCCCGGGCGACCGCGTCCTGGAGATCGGACCCGGGCGCGGGGCCTTGACCGGATTCCTGGCCGAGTCCCTGGACAAGGCCGGGGGCGGGGAGTTGTGCGCGGTGGAAAAGGACACGGCCCTGGCCGAACACCTGCGCCAGACCCTGCCCTCCTGCACCGTGACCGAGGCCGACGCCCTGGAGTTCCCCTGGGAGACGCTGACCGGGTGGAAGGTGGTGGGCAACCTGCCCTACAATATCGCCTCCCGCCTGCTCTGGGACCTGGCCGAACGGAGTGGCGGCATCCGCCTGGGCGTTTTCATGGTCCAGCACGAGGTGGGCCTGCGCCTGACCGCTGTGCCGGGGGGCAAGGAATACGGGGCCATCAGCGTGTGGATGAAAAATTTTTGCGCCCTGACCTACGCCTTCAAGGTCCCACCCACAGCCTTTTCGCCCAGCCCCAAGGTGGACTCGGCCGTGGTCCGGCTCACGCCTCTGCCCCAGGAACAGAGGCTGGGCGACCCTCGGGGGCTGGCGAAAATCGTTAAATATTGCTTCCAGTTCCGTCGCAAGCAAATGGGCACGATCCTGCGCCCCTTTGCTCCCGAGGTGGTTTCGGCCTGGTTTGCGACCACGGGCATCGCCCCCGAGGCCCGGCCCGAGGTGGTGCCCCCGGAGGCCTTTCTCCTTTTGTCACAAAACCTGGGAAAGTGTTTTTCTGCTTGACTTGACCGATAAAATCCTGTTTGAGCTTTCCTTGTCTGTCCGGTCCCCGGGCGTTATTTTTCTCGAGGCTGGACAGGCTGGTTATTTTTCTTTAAGGACCGACTTGAGCGGACTGGAACAGCCCGGTCGCCAAAAGGCTCCTTCCAGAGGAATGATGGTCCGTGCCCCCCGCGGACCTCAAATAGAGTGATTAGGGCTCAAAGCCGGTGAGAAGGCCGGCCGTGCAACATCTCAAGGAGGAAGGACTGATGACTAAGGCTGACTTGGTTGCGAAAATTGCGGAGAAGGCCAACCTCACCAAGGCGAACGCCGAGCGCGCCTTGAATGCTTTCCTGGAGACTGTGGAAGGCACCCTGGTGAAAGAAGGCAAGCTGACCCTTACCGGGTTTGGTACGTTCATGGTCGAAAAGCGGGGCGCCCGCACCGGTCGCAACCCCCGCACCGGCCAGGCCATCAAGATCCCTGCCGCCAAGGTTGTGAAGTTCCGCGCTGGCAAGCTGCTGAAAGACGCCGTTAAATAGTCGGAGGGCTCATGATTCACGGTGAGACCATTCACAGCCCCCTGCCTCAGGATTTGCCCTGGTGGGCTCCTGACCATGCTGTTTTCTTCGGCGCCACCTACGCGGTTCTGGCCGTGATCGGCATCGCCCTGGTCTACTGCGTGGTGAAATCCTGGTGGGAGGCCAAGTCCGACGACGGCCATACGGGCCACGCCGGTCATTAAGCTCCCAAACCGTCGATCCCGGCGGTTCAGTTCAAGGTAGCAAAGGCCCGTCGGCCTTCTGGCGACGGGCCCTTTTCTGTCTTTTCTGAAGTCCACGGGGTCCGGGAGAATATATGCTTTGCCTCTGCGGTCCCCGACCGCGGGCCTTTGAGGAGGTGATTTTCCTTGCCCGGTATTTTCCTTGAAGATAACGACTCCTTCGACATTGCCCTGCGCCGCTTCAAGAAGCAGGTGGAGAAGGCTGGTGTGCTGTCCGAGCTCAAAAAGCGTCAGCACTACGAAAAGCCCAGCGTCCAGCGCAAAAAGAAGAAGGCCGCCGCCCGTAAGCGTCTGGCCAAAAAGATGCGCAAAGTGAATCTGGCCTAACATGAGCCTCAAAGAAAAGATCGAACAGGACTTCCTGGTGGCCTACAAGGCCAAGGAAACGGTAAAAACGGCCGTCTTGAGGCAACTCAAGACGGCCGCCACCGTGCGCGAGAAGGAAGTCCTGCGCCCCCTGACCGACCCCGAATACCTGGATCTCATCGCCAAGCAGGTCAAGCAGCGCCGGGAATCCGTGGAGCAGTTCACCAAGGGCGGCCGCCCGGACCTGGTGGCGATCGAGGAGCGCGAACTGGTGGTCCTTTTGACCTACCTGCCCGCCGCGTTTTCGGACCAGGAGCTTCTCGCGGTCATCGACCAGGCCATGGCCGAGACCGGGGCCGCCGGTCCCAAGGACATGGGCCGGGTCATGAAGCTGGTCATGGACCGGGCCAAGGGCCAGGCCGACGGCAAGAAGATCAGCGAATTCGTCAAGACCCGGCTCGGCGCGTAAGTTTTACGCCCGGGCGTTCGTAAACAGGTCTTGCGCCATGGAATCCAGAACCCTGCAATTGCTTGAATTTCCCAAGGTCCTCGCGGCCCTGGCGGGTTTCGCCGTGTCCGAGGCCGGGGCCACTGCCTGCCGGGCCATTGCCCCGGGGCAGAACCCCGAGGAGGTGGCCCGGGCGGGTGTCCTTTTGGGCCAGGCCATGCGTTTCGCCTCGGAGACCCGCTTCCGCCTGGTCCCCTTCGTGCCCCTGGACGGCCTGTTCGTCTATCTGGACCGCCCGTCCAACGTCCTGGATTTGGACGCCCTGGCCGCCCTGCGCGAGGTTTTGGCCTTGGGCCGCCTGGCCCGTGAAGTCGTGGCCCCCTTTGCCGAGCGCGGCCTGGACCTCTTGTGCGCCACGGTCCTGGGCCAGCCCTGGCCCGAGCGCACCCACTCGGGCTTAAAGCGCTGCCTGGGCGAGGACGGCCGCATCCGGGACGAAAGCTCCCCAGAACTCATGGGCGTGCGCCAGGACATCCGGGCCATCCACCAGCGCTGCGCCACCAAGGTCAAGGACTTCATCCTGGGCGAGAACCTGGGCCATTTCCTCCAGGACGAGTTCATGACCATTGCCTCGGATCGCTACGTCCTACCGCTCAAGGCCAATTTCAAGGGCCGCTTCCCGGGCATCATCCACGACTATTCCCAGACCGGGGAGACCTGCTATTTCGAGCCCCTGTTCCTGGTGGAGATGAACAACCGGCTCCAGGAACTGAAACACGAGGAGCGGGCCGAGGAACGCAAGATCCTGGAATTTCTGACCCAGCTCTGCCGCCAGGAGCGGCCCCAGGCCGAGGCCGTGTACCACGCCCTGGTGGACCTGGACGTGCTCCTGGCCAAGGCCGCCCTGGCCTCGGCCTTTGACGGCCATCCCCTGGACCTGTCCCCGGGCGCGGCCATCCACCTCCAGGAGGCCCGGCATCCCCTGCTGGCCCTCGGTTCCGACAAGGCCCTGCCCCTGGACATCGAGCTTCTGCCCAGCCAGATCGCCCTGGTCATCTCCGGCGGGAACGCGGGCGGCAAGACCGTGTGCCTGAAAACCCTGGGGCTCATCGCCCTCATGGCCCAGTCCGGCCTGCCCGTGCCCGTGCGGGAAGGCGGGACCCTGCCCATTTTCGAGCGCATCTTCGTGGTCATGGGCGACGAGCAGAGCCTTGAGGACCACGTCAGCACCTTTACGGCCCAGATCCATTACATCGGCCGGGTTTTCGCCGAGGTGGACGAGCGCACCCTGTTCATCCTGGACGAGTTCGGGGCAGGCACGGACCCCACCCAGGGCGCGGCCCTGGCCCAGGCCCTCATCGACGGGCTCCTGGCCCGCCAGGCCCACGTGTTCGTGGCCACCCATTTCCCGGCCCTCAAGGCCTACGCCCTGGCCGCCGAGGGCGTGCGCGCGGCCAGCGTGCTTTTTGACCCCCGGACCAAGAAGCCGCTGTTCCGCCTGGCCTACGACCAGGTGGGGGCCTCCATCGCCCTGGACGTGGCCCGGGAGCACGGCCTGCCCGAGGACATCCTGCGCAAGGCCGAGCAATACCTGCTCCTGGACGGGTCGGACACCTCCTCGGTCCTGGACCGCCTGAACACCCTGGCCGCCGAGCGGGACAAGGAGCTTTCCGCCCTGCGCAAGGAGCGCGATCGCCTGGCGGAGAAGCGCCGCAAGCTGGACGAAGAGACCCGCACGGCCCGTCAGAAACTTTTCTCGGAGATCCAGGCCGAGTCCCGGCGCATCCTGGAGAGCTGGCAGAAGGAGAAGGTCGGCCGCAAGCAGGCCCTGAAGGAGCTGGGGCGGCTCAAGGAGCGCCTGTCCGAGGCCGCGCCTGAGACGGCCGACGCCATGGGTCAGGCCCCGGCCAATGCCTGGGACCTGCTGGTCATCGGCTCCCGGGCCGCCTACCCGGCCTGGAACAAGCAGGGCACCGTGGTGGAGCGGGACGAGAAGAAGCGCCAGGTCAAACTCAACCTGGACGGGGTGCTCATGTGGCTCAAGGCCGAGGACCTCCTGCCCGTGGGCGCTTCCGGGTCTTCCACCAGCGCCGGGAAGACCCAGGCCCAGTCTCAGGCCCAAGCCGGAACCTCCGAGGCGGCCGCGTCCCAGGCCATGACCCTGCGCGTGGACTTGCGCGGGCTCTACGGACCCGAGGCCATGGCCGCCCTGGAGGCCTTTCTGGACCAGGCCCTTTTGCGCGGGGCCACCCATCTGGAGATCGTGCACGGCAAGGGCACCGGGGCCTTGCGCCGGGAAACCCAGGAACTGCTCAAGCATTCCCCGGCCGTGGCCGTCTTTAAGCTCGCGCCCGAGGACCAGGGCGGGGACGGGGTGACTTTGGCCGAGTTGAAGTAGACCCGCCTCGCTGATTATTTTTTCAGGAAAATGAGGGCAGGGCGGTCATACCCCCTTGACCTCGGGCCGTGCGCCTCTATTTATTTCCAGCGGGTGACGCGATCCGAACCGCCCGGAGGGGGGCGGCCGGGCTCTTTTTTCTTTAACATCTCGACATCCCAGGCGAAATACGTTTGCACGCTTCTGCATTCCCACGAGTCCGTGTCCCGGGCCGGGCCGAGCGGTCTGGCCCGTTCCTTGAGGCGCGGCCATGAACAACGACGCCGTGCGGGAGATCAAGGCCCGGATGGACATCGTGGAGGTGGTCCGGCGCTACGTGGATTTGCGCCCCGTGTCCGGCCGCTGGATGGGGGCCTGCCCCTTCCACCAGGAGACCAAGCCCTCCATGAGCGTGAACGCCGAAGAGGGGTTTTTCTACTGCTTCGGGTGCCAGGCCGCTGGCGACGTGATCACCTTCTACCAGCGCATCAACGGCCTGGATTTCAAGGAGGCCCTGGACCAGTTGGCCCAGGAGGCCGGGGTGGAGCTGCATGGATTTAAGCCCGATCCCCAGGCTGCCGATAGAAAGCGGGAGAAACACGAATTTCTGGAGATGCACCTCCTGGCCCTGGAGTATTTCCGTCGCAACTTAAAGCTCTCCACCGGGGTCGAGGCCCAGGGCTATTTGCAGCGGCGCGGCATCGTGCCCGGGGTGGTGGAGGCCTTTGGCCTGGGGGTGAGCCCGGACGACTGGCACGGGCTCCTGAACTTTCTCAAGTCCAAGGGCCATGAGCCCGAGCGGGCGGCCGAGGCCGGGCTTTTGTCCCGCAATGAGAAGGGCAATATTTACGACCGCTTCCGGAGTCGGCTGATCTTTCCCATTCACAACCTGAGCGGACAGGTGGTGGCCTTTGGCGGCCGGATTCTGGACCCGGACAGCGAGGCGGCCAAGTACATCAACTCCAGCGACTCGCCCATCTACAAGAAGGGTGAGCACCTGTACGGCCTGTTCCAGGCCCGGGGGACCATTGCCCGGTCCAAGCGGGCCATCATCACCGAGGGGTACATGGACGTCTTGTCCCTGCACCAGTTCGGGTTCACGGACTCCTGCGGGGTCCTGGGCACGGCGCTCACCCCGGAGCAGATCAAGCGCCTGTCCGGGTTCTGCTCCCGGGTGGACATGGTTTTCGACGGGGACGCGGCTGGCCGCAAGGCCGCCTTCCGGGCGGCCGAGATGATCCTGTCCCAGGGCCTCTCCTGCCGGGCCGTGCCCCTGCCCGACGGCGAGGACGTGGACAGCCTGCTTCAGGCCAAGGGGGCCGAGGGCTTCCAGTCCTTTCTGGACCAGGCCAAGGAGGGGTTGGAGTTCTGCCTGTCCACCCTGCGGGACACGGCCTCGCCCAAGGAGATCGTGGAGTGGGCCACGGGATTTTTGCGCAAGCTGCCCGATCCGCTCCTGCGCGGGTATTTTCTGCCCCGGGTGGCCCAGGGCCTGGGTCTGTCCGAGGCCCAGCTCCGGGCCCAGGCCGGGGAACGGGAGGAGGCGCGGGCCGGGCGCGGTTTTCAGTCCCCGGCCCCGGGTCCCCGGCTGGCCAATCGGGTGGCCGCGCCGAGCAGCGAGGAAGGAAACGACCGGCGGATTTTGCGTTTTGCCGTGCAACACCCGGATTTCATATCGGAGTTGAACGACCGGGGGCTCGGGGAGGTCTTTGGCACGGAGTTCGGCCGGGGCCTGTGGGCCAAGCTCGCGGCCCACGGCCAGGATGACGTGATGGTCTACTTGAGCGACGAGGAGAAATCTTTCTGGGCCGAAAGCCGCCTGACCCCGGGGCTGGAAGACGACCGGGTGGAGGAGGAATGGCGGCATCTGCTCCTGCTCATCGAGACCCACCGGCTGGACGTGGCCCTGAAGGAACTCAAGCAGCGCCTGCGCGCCGCCCAGGAGGACCAGGACATGGCGGCCATGCGCGGCCTTATGGCCGAAGAGACCCGGCTGCGCGCCCGCAAGGCCGAGCTGAATCAAGCCCCGGTCTGAACCAGTGGCCAAACCGGGAAATGTGGGGAATTTTTCTTGAAGTTCGGATGCAAATCGAATAAAAAAATCGGTTCCGCCTCGTGGTCATCCTCGGCCCCGGGCGGGCCGTCTCCAGTATGCGCCCTTTGGGAGGGACGATGAACAATCTTAAGGAAATCCAGCAAATCAAGACCCTGATCGCCAAGGGCAAGAAGAACGGCTTCTTGACCTTCGAGGATCTGGGCAAAGCCCTGCCCACGGAGATCAACAATCCGGAGCAGATTGAAGAAGTCATCAACATCTTCGATTCCCTCAATATTGTCATCGTGGACAACGAGGAAAACGGCAAGAAGATGGCCATGACCGCCGAGCCCGAGGAACCGGTGCCCGGGGACGACGAGGTCGAAATCGAGTTCACCGAACCCGAGGATTCTGCGGACTACTCCTCCCGGTCCACGGACCCGGTGCGCATGTATCTGCGCGAGATGGGCTCGGTGCCGCTCCTCGACCGCGAGGGCGAGGTGGTCATCGCCAAGAAGATCGAGGCCGGGGAGATGGAGGTGCTCTACTCCCTGGTGGAAGTGCCCGTGGCCATCGAAGAGCTGGTCAACGTGGGCAACGATCTGAAGCTTTCCCGCATCAAGCTCAAAGACGTGGTCAAGACCATTGAGGAGGACGACCCCAGCGAGGACGAGATGAACCAGCGCCAGCGGGTCATCTTCCTGCTGGAGGAAATCCGCTCCATCTTCAAGAAAAAGGGCCGCAAGTATTTCGAGAAGCTGGAGCAGTGCGCCCAGCTCGACCGCCGGGTCTTCGGCATCCAGAATGAACTCATCAAGTACAAGGACGACATCGTCCAGCGCCTGCGGGACATCAAGCTGGAAAAGACCCTGATCGACCGGGTCATCGAGACCGTGGAGGACTACGTCCGGCAGATGCACAACTGCCAGCGCGACGTGTCCGCCTACGTGCTCTCCGTGGGCAAGAGCAAGGTCGAGATCCAGGAGCTTTTCCGGCAGGTGGAGGCCCGGGAGGTCAACCCGGTCAAGGCTGCGGACATCCTGGGTATGACCGTGGAGGAGGTCTTCTCCTTCAAGGAAATGCTCATGGCCAAAATGGAAATCCTGGTCCGCCTCCAGGACAAGTGCTGCCACAACGTCTACGACCTGGAAGAGGTCCTCTGGCGGGTCAAGCGGGGCAATTACGCGGCCATGCGGGCCAAGCAGGAGCTCATCCGCTCCAACCTGCGCCTGGTGGTGTCCATCGCCAAGAAGTACACCAATCGCGGCTTGCAGTTCCTGGACCTGATCCAGGAGGGCAACATCGGGCTGATGAAGGCCGTGGACAAGTTCGAGTACCAGCGCGGCTACAAATTCTCCACCTACGCCACCTGGTGGATCCGCCAGGCCATCACCCGGGCCATCGCGGACCAGGCCCGTACCATCCGCATCCCGGTGCACATGATCGAGACCATCAACAAGCTCATCCGCACCTCGCGCTACCTGGTCCAGGAGCTGGGCCGCGATCCGACTCCCGAAGAAATTGCCGAGCGCATGGACTACCCCCTGGACAAGGTCAAGAAGGTCTTAAAAATCGCCAAGGAGCCCATCTCGCTGGAGACCCCCATCGGCGACGAGGAAGACTCCAGCCTGGGCGATTTCATCGAGGACAAGAAGGCCGCCGCCCCGGCCGAGGAAGTGGTCAACACCAAGCTCTCGGAGCAGATCGCCCGGGTGCTGGCCGACCTGACCCCCCGCGAGGAGCAGGTTCTGCGCAAAAGGTTCGGCATTGGCGAGAAGAGCGACCACACCCTGGAAGAGGTGGGCAAGCTGTTCAACGTCACCCGTGAGCGCATCCGCCAGATCGAGGCCAAGGCCCTGCGCAAGCTGCGCCATCCCATCAGGAGCCAGCAGCTCAGGTCGTACTTCGAGGGCTAGGATTGCGTTCTGGAAACGAGAAGCGCCAAGAGTAAGAATGAAGAATAAAAAAGGCTTTTATTGTCGCTACGTTCTCGCGCGACTCGAAGCTGAATCTTGATCGCCACATATTACCAGGAGCAAAATGTAATGAACATTTTACTCCTGCGCGGCAGACGCCGCTATGCCCGGCCAGGGCCGGGCGTCCTTATAACCGGTGGGCACGAAAGTTAAAAACTTTCTGCCCCCGGTAATAAAACCGCCTGTGACCAGGGAGGCCTTCGGGCCTCCCTTTTCTCCAAAAACCCCAGCCCGAGCCAGCCCGCCATGATCGCCTCAGTCTCCGACCATATCCTGGTGCTCCTGGCCCTGGCCCTGGACCTCTCCCTGGGCGACCCGGCGCGTTTTCCCCATCCGGTGCGGCTCATCGGCCGCCTGGCCACGGCCCTGGAGGCCAGCGCCAAGGTCCACCCCCAGCTCGACCGCAGGCAGGTGGGCTACGCCTCCCTCATCCTGGTCACGGTGCTCACCGGCCTGGTGGTGCAACTGCTCATCAACCTGCCCCGTTTCAATGTCCTGGCTTGGCTCTACCTGGCCTACGCGGGCCTGGCCCTGGGCCAGCTCCTGCGCGAAGGGGGCAAGGTGGAGGCTTACGTCCAGGCCGGGGACCTGCCTGGCGCGCGTCAAGCCCTGGCCATGCTGGTCAGCCGGGACACGGGCCACCTGGACCCCGAGGACCTGCGCCGGACCCTGGCCGAGACCTTGAGCGAAAATTTCAATGACGGATTCGTCGCGCCCCTGTTCTACCTCATCCTCTTTGGGCCGGTGGGCCTGTGGGTGTTCAAGGCCGTGAGCACGCTGGACTCCATGTGGGGCTACAAGACCCCGCAGTATAAGGAGCTGGGCTATGCGGCGGCCAAGGCCGACGACATCCTGGGATACGTCCCGGCCCGGCTCACGGCCGGGATCATGGCCCTGGTGGCCGCCCTGGCCGCCCCGCGCGTCGGGGAGCCTGCCCGGGGACGGGCCAATCTTTTGGCCAGGCTCCTGGGCCTGGACCTGCCGCCCCTGGCCCCGCGCCTCATGCACAAGATCAAGACCGACGCGGCCCGAATGGAGAGCCCCAACGCGGGCTGGCCCATGGCCGCGGCCGCCTGGCTCTGCGGTGCCGGGATGGGCGGCCGGGCCATGTATTTCGGCCGTCCCAAGCACAAGCCCGTGCTCGGCCCGGGCGGGGCCTGGACTCGGGACAAGCTGCGCTCCCTCATGCGCCTCATGCTGGTCTCGGGCGTGCTTTCGGCCGCTATCCTGCCCTGGATATGGAGCCTGCTGTGCCTGGGCGCGCGGGGCGGGTCTTGGTGAGGAGTCAGGCCATGGCCGGATACCTGCTGGTCCTTCTGGCCGCAGTCATGTGGGGCCTGCTCGGGCCGGTGTCCAAGTACATTTTCGTCCAGGGCGTAAGCCCCATGGAGTGCGGGTTTTGGCGCGCGGCCCTGGCCTGGATGTTCTTCGGAACCCAGGCCCTGCTCCAGGGCCGGGCCAGAGTGGAGTCTAAGGATTTGCCCGCGATTCTCGGCTTCGGGGTCCTGGGCGTGGCCCTGCTGTTCGGTTCCTACCAGTTCGCCATCCAGAAATCCGGGGCCTCGCTGGCCGCCATCCTGCTGTACACCGCCCCGGCCTGGGTGGCGGTGCTGTCCTGGCGGCTGTTGCGCGAATGCATCACCCCGGTGAAGATGGTGGCCGTGGCCATGACCCTGGCCGGGGTGGTGGGGGTCAGCCTGGGGCCGGACGTTGTCAACCTGGGGTCGGGCGCGGTCAGCCTGGGCGGGGCCGGGGCCACCTTCTCCAGCCTGGGCGTGCTCTGCGGCCTGCTGTCCGGGTTCTCCTACGCCCTCTATTACATCTTCGGAAAGCTCTTCCTGGACCGCTACGCCACGCCCACCCTGTTCCTCTACGCCTTGCCCGTGGGCGCGCTGGTCATGCTGCCTTTCGTGGACTTCGCGCCCAAGAACCTCCAGGCCTGGGCCGGGCTCCTGGTCATGGCCCTGTGCTCCACCTACGGGGCTTATTCGGTCTATTACGCGGGCCTGAAGCGCCTGGAGGCCACCCGGGCGGCCGTGGTGGCCACCCTGGAGCCGGTGGTGGCCGCCACCCTGGCCTTCTTCTGGTGGGACGAGCAGTTCGGCCTGGCCGGGTACGCGGGCAGCGCGCTCATTCTGGGGTCCGTGGTGATCATCGTGCTGGACGGGCGGCGGCGGAGCCGGGCGACGCAGCATGTCTGAAGAGCAAGACATATTTTTGTTGCTAGGTGAATTGTGCAGGCGTCCTGGCTTTGCTCATGCGATTGCATTTTGTTGTTATAGAGACAATTTTTTTCGATATGGTGATAGCCTGAGTACGCAAGAAGTGTTAAATGGGTTGTCACAAGAACGATTGCTTCGAATTGAAATATCAACTCTCCTCGGCCTGATGGTACAAGGTGGGATTGATTACGCACTACAAACGCCTATTGTGTCACAAATGTACATTGATAGAAGTGAATCATTGCTCTGCGCACTGCATGAAGAGTTGAAAAATATTATGTTGGATTCAATTAACCACGATAGTGTACATAGTTATAGGAATACCGTATTCGAAGCCGGTGCTGCGTTGCGGGAACCAATCTTTTACGGCAGCGAATCGGCATATGATTTTCAATATAGTGAGTTTGCGATAAAAAAATATCAAAATGATAATAATTGGTTGAAGGTAAATCGCGGATTTACAATAGAAGAAGCAATAGAAGTTGTGTGTGCAATTGATCGAAGCCAAGAAGAGTCAATTGCCGATACAGTGGGTATAATGTCAAAAACCGATCCTGTTGAGTGGACATTATTGCCATGTTTCATAATTGGTATTGGAAAAATTGTTGAATATGCTTCGGTTGGAATGGAAGTAGTAACATCCGTACTCAAGGCATTCACTAATAAAGACGACGAAAACAATAATAATTTTAAATCATTGCAAGATTATAATATCATAAATTCTACGCCTTTGCTCAAGGTCGATGAAGATAGGTTTATTTTGTTCCAGAGGTATAGCTTGGTAGAGTCCATCTATGAGTCTCCGTTTTATTGGATGGAAAATGATAAAAAATATAAGGTAATCGCGGAAATAAACAGGGGACGTTTTACAGAGAATGTCTGCAAAGAGAGACTTGAGCTTGTATTTGGAGATGTCGCTGCATAAACCCCAAAATTTTTCAAGCGG
>CAILNX010000043.1 GCA_903835685.1 uncultured delta proteobacterium
CACCCAAACAAAGTGGTACTCGATTTTATACTTGGTATGACTGCCTCGACGGTATTCCATACCAGGGACCTTAATCCAACGACTAGCTGAAAGCTACCCGGCTAAAGCCGGGGGTTTTAACCTTTTGTTCGGACGAATAAATTCTTATTCTTACGCGCGCACCCGAGACCAAACCGCCGCCGCTGAAAGAGGACCCGTCATGGATTTCGCAAAACTCAAGGACCTCATTGAGAACGGCATCCCCTTCAACCGCATGCTGGGCATCTCCGTGGCGGAACTGGACGAAGGTCTGGCCCGGCTGTACATCCCCTTCCGGCCCGAACTCATCGGCGACTCGCGCAGGCCCGCCCTGCACGGCGGGGTCATCTCCACCCTGGCCGACGTGTGCGCGGGGTTCGCGGTGTGGACCCGCTGCCGCCTGGACGACCGCATCGCCACCATCGATCTGTCCGTGGATTATCTGCGCCCGGCCTCGGCCTGCGACCTCTACGCCCAGGCCACGGTCCGGCTCCTGGGCAACCGGGTGGGCAACGCCCATGTGGTGCTCTGGTCGGCCGACGAGCCTGGGGTGCATGTGGCCGAGGGACGGGGGGTGTACAATATCCGGAGGGGAAAGACCGAGCCCTGGCCGCTGTCGGAATAATCAGGGAACGACCCCGGGCCAGCGTTTCCTGGCCTGGCCCAGGACCCAGGCCACGGCCATACCGGCCAGAGCGCCCACGGCCCAGCCCGCCAGCACGTCCGTGGGGAAATGCTTGCCCAGGTACACCCGCGAATACCCGATGATGAGCGGCAGGATGAGCGCCCAGGGCTTGAGTCCCGGCCAGAGGAACATGGCCGCCAGGGCCACGGCCATGCTGTTGGCCGCATGGGCCGAAGGCAGGCTGGACCCCTTCTCCCGGGTCTGGACGAAATCGGCCGGAAGCCGCTGCCACTGGCCCTCGGCCCGATAGAAGACCCCGGCCACGCTGTCCTCGGGCCGCACCCGGCCCGCCAGGTTCTTGATCGGCTTCACGCTTAAGTCGGACAGTCCGGCGGCCAGGAGCAGGACCACAAAGCCCAGGGCGATCCGCTTGCCCTGGCGGCGCATGGCCAACAAGGCCAGAAAGCATCCCAGTCCCCACATGAACAGGCTGTTGGACGCGAGCGGCATGGCGTAGTCCAGGAACAGGCAACGCCAGTCCTGGTTGATCCAGACGGACAGGGTGAGATCGGCTCCGGGTGCGGGCATGTCCTGCTTCCTCTCCTCTAGCTCTTGGCCAGAAGCTCCAGATACCGCGCGAACACCACCTCATTGTCCTCCACCTGGGCCAGGACGTCCAGCCCCAGTCCAGCGGCCCGGACCACCGCCCCGGCCAGGGCGGCCGTGTCCAGGGGATCGGCCAGGAATCCGTTCTCCCCGGGCTGGACCAGATCGCTGGCCCCCACCCGGGAGGTGGTCACCACCGGCCGCCCCATGGCCAGGGCCTCGGCCAGCACATTGCCGAAGGTGTCGTAGAACGAGGGATGGCAGAACACGTCCAGGGCCGCGTAAAAGGCGGGCATGTCCTGCACCCGGCCCAGGAAACGGACCCGGGGGCCGATCCCAAGGGCCTCGGCCTGACGCTTATACCGGGAGGGGTCCCGCTGACCAGCCACCAGCAGCTCGAAGTTCTCGGGCATTTGGGCCAGAGCCTTGATAAGCGGGGAGAGCCCCTTGAGTTCAAAATTCGTGGAGCAGAATCCCAAGGCCGTGTGCCCGGGGCTCAGTCCCAGGGCGGCGCGGGAGGCCTCACGCAGTTCCCGGGCAATCTCGCGGTTGAAACGGGCCGTGTCCACCCCGTTGGGGATCACGGCCACCCGCTCCGGGGCCAGAGAGAAGCGGCGGCGCACCTCTTCGGCCACCAGGCCGGACACGGCGATGATTTGGCGCGTGTCCGGATGATGATAGATGATCCGGTCCAGCACGGGCTGGAGCCAGTTGACCGGGTTCGCGGCCCGGCGCAGGGCCTTCCAGAGGCGCGCGGCCCGGGTGGGATACCCGGCCAGGGTGCCCAGGACGAAGTCCAGATGCGCCCCGCCCGAACGGAACACCGTGCACCCGGCCATTGTGGCGTAGGACAGGCTGGCCGTGCCCGGGGCCAGGCCGCGCACCGCCCGCCCGGCCGCGAGATAGAAGCTCAAGGTCTTCAGGAACCGCCCCGGCCGCCACAGGGGGAGAAGATGGATATGCGGCCCGGTCTCTTCGGAATCGTTGCGGCCGCAGTACACCTGCACGGAAACGCCCCGGCCGCGCAGGTAGTGATAGAATTGCCAGCAGGACCGCTCCACCCCGCCGTAGGGCGAGAAAGTGCGCACGAAAAGGGCCACGGCGGGCAGGGTCCTGGGGTTAGGGCTCATACCGCCCCATCCGGCCGCGCAAAAAATCCCACGCGCCCCGGGCCATCATGGCCAGCTTGGCCCCCTTGTCGCTCTCGAAGCACAGGACATTGCGCACTTCCTTGAACAGCTCTTTGCGGCTGCTCCGGCAATAGTCCGGGAAGGCCTCCCGGTAGCGGCGCATCATCCACAGGCGGTTGCGGAAAATATAGTAGCGCCGCAAGGGGGAGTGGTTGGTGGTGTATTTCACCCGGCCGAACTGGCGATGGGCGGTGATCTCTCCCAGTTCGTGCTCCAGAAAGGCGTCGTTGACCCGGACCACCAGATACCCGGCCAGGCGCAGCCGCAGGCAGAACTCGTGGTCCACGCAGTCGATGAACAGGCCCTCGTCGAATGGTCCGACTTCCTTCCAGGCCGCCAGGTCCACCAGATTGCCCGAGGTCATGATGGTGGTCTCCTCCTGCCAGGGCCGCTTGACCACCGGCCGGGGATCGTCCCGAGTCACCTGCCGGGCGGAGATGACCCCAATCCTGTTCATACCCTGCCCCGTAAGCTCGGCCAAAACCTCCAGGAGCCGGGGAACCATGCCCGGCCGGGCCTTGCTGTCCTGGTCCAGGGTCAGCAAATGGGTGTACCCGTCCTCGATGGCCATGCGGGCGGCCATGTTCATGGCCCCGGCCGTGCCCAGGTTGGCCCCGGCCCGGAGGTAGACCACCTTGGGCAGGGCCTGGAGCAGATGCGGCAGGGAATCGGGAGCGTCGGAATCAGGGCCGGGCGGGGAATTGTCCACGGCGTAGAGCCGGTCCAGGCCCGGCAGGCAGGCCTGGATGTTGTCCAGGACCTCTCGGGTCGGGTGAAAGAGGACCACGCATCCGGCTGGAAGAGTCATTGCAAACCTCTCTCCATAAAAGGGGTTCCAAGGGGGCGAGCCCCCTTGGCCCCCGGAGGGGTTCTTTCCACCACCATGCCCGCCCCTTACTTGATCTTCCCGGCCAGCTTGCGCAGCATGCCCCCCAGGGTGAGCTGGCGGCTGGTCTGCACCAGGCGGCCGAGTTTCGAGGGCCTGGACTGGGCGATGCCGGGCACGTGCGGGTTGTGCGTCCACCAGGCCACGCCCGCGCACAGGCATTCCTTGCAGATGCCCTGGGAGACCTTGCGGGTGCGGATATCCTCGGCGGACAGGTCGAAGACCGAGCCCAGGGCGTAGTCCGGGTGGTTCTTGGGGGCCACGCAGCAGGTCAGCACCTGGCAGTTTTCGTCCAGGGTCAGTTGGGAGAACTGCTGGCAGACGTAGTCCGAGGGCTGGGCGGCCAGAAGGTCGTCCAGGTAGAAGAGCAGGAGTTCCTGGGACACCCGGCGCAGCAGGGCGTAGTCCATCTTGCCGTTCAGGTAGGACAGGGCCTGGTTGTAGTCGTTCAGATAGGCCGCGTAGGGGGAGAAGAGGATGTGCTTGTCCTGGCAGAAGCGCCGGGCCAGGGCGATCTCGTCCAGGTTGAACTGGTAGATGTGATAGAGCATCTCCCGCTTGCCGGTGAAGGCCGAGACCCTGAGGGAGGCCAGGAGCCCCTCGATGTTCTCCAGGACGGTCCCGAACTGAAATCCGTGGATGCGGTCGTAGGAGGCCTGGCTGAAGCCCGGGGCGGAAATGAAGATGTGCTTCAGAAAGGGCAGGCTCTCCCGCTCAAAGGACATGGGCCGGGAGGCGTTGGTGCTGATGATGAAGCGCAAATTCCGCCGGGCCAGGATGCGCAGGATGCCGGGCAGGTCCGGGTGCAGGAAGGGCTCGCCCCAGTTGTAGAGGTGGGTCACGGTTTTCGGGCCGATGAGCCCCTGGGCCAGGAGCCGGTCGAGGGCGCCCTCGAACCGGGCCGGGTCCAGGAAGCGCTCCTGGCCCGTGCCGCCCGAACGGTTGCCGGTGATGCAATAGGGGCAGCGCGCGTTGCACACCCCGGAAATCTCGAAAACAAGGGTCTTGAACATGTCCTACCCCAGGCTTTTGAGCAGCCTGATCCAGATGCGCGGTGAACACACGGCCCGTACGGCCAGCCCCCGGTCCAGGTTCCAGAGTCGGCCCCAGAACTCCCGAAGCGCCCGGCGCTCGCCGTGGCGGATGAGCTTGGTCATGGTCCCCCGGGCCAGCTTGCGCACGGCCCTGGTCCGGAAACGCCGGATATCCGCCTCGGGCAGGGCCGCCTTGGCCCGGGCCAGTTCGCAGGGGGCCAGGACCGAAAAGAGGTCGGCCCACAGGGTCTCCACGTCCAGGCTGCCGGAATAGCCCCCCCGGTGGATGCGGTGGGTGCAGGCCACCTGGGGCGCGTAGCCGATGTTGCCCAGGATGGCGGCGGTGAATCCCACCAGTTCGTCCAGGCTGATCATGCGCGCGGGCGGCGAGAGGCGCCGCACCTCGTCCATGACCTCCCGGCGCACCAGCATGCGGGTGAACAGGGTGGCCGCGTTGTCCGCCCAGCAGCGAGTCAGAAAATCCCGGCCGAGCACGCAGGCAGGCAGGTCGTGCACCATATCCCGGAAGTCCCCGTTCTCCTCCAGAAAGCGCACCCCGCTGATGACCAGCATCGCGTCCGGGCAGGCCTTGGCCCCGGCCAGGAGCACGGAGATGGCCGAAGGCTCCAGGATGTCGTCGTCGTCCAGGTATTTGAGCCAGGGCGCGGCGGTCATCTCGGCCAGGCGCAGGTAGTTCCCGGCCAGGCCCAGGGCCGGGGTGTTGCGCTGGTAGGTGATCCGTCCCGCCTCAACGAGGTCGCGCACCACCTGGTACACGGCCCCGTCGGGGCAGTCGTCGGAGAGGATGACCTCCACCGCCGGATAATCCTGGGCCAGGGCCGTTTCCACGGCCTGCCGGATGTGCCCGGCCTTGTAGGCCGGGATGAGGACAGCGACCTGCTCCAAAACGTTGGCGACACTCTGGCGTAAAAGGCCTGAGCCCTATTTGCCGAGCACCCTGCGGAAGTAGTCGATGGTGGACACCAGGCCCTCCTCGAGCTTGACCTTGGGCACCCAACCGAATTTCGAGGTGGCCAGGCTGATGTCCGGCTTGCGGCGGATGGGATCGTCCTTGGGCAGGGGCTCGTGGATGATCTTGGACTTCGACCCCGTGAACCGGATGACCGTTTCGGCCATCTCCAGGATGGTCATCTCCGCCGGGTTGCCCAGGTTCACCGGGCCGGTGAAGTCGTCCGGGGTGGCCATGAAGCGGATGAAGCCTTCGATCAAGTCCGAGACGAAGCAAAACGACCGGGTCTGGTCGCCAGCGCCGTAGACCGTGATGTCCCGGCCTTCCAGGGCCTGCACGATGAAGTTGGAGACCACCCGGCCGTCGTTCAAATCCATGCGCGGGCCATAGGTGTTGAAGATGCGGCCCACCTTGATTTTGAGCTTGTGCTGGCGGTGGTAGTCGAAGAACAGGGTCTCGGCGCAGCGCTTGCCCTCGTCGTAGCAGGCCCGGATGCCGATGGGGTTCACGTTGCCCCAGTAGCCCTCGACCTGGGGATGCACGGCCGGGTCGCCGTAGACTTCCGAGGTGGAGGCCTGGAAGATCTTGGCCTTCACCCGCTTGGCCAGGCCCAGCATGTTGATGGCCCCGTGCACCGAGGTCTTGGTGGTCTGCACCGGATCGAACTGGTAGTGCACCGGAGAGGCCGGGCAGGCCAGATTGTAGATCTCATCCACTTCCACGTAGAGGGGGAAGGTGATGTCGTGGCGCAGGAACTCGAAATACGGGTTGGACATGAGCCCACGGATATTGTCCTTGGTCCCGGTGTAGAAATTGTCCAGGCACAGGACCTCGTAGTCCATGGCCAGCAGACGCTCACACAGATGCGATCCCAAAAATCCGGCGCCGCCGGTGACCAGAACTCGTTTCTTCAGACCCACGGATGTACCCTCGTGTCTTTTAATTTCGGCCGGACCAACGGGTCGGCCGCGCGACAGCCTATAGATAGCCCGGATGATAAAAATGCACAAGATGGCCGCCCAAGCTTTGACTGCGCCGAAAAAAAAAGGCATGTGTCGGAACAGCCATCTACGGGGAAAAGGCATGTCCGAACCCAAAAAGCTGACCATACTCGTCGTGGACGACAACCGCGTGAACCTCATGCTCATGCAGCGCATGCTGGACAACTGCGGGGCTGAGATCGTGTCCACGGACAACGGGGTCAAGGCCATTGAGATCGCCCGGACCCAGGAGTTGGCCCTGATTCTGCTCGACGTGCAGATGCCGGGCATGGACGGGTTCGAGACCGCCGAGCAAATCAAGAAGATCGAGCGGGCCAGGCACACGCCCATCATCTTCGTCACGGCCATCAGCCAGGAGCGCGAGCACGTCCAGCAGGGCTACGACGTGGGGGCCGTGGACTATCTGTTCAAGCCCGTGGACCCCAACACCCTGCTCAAGAAAGTCCAGGTCTTCCTGGAGTTGCACAGCCAGAAGCAGGAACTGGAGCGGGAGATCACCCGCCGTATCCAGTCCGAAAAGGCCCTGCGCCAGGCCGAGGAAAAATACCGCAATATTTTCGAGAACGCCGTGGAAGGCATCTTCCAGGCCTCTCTGGAAGGCCAGTTCATCGAGGTCAATCCGGCCCTGGCGGCCATCTTCGGGTATGGGACCCCAGCCGAGCTGGTGTCCTCCATCACGGACATCGGGGACCAGATCTTCGACGACAAGGAAGAAATGGACCGCTTTGTGGAGACCCTGCGGCGCAAGGGCTCGGTCTCCAAATTCGAGTACCGGGGCCGCCGCCGGGGGGGCCTGCCCCTGTGGATATCGATGAGCGCCCGCCTGGTGGTCGGCCCGGATTCCGAGCCTTTGTACATCGAGGGACTGCTGGAGGACGTGTCCGACCGCAAGGCCAGCGAGCTGGACCTCCAGCACCGGGCCACCTACGATGTCCTGACCAACATCCCCAACCGCTTCCTGTTTTTCGACCGCTTGAACCAGTCCGTGATCCGGGCCAAACGGTTCGGGAACAAGCTGGCCATCCTCTTCGTGGACCTGGACCTGTTCAAGGCCGTGAACGACACCTACGGCCATCTGGCCGGGGACCTGCTGCTCAAGGAGGTGGCCACCCGCCTCGCGGAACGGGTCCGGGAGTCGGATACCCTGGCCCGTCTGGGCGGGGACGAGTTCGGGGTCATCCTGCCCCAGATCGAGATGGCCGAGAGCGCGGCCATCGTGGCCCGGGACATCGTGGACTCCATGAAGCGGCCCTTCCACGTGCTGGGACGGGACGTGACCATCGGGGCCAGCGTGGGCATCAGCCTCTATCCCACGGACGGGGCCCATCCCGACGAGCTTCTGACCAAGGCCGACGCGGCCATGTACAAGTCCAAGAAGGGCGGCGGCAGCGCCTTCGCCTTTGCCGACCCCTTGCAGCCGCTGCTCTAAAATAAGATCCGACAAGAACGAAGAATAAGAATAATTATTTCTTATTCTTGCGCCGCACAGGAAGACTGGATAATTCTGGACCGTGGTCCCCGGATTGCCTCCGCAAAATGAAAAAGGCCGCCGGATCGCTCCGACGGCCTTTGTTGTTTCTGAATCCGAAGCGCTACTCGCCGCCGCCGAACCAGCTCTCGGCCAGGAGCGGGCCGTAGAAGATGGACTCTTCGCCCAGCTCCTCCTCGATGCGCAGCAACTGGTTGTACTTGGACAAACGGTCGCTGCGGCTCAGGCTCCCGGACTTGATCTGGCCGCAGTTTAAGCCCACGGCCAGGTCGGCGATGAAGTTGTCCTCGGTCTCGCCCGAGCGGTGGGAGACCACCGTGGTGTAGGCGGCCTGCTTGGCCATCTCGATGGTGTCCAGGGTCTCAGTCACGGTGCCGATCTGGTTCAGCTTGATCAGGATGGAGTTGGCCACCCCGCGCTCGATGCCCTCGGCCAGGATGTCCGGGTTGGTCACGAAGATGTCGTCGCCCACGAGCTGGATGTCTCCGCCCAGGCGGTCGGTGAGCAGGGTCCAGCCGTCCCAGTCGCCCTCGGCCAGGCCGTCCTCGATGGACACCAGGGGGTACTTCTTGGTCAGCTCTGCGTAGTAGTCCACGATCTCGGCCGAGGTGAACTCGCGCTTTTCGCCCGCAAACACGTACTTGCCGCCCTTGAAGAATTCCGAGGCCGCGCCGTCGATGGCCAGGGCGATCTCCCGGCCCGGGTTGTACCCGGCCGCCTCGATGGCCCGCATGATGTAGGCGAAGGCCTCCTCGTGGTTCTTCAGGTTGGGCGCGAACCCGCCCTCGTCGCCCACGGAGGTGACGTGCCCGTCCTTGGCCAGGATGACCTTCAGGGCGTGGAAGGTCTCCGAGCCCATGCGCAGGGCGTCGGCAAAGGTCTGGGCTCCGATGGGCAGGATCATGAACTCCTGGATGTCCAGGTTGTTGGGCGCGTGCGCCCCGCCGTTGATGATGTTCATCTGGGGTACCGGCAGGACCTTGGCGTTGACCCCGCCCAAATACTGGTACAGGGGCAGGCCCAGGAAATTGGCTGCGGCCCGGGCGTTGGCCATGGACACGCCGAGCATGGCGTTGGCCCCGAGCCGGGATTTGTTGTCCGTGCCGTCCAGTTCAATGAGCAGATTGTCCAGGGCCACCTGCTTCAAGCCGTCAATGCCCACGATGGCCTGGGCGATCTCCTCGCGCACGTTTTTCACCGCGCCGAGCACGCCCTTGCCCGAGTAGCGGCCCTTGTCCCCGTCGCGCAGCTCCAGGGCCTCGCGCTGGCCCGTGGACGCCCCGGAGGGCACGGCCGCACGGCCGGAGATGCCGGACTCATAGACCACTTCCACTTCCACCGTGGGATTGCCGCGCGAATCAAGAATTTCCCGCGCCCAGACTGTCATGATGGTGCTCATGGGGGACTCCTTCCATGCATTGGGGTTATTTTTCATTCTGGATCAAACATAAGCCTCTTACTCCAATTTTACCTGAGCGGCAATGACCCATACCGAAGCCGATCCGGGGCAAAAGAGGTTGCCAATCGGCCCGGCCCGCGCTAGGACGGCCCAACCCGGTTCAAGTCCGGGACAAAAAGACAGAGCCGTCATTTGAGGAGCCAAAGCCATGATGCGAGTCGGGGTCATCGGACTGGGTTGGATGGGCAAGGTCCATCTGCGCTGCTACACCGAGATGCCAAAGGTGCAGGTGGTGGGCGTGGTGGACACGGACCAGGCCACCCTGGCCGCAGTTCAGGAAAAGTACGAAGTGCCGGTGTTCACCCGGGTGGAGGACCTCCTGGACCTGGGCCTGGACGCGGTGAGCGTGTGCGTGCCGACCATCCACCACGCCGAGACCGGCCGCAAGGTCCTGGCCCGGGGCATCGCCCTGCTCATGGAAAAGCCCCTGGCGGCCACGGCCGCGGAAGGGGCCGAACTGGTGGCCATGGCCAAGGCCGGGAACATCCCCCTCATGGTCGGACACATCGAGCGCTTCAATCCGGCCGTGCGCCGGGTGAAAGATCTGCTCACCCCGGACAACCCGCCCATCTCCATCCAGATCGAACGGGTGGGACCGTACCCCCCGCGCATCCAGGACGTGGGCGTGATCAAGGACTTAGGCTCCCACGACATCGACCTGATCCGCCATCTCTCCGGCTCGGAGTTCAAGAAGGTCTTTGCCGTGACCTCGCGCACCATGGGCAAGCACGAGGACTCGGCGCTGATCACGGCCGAGATGGAGAACGGGGTGCTGGCCCACATCAACACCAACTGGGTCACCCCGTACAAGGCCCGCTCCATCCAGGTGGCCACGGCCTCGGGATACATAGAGGCCAACCTGGTCACCCAGCAGGTCAAACAGTACAGCCGGTTCGTGGACTATGAAACCGGCTATTCCGTGGTGGAGTGGCCGGTTCTGTACAAGGAGCCGGTCAAGGAAGAGCTGACCCATTTCCTCGCGGCCGTGAAAGGCCGTGCGCCCGTGCCTATTCCTGGAGAAGACGGCCTGGCCGTGCTTCAGGTCATTGAACGGATTTTCGCTTCCCTGACCGAATAAAAAAGCGAGGACTCCCCAGGGAGCCCCCGCTTGACAACATCATCAGAGGCGACTATAGATTGCCCATCGGTATATTGGGCATTTTGGATGGGCCAAGGGAGAACATCGCGGGGGCGTGATGGTATCTCTATTTCCCTTTTTTTTGAGCCATGCCCCTGGCCAGAAACGCGGACCAACGAATGAGTGGATGTAAACGTCTCCGCCAGTATCTTGAAATGCAGCTCACGGCTGTACGCGAGGACGAGCATTTCAAGCGCCATAAATGGTTCCGTAGTGAGGAAGCCAGCCGCGACATCGGCTTCCGGGACGCCCTGAACTCCTTCGCCCGCCTCCCCCACTACGAACTCTTCGCCCAGACCTTCCGCGAACATTACTGCCAGGAACATTGCGACGCACGCAGCGAGTGCCCGGTCTGCGGCCACGTCTGCTCCGAGAAAGCCAGCCGCCGTTCGGTCTGCGCCGCCTAGAACCCGCCTCCATATCCAGCCAAGCCAGAAAAGCAGAATAAGAATGGTGGGTTCTTATTCCCTCCGGTGCTGCGTTCCCGAACGGATGCCTCGCTTTGCAGATGCGTAATAATAAGAAATAATTATTTTTATTTCTTTCTTGCTTGCGCTTCTTGTGTGGAACACGGCGCGGGAATACGACTTCACTCTCCGTCCGTAGCCTTTTTCTCCCCGACTTCAGTGACCACCAACACATAGGCCCGATCCGCGATCCACTGCTCGTGCACGGCCGTGAGTCCGTCCTTTTGCGGCCAGGCGGTCCAGTCCTTCAGGCGCATGATGGCCGCCACGGGCCGCCCCTGGGCCAGGATGTCGGCCAGTTCCTGGTCCGTGGCCGTCTCCCGGACCACGCCGCCCATATAATAGGAATAGATGCCCGAATAAGTCCGGTGCACCACCGGGACATAGCCCTTGGCCTCCCATCCCTTGAGTTCCTCGGCCCCGGCCCGAGGGCTCATGACCGGGTCCAGGCTGGGCGCAATGATCCGGGTGGCGGGCTGAACCCACAGGCTGACCACCAGGGCCAGGCCCAGGGCCATACCCTTGCCCGTGACCGGGAACCGCCACAGCCAGTGCCCCAAGGCCGCAAAGACCAGGGCCGAGATCCAGGTCCCGCGCAACTCCAGGGGCTGCATGCCATCCGGAGGCCCGGGCAGGCGCATGCCCTCGGGCAGGAAATACGGCGCGGCCAGGCAGCCCAGGGCCAGGACCACGAAGACCAGGGCCATGGTCCGGCTCACCCGGCGGGCGGGCGGGCCCTGAAGGCCGGGCAGACTTTGGGCGCAAAGGGCGGCGGCCGGGGCCAAAAGGGGCAGGACATAGACAAAGACCTTGCCGCTCAAGATGGACAGCAAACCGAGACCGCTGAGCAGCATGGCCCAGAGCCAGGCCCGGCCTCCGGCCTGGCGGCGTCCGGCAACCAGATCGACCCAGAAGGCGGGCTTGGCCATCCGGGTCCAGGGTGCGGCGGCCAGCATCGCCGCCCAGGGCAGGAAGGCGGGCGGAAAGGCGATCAGATAGTAGTACCAGGGCTCCTTGTGGTGGAAGGTGTCCACGGCCCGGGCGTAGATCTGGGTGACCAGTATCTCGCGGATGAAGCCCGTGCCCTCCTTGACCACCGTGGCCGCAGCCCAGGCGATAAGCAGGGCCAGGCAGGCCAGAAATCCCTGGCCCACGGCCCGGGTGAAGAAACGCCGGGCCTCTCCCCGCCAGGCCAGGAAGGCCAGGGTGGACAGGATGGGAAAGGCCAGACCCAGGGGTCCCTTGGTCAGGGTGGCCAGGGCCATGACCACGAAGGCCAGGACCACCCGGCGTCCGTGCCCCGGATCGTCCGGCCCGGGTGAGGCAAAGGCCTGGAACAGGATGGCCTGGGCCAGCACGATGAGGGCGGCGAACAGGAGGTCCATGCGCGAATAATGGGTGATGGCCGCGAAGAATATCGTGGAGAAGAGGATCAGCCCGGCGCCCAGGGCCGCGTCCCGGTCCTTCAGCACGGTCAGGGCCAGATATCGGGAGGCCAGGACGAAGAGGAGCCCGGTCACGGCCGCGCCCAGGAAGAACAGGGCCGGGGCGTGCACCTGGGTGACCTGCTCCAGACCGGCCAGGAGCCAGAAATACACCGGGGGCTTGTCCGGGTAAGGCACGCCGTTCAAGGACAGGACCAGCCATTTCCCGGCCTGGACCAGGAGCTGGTAGGCGTTGGCGTAGCGCACCTCGTCGGAAAACCACAGGGAGCGGGCGTCCAGGGTGAAGGCGGTCTGCACCGCCCAGATCAGGCCCAGACAGGCCCACCAGTAGCGTTTGCACAGGTCCCAAATCCGGTCGCACATGGGCAGAATGTCTCCACGCTGAAGAAAATGGTGCAGGGCCAGGGCTGCGGCCGAGCCCAGGAGCCAGCCGCAGAACACGTCGGTCGGATGATGCCAGCCCAGGTACACCCGGGTGTAGGCCAGAAGCCCGGAATAGAGCCCCAGGCCCCAGATGCGGACGAGCCCGCCGCCCCAGCCCAGGGGCAGGGCCGAGACAAAGGCTTCGGTGGCATGGCCCGAGGGGAAGGAATGCCGACCCGGCTCCAGAGTCGGTCCCAGACTCGGTCCCAAGTCGGCGAGGGGCGAGTCCGGCCTGGGCCGCCCCACCCCGATCTTGAGCGCCCGGACCAGGACCAGGCTCACGGCCAGTTGGGCCAGAAGGTACAAAAAGACCAGGCGCAAGGCCCGGCCGTCGCCCTGTCTCCAGGCCCGGACCAGTATCCACAGATAGGCCGGATAAAAGAGAAAGAGGCCGTAGTCCGTGAGCAGGCGCATGAAAAGGGTCAGGTCCGGATGATCGGCCCGGAAGTCCGCGAAAAACCGGGCCACCCCGGCCTCGTCCGGGAAGCACAGGGCCGTCACTCCCAGGCCCAGGAGCAGGGGCAGGGAAGCGGCCAGCCAGGAATGGAGCCAGAAAGACCCCTCGCGCGGCAAGGACATGGGGCCTTATATGCGCCTTGCGGCCTGGGGGCAATGGCCCAGAAAGATCGGCCTCGGAAAAGGCGGACCTTGACCCGACCGCAAACCCCGCGCTATGATTGAATCAATCATCCCCAACCCCTGCCTGGAGCCGCCCGTGCCGTCAGACCACGACCGCCTGGAAGCCCTCTTCGACCTCATTGTCAAGCTCTGCCACGACCTGTCCCTGGGCCGCCACGGCGGGGCTGACGCCCTGTTCGAACTGACCCGGGAGGGGGTCTACCCGGAGCGCATCACCACCCTGGCCGAGGCCTTCGGCATGATGCTGGTCAAGGTGGAGGCCCGGGAATTCCATCTGGAAGAGATCATCCGCAAGCTGACCGGCCGGACCCAGGAACTGGAGGAGGTCCGGCAGCGCCTGGCCAGCGAGAACCTGGGGCTCAAGCAGAGCATGGGCCGCATCTACACGCCCAAGCGCATCGTGGGCCACGGCAAGGCCATGCACGACATCTTCGACCAGATCCGGCGCATCGCGGACACCCCGGTGAACGTGCTCATCACCGGCGAGACCGGCACGGGCAAGGAGATCATCGCCAAGGCCGTGCATTTCAACTCCTCCCGGCGGCAAGGCCCCTTCGTGGCCGTGAACTGCTCGGCCATCCCCGAGACCCTGCTGGAAAGCGAGCTCTTCGGCATCGAATCCGGGGTGGCCACGGGCGTGCGCCACCGGGTGGGCGTGGTGGAACGGGCCTCGGGCGGGACCCTGTTCCTGGACGAGATCGGCGACCTGTCCCTTCCCGGCCAGGCCAAGATCCTGCGCATGCTCGAGGAGCGGGAGATCACCCGGGTGGGCGGGAGCCGGACCATCCAGGTGGAGGTGCGGGTGGTGGCGGCCACCAACAAGGACTTGACGGCCGAGACCCTGGCCGGGAACTTCCGTGATGACCTCTACTACCGCCTGAAGGTGGTCCACCTGGACCTCCCCCCCTTGCGCGAACGCCGGGAGGACATCCCTCTGCTCATCAAGTCATTCCTGGACCAGCACGTGCGGGTCATGCGCCGCCATCCCATGACCTTGAGCCGCGCGGCGCTGGACTGCTGCCTGGCCTACCCCTGGCCGGGCAACATCCGGGAACTGGACAACGAAGTGGAGCGGCTGGTGGCCCTGGCCTATGCCGACCGCATCGAACCGGAGATGCTCTCGGCCCACATCCGGGAGCACGCGGCCGAGCAGGGCGGAACCTGTGCGCACGAGACCATGCCCGAAAACCTGGAACAGGCCGAGCGGTCGCTCATTCTGCGGGCGCTCCAGGCCACGGGCTGGAAGCGCATGGACACGGCCAAGCGCCTGGGCATCACCCGCCAGGGCCTGTGCAAGAAGATGAAGCGGCTGGAGATTTCGCGGTAGGGAGACGCCCGGAGACGGCTGATGTTTCTCTTTTTCGCGACGAAATTCTTGCCTGCACTCCCGAAGCCGCACGCAAGGCACATTCAATGACCCGAGGGGCAGGCCTCGGTGAGTGCTCGGTATCCGGATATCCCCTTGACAGAATGCAATCATTGCATTACAAGGAGAGGCATGGGCACGATCCGAAGATTCGGCCGCCTTCGGGTCGTGATGCTGGCCGGGGACCATGCGCCGCCGCATGTCCATATTTTCGGGCCGGAAGGCGAGGTGGTCGTCCGACTGGACAATATGGCCGTGCTTGGCTCTCCGGCGGCGATACGTGGAGCGGCCGAGCCCTTGTCCTGGATCAAGAACAACCTGGAACATTTGCTGGCGGACTGGACGGAGGTGAACGGATGAAACGCAAGAACGGATGGCCGGACATCAGTCAGCGAAAGATTTTGAGCGTTCAGGTGGGAGCGGGACATTTCTTGCTGATCGGCTGGGAGGGTGGAACGGAGTCGGAAATCGATCTCACGCCCTGGCTCCGGGGAAACGCGCTTTTGTCGCCCTTGCTGGACCGGGAGCTGTTCGCCCGGGCCGAGATGGGCGAGTTCGGCGGGACCGTGGCCTGGGAAGGAGAGCGTTTTGAGATCGACGCCCTGCATCTGGGATATCTGGAGCTCGAACAGGAGGGTGTGCCGGTGACGCCGGAGGCCTTTCGGCGCTGGAGGGAACGGGGAGGCCTGACCCTGGACGGTGCGGCGGAAGCCTTGGGCGTGAGCCGGAGGATGGTGGCCTATTACGAGGCGGGGACTCATTTTGTGCCGCGCCATATAGGGCTGGCCTGCAAGGGTTTCGATTCCCTGGCCATCCATCGCCGTGCGGCTTGAAATGGGGACGCCGATCCCGCCTTGCGCTTGAACGCGCCGCGCGCCCCAGGTCCGCCCGCTACTTCCGCAAAAACGCAGCCAGCGACACGGTCACTTCCAAGGGATTCTTGGACTCCCCGGCTCGGATCTGGATGAGGATGTCCTTGACCGTCATGGGGGTCTGGAAATTGCGCAGGCTGTCCAGGAAGGCGTAGAGCCCCTGGATTTCCGCGCGGAAATTGAAGGTGTAGAAGACCTCGGTGTACCCGGGCTTGACCACGGTGTTCACGGGCTGGAAGCTGGCCTTGACCAGGCCCAGAGGCTCAAGGGACGTCCATTTGCGGTTGAGCGACTCCTCCAGGGCCTGGGGATTGACCCCGGCCGGATAGCGGCTCCACAGGGTGTTCAAGCGGGCCTCCTGCACGGCCAGCTCCTTCTCGACCTCCTCCACGCCCACCAGCTTCTTCTGAATCTTCTCCACGGCCGCCCGGGTCTTCTCGATCTTGCCGGTGAGGCCTTCGGTCTCCTCTCCCACCGGGTCGAGCACCAGGAACTGGAACAGGGCCACCATCAGCAGCGAGCCCAGGACGGCCACCAGCAGGCTGCGCAGCCGCTTGGCCTCTTCGGCGCTCATCTTCTTTCCGGGCTTCAAAAAGGGCAGTTGCATGGCTCTTTCCGCCTTAGTTCTGGTCCCGCAGCTTGAGCGGGTTCAGGGTGGCCTTGATCACGAAGCGGTCCTTGTTCTCCTGGGCCAGGTGGTGGACCGTGGAGGCGAACTGCACGTCCTCGAATCCGTCGATGGTGGTCAGGAGCGAACGATATTGCAGGGCGTCCCCGGACTCGCCGGTGATCTCCAGCTTGCGCTCCTTGAGGTAGACCTGCTTCAGATAGGTGTCCGGCGGGGTCTTGTCCGTGAGCACGGTCAAAAGCTTCAAGGCCGAAAGGGTGTCCGGGTCGCGCTCCATGAGGGCCTTTTCCTGGTCCAGCATGGCCTGGACCTTGTCCTGGCGCTCCTGGATGGGCTCCCATTTCTTGCGCAGGATCTGCATGCGCTCGCTCACCCGGGCCAGTTCCCCGGCCAGTTCCGAGCGCTCGTGGAGCTGCATGAAGGCGAAGCTCCCGTACAGGGCCAGGATCAGGAGGGCCACCCACAGGCTCTTGGGCATTTGCCGCCTTTTGAGCCGCAGGGAGGAGGCGAATCCCGAGAGCCGGTCCATCTTCAGCAGGGACTGGGCGAAATAATGCACCAGGGGCTTGTCCAGGCCGTGCACCACAAAGGTCAGCCCGGTCTTGCGCGAGGGCGCGGGCGGGGTCTCGTCCGGGGAATGGAAGAGATGCACCGCGGGCGGCGGCCCCTCGGCCCCACCGTGCAGGCCGAACATGGTCCAGGCCAGCATCTTCAAGGTCTCGGACCCGTCGATGCCCTCCACGGAATCCACCAGGGCTCCCCGGGCCAGGCGGTGGATGAACAGCCGGGCGCCCGCGGCCATGCGGCCCAGGACCAGGGGATGGACCTCGTCCGGGTCCGGGTCCAGGGGCTCGGGCAGGTCGGCCAGAAGCACCTTGTAACCCTTGCTGTCCGGGGCCATGGTGAAGCTGGCGAAGGCGTCCGCGTCCAGGGACTGGGCCAGGGCCAGGTACAGGTCCTTGTCCATGGAGAAGACCGGGACCTTGAGCACGCCCTCCACCAGGGAGGGGGCGTCCATGAAATAATGCGCGGCCGCCGCGTCCTGGATCAGGTTCTCGGCGATGGAGAAGCGCACCACCTTTTCCAGGTCCCCTTCCAGGCTTTCGGGATAGAGCCCCCGCGCGAACTGGTAGTAGGACTTGGCCAGGAACAGGACCAGGTCCGTGTCCTTGCGGCCCTCGGGGCAGATGTCCAGGCGCCTTAAGGTCTCGGGCAGGGGGTCGTCCTCGGGAAAGACCACGGCCCGGGCCGCCTCGCTCACCCACTGGCCCTTCTTCTGGCGCAGCATGAGATATTCCACCCGCCCGGGCTCCACCGAGACCACGGCCATGTTCTTGGCCCGGGGCCGGAAGGATTTCAGGGAAATGTTGCGCATCCTCTCTCCATCATCAGGTCATCACACCAGATCATCAGGGCGCGGGTCACAAAATCTTGCGGAAGAGCACTTCGTACCCTGGCCCGCCGCCCAGGCGCACGATCATCCACAGGGTCACGGCCGGGGCCTGGTCCGAGACCTGCCCCACGGACACGATGCGGTACAGCTCTCTGCCTTGGAATCCCCCGGCTTTCTCGGCAGCCTTGCGGATCTCCTCGGGAGGAGCGAAGGGCAGGCTCTTGTCATCCTTGTTCTCAGGCAGCCGAGCCAGGCCGGTCTGGGCCGCGGTGAGCATGGTCCACAGAGGCCGGGACCTGCCGGGCGGACTCGCATCGCCGCTCTCGCCGGGCCGGGGCTGCCTGGGCCTCGCCCCGGTATAGAACAGGTCCGGGCTCACCCCGGGAACAAGCAATAATTGGTCCAGGGACTTCAGCGGCTCGTCCAAGGGGAAATAATCCAGACCCAGGGCCTTGTATTCCTCTTTTTCCGCCCCGTTGGGAAGCCGCACCTCATCGGGGTCCCGGAAATCCAGAATCCGGTCGGCAAGAATTTCCGGCAGGCCCGGCGTGAGCCCGGCCTTCTGAAAAACCTCGACCAGGGCGGCCACGTCGGCCGTGTTCACGTTCACCTTGGCCGATTCGGTCTCCACCCGCACCATGGCCCGGCCCCGGGGGTAACGCACCTCGCGGGCCACCCCGTCGGGCCGCCACAGGGCCTGCTCGGTCCCGGAAAGCCCAGCCCCGGCCTGGCCCACCATGCGGGCCAAGGCCTCGTAAGCCCCGCCCACGGCCAGGTGCAGGCCCTGGGTCCGGCCCATGGCCAGGATGTCCCCCTCGGCCTTGAGCTTCTGGTCCGCCGCGATCATGAAGGCCACCCACATGATCACCCCGCAGATCCACAGCACGGCCAGAAGGACGCTGCCCCGCTGCCCGGGCCTCATGGCTTCACCTCGCCCTGGAAATCGAGAAAGCGCGGGTAAGCCACCAGGATGTCCGGGGCCTCGCCCTTGGCCGCCCGCCCTTCCACTCGGACCATGTCCAGCTTGGCCGCAAGCTCCTGCCAGGGCTTGGTCACGCCCTCCATGGTCTTTTCGCGGTAGCTGAAGGAAAAACTCTCGACCCGGGTGAAATAGAAACGGATCGGGGCCAGGCCGAACAGGTTGTTCCCCTTTGCCTCCTCCTGGGGCTCGGCCTTGAGGAAGGCCTCGGCCAGGTCCATGTGCAGGGTCCCGGGAATGGGGATCTCGGCGTAGGCCAGCCGACGGTGTTCGGGGTCGAACACGTAGCGGGCGATGACCGGAGCGCCCCCGTGCAGCCCGGACACCGAGCGCAGGGTGGTCAGGGCAAAGGAGCGCTCGTTGCCGGTAAAAAGGACCTGGTCCTTCTTGTCGATCTTCAAGGTCACAGGCCAGAAAGCGGCCACCTGTTCCTTGAAAAGCTCCATGAAAAATGGGAGTTCGCGCTCCTGGGTGTGCCGCTGGCGATCCCAGAGGCGCAAGGATTGGTTCAAGGCCGTGGCCACCATGAGGATGACCACCCCGCCGATGGCCGTGACCAGGAGCACCTCCAGGAGGGTGAAGCCTGACTGGCGAAGGGGCTGGCGAAGGGCCTGGCGCGGGGCTTGGGGGCGGGCCGCGCTCATTTCTCCTTCCCCGGCACGATGAGGCTCAGCCAACTCGCGGCCCCGGCGTGGGTCAGCCCCACCCGAAAGAGCTGGGCCTGGTTCGGCAGCTTCAAATCCCCGGCCTCGGTGCGGTCCACGGCGGCCATCTCGATCTTGACCACGGGCTTGTCCGGCAGGTCGGACAGGGTCATGGAGTCGGGCCGCTCCCGCAAAAAGCCCGGATGGGCGAGCAGGTACTGCCCGGCCGCGTCCAGGACCCGCACGGCCGAGACCTTACGCTTGAGCCGGGAGGCGAACTGCAGGTCCTGGGAGGTCAGGCCCATGACCGCGCCCACCACCAGGGAGGCGATGATGAGGGCCACCAGGACCTCCATGAGGGTGAAACCGGCCTGGCCGCGATTCATGCCTTGCGCTCCCAGTGCACGGTCCCGAACAGCGGGTGGACGTGGATGCGGAAATCCCGGGACTTGTCGAAGCGGATCTGGAACTCCCGCTCGTTGGCGCTGCCATCCGGGTTGAAAACCACCACGACCTCCCCGGTGTCCGGGTCGCGGCTCACGTTGTCGGCGAAAATCTCGGCGTTGGCCGGAATGGAGGTGGACGGCTTGGGCCCGGCCCCGCAGAGCTTCTTGTCCGGCCGGATGAGGAACAGGGCCGGACGCCCGCTGCGCCCGGCGTCCAGGCGGGCGCGCTTTAAGCCCGAGGCAAAGGCCTGGACGAATTCGGTCTCCTTGTTGCGCCTGGCCCCGTTCTCCATGCCGGTGAAGACCAGGCCCACGGTCAGGGAGGCGATGATCAGGACCACCAGGAGTTCGATCAGGGTGAAGCCGGATAGTTTGCGGTCCATGGCCTTACGTCCCGATCTCGTTCACCCCGAAGATGGCCGTGAACATGCTGATGACCAGAAGGCCGATGATCATGCCGGTGACGATGATGACCATGGGCTCGGCCATGGTCACGATGCGCCCGAGACTCTGCTGGAACTCGCCCCGGTAGTGCTCGCCGAGCTTGATGAGCCCCTCGGCCAGGCGGCCCTGCTCCTCGGCTATGTGCATCATGGACCCCAGACGGGGCGGGAACAGGTCGTCCTTGCGGAAGAATTCGCTCACCGGACGGCCGGACTTGACCTCCCGGGCCAGGGGCGCGACGCGCTCCCGGATGGAGGCGTTGCCCAGCACGTTCTCGGCCAGGCGGATGGAGGTGAGCATGGGCACCCCGCTTTGCAGCATGATCCCCAGGGTGGAGCAGAAGCGGTTCAAATCGCTGTGCAAGATAAGGTTCCGGGCCACCGGCAGGCGCATCCACAGCCGGTCCAGGCGGGACTGCACCCGGGGGTCTTTCAAAAGGGCCTTGCCCCCCCAGTATATCCCGGCGAAGATGATCGGCAGCACGAAGCCCCAGTCGCTCAAGGCCTGGCCCGTGGCCAGGAGAAATTTGGTGATGGCCGGGGGTTCCTGGTTCATGTCGTGGAAGATCTGGCCGAATTTGGGCATGACGTAGACCAGGAGCACGACCACGGACACCGCGCTCATGCCCAGGAGGATGGCCGGATAGATGAGGGAGGAGATCAGGCGTTTGCGGAAATTGTGCAGCTCACGCAGATAGTCCGTGATCCAGGGCAGGATGAGCCCGATCTTGCCGCTGGATTCGCCCGCGCGCAACAGATGCGGGGCCAGTTCGCCGAACAGGTCCGGGTAGGCGGACACGGACTCGGACAGGGTCTGGCCCTTCTGCACCCGCTCCAGCATGTCCAGGAGCACGGTCTTGATCCCTTTCACGGTCTCGCCCGCAGCCATGAGCCCCAGGCCCCGGTCCACGGTCACGCCCGAGGCCAGGAGCCCGCCTAAGTCCTCGAAGATGGTGATGGCCGATTCCTTGGCCCCGCTGCTCCCCTGCCGGGCCTTCACCGGCTTGATGGACACGGGATAGAGCCCCTTGGCCGCCAGCTTCCGGGAGGCGTCCTCCACGCTGGAGGCGTCCATGGCCCCTTTGAGCTTCGCGCCCTTCTTGTCCCGAGCCAGGTATTCGTAGTGCGCCATGGTTCCGCCAGGGGTTCAAATCGTGTTCGCCGAGAGAGCGCCGGAAAGCCGACACCGGAAAATCCTTAAGCCCGCCACGCCTCCGGCCCTTGCGGACCAAGGACTCCGGGCGGCAGGAGGCTGCTTCATTCTAGCGCGGTCAGCGCGTCGGCACAACCGCCGGGAGGGGAGTTACAAGAAGCGTGCCTTGCGCTCTCGAAAACGTCCAAGGCCATGGCCGACATGCTTCATTGTCGTGATCGCGGGCATGGAAAGCCCGCTTGACATGTATCAAATATAATCTATATTCACTCCATGGGTTCATGGACCGTTGAATTCGTCAGCGATGAGGCCCGGGCAGAGTTTGACACCCTGCCTGCGGATGTCCGAGCCTCCCTCGGCCGGGTGGCCGACCTCATCGAGGACTATGGACTCCTCGGACTGTCCATGCCCTACGTCCGTCATCTGGATGGAAAGCTTTGGGAAATGCGCGGGAGGGGCAAGGACGGAATCGCCCGCAGCATCTATGTGGCCGTCCAGGGCCGAAAGGTCGTTATTCTCCGGTCCTTCACCAAGAAGACCCAAAAGACCCCTCCGGGGGAAATGGCCATTGCCCTCAAACGGGCCAGGGAGAAGGGATATGTCGCTTAAGTGGCGCGATTACCACGACGAGCAGATGCAGAACGACCCGGAATACCGCCGGGAATACGACGCCCTGGAAGACGAATTCGCCCTGGCTCGGCGGATGATCGAAGCCCGGGCCAAGGCCAATCTGACCCAGGCCCAGATCGCCGAACGCATGGGCGTCACCCAGCCCTCCGTGGCCCGCATCGAGTCCGGGAAGAACGTGAGCTTAAAGACCCTGGGCCGGTACGCCAAGGCCCTGGGGGCCGAGATCAAGGTGGAGATCGTGTTCAGACAAGCCAAGGCTTAGCGGCGTCCACTGGGAAAATCGGCCCGGCCGCCCCTCCGTCCTGCCCCCTCCCTCTTGACCAATGGCCCCACATGCAGTACCATGCTATTCATGGGATCGGCCGAGAAAATCCTGGAGCGAATGCGCAACAATCCGCGAGACTGGCGGATTGAGGACCTGCTGGCCCTGGCCGAACGCCTGGGAGTGGGCGTGCGCAGGCCCGGAGGGAGCCACGTCATCTTCTCCTTCCCGGGCGGGATCGGCGAGGCCACTGTCCCGGCCCATCGGCCGATCAAGCCCATTTACGTGAAGAAATTCCTGGCCTTGGTCCAGGCCATGCGCAGGGAGGAATGAACCATGAGCGATTTTCACGGGTATCCTTTCGAGCTTTCGCCCTTGGCCGAAGAGGATGGCGGGGGCTGGCTGATTCTCTTTCCCGATTTCCCGGGCGCGGTCATGTCCGACGGGGAGACGCCCGAGGAGGCCCTGGTGAACGGCCATGAGGCCCTGGAGGCAGTCATCGCCACGTACCAGGCCGACGGCCGTCCCCTGCCCGCGCCTTCGGGCCAGGGCGGGGTGTCCGGCAAATTCAATCTGCGCGCGCCCAAGCGGCTCCACGCCATGCTCTCCAAGGCCGCCGAGGCCGAGGGCGTGAGCATGAACACCCTGGCCGTGGCCCTTTTGGCCGAAGGATTGGGGAGGCGGGAAGGTCGGCCGTAAGGCCTCTACGACAAGCTCGTCACCCGCAGAATCTCGGAAATGGTGGTGGTCCCTTCCATGACCTTGCGGTAGCCGTGCTCCAGCATGCTCCGGTAGCCGAAGGGCGCGGCCAGTTCGGCTATGGTCCCGGCGTCCTTGCCGGCCACGATGGCCGAACGCACGGCCTCGCCCACCAGCATGATCTCGAAGATGCCCTGGCGGCCCTTGTAGCCCGTGGACCCGCAAGCCTTGCACCCGGGGTCGCCGGGGCGGTGCAGGGTGATGGCCTCGGGCAGTTTGGGAAAGGTGGCGCGCAACTGGGCCACCTCGGCCGCGTCGGCCTGGTAGGGCTTCTTGCACGCCGGGCAGAGCACCCGCACCAGACGCTGGGCCAGCACGGCCAGGAGCGAATCGGCGATGAGAAAGGACTCGGCCCCCAGGTCGCGCATGCGGGTGATGGCCCCGGGCGCGTTCTTGGTGTGCAGGGTGGAGAGCACCAGATGCCCGGTCAGGGCCGACTCGATGGCGATGCTCACGGTTTCCTGGTCCCGGATTTCACCGATGAGCAGGACGTCAGGGTCCTGACGCACCAGGGAGCGCAGGGCCGTGGCAAAGGTCAGGTTGATCTGGGGCTTGACCTGGATCTGGTTGATCCCGTCGATCTTGTACTCCACCGGGTCTTCCACGGTGATGATCTTCTTGCTCTCGTCCTTGATCTTCTGAAGCACCCCATACAGCGTGGAGGTCTTGCCCGAACCCGTGGGGCCAGTGACCAGGATCATGCCATTGGCCTGGACGATGAGGCCTTCCAGGACTTGAAGCTGCTCCGGGCTCATGCCCAGGTATTCCAGCCCGTGGTCGGCGTGCTCCTTGGAGAGCAGGCGCAGGACCACGGATTCGCCGTAGAGCGTGGGCGCGGTGGACACGCGGATATCCACGGCCCGGTCGTCGAAGCGCCATTTGATGGCCCCGTCCTGGGGCAGCCGCCGCTCGGCGATGTCCAAATTGCTCATGAGCTTCAGGCGGCTCAAGATGGCGGCCTGCATGTTCTTGGGGATGGTGTCCAGGAGGTGCAGGATGCCGTCCACCCGGGTACGCACCACCAGATCGCCCTCAAAGGGCTCGAAATGGATGTCCGAGGCCCGCATGTCCAAGGCGCGGTTGATGAGAAAATCCACCCGGCGCACCACCGGGGCCTCGCGGGCGCGGTTCTTCAAGGTCTCCAGGTCCCCTTCCATGAGCGAGGTGTCCGTGGATCCCTGGCCTTCCCCGGCCTCCAGGTCCTCTTCCTGCTCGCGCGCGCCGTACATGCGGTCGATGGCCATGCTGATGTCGCTTTGCCGTCCCAGGCAAAAGGTCACCTTGCGACCTGGAAACCGGCTTTCCACGGCGCTCAAAAGCGGCAGGTCAAAGGGGTCATTGACGGCCACCTGGACCTGATTATCTTTCATGCTGATGGGCAGGACGAAATTCTTGTGCAGAAAGGGCACGGAAATGTTTTCCATGAGCAGGGGATGCTCCGGATAATCCTTGCGCTCCAGGAGCTTGAGTCCGAGGTGCGCCGAGAGGATTTTCAGGACTTCGTTCTCGTTGCTCACCCCGAGCTTTTCCAGGGCCAGGCGCAAAGGCAGGGATTCGACCAGATAGAGATTCTTCAACCTCTTGATTTGGTCCTCCCCAAGGTGTAACTTTGTTTCCAAGGCGGAAAAGATGTCCGGTGCTTTGGCCATGGTCCTCGTGGGAAAAATCTGTCTGGTATGAACCTTGCTTGTCCTTTTGCGTTCTGCCGCCACGTCTAACCCATAACCGGTAGCCCGTCAAACCCGACCGGCCAACGGAGTCACGGAATGAAACGGTTTTCCCTGTTCGCTCGCCAGTTCGCTCGCCAGTCCCCCCGCCAGTCCCGCCGCCAATTCGGCTTCACCATGATCGAACTGCTCATCGTCATGATCATCATCGGCCTGCTGGCCGCATTGGTCGGCCCCAAGCTCTTCCAGAAGGTGGGCGGGTCCAAGATCAAGGCCACCAAGGCCCAGATATCCATGTTCGGCACGGCCCTGGACGCCTACCACCTGGACGTGGGCCGCTATCCCACCGGCGACGAGGGCCTGAAGGCCCTGCGGGACAAGCCCGAATCCGCCCGGGGCTGGGACGGTCCCTATTTGTCCAAGGCCGTTCCCCAGGACCCCTGGAGCCGGGACTATCGGTACAAGAGCCCGGGCGACCACGGCCCCTATGATCTCTATTCCCTGGGCGCGGACGGCGTCGAGGGAGGTGAGGGCGAAAACGCCGACATCAACAGTTGGGAGTAAAGGCCCGGGCCTTTTTTGCCGATAAGACCGATGCACGGGCCTCTCAATAAGGAACCAGGACCAGACATGCCGACGCGTTTCTTCCCCATGATGCGGCAAGCAGGCCACGCGGCCAGGACAGCGCTTCTTGTCCTGGGCGCGGCCTTTTTCGCCGCCTCGGCCCTGGCCGCCGCACCGGCCGTGGTCGAGCACAACCTGTTTTCCCCGGATCGCAAACCCCCGGCCCCGCCTGCCCCGGTCGCCGCCCCCAAGGTCAATCTGGCCGGTCTGCAACAGATCAAGGTCAAGGGCATCATGGTGCTGGGCAATGACCGGCGGGCCGTGCTGGAGGGTCCCAACACGGTTCTGGGCACCACCTCGGCCAGCGAGCCCGGACGGATCACGGTCCTGGTCGGCGACGAGGTGGCCGGGTTCAAGATCGATGGCATCGACGGCAATGCCGTGACCTTCAAGGGCGAGGGCGTGACCCATACGGCCCCGATCTACGGCGAGAAAAAGAAGCCGGTCCCCCTGCCCAAGGCCGTGTCCACCGCCCCCGGGGGCCGGGGACGCGCGCCCATGGTCCTGCCCTGGCAGTCAGCCGCAAGCCCGGACCCCCTGTCCAAGGGTGCGCCAGGTCAAGGCGGAACCCAGGGCGCGACCGCACAGGCGGGCCAGGCCAAGACCGGAGTCCTGGGCAACCAGGCCTCCCTGACCCCCACCCGAACCGGGCGCACGCCGCTGGTGGTCGGCAGCGCCGCGGACCAGAGCGGCGCGGAGACCACGGCCCAGAACTCGGGAACGGATGAGACAGCGGCTTCGACGACCTCGGTGGAAACCGTATACGTGAACGTGGGCGGCGGCACGGCCGCGTCCTCCTCGTCCGCGTCTTCCTCCTCCTCGTCATCTTCATCCTCTTCTTCGTCCTCCTCGTCCTCGTCATCCTCTTCAGGGACTTCGGGCTCTGGATCTTCAGGCACCACGACCGGCAGCGGCCAACTCACCTCGAACAGCGAGGATTTCAACCCACCCACCGGCAGCAGCGGAGGCTCCTGTGCAGGCCTGGCCTGCCTGACCGGGAACGCCGCTTTTGGCGGGCAGAACGGCCAAGGCGCCGTGGGCGAACTGTATGTCGCTCCGCCAGCGGCCTACACCCCCTTCAGCGCCTCGAACGGCAACCCGTTCGGTCTCTAGCGCGACGCAGACTCCCCTGATCTCCCAGCCCCAGGCATCTTGGCTTGAAATACGCCCCGACCTGGGCTAGCCTCGTTTTTCCATGAACTTAGGCCGCCTCCGCATTCCCGGCCGTTTCGCGGTCCTCCTGCTCCTGGTCCTCTGGCCCGGCCTGGCCCCAAAAGCCCAGGCCCGCCCCGTGGGCCAGGTCATGGCCCGTATTGTGGCCTCCAACTGGCTGACCTGGGCCGCGAAGCAGCAGGACAGCCTGGGCAACGCCTCCGTCCCCACCCTGGGAGAGGTCCGGCCGGTCACCTCCGGCGCGCGCCTGCTGGCCCACGCCTTCCGGGTCTTCCCGGCCGGGCAGATCGTGGTGGCGGACAACGACGACCTGACCCCGATCCTCTTTGTCTCCGAGGGGACCGGGTATTCCCTCGAACCCGCACAGCCGACCCCGGAGCCTGGGACCCCTGGCCCGTCCCAGGCCGCCCTGCGTCTGAACCAGGCCGGACAATGGCTGCGGGGCCTGCTCCTGGCCGCGTCGGATGCGGCCGACAGCCTGGCCCTCTCCTCGGGCCGGGACCCGGAACTGCGCGCGGCCATCCGCGAACAGTGGAGCCTTCTGGGCCAGGACCCGGCCTGGTTCACCACCCGCCTGACCGATTACGCCGCCCGTTTCGGCCCAGGATTCGTGCCCCGGCTCCTGGCCTCGGACTGGTCCCAGAGGCCGCCCTACAACGACCAGACCCCCCGCCTGTCCCAGAACTGCACCCCACCGGCCGGGTCCTCGGCCCTGGCCCTGGCCCAGATCCTGCGTTTCCACGCCTTTCCCGAGCGCGGGACCGGCCTGGTCACCTATGACCTGCCCAGCGGGACGGATAGCGGGACGGGCAGCGTCACCCTGCGCCGGGACTTTGCCGAAAGCGCCTACGCTTGGCCGGACATGCCCGACCGCCTGGACTTGGCCGGGCCGGAAAAGGCCCGGGAGGCCGTAGCCGAACTGGTGGTGGACGCCGGACTGGCCCTGCGCACCCAGTACGGATGCGAGGCCTCGGGCGACGACCTGAGCCTGGCCCCGGAGGCCGTGCGCCAGTTTTTCGGCTACCGGGAGCAGGTCGCCCTGCTCGACCGCGCCCTCTACGACAACGGAAGGGCCTGGGCCAAGCGCCTGACCGAGGAGATCAACGCCAAGCGTCCCGTGGCCCTGCGCATCGAGCCCAAGGGGGCCCCGGGACAGGCTCAAGGATTCACTCCAGGTCTGGCTCCAGGTCTGACTATAGTCCTGGACGGACTGCGGGACGGCCCGCCCCTGTTCCACGCCAACATGGGCCTGGGTCCGGGCAGCGGGGCCTGGCTCTCCCCGGACCTGCTCCTGGCCGGGTCCCCGGCCGCCAGCACCGTCCGCCAGACCGCCCTGGTTGGACTGGAGCCGCCCCGGCTCATCCCCCTGCTCCTGTCTCCGGCCGCCTCGGCCCAGACCATCGAACCAGCCCCCTTCTTTTCCTGGAAACCGGCCCAGGACGGGGACTACACCCATTACAACCTGTGGATCGGCCGCAAAAAAGACAGCCTGGTCATGGACTGGATGGAGACCGGTACGGCCTGCGCCGACGGGGTGTGCACGGCCCGGCCCTCGGTCCCCTTCGAGGCCGTGGGCAATGTGACCTGGGCCGTGCGCGGCGGACGGCAGAACACCGGGCCAGGCCCCTGGAGCGAAATCCGGACCCTGGTCGTGGCCGCCCCGCCCGCGCCCCAGGCCCTGGCCCCGCACGGCCCCCAGGGCAATCTCACGGCCCGCCTCTTCTGGAAGGAGACCCCCGGGGCCGTGGCCTACCGGCTGCACGTGGCCCTGCTCAACGGGACCGTGGCCTACGAGGCCTGGCATCAGCCGGAAAAGGTCTGCGACAGCCGCAACTGCTCCCTGATCCTGCCCGGGCTGCCGCCCGGGAACGCCACCTGGCAGGTCCAGGCCCTGGGCGCGGTCCCTGGCCCGGCCAGCCCGCCCCTGGCCTTTGCCCTGCTCAAACCCGCCCTGGCCGCGCCCGGGCTCATGATCCCCGGCCCGGGCCGGGTGGTCCTGTCGCCGCCCGTGCGCTACGCCTGGACCGGGATGGCCAACGCCACCTCCTATCATCTGTTCGTGACCGAGGCCGGGGGCCGCAAGGTGCATGAGAATTTTTACGAGGCGGCCAACTTCTGCGCCCGGGGCAATTGTTCGGCCCAGCCCGGCCAGCCCCTGCCCCGGCCCGGCCTGTATTTCTGGAAGATGCGGGCCGTGGGTCCCCTGGGGCCTGGTCCCTGGAGCCCCACGGGCAATTTCACCTTCTCCCCCACCGAGCCGCCCAAGCCCGGCCAGCGCAACAGCGCTCCCGCCCCGGCCCCGGGTCCCTCGCCCGGCAACGCCCGGATGCCGGACATCATCGCCCACCTGCCCGGAAACCCCCTGCCGGAGAGCGCTGCGTGAACACCCTGGTCATCAACCTGACCCGCTTCGGGGATCTGCTCCAGACCCAGCCGACCATTGCCGGGCTCACGGCCGAAGGGCGAGAGGTGGGCTTGGTCTGCCTGGAGAATTTTGCCACGGCCGCGGATCTGCTTGAGGGGGTCTCGGCCGTGCGGCCCCTGCCCGGGGCCTCGTTCCTGGCCCGGTGCGACCAGAACTGGCGTCTGGCCCTTCAGGAGGTGGAGGCCTTCGTCCAGAACCTAGCCCAGGACATGAATCCGGACCTGGTCATCAACCTGACCCCTTCGCTTCCGGCCCGTATCCTGGCCCGGAGGCTGCCCGCCCGAGAGCGCCGGGGCTTTCTGGTGGACGAGTTCGGCTTCGGCCAATACCAGAACCCCTGGGCCGCCTTCCTGCAACTGTCCACGGGCCGCCGGGCCGCCAGCCCCTTCAACGTGGCCGACCTCTTCTGCCGCGCGGCCGGGCTGCGCGGGCCACGGCCGGTCTTTGCCCTGCGTCGGCCGGAAGCAGCGGCCCAGACCCAGGCCAGGGACCTCCTGGTCGCGAACCAGCCAGAGGGGACCACGGGTTTCGTGGCCATGCAACTCGGGGCCAGCGAAGACCGCCGCCGTTGGCCCCTGTCCCATTTCCAGGCCCTGGGCCGCCGCCTCTGGGATGAACGCGGGCTGTGCCCGGTGCTCCTGGGCTCGGATGGGGAAATTCCCCTGGGAAAACGCTTCGAGGAGAACGGCCCGCCCTGCGTGAACCTGGTGGGGGCCACGGACCTGTCCGGGCTGGCCGCCGTGCTCACCCAGGTGCAGGCCCTGGTGACCAACGACACCGGGACCATGCACCTGGCCGCCGGGCTGTCCACGCCCATCCTGGCCCTGTTCCTGGCCACGGCCCAGCCCTGGGACACCGGCCCCTGCCAGGCGAACGCCCTGTGCCTGGAGCCGGACCTGGACTGCCACCCCTGCGCCTTTGGCCAGGCCTGCGCCCGGGAGCAGGAATGCCGCCGGGCCATCAGGCCTGACCCGGTCTTCGACCTGCTCACGGGCTATCTGAAGACCGGCCGCTGGCCCACGGCCCGGGGCCTGGGGCTCAGGGCCTGGCTCACCCGGCAGGGAGCGGACGGGCTCATGACCTTAGGCAGCCTCTCGGGCCACGACCAGAGTGACCGGGGGATATGGATGCGCCTGCAGCACGACATCCTGGGTCCCTTTCTGGACGGGGCCGAGCCGACTTCGCCGGATATGGGGGCGGATATGGCCTTCTCTCCGGAAACCCGGCAGGCCCTGGCCGCCACCCTGGACGAGGCCTCGGGCCTCCTGGAGCTGGCCGTGCAGCAGGCCACCCTGTTGGGGGTAAGTCCCCGTGGGGCGCTCAAGACCAAATTCCTGACCACCTGCCGCCGCATCGAGAGCACGCTCACGACCAATCCCCGGACCACGGCCCTGGCCTCCCTGTGGGCCTGCCAGTCCCAGGAGCAGGCCCGGACCGTGGCCGATCTGGCGATTCTGGCCGCCCGGCACCGCAGCCTGATCGCGGCCCTGGCCCAGGCCGTGGGCCGCGTCTAGGACGGCCTTGGCCCCCTGCCCAAGTCGCGGCACGCTTCTTGTATATCCTCCACCAAACCATCAGTTTTGGTAAAATGTTCACCCCACAGGAGGATACCCGGATGATCGTCATCGATGGACGCGCCAGCGAGCTGGATATCAAAAATTTCGAGAACCTCGAGCAGTTGTTCAATAAAGTCGTGGAGCAGGGGTTTCTGACCGACCGCGTGGTCACCGACGTCCTGGTCAACGACGAGCCTTTTTCCGAGATATACCCCAATCAGGCCGAGGACATCGACGTGCACGAGGTGAGCAGCGTGGAAATCCGCACCATGCCCTCGGACCAGATGGCCGTGAACATCACCAGCGAGCTGTACAAGGTGGTCAAGCTCATGGGCGACGGGGCCAAGGGTGTGGCCGACCTCTTCCGCCAGGCCGACGACGCCGAGGCCCTGGAGATGTACCAGGACCTCCTGGACGTGACCCGGGACTTCCTGAACATGATCGGGGTGCTCCACGACGGGTTCAAGCTGGAGGCCAATGTCGAGTTCAACCAGGCCTCGCAGTCCCTGTCTTCCCTGTTCAGCGAAATGACCGAGGTCCTGGAGAACGAGGACTGGATTCTTCTGGCCGACCTTTTGGAATACGAATTCCTGCCCACGGTGGAGCTGTGGAAAAAGGTCATCACCAATTTGCGCGGCGAACTGCACAGCCCTGAACAGGCCTAGCCATGTCCGGCCCGGAACAGATCCTGGATCGGGCTCTGGCCCTGGGAGAACAGGAACTGGACCATCTTGAGGCCCGGGACGTGGACCAGGCCAGCCGGACTGCGGAGGAACGCTTCACCATCATGGAGCAGGTCCTGGGAATCAAGGCCGATCCGGACCAGAAGCATCTCATGGACAAGCTCATGCGGCTCAAGCAGCTCCAGGGACGGCTCACGGCCGAGGCCTGCAAGCTGCATGCGGCCCTGAAAGAGGACCTGGCCCGGGTCCAGATGGAAAACCGGCGCATGACCGGATACGCGGGCTCCAGGCCCCAACGGCCCACCAGCGTTTACGTGAACAAGCACGGCTAATTTTTTCCGCAATCATCTCAAGGGGCTCTCCGCACGGAGAGCCCCTTTTTCATGCCCGGCTCCTGGCCTGGCCCATGGCCGTCCCTCGGGGCAAAGCCCGGGCCGCGTCGCATCCGTCAAAAACCCGACGACACCGCTGATTCTTGATAACCGCCCGGCTTGGGTCTAAAATGATGTTCCAGAAATACGGCCAACCAAGATTGAAGAATAAGAATAATTATTTCTTCTTCTTGCGCACGGCCGAAAGCCTGGCCAATTCCGGAACGTGACACGAGGTAGGATCAGCTTATGAACAACCCTCCCTTTTCTCGGTCCTGGGTGCTTCGCCTCCTGGTTCTGACCTGCCTGATCCTGGCCCCCATCCCGGCCCGGGCGGCCCCGCTCCTGACCTGGGAGCTTACGGCCGAATTGCCCCACGATCCCCGGGCCTACACCCAGGGTCTGGTGTTCGCGAAGGGATTTTTGTGGGAGAGCACCGGGCTCAAGGGCCTCTCCTCCCTGCGCAAGGTGGAGGCCCGCACCGGCCGGGTCCTGGACCTGCGCCCCCTGCCCCGGGAGTATTTCGGGGAGGGCCTAGCCCTATGGAACGCCACCCTGGTCCAACTCACCTGGACCAGTGGGCAGGCCTTTGTCTACGACCTGAAGACCCTCGCGCCCAAGGGCCAACATCCCTACAAGGGCGAAGGCTGGGGCCTGGCCACGGACCCGACCCGCTTCATCATGAGCAATGGCACGGACACGCTGACCTTCCGGTCGCCCAGGGATTTCCGGGTCCTGGGACAGGTGCGGGTGACAGAGAACGGCCGGGGGATCGACCGCTTGAACGAGCTGGAATATGCGGAAGGGTTCGTGCTCTGCAATGTCTGGCACGAAGACCAGGTGCTGGTGGTGGACCCGCGCAGCGGCCAAGTGGCCGCCCGGCTGGATTTCTCCGCCCTGCGCAGCCGGGTCCCGGCCGGGGCCGAGACCTTGAACGGGCTGGCCTGGGACCCCGAGGCGCGGCTTCTCTACGTCACGGGCAAGCTCTGGCCGCGCATGTTCGTGGTGCGCATCCCGGCCTGGCCCGCCCGGCGGCCCTGAAAGGCCGGACTACCCGGCCTTGAATTCGTCCACGATCTTGCGCAACTCGGCGGCCATCTCGGCCAGTTCACCGATGGCCATGGCCGACTGGTGCATGCCGTCAGCGGTTTCGCTGGCCACCTTGTGCACCTCGCCCACGCTGCGGTTGATGCCCTCGGCGGCCTGGGTCTGCTCCTTGGCCCCGGTGGCGATGCGCTGCACCTGGAGGTTGTTGGAATCCGAAAGCTCCACGATCTGGCGCAGGGCGTCTCCGGACTCCGAGGACAGTCCGGTGGCCTTGGAGATGTCTCCGGACGCGATGTCCATGTCCTTGATGTTCCGGCGGGTGGTCTCCTGGATGGCCCGGATGCTGTCGCCCACCTCCTTGGTCGCGCCCATGGTCTTTTCCGCGAGCTTTCTGACCTCGTCGGCCACCACGGCGAAACCGCGTCCGGCCTCGCCAGCCCGGGCGGCCTCGATGGCCGCGTTCAGGGCCAGCAGGTTGGTCTGGTCCGCGATGTCCGTGATCACTTCGATGACCCGGCCGATGTTCTCGGCCTGCTTGCCGAGTTCCGAGAGATTGCCCTTCATGGTCTGGGCCTGATTCTGCACGGCCAGGATGGAGGAGTTGACCTGCTCCACGGTGCGCGCGCCCTCCTGGGCCTTGTGCTTGGCCTCCTCGGCCTTGTGGGCGGCATCCTCGGCCCCGCGGGCCACCTCGATGATGGTGGCGCACATCTGCTCCATGGCGCTGGCCACGTCCTGCACGCTGGTCTTCTGGACCTCGGAGCCCTTGCTGATCTGCTCGGCCTGGGCCGAAAGCTCCTCGGAAGAGGCGGTGATGCGCTCCACGATGCCCTCGATGCGCCCGGCGGCCGTGAGCATGCCCTCCAGCTTGGCCCGCTCGGCCTGTTCCTTGGCCTCCAGGGCTTCCAGGGTGGCTTGCTGGGCCTTCTGGGACTCCTCGGCGGCCTTGCAGGTGTTGGCCTCGGCCTCGAAAATCTTTTCCTTCAGGGTGCCCACCATCTTACGCAGGGAGTCGGCCAGGGTTCCGATCTCGTCGGCGCGTTGCACGTCCAGGGACCCGTCCAGATTCCCGGCCGCCACCTGATTGGCAAAGGTGATGTTCTTCTTGATGGGGGTGACCAGGACCCGGCTGAAGATGAAGCCCACGGTCATCATGATCACGCCCACCACCAGGGTGGAGAGCAGGTTGGCCACCAGGGTCTCGAACAGAACCTTCTCGATGAAGTCCCGCTTCTTGCCGATGAAGAACATGCCCGCGACCTTGGTGTTCACGTCGATGATGGGCCAGTAGGCCGTGTCGTAGTCCGCTCCGAAAATGACGTTGCGGCCCAGGTACTTCTGGCCACGGGTGAGCACGGCGTCGATGATCTTGGGGTTGTCCAGCTTGGTCCCGACGGCCCGCTTGCCTTCCTTGACGATGGTGGTGGATACGCGGGTGTCCGCCTGGAAGATGGTGCACTCCAGGTTCAAATCCTTTTTCACCTGGTCCACGAAGGAGTCCGAGGACAGGGTCAGGCCCGGGGTGACCGAGCCCACGATCTTGTCCCCCTGGCGCACCGGATACCCGGCCCGCAGGGAGAACTTGACCACCGTGCCCGCCTCGACCCCCACGCTCACCTCGCCCTTCAAGGCCTTTTGCACATTGACCTGGCTGAGCACGCTGTCGCCGAACTTGTCCGAATGGCCGCGGGCCACGCATTTGCCCTCGGCGTCGGCCACGGTGACAGACTCAAGGCCCGTCTCCTTGATGACCAGGCGGGAGAAATCCTGGAGCCACTGGGTATCGCCAGCCACCAGTTTCTCCGCGAAGACCTCGTTGGCGGCCATGAGATGGGCCAGGGCCACCAGTTGGGCCTTTTGCTTGTCAAAATTGGACTGGACCAGGTCGGCCCGCTCTTCCACGTCCTGCTGGTCCTGTTGGTTGATGGTCTGGGTGAGAAAATATCGGTTGGCCAGGAAGTTTCCGCCAGCCACAAAGGCCACGGAGATGAAAATCATGCCCAGCATCTTGACGAACAGGGTGAGCCGCATGTCATCCCTCCTGGAGCCCGGGCCAGGACCGCGCCCGGATACAATCGCTTGATAATAAGTACAAAAACAAGGTGCAAGCGCCCTAGACTTTCCATGTATCGTCTTTGGCGGAGTAGCCCGCTCCCGAGAGTGTGTCAAGCCGCAAGGGCCGAGATACCCCCCCTTGCCGCGTTTTCATCTCATCGGAATTTTTCCTGATAAGCTTATGGATGTCCGCGACATTTTCAGCCTCTCTGTTTGCCTTTCCCAGGCTCTTGTGTCAGGTGCGGTCCATGGACACCAAGCGCATCCGGGTCCTGCACGTGGTCAAGGGCCTGGGACTGGGCGGGACCGAAAAGGTCATGCAGCTTTTGGCCCTGGGGCTGAACGCCGCGCGTTTCGAAGTCGCGGTGTACAGCCCGGCCGACGGCGAGCGCAGGCGGTTTCTGGCCGAGGCGGGCCTGCCGGTCTTCATCGGCGGGGACCTGCTCTCGGTCCTGACCCGTTTTGCGCCCCACCTGGCCCACATCCACCGGGCCGGGTGGCCCGAGCCCGAAATCCTGCGGCCCTTCAAGCTGGCCCGGACCCCGGCCGTGGTGGAGACCAACGTCTTCGGCCGCCACGACCCGAGCCCCTCGGCCGCGCTCATCGACCGGCACCTCTTTGTCTCGGAGTTCTGCGCCCGGCGCTTTGAACAGACCACGGGCCTGCCCTTCGGCCCGCCCCTGTATCAGATGCTGTATAATCCGGTGGACACGGATTTCTTCGCCCAGGCCTGCCCCAAGGATCGGGACTTCTCCCGGCCGGTCCTGGGCCGCATCTCCCGGCCCGACCCGGGCAAATGGTCGGCCCTGGCCCTTGACATCCTGCCCATCCTGGCCCGCCGCCTGCCCGGGGTGCGCTACCACATCATCGGGGCCCTGCCCGAGGCCCTGGACTTCTTCCGCGGCCAGGGACTCATGGATCACGTGCGCGTCCTGCCCCCGGCCCTGGACGAGGCCGATCTGGCCGCCTTCTTCTCCCCGCTCTCGGTCCTGGCCCACGCCAACGACACGGGCGAGAGCTTCGGCCTGGTCATTGCCGAGGCCATGGCCGCCGGGCTGCCCGTGGTCACCCACCCCTGCCCGGGGCTGAAAGACAACGCCCAACTGGAGCTGGTGGAGCACGGGATCACCGGCCTGCACGCGGCCACGGCCGAGGAGTACGCCGGGGCCGTGGCCTGGCTCTTCGAGAACCCGGACCAGGCCCGGGAAATGGGCCGCCGGGGTCAGGAAAAGGCCGCCCGGCTCTACCGGGTCCAGAATATGGCCGCCCAGTTGGAGGACATCTACCTGGACGTTCTGAGCCGCAAGGGGGTGACCCTCCCATGACCCAGCACCCCTTGAAGGCCTACACCCGGGAGGTCCTCTCCTTTTCCCTGGGGCCGGAGCGTCCCGGGACACGGGCGGCCGACCCCGGGCCGGAGATATCTTCGGAACAGGCCCAAAACGTGGCCCGGCGTCTGGCCGAAAGCCTGGCCCGTTCGGGGCATGGCGGCCTGATCCTGCTCGGCCTGGGCTCGGGCCGGGTGGCCCTGGCCCTGGATCGCCTGCTGCCAGCCACGGCCCGCCTCATCGTCTGCGAACCGGACCCGGCCCTGGCCCGCCGGGTGCTTTCCCGGGCGGACCGCGCCCCCTTGGCCGGAAACGGCCGGACCCTGGTCCTGGCCGACACCTCGGCCTGGGCCATGCTCCTGCTCCTCAACCTGCACGGCCCGGGCCAGGGCGCGGCCCTGATCCTGGACAACCCCGAGCTGACGCCCGAGGCCAAGAAAGGCCTGCGCCCCCTGCGCCGCCTGCTGACCCAGACCCGCTGCGAGGAACTGGCCACGGCCCACCAGACTGTGCCCGGCCCTGGCCCGAGCCTGTCCTTTGCCGCCATCCTGCGGCCCGGGGAGCCGGACCTCGCGGACTTTCTGGCCCGCATCCCGGCCCAGGCCCAGGAGGTGGTGCTGGTCTGGGACAGCCCGGACCTGCCCGATCCCTTGCCCAGTATCTCGGACATGGTCCCGGATATGATCCCGGGCTTGCCGCAGGAAAGGGTCCGCCATCTGGCCCGGCCCCTGGCCGGGGATTTCGCCGCCCAGCGCAACGCCATGCTGGCCGCCTGCCAGGGGGACTGGGTCCTGACCCTGGACGGGGACGAACGCCTCTGCCCCCGGCTGGCCGCGCAGCTCCCGGCCCTGCTGGCCCGTACCGACGTGAACGGATACTGCTTCCAACGCCGCACCCTGTACCCGGACCCCGGACGCTGCAAGATCGGCTACGGCCTGTGGCCCGATCCCCAACTGCGGCTCTTCCGCCGCGTCCCGGGCTTGCGCTACGAACGGCCCGTGCACGAGGTTCTGACCGGCCTGGCCCCGCCCCTGGGCCTGCCCCTGGGCGGGAGCATCCTGCACTTCAACCATCTCGCCCGTCAAAGCGAGGACTTGGAGCGCAAGCTCAAGCTCTTTGACGCGGCCTCGGGCGGGGGGGTCAGCCACACCTTGAGCGTTGAATACCCCAGCCTGGCCCTGGGCCTCCTGGACCCGGCCAGCGGCCCCGACCGCCTGCTCCTCCTTGATCAGGGAATCTGACCGGCCTTGCTTCCACGGCCCGGAAGCGGTATGCTCCGCAGGATTTATTCCGGTCTGGCCAAGGACGCCCCATGCACATCAAATGCCCTGAATGCCTTTTCAGTCGCGAGATCCCGGACGAGACGCTCCCGTCCCGGGCTCAACTGGCCACCTGCCCGAAATGCGGGCATAAATTCCAGTTCCGGGAACTGCCCCCGCCCTCGATTTTCGATGCGGCCAAGTCCCTGTCCCCGGCGCAGGCCGAGACTGGCCAGGCCGAGACTGGTCAGGCCGAGTCCGGGGAGGCCCAACCGCCCAGGCCCGGCAGCCCGGGCATCTGGGAGAGACTTCAGGACCGGCCAGGCCCTGTCGAGGCCCCAGCCCAGGAGACCAGCCCCGAGACCCCGGCCCCGGACCAGGCCCCGGAACAGAATCGGCCCGAGTTCCAGGACCACGGCTGGATCCGGGCCATGGAGGCCGAGGACACGGCCCTGCCGCCGGTGGAGCCGCCCTTTGAGCGCCTGGAGGATTTCGGCTTTTTCCCCGGACTGTGGCAGACCATCCGCCGGGTCCTGACCTCGCCCCGGCTGTTCTTCCAGGCCATGCCCTTGAACCGGGGGATCATGAAGCCGCTCATCTTCTATCTCCTGCTCTCGGAATTCCAGGCCGTGACCGAATTTCTCTGGGGACTGGCCGGGTTCACGGGCATGTCCGGCCTGGGCGACGCCCCGGTGGACGGCGCGGCCGGGCCTGTGATGATGGGCCTCAGTTCCATGGCCATGCTGGTGCTCTACCCCCTGCTGCTCAGCGGGCTGCTTTTTGCGGCCGCCGGGCTCAACCATCTGTTCTTGAGCGCGGTCAAGGCCGCCCAGGGCGGGTTCGAGGCCACCTTCCGGGCCATGGCCTATTCCAGCGCCCCGTTCATCCTGTGCCTGGTGCCTGTGCTTGGCCCCATGGCCGCGGCTTTCTGGAGCATGACCCTGTCCTTCATCGGCTACAAATATCTGCACCGGACCACCTATTCCCGGGTCCTTTTGGCCTCGGCCATCCCCCTGGTCCTGATCATGGTCCTGGCCCTGGTGCTGCTGCGTTCCAAGACCCCCACCATCTGACCGGCGCCGGAGAGAGAACATGGGCCTTTTGTCCTGGATCACCAAGCGCTGGCAGGGTCTGTGGGCCAGGCGCGCGGACAAGGCCAGCTTGAAGGCCGGGGAGTTCACCCGCCTGGCCGCCGAGGTGGCCGAACTGGCCCGGCTGGCGGCCCGGGTCTGCCCGGGCGAGGAGGCCTTTCTGGACCGGCTGGGGGCCATGGAAAAGGAGATGGAAGAGCTGACCCGCATGGCCCTGTCCCCGCGCTTCCGCCTGGTCTCCCCGGAGAGACGCCGCTTCCTGCGCAAGTCCCTGTTGCGCTCCCGGGACCAACTCATGGCCTCGGTCTCCGAGATTCCCGCGCCCACCCGGCTCCCCCAATAGGGCTGGAACGGAACTTGCTTTTCCCCCTGGAAACGGCCCGGCCGCTTCTCACGGCGTCAAATCCCTGGCGGCCGTCCGGCCAGGGGCCAGGACCAACCTCAATTTTTGGCGGGAAACAGCATGAACCGGACCCTTCGCCTTTTCTCCCTGGCCATCCTCTGCCTGGGGCTTTACGCCTGCGCCAGCATTGACGCGCGCCTGCCCCCGGATGCGGTGTACTACAACGACGCCCCGGTGCGCCTGTCCAACTTGAACATCTACGTCCGCCCCACCTCGGACCATCCCCACGAGGTATCGGCCGTGTTCTTCCCCTTCCGGGTGACCCAGAGCACGGACAAGCCCGAATCCCTGGGACCCCAGTTGGCCCGGCTGTTCTGGCACAACTGGAGCGGCAACCAGGTCTTTTCCGGCATGTTCTTTGACGAAACCCTCTACTACCGCAATCCCCAACAGGCCGCGGCCGTGGCCCGGCAGATGGGCGCGCAACTGGCCGTGGTCGGGTACGTGCCCTTCTTCTTCATGGGCGGAACCGCCGGGCACACCTCGCTGACCTTGCAGATCAAGATCCTGGACGCGGCCTCGGGCGAGACCCTGGTGTCCATGGAGCAGTCCGGCCGGGTGGAGGTGGAGTTGGACAAGGATTACGTGGTGCTCAAGCAGAAGACGCGCACCACCGAGTCCCCCCTGGGGTCCATCGTGGCGGGCATTGCCCAGGAGATGTCCGTGCCGGTGCGCGAATGGGCTCCGGCTGCCCAGGAAGGCAAGGGCGGCCCGGCCAAGCCTTAAACCGCCCCTAACGAATGATGTAGTTGAGCGGGTTCACCGGATCGCCCTGGACCTGCACCTCGTAGTGCAGATGGGGACCGGTGGCCCGGCCCGTGCTGCCCACCAGCCCCAGGGTGTCGTAGCGGGCCAGGGTCTGGCCCTCGCGCACCAGTATCTTCAGCAGGTGCCCGTATCTGGTGACGATGCCCCCCCCGTGGTCGATATCCACCACCCAGCCGTACCCGGACATCCATCCGGCGTAGATGACCGTGCCCGCGGCCGCGCAGGCCACGGGCGTGCCCGGCGGGGACTTGATGTCCAGCCCGCTGTGGAACTCGCGCTTGCCGCTGAAGGGGTCGATGCGGTGGGCGAATTCCGAGAGGATCTCCCCGCGCACGGGCCAGATGCAGGGAATACGCGACAGGCTTTTCTTCTGCAGGGACAGGGCGATGACCACTTCCTGCTGGGCGGTCTCCTCGCGCAGGATCTCGGTCCCCAGGGTGTCCAGGAGCCGGGAGAGGGAACGGAACGGTCCCTTGCGCAAGGAGACGGGCAGGGCCAGAATCTGGGGGAGGCGGTTGTCCAAGGTGTCCACCAGGCCCACATTGGAGCGGACCCCGGGACCCAGATTGAGCATGATGCGCAGCTTGGGGGTGATGTCCGCAATGCCCCGGAAGGACTGGCCCAGGCCTTTGAGCTCCAGGCCCGAGGACAGAAGCTGGTCCTTCTGGGCCACGATCTCCCGATCCGCGGTGCGCAGCTTGGCCTGGGACCAGAGCATGCCCTGATAGCCCATGACGAAGAACAGGTTGAGCCCCACCAACAGCGCAAAGGCCAGGGCCGTGCCCACCAGCATCCAGCCCTTGAGCTGAAACATGGGTCCCGAGGCGTCGGCCTCGTTGAACACATAGACCCGGTAATTTTCCAGAAGCATGGAGCTAGTATCCGAAGATGTGCCGCTCGACGGCGCGCAGCGCCTTGCTGGCAGGCTCGAAGCCCGGGTCCAGGGCCAGGGCTTTTTTCAGCAGGTCCTGAGCCTGGTTCCATTTGTGTCCGTCAATGAAATTGCGGGCCGCGTTGAACAGCAGGGTGGGATTTTCCGGATCGATGTCCAGGGCCTGGGAAAAAAAGCGGGCGGCGAAATCGTATTTGCCCATCTGGCGCAGGCAGGAACCCATGAGATTGAGCAGCACGACGTCTTCAGGCCGGATCTTCTGGGCCAGTTCGTAGATGTCGTAGGCCTCGGAAAAATGCTTGGCCGCGTAGAGCATCTGGCCGAGCTTCATGATGAAATCAAAGTTGGCGGCCTGCTCCTTGGCGCTTTTGCGCAAGAACACCACGGCCTTCTTGACGTCCTCGCCCTCCAGATAGGCCTTGGCCTTGTCCAGGATGTCCTGGAGTCTTGAGGCCTGGGCCGCGCGCTCCTCGGCCTCCAGAGTATGCCGGGTGGTTTCGATGGACCCTTCGAGCTGGACCAGGGTCTGGACCAGGCGCTTCTCGTCTCCGCTGGAATAGATCACACCCGAGGGGCAGACCTGCCGGAAGACCGGGTCGAAATTGAGGACGTACACGACTTTTTCCAGGATGCGGCGCAGATCGGCCAACTCGCCCTTGGACAGGGCCGGGGACAGGGCGGCCTGGGCGGCCTGGCAGGCGCTGCGCACGGCCTGCCCCAACTGGCCGTCCCGAAGCAGGGACTTCACATCCAGGGCCTGTTGCCGGGCCTGGACAAATTCATTGGCCATGTCCGCCTACCTCGTTGCCGTCGTCGGTCCAGGGCCGTCCGGCCAGTGCCCGGAAAGACTGGCCCTTAACGGACCACAAAAACACGTCTCGGTTGCGCCGGTCATTCCGTGGGGTGGACAAAGGCCGGGAACCTGAGTTCCTGGTCCACGGCGTCAGGGTCGGACGCATGCAGTTGAACGATGCGGCGCAGGTGGTAGAAGCTGTCCGGGTCCATGCTGGTGAAATCCACGGCCGCGCGGCCGCCGTCAGATCGGACCACGACGCCCTCCACGGCCACCTCCACCCCAGCCCCCAGGGTCAGACGCACGGTGCAGGCCTGGCCGAGTTCAAGCCCCGCATGCCCAGTACATCCAAGGCCCTTGAGACTCAAATTGCCCAAACGCACCGGAAAGGACCCTGCCTCGGTATCGATCACAGCGGAGAAGTCGCCGACCTCCACCCGCATGCGCCGTCTTTTGTCCTCACCCATACTGCCTCCCTGGGAGTGAAGGGGGATAGTAGACGCGCGCCTCCTGAAAATCAAGGGGGAGACGCCCTCATGCTCATCCAAAGGCGATCTTTCCGCTTGTGGGCTTGTCTCCATGCGGCAACCCGGGTATCAGGGCCAAGTGAACCCCTTGATAGCAGACATCGAGCGGACCATCGCCCGCCTGACTGGCGTCCTGCAAGGCTCCGCCCCCCGCCCCGCAAGCGCCCCGGACGACCCGCGCTGGCAGGTGGTGGTGGTCGGAGAGCCCTTGAACGCCGAGGACTTCCAGGCCCGGGAATCCGCCCGGGAACACTTGCGCCTCAAGGTGCAGTCCATGGGCATCCGCATGGTGGAGCACATCTGGCTCTGGGACGAGACCGGCCGCGCCCAGTTGGTGGTGGCGGCCTTTGTCGAGGAGGAACGGGCCCTGCGCCTGGCCCAGGCCATCCGCGACAAGGGCCTTGAAGTCCGGGTGGTCCGGGAGCAGCCCCGTCCCGACGAGCCGAACTGATCTTTCGCCCCTGGCCCAGTCTGGCGTCCGTCCTGGCGCGGGAGAAGGCCAGGGTTATTTTATCCGAATAAAATGGAAATAATACTTTGCCGCTCCATTGAACTGTGGCATGTTTTTTTCGAATTTCGAATGAATCAGCACTCGCGTGCCTGGAGGCTCCATGAAACGACATCGCATCCTTTTGGTGGAGGACAACACCCTTTTCCGTGAGGCGCTCCGCCTGCTGCTCAGGGAACGCGAGGATCTTGAGGTGGTCGGCGAGGCGGGCGACGGGGCCAAGGCCATCGAGATGCACACCAAACTCAAGCCGGACCTGGTGCTCATGGACCTTTCCCTGCCCGATCTCTCCGGAGCCCAGGCCATCCACCGCATCAAGATCCAGGACCCCCAGGCCAAGGTGCTCGTGCTCACCGTGCACGGGACCGACGACAGCGTGTTTTCGGCCTTCAGCGCCGGGGCCGACGGCTATCTGGTCAAGGACGCCGACTCCCAGGAATTCTTCCTGGCCATCGAGTCCGTGCTCAAGGGCCATATGTACGTCTGCCCCAACGTGTCCCGGCTGGTGGTCAACGGCTACCTGGCCGCCCGCCGCCAGACCGGCCCCCTGCCGCTTTTAAGCATGCTCACCCCCAGGGAAAAGGAAATCCTGGGCCTCATCGCCCGGGGCAAGCGCAACAAGGAAATGAGCCAGCTCTTGTCCATCAGCACCAAGACCGTGGAAAAGCACCGCTCCAACATCCTCAAGAAACTGAACCTGGACAGCCCCAAGAGCCTGCCCGCCCTGGCCCGCAAGGCCGTGATCCTCCTCGAACTGCACGGCTGACCGCGCCCCGGACCGCCTTTTCCCCCAACGCCGCCCCGCCCCTCTCCGGACGTAATATCCCGGAGGGACGACTCCCGGCAGCCCTGACCGGGCTGCGGGAGCCGACGTTGCGCCGCCTTCCCGGCCCGAAGCCGTCCCCTCTTGACAGCCCCCTGATATTGCCTTCTGCTCGCGGCGGGGGACGGCCGTCCCTGCCCTGCCGGGCCGCGCTCCGGCCTCCCCGAAACCAGGGGGACAGACATGACCGAATTTCCGCTGGACAAGGCCTTTCATTTCCTGGAGCCCGGACCCGTGGTCCTTTTGACCACCGCGCAGGGCGGCAAGGCCAATGTCATGACCATGAGCTGGCACATGCTCATGGATTTCACGCCCCAGATCGGGTGCGTCGTCAGCCCCGGCAACCACAGCTTCGCCGCCCTGAGCCAGACCGGGGAATGCGTCATCGCCATCCCCACCGTGGACCTCATCGAAACCGTGGTGGACATCGGCAACTGCTCCGGCCGGGACGTGGACAAGCTCCAGGCCTTCGGCCTCACCGCCCGGCCAGCCGAAAAGGTCCAGGCCCCGCTCATCGCCGAGTGCCTGGCCAACCTCGAATGCCGGGTGATCGACGACAGCCTGGCGGACCGGTACTGCCTCTTCGTGCTGGAGTGCGTACAGGCCTGGATCGACCCCGGCCGCACGGAGCGGCGGACCTGCCACGCCGTTGGCGACGGCACCTTCGTGGTGGACGGCCGCACCCTGGACCTGAAGAAGCGCATGGTCAAATGGCCGCAGTTCATCTGACGGCGGCCGCTTTTGCCTCCCAGGCCCGCTCCTGACCCCCCGGTCCCCCTGGCCCGATGAACCTTTTCCTTGGCATCCCGCACACCCTGGGCTACAGATGAGCCCAGGATACTTCCCTCATCCCCGGCAGCCCGAACGGTCCTGGAGAAAAGCCATGTCTTGGTCAACCAAAGCCAAAGTCGCCAGTGGTCTGGCCGCTGCCGCGATCATCGCGGCCGCAGCCTATTTCCTGTTCCTGCCGAAAAGCGAGGCCCCGGGCCCTGATTCCGGGGGCGCCAATTCCTCGGTGCGGGGCCAGGTCGGCCAGGCGGAAACGGTCCCGGCCCCGGCGGCCCTGGCCTCTTCGGCGGAAACCCCGGCCGAGCCCAAGGCCGCGTCCCCGGCAGCCCAGACCGGGGCCAACGCCTCCCAGTCCCCGGCCTCGGGGCTCATCAACGAAGACAAAACCGTCACCTTTGATTTCGTGGAGGACGTGGCCCGCTTCCTGCTGGAGAAATACCGCCCGGCCCTGCCCGGCGGCCAGGGAAGCCTGGCCCTGACCTTCTCCAAGCTGAACGCCCGGTACGGCATTTCGCCCACGGGCATGGCCCAGGTCCCGGACTCCATCCAGAAGACCCGTCAGGCCCTCCTGGACTACATTCTGGCCCCGGAGCGCCTGTCCCATCTCTTTCAGACCTATGCCGACCCCTTTGTGACCATGCTCATCTGGTGCTCCGAGAACATCGAGAAGGACTGCCCGGCCCCGGGCGGCGGCCAGGTCCGGCGGCTGCTCACCCCGGCCGAGACCGCGGAGATGCTGCGCCTGTACGCCGGGCTGGCCCGCCGCTCGGCCGTCGTGCTCTCCACCCTGGCCGCCCACCCGGAGATGGGCAAGAAAATGGCCGAATACGACCTGGCCGACCGGAAAGCCCAGAAGGGCAACACGGCCTACCAGGATATGTTGAACGAATACAGCCACGACAGCGCCCTGCGCCACGAGCACGCCGTCGAACTCCAGCAGCGCGCCGACCAGCTCAAGGCCGACATCGCCATCCGCGAGGGCCTGCGCAAGGACATCCAGCAAACCGTGGCCAAATGGTGCGAGGCCTGCCGCTCCGAAGACCCGACCGAACTCTTCTCCATGGCCCAGTGGGTGCATCGCCGCGCGCAGCCCGCGCCCGGGCGCGTGGAGTCCGTGGCTGCCGGGGCCGGGCTGCTGGAGGAACTGGCCCGCAAGCTGGACGGCCGGGCCGGAGGGACTGGACCGCAGAGTTAAAGAGAAGAGGGGGAATGGGTTCGCGTTTCGCGAACTGGACCGGCTTTCAATGGCGCGCAAGAATAAGAAATAATTATTCTTATTCTTCCTTCTTGGCTGGACATGGGTCCCGAAGACCAGGCTAAGGGGCGGGCGGGGCAGGCCGGGAGACCCGGCCCAGGCGCTTGTCCCGGACCCTGGCCTCCAGCACGCAACTCTCCTCGCCCCGGCGCAGGACCACCCGGCCGGGCTCGATCTTGTCCACCACGAATTCGCCGATCATCTCCTTCTCCCGCACCCAGACCTTGATGGGCTGGGCCGAGCTGGACCCCAGGTCAAAGACCGTGCCCGGGGCCTCGACCAGGGCGGCCTTGTCCCCGCTCATGGAGAAAATCCCCAGGACCTTGGCCTTGCGCACCTCGTCCAGGCTCTGGCGCTTGCTCGGGGCGGCCTGGGGCGGGGCCGGGGGCTTGCGGTCGGCCGAGAACAGGTTCTGGTTCACCACGCTCTGGGCCTGGGCCGGTCCCCCGGCCTCGGGTCCGACGGCCAGAACCAGGGCCAGGGTCACTATCAAGGTCCGACCGGCCGAGGGCAGGAACGAGCCACCGGCCAGGCAAAAGCCCTTCCGGCTGGCCGCTCCCCAGGCTGACGACAGGGACTCCGGGCGGATCAGGGCTTCACCCCCAGGGCTGTGGCCCCCCTCTCCTCCGGCACGGCCCGGAAGCGGCCGTAGAGCTTGATCTGGGCCAGGAGGCGCTCGGCCAGGGCCGCGTCGAGCTGGCCCGGGACCAGACGCCAGCCCCAGTTGCCCTTGGCCTTGCCCGGGGTGTTCATGCGGGCCGATGCGTCCAGTCCCAGGAGATCCTGGGCCGGGACCACGGCGGTCTCGGCCACGCTCATGAGACACAGGCGCACGAAATCCCAGGCCACCCCGGTCTCGTCCACCCGGCGTCCCAGGTAGTCGCGGACCAGGCGACGGTCGGCCGCAGTGGTCTCGGTGCGGTACCAGCCCCGGGTGGTGGCGTTGTCGTGGGTCCCGGTATAGACCACGCAGTTCTTCTCGTGGTTGTGAAAGGCGTTGTCGTTCTCGGCCAGGTCCCCGCCCCAGCCGAACTGGAGCACGCGCATGCCCGGGAACCCGAAGTCCTCCTTCAGGGCCTTCACGTCCGGGGTGATCACCCCCAGGTCCTCGGCCACGATGGGCAGCCGCCCGATGCGCTCCCGGGCCAGGCCGAACAGCTCCCGGCCCGGGGCGCGCACCCATTGCCCGCGCACTGCGGTCTCCTCCTCGGCCGGAATCTCCCAATAGCCCGCGAATCCCCGGAAATGGTCCAGGCGCACCCGGTCGAACAGGCCGAAATGGTGCCAGAGCCGGGCGATCCACCAGTCGTACCCCCGGGCCTGGCAGGCCTCCCAGTCAAAGACCGGGTTGCCCCAGCGCTGGCCGGTCTTGGAGAAATAGTCCGGGGGAACCCCGGCCACGCTCCTGGGCATTCCGTTCCGGTCCAGCTTGAATAGGCTCCGGTTGACCCACACGTCCGAGGAGTCGTGGTTCACGTAGATGGGCAGATCGCCCATGAGCTCCAGGCCGTGCTCCCTCAGCATGTGCCGGAAGGCCCCCCACTGCTGGAAGAACAGGTACTGGAGGTGCTTCTGATACAGAATCTCCTCGGCCAGGACCGCGCCCCAGCGGGACAGGGCCAGGGCCTCCCGGTCGCGCAGGTCCTCGGGCCAACTGGTCCAGGCGAACCCGCCAAAACGGTCCTTCACGGCCACGAACAGGGCGTAGTCGTTCAGCCAGGCCGCGTTGTCCCGGCAGAAGGTCACAAAGGCCGTGTTCTCCATCAGCCCCCGGCGCACCCGGGAAAAGGACTGGCGCAACAGCCTGGTCTTAAAGGCCAGGGCCGCCTCGAAATCCACCCGGCCCTTGGGCCAGGCCGGTTCCTCGTCCAGATGCTTGCGGGTGAGCAGCCCGTCCTCGACCAGAAGCTCCGGACTGATGAGCAGGGGATTTCCGGCAAAGGCCGAGAAGCTGGAGTAGGGGGAGTTGCCCAGGCCCGGCCCGGTGGGGGTCACCGGCAAAATCTGCCACAGGCGGCCCCCGGCCGTGGCCAGCCATTTGGCGAACTCCGCGGCGGCCGGTCCCAGATCGCCCACGCCGAAGCGCGAGGGCAGGGAGGTTACGTGCAAGAGGACTCCAGCAGTGCGCGGCATGAGGGGCTCCTTGAGGTTCGGGTTCCAAGCACTATGGCAGACTTTTGGCGGCCCTGTAAAGGCCGGACGGCTCCCGGGAGGGCGGCCCGCATCTTGCAAAATCCCCCGTACAAACAGGGGGTGGACCATGAACCTGCAGAATCTGCACGGTCGGGTGATTCCGAAATCCGGCCTGAACCAGGGCAACGGGGCCCTGCACGAGATCGATTTCGAGGACGTGAGCATTTCGGCCAAGGCCGTGACCATCATCCGCCGGGCGGTGCGCACGGTCATGGAGCAGCACATGCCCGGGTCCCGGCCCGAAGGGATGACCGCCGCCCAGGCCATCGCCATGTTCCTGGACCGCCTGTACTGGGATTCGGCCAACGGCGGCCTGCTCATGTGCATGGAAGTGGCGGACAAGACCTTCTGCCTGCCCATTCCCAAGGAACACTGGAGCATACGACCCACGGGCCTGGTCCAGTAGACCCGCCGCCGACTCTGGCCTCCCAGGGCGGGACGCGTCCCAGCGGTCTCCGCAGCCCTCGCCGTCATGTTTTCATTTGACTGCGGGGCATTGTGTGCTACCGTCCGGCTTGGGCATGGCCCGATCCCGGGCTCCCCGCCCTCACCAGGAAACCCCGGACGCTCATGATCCAGTGGCTTCTGTCTCTCTTTCAAAAGCCGGTCGTACGGATTCTCCTCCTGCTGGCGGCCACGGTCTGCCTCGGGACCGTGGGCTTCTATCTGCTGGAGCTGCACGGCACGGATCGGCAGGACCTGCTGGCCGCCCTGTACTGGACCGTGGTGACCATGACCACGGTGGGCTACGGGGACTTGACCCCGGCCACGAACCTGGGCCGCATCCTGGCCATGGTGGTCATGGTCTCGGGCCTGTTCCTCATCTCCGTGCTCACCGGCAGCCTGGCCTCCATCCTGGTGGAGCACAAGGCCCAAAAACGAAAGGGGTTGCTCACCGTGAAACTCACCGGACACGTGGTCATCGCGGGCTGGAACGGGCACGGGCCGGGCCTGGTCAAGACCCTGCAGGAAACCAAAATGCTGGCCGACCGCAGCCTGGTCCTGATCAACGACCTGAGCGAGGAGGCCCGGGACGAGGTGGCCCAGGTCCTGGACCTGGGCGAGCGTCTCCAGTTCGTCAAGGGCAGCACCAGCCAGGAAGCGGTCATGCGCAAGGCCCGGCCCGAGGAGGCCACGGTGGTCTACATCCTGCGCCAGGGCTCCCTGCCCAGCAAGGAGGCCGATCAGCAGAGCATCTACACCGCGCTCACCGTGCGCAGCCTGGCCCCCAAGGTCCCGCTCTACGGCGAGGTGGCCCTGACCGAGAACCGCGCCCACCTCCTGCGCGCCGGGGTGAACGAAATCATCATCGGCGGGGAGCTGGCCGGGCGCATCCTGGGGGTCATGGGGGCCAACCCCTCCATGTGGACCCTGCTCCAGAGCTTGATCGGCATGAGCGGCCCGGAGCTTCTGGATTTCCATGCCCTAAAGCCCGAGGAGAAACGCTTCAAGTGGCGGGAGTTCAGCGCGGCCCTGCGCCAGCGAACCGGGGCCCTGCCCCTGGCCCTGTGCCTGACCAGCAAGACCATGTCCCTGGAGGACGTGTTGGACGAGGGCTCGGGCCTGGACCGCTTCATCCTGGAGCTTTTCGAGTCCGCCGGACAAAAGACCCAGCTCGGCCAGCAGGGTCCCCAGGTCCTGGTCAATCCCCCGGACGGGGAATCCCTGGAAGCCTATGACGGGGTGCTTCTGCTCAAGCCCCATACCCAGGCGTAGGGGGGTGATGGCATGAACGACGTGGACTGGACCAAAATCCCCATGTTCGACGGGTTTACCAAGACCGAACTGGAGTCGGTGAAGCCCATTTTCTTCAGCGTGTCCAAACCGGCCGGGGCCGAACTCATCACCGAGGGCCAGGAAGGGGACGACATGTTCGTGCTCATCCAGGGCCGGGTGCAGGTGACCAAGGCCATGCTCATCAAGGGCATGAGCGTGCCCATCCCCGAACTTCAGAATCCCAGAAAGGTCCTGGCCACCCTGGACGGGGCCATCTATCCGGCCTTTGGCGAGATGGCCCTGATCGACCGGGACACCCGCTCGGCCACGGTCACTCTGCTCACGGACTGCGACTTTCTGGAAACCACCCGGGAGCGTTTCTTCGACCTGGTCAATTCCAATCCAGCCCTGGGCCTGTGCCTGCTCTTTGCCATCTGCCGCAGGCTTACGGCCACGGTGCGCCGCAACAACGCCGAGTTGGTCAAGCTGACCACGGCCCTGGCCCTGGCCTTAAGCCGCAAATAAGGATTTCCCATGCCGGTGAAAGCAATGCGCGTGGAGCTTTTGTCCACGACCCCCAACGCCCTGGCCCTGATCTACGCCGCCTTCCGCCAGTGCTACCACGCCGGGTTCGTGGCCGACATGTGGCCCAGGCTCCTGTCCGGGGAGATCGAGCGCACGGCCCAGGCCGATTTCGTGGCCAAGGTGCTCGAATCCGGCCACGACAGCCCGGTGGAGCACGTGTCCTTCTCCTTTGCCGTGGAAGGAGTGTCCCGGGCGCTCACCCACCAGTTGGTGCGCCACCGCATCGCCTCCTACTCCCAGCAGAGCCAGCGCTACGTGGACGCCTCGAACATGGACTACGTCCTGCCCCCGGCCATCGCCAAGATTCCCGAGGCCAAGGCCCGGTTCGAGGCCTTCATGGACCAGGTGGGCGAGACCTACCGGGAACTCCAGACCATGCTCAAGGCCCACGGCCGGGGGGACAAGGCCAACGAGGACGCCCGCTTCGTCCTGCCCCAGGCGGCCGAAACCAAGATCGTGGTGACCATGAACTGCCGCAGCCTCATCCACTTCTTCCAGCTGCGCTGCTGCCTGCGCGCCCAGTGGGAGATTCGGGCCATGGCCGAACGGATGCTGGCCATCTGCCAGGCCGAGCTTCCGGCCATCTTCCAGACCGCCGGAGCCAAATGCGAGGCCCTGGGCTTCTGCCCCGAGGCCGAGCGCTTCACCTGCGGCAAGTACCCCACCCGCAGCGCGTGAGCGAAGGCCTCTTCCTCTCCCCCCACCGTCAGTACCGGGAAACCCTGGCCCCCCAGGAAGGGGAGACCTCCTTTCAGGTGGTGGTGGAGCAGTCGGACCTGCGCATCACGGCCGAACGGGACATAAGCGCTGAAATCCTGCCCTATCTCCAGGAGATTCGCGGCCAGCTCAAGGCCTATATCCTGCTCCACCCGGAATTTCGGGCCAGCTTGGTCCCGGTGGAGGTCCCGGACGGGGTCCCGGACCTGGTGTCGGACATGGCCCGGGCGGCCAAAGTCTGCGGGGTGGGACCCTTCGCGGCCGTGGCCGGGGCCGTGGCCCAGGCCGTGGCCGACCGCTTCGTGGGCCTAAGCCCCAACCTGCTGGTGGAGAACGGCGGGGACATCTTCCTGCACTCCACCCGACAGCGGGTGGTCAGCTTTCTCTCGGACCCCAAGTCCAAGGCCCGACTGGGCTGTCTCATCCCGCCCGAAGAGTTCCCGGTCTCCTTCTGCGCCTCGTCGGGCCGCATCGGGCCGTCTTTAAGCCTGGGCGTGGGCGACCTGGTAGCGGTGCGGGCGGCCACGGGCAGCCTGGCCGACGCGGCGGCCACGGCCCTGGGCAATGTCCTGCACTCCCCCCGGGACCTGCGCCGGGTCACGGGCCTGGCCGAAGAGCTGGCCGTGCACGGGGTCCAGGGCGTGTTCGCCCAGTTCGACGACAAGATCGCGGTCTGGGGCCGCATCGAACTCACGGTCATCGAATAGATGAAAAATTTCAAAATATTGGCCGGAGCCGCGCTCTGGGTCCTGGCCCTTTTCCTGACCCTGGCCCCTCTCGCGGCCCGCGCCGCCGAGGCCGTCCCCGATGGGCCCGAGGGTCCCGAGACCGTGCGCCGCCTGGCCAAATCCGGAGACGCCCTGGCCCAGGCCCGGCTGGGGCTCATGTACCTGCGCGGCGCGCTCCTGCCCCAGGATTCGGCCAAGGCCGCCCAGTGGTTCCGCAAGGCAGCGGATTCGGGCCTGCCCACGGCCATGCTGGCCCTGGGACATCTCTTTCGGGACGGGAACGGGGTGGCCAAGGACCCACGCCAGGCCACGTCCTGGTTCAAAAAGGCCGCCCTGGCCGGAGAACTGGAAGGGGCCTTTGAGCTGGGCCTGGCCTATGAAAAGGGGCTGGGGGTTCCGGCCGACCGGGAGGCGGCCCTGTCCTGGTACGAAAGCGCGGCCCTGGCCGGATCGGACCAGGCCATGTTCCGCCTGGGCACCCTGTATTTCCAGGGCCAGATCGTGCGCAAGGACCTGGCCGAAGCCGCCCGCTGGTTCGGTCTGGCTGCCGAGCGCGGCAACGCTCAGGCCCAGTGCGATCTGGGCGGGCTCTTTGCCCTGGGTCTGGGCGTGTCCCAGAACACCCGCGAGGCCCGCCGTCTCCTGGGCCTGGCCAGCCAGGCCGGTGAGCCCCGGGCCATGTACAACCTGGGCCGCATGATCGAGTCCGGCCAGGGCTCGGCCCCAAGCCCCCGGGAAGCGGCCAGTCTGTACCGGCAGGCCGCCGAACTGGGCCACGCCGAGGCCGCCTTCAGCCTGGGGGCCATGCTCCTGGAAGGCCGGGGGATTCCGGCCGACGGCCGGGCCGCGGCCCTGTGGCTGCGCCGGGCGGCCAGCCTGGGCCATGCCGAGGCCGCCTATCATTACGGGACCATGCTCTGCGCGGCCGGACCGGACGGGGGGGGCCAGGCGGGCCAAAAGGAACAGAAGGATCAGAAGAGTCAGCCGGGCGATGGAAGCGGGCTCAAATGGATGCGGCGCTCGGCCGAGGCCGGGTACGGCCCGGCAGCCCTGTTCCTGGCCCGGTCCTATCAGGAAGGCCTGTGCGGCCCCCTGGACCGGATCCTGGCCTATTACTGGGCCGAGCTGGCCGTGCAGGCCGGGGAGCTCAAGGCTGCGGAGACCCGCGACGCTCTGGCCAGAAGCATGCCGCCCCCCTACCTGGCCAAGGCTCGGGCCATGCTCAAGACAGCCGGGACTGCCAGGGGAACCCCGGGGGGCACTCGAGAGGCAGGACCCACCAGGGGCGGAGAATAAAGACAAGGGGCACGACGGACAGAGCAAGGGGCCACTCAACCAGGAACGCGTTTGACTGAAACTCACTCTTCAAAGAGTTATAACTTGAATACGTGCCCGTCTGAACCTCACATCAAATACGGCTACCCCACGTAGGTATGCTTCAGCTTCATGACATCACGGTAGGGTACGACCCCTTGGATGATGTCGTTTTCGTTGAGCACCGGGATGGCGCGGAAGCCATAGCGTTCAAACATAGTGGCGGCGTCCTTGAGGGTATCGCCCAGGGTGAGGGTCTTGACGCTGGTGGTCATGATGGCGTCCAGACGTAAGGCAGGGTCTGAGCGCAGGATGGTATGGTAGTTGACCACGCCAAGCAAACGGTTGTCGCCAGAAAGGACGTAGATGTACCAGATGACATCCTTGTCCCGGGCGACCTCCCGGAACTGCTGAAATACCTCGTCCACCTTGGTTTCGGGCGGAAAAGTGATGATGCTGTCCGTGGCGAAGTCGGAGATGTCTTTGTCATGGTCGTCCATGAGCGACTCGATCTTCTCGACATGCTCCTTTTCGTCCATGAGGGCCAGGATGTCGTCGGCGTCGGCAGCAGGCAGGGCGGAAAGAACGTCGGCGGCCTGGGCGGGGGTCATTTCCTCGATGAGCTCGGCGGCCTTCTCATCGCCGATGCTGTGAATGATCTCCCGCTGCACGCGGGGTTCGATCTCCTCCAGGGTGTCCGAGGCCTGCTCCACGTCCAATTCGTTGAAGATGGTCAAGCGATGGTCATGCTCCATCTCCTCCAGAATGTCGGCCAAGTCCACGGGGTGGATCTCATGGACCTTCTCCTTGAGAATGTTGAGCTTCAGGCTGCCAGTGAAGCGGCCAAGCTCATGCGAGAGCGGCTGCACGTACTTCCAGGAGATGGGTTCGTCCTGGAGCGTGGCGGCCAACTTGCTGATATAGTCAGCGAGACGCCTCAAACCGATACGGCGCAGGAAGCTGTGACGGGAGCAATCCACGTCGCTGACATAGAGCTTGCCACTGCGCAGGCATAGGCGCACGTCATAGACCACTTCGACCTCGTGATCTTCCAGGTCCACGATCTTTTTGTCCAAAATATGATCCCGCAAAAGCACCAACCCGTCGAAATGGTCCTTCTCGCGGCTTTCAAGGCTCTCCATGCGAACGGTCACCTCCCGTTCGCCGAACTTGACATCGACCCACGGAATCAAGAGCGACTTGTAGCCAAAGGAACGGCTGACGATGATGTCGGTGACCTCGGGCACTACCCCGGTCTCCCGGATGGCGATGTCATCGAGCTTGCCGACCTTCTTGCCGTTCCAGACCACCTTTCGGCCGAGGAGTTCGGAAAGGTTGAAGAATTGCTCGACGCACGCGGAAGTGATTTCTTGGGTCATGGTATCCCCCTTGGCGTCGGCTATGCCGTCAGCACGGTGATGAATTTGTAGAGAAGCAGCCCTACCAATAACACCAGGTAGCAGCGCAGCAACAGCAGACAGAACTTGACCGGACCGGACATGACCAGTCGCGGGTGGGCGTATTTTTCGTTGATCTCGTGGATCTTCCGGAAATGCTTTTGGATGAAGTTCTTGAGCATGATCCTTCTCCCTGGCTATTTGAACAGGTCTGGGAATAACGTGCTGGCCGCATAGAGCGTGGAAAGCACGACAATAACCGAGACGATGGTGATGTTGATGATGTTTTCAAAGAGCGTGTTCTTGTACTCGCCCATGGTCTTCTCATCGTTGAGGAGCAAGAGGAGAAAGACCAGAGCCGCAGGCAGAAGGGTCACAGCCACCACCTGCACAAAGAGTGTGATGAGTACGAGCGGCGCGCCGGGGATGAGCACCACGGCTCCCGCACTGACGAGGGCGAAGAAGTAGGCGGCGTAGAACCAGGGCGCTTCCTTGATCTTGTTGTTGAGCGAATGGGCCCAGCCGAAGATTTCACCAAGTGCCCAGGAACTGGCCAGGGATATGCAGATGGCCCCAAGAAGCCCGGCATCAAAGAGCCCGATGGCCATGAACGTGCCCGCGTAGCCGTGGTTGGACTCCATGAGCATCTTCGAGGCCTGGGCCGCGTCGTCGATGTCCACCCCGGGCAGCACCGTGCCCACCACGATGATGATGAAGGTGGCCACCACAACGGTCAGGATGGAGCCAAGCAAGGTGTCAAACTTGCCGAAAGGGATGTCCTTTTCGGTCATGCCCTTGTCCACCACGGCGCTCTGCTGGAAGAAGATCATCCAGGGGGCGATGGTGGTGCCGATGTTGGCCATGAGGAAGAAGAAGAGTTGGTTGTCGAAGTGGCCGCCTGGCAGATTGGGGATAAATCCCTTCATCACCTCAGCAGTCGAGGGGTTTACCCAGAACGCGGCCGGGATGTAAATAAGGTTGAGCAGGCAGAAAGCCATGGTGATCTTTTCCCAGGTCCAGTAACGACCATTAAGCACCATGAAGCCCATGACACAGATGACGCCGAGGATGGTCAGCCAGGGTGGTACCCCGAAGATGCCCATGGCCGCAGTCATACCGATAAACTCGGTGATGAGCGTCAGCCAGTCGCAGAAGACCAGGTCCACCAGCGAGAACCAGCCCCAGAAGGCCCCGAAGTTCTCGAAGATGGCCTCGGCGTGTCCGCGTTTCGTCACAGCCCCCAGGCGTACGGTCATCTCCTGGACGTAGTAGGCCACAGGCACCAGGATGATGAGAAACCAAATGAAATTGTAGCCGTATTTTGCTCCGGTGGCGGCATAGGTGGTGATGCCACCCGCGTCGTTGTCCGCGATCATGACCACCAGACCGGGGCCTGAAAGGATGAGGAAAAGCCGGATGGCCTTCCACCAGCGCCTGAAAAGATAGAAAAGATAGGTGAAGAAGCTCATGTTTCCCTCCATAAGTGGGCATGCCTAGCATTATTCCAGGCAGAAAGCCCATTCGTCGTGTGACGTTTTGGTGTACACCGTTACAGAAGTCCCGGCCAAAACGCTTACACAGGGGGAGGTTCGAGGGGAGCCGAACGGCTGACGGTCCACAACCAGGGTCTGGGCGAACCCAAAGGGGCGGCATCAAATACCGGGCAATACGCCGAGAGGGACTGGATATCCCAAAACCGGGTGATGGTGTGGTTCATCGGCCACCTCCTGCATGCGCTGCCCACTCTCGAGGCGGCGCGTGGAGGCGGCCCGGCCCGGCTCACCGGGGGGACGCCACGAACAATCGCGGCCTAGAAGGCGGGTGACTCGCTTCGAAAAATTTTGTTGGCAAGGCGTCGGCTTTCGCGCCAACTGCCGCAAGGATCGTCCATGGCTCCCCTCAAGGATGTTTTCTCGACTCCGGGCCAATAGACCCCGAGCCAGCGGCTTGTCAAGCGGGAAAATGGCCCCGGGGACGTCCTCCATTCTGGCCTTTGGCAACGTTCCGGTACCAAAACGTCACCCGGCCGTCTTGCTCCGGCCCTGGCCCTGGGCTTCATCTGACAGGGCTTGGGGAACTCGTGCGCTTACGACAAGCCGTCAGGCCGGTTTTCGCGAAGCCGTGCCCCTTACGGCCAGGACCATCTTGAGATCCATATCGCGGATATGGGTGTTCAGCCACTCGGCCACCATGGTCTGGATCTCCTCGAAGGTCAGGGCGCCAACGGCCATCTTCTCTTCCACGGCCTTGATGGTGTTGACAAAGCCCTCGTGTTCCTTCAGATGCTCCTCCATTTCCGTGTACTTATGGAGGGCCATGAACTCTTCTTCATGGGCGAAATGATTGGTGGCGTGGGTCTTCAATATGTTCACATAGGTGCGCAGGCCCACTTCCAGGGACCCGCCGTACACGCTCCCCTGCATGTTGTTGACCAGGAAGAAGATAAGCCGGTGCTCATTGTCGATGCCCTCGTCGCCAGTGAGCAATTCGTCGCTGAAATGGATGGCTTCCATGTCCCCTCCGTTTAAATGACGGGCCGGTCCTGGTCTGATCTGGGGGGCCAGGGTCCTGGCCCGCTCACTTTGGCTCCTGTACTCCCATCCGCCCGCAGGGGCAAGGCTGCCCCGAGGTCCAGCCCTGGCCCAGCCCTGGCGAAGCCCGCTGATGTGGTGTATCCTCAGGCCCGAATCAAGGAGCAGGGAGTGGCGAACATCTATCTCATCGGCCCCCGGGCCAGCGGCAAGACCACGGTAGGCCGCCTGGTGGCCCAGGTCCTGGACCGGACCTTCCTGGACGCGGACCAGGTCCTGGCGGAACGCCTGGGCACGTCCGTGGCCGAGGCCGTGGCCGCCCACGGCTGGCCCTGGTTCCGGGACCAGGAGGCCGAGGTCCTGGCCGGACTGGCCGTCCAACACGGCCTGGTGGTGGCCTGCGGCGGGGGCGTGGTCCTGGCCGAGACCAACCGCGGGCTTCTGGGCCAGGGCTTTTGCGTGTATGTGCAATGCCCGGCGGAAATTCTGGCCGCGCGGCTCACGTCCGATCCCCTGCCCGGGCAACGGCCCTCGCTCACCGGCCGCCCCCTGGACCAGGAAATCGCCGAGGTTCTGGCCGAACGGGAGCCCCTGTACCTCTCCTGCGCCCACCTGGTCGCGCCCGGGGCCGAGCCCCCGGATCGGGTGGCCGCCTTCATCCTGGCCGCCCTGGGGACAGCCGAAAATCCCGTCCAGCCCTAGCCCTCCCCCCCGTCCTCCCGGCCCCGGCGGGGGTCGGACAGCCCGTATTTCTTGAGCTTGTATTGCAGGGTGCGGCGGCTCATGCCCAGGGCCTCGGCCGTGCGCTCCCGGTGCCCGCCCTGCTGGCGCAGGACCTCCACCAGCACCTCGCGCTCGGCCCGCTCCAGGGAGGGGGCCTGATCCGATGACGCGGCCGCAGCCGGGGGGCAATTCCCGGGCCGGGCCGCCCGGGTCACGATCTGGGGCGGCAGGAGGTCCGGGGTCAGGGAATCCGTGCGGCAGAGAATCAGCGCCCGCTCCAGGACGTTCTCCAGCTCCCGGACATTGCCCGGCCAGGCGTAGTCGCTTAAGCCCTCCATGAAGGCCGGAGAGAGATTGCGGATTTCCTTGTTGTTCTTGCGGCCGAGCTTGCGCAAGAGGTGCCCGGTCAGCACCGGCAGGTCCTCCAGGCGCTGGCGCAGGGGCGGGATGGCGATCTCCAGCACGCTCAGGCGGAAAAAGAGGTCCTCGCGGAAGCGCCCGGCGGCCACCTCCTCGCGCAAATCCCGGTTGGAGGCGGCCACGATGCGGGCGTCCACGGCCCGGGTGGCCACGGAACCCAGGGGCTCCACGGTCTTTTCCTGCAGGGCGCGCAACAGCTTGGCCTGGAGCGCCGGGGGCAATTCCCCGATCTCGTCCAGAAACAGGGTGCCGCTGTCGGCCAACTGGAAGCGGCCGGGCTTGTCCTTGACGGCCCCGGTAAAGGCCCCTTTGACGTAGCCGAACAGTTCGCTTTCCAGGAGATCGGCGGGCAGGGCCGCGCAGTTCACCTTGACCAGAGGCCCCTTGCTGCGCATGGAGGCCTGGTGCAGGGCCTCGGCCACCAGCTCCTTGCCCGTGCCCGACTCGCCCAGGATGAGAATGGTGGCCTCGCTGGGTCCGGCCTGCTCGATCATCTCCTTGACCCGGCGCATGGCCGGGCTGTCGCCGATGAGCCCCCGGCCCTCCCCGGCCGCGAGCTTGAGCCGCTGGTTCTCGTCCAGAAGCCGCCCGAAGGCGTAGGCCTTGTCCAGCACGGCCACCAGTTCGTCGTTGTCCGTGGGTTTGGTCAGGTAGTCGAAGGCCCCCTTTTTCATGGCCTGCACGGCCGAGCCCACGCTCCCGTAAGCCGTGAGCATGACCACCGGCAGATGGGCGTGGCGCTGGCGCAGCTCCCCAAGCAGGGTCTCGCCGTCCATGCCCGGCATGTTCACGTCCACCAGGGCCACCTGGGCGGTCTGGCTGCCCAGGACCGTGAGGGCGGCCTCGCCCCGGTCAGCCTCCAGCACCCGCCACCCGGCGTCCTCCATGATGGCCCGGACCATGAGCCGATGCCCGGCCTCGTCATCCACCACCAGAACGGTTTTCTTCACCACAGGCACCTCGATTATCCGGTTGTCGGCTCGGTCTGAACAGCCCGGGGAAAATACAGCCGCACCAAGGTTCCCCCGCCTTCCGGGCAGTCCAGAAGGATGCGCCCGCCATGGGCGCGCACCACGGCCTGGGCAATGGCCAGCCCTAAGCCCGTGCCCTTGGCCTTGGCCGTGAAAAAGGGCTCCAGGGCGCGGCGGCGGACCTCCTCGGTCATGCCCGGGCCATTGTCCCGGACCTCGATCCACACCCCGCCCGCCGCCAGGACCGAGACCAGTCGCACCCGGCCGCCCGTGGCCGGAACCTCGTCCAGGGCGTTGACCAGCACGTTCAAGAGCACCTGGCGCAACCCGTCGGGATCGGCCCAGACCGTGGGGGCCTGGACCTCGGTGTCCAGAGAGGCCTGGCGGTGCTCCAGATCAAAGCGCAGGAGCCGGGCCAGGCTGGCGAACAGCTCGGCCACGTCCACGTCCGTCGGGCAGGGCTCCTTGGGCCTGGACAGATAGAGCAGGTCGCCCACCACCCGGTTCAGGCGGTCGGCCTCCTGGACCATGGTCCGGGCAAAGGACTCAAACGGGTCCTGCCCGGCCAGCTTGTCCGCGAAAAACTGGGCGAAACCACGCAGGGAACTCAAGGGATTGCGGATTTCATGGGCCACGCCAGCAGCCAGGGACCCGATGGCGGCCAGACGCTCGGCCTCGTTTAAGCTCTGCTCCAGCTCCCGGATGCGGGTGCGGTCGCGGATCAGGGCCAGACGCTCGGTCTCCTGGCCCGAGGCGTCGCGCACCGGCAGGGAGAGTACCTCCATGGACCGGCCCCGGCACTGGTACTGCTTCCAGGTCACCTCGCCCTCGGAGGCGGTCTGATCCGAGTCGGCCTCGGCCCGGCCCAGAGGCAGGTCGGCGAAACGGCGGCCCACCAGGCCGCCCTCCCCGCAGTCCAACATGTGCAGGGCCGAACGGTTGGCGGTCAAAATCTCCCCGTCCGGGCTGGTGGTCACCAGTCCGTCGGGCATGTGGTCCAGGAGGCGGGACTGGAAGCTCTCCAGCTCCCGCACCCGGCGGGCCTGTCCGCGCCTGCGGGAATAGGCCGCGGCCAGACCCCACAAGGCCAGGCCCGCGCCCAGGACGTAGCCGGTCTGGAGGATGGCCGCCCGGCGGAACTCTGCGGACCTGGCCAACTGCCCTTCGGCGTCCAGGACCGCCACCAGATACACGGGCACGTCCTCGGCCGGGGGCAGGCCGTGCATGCCATGGCCAGGGCCGCGCCAGGACTCCCATCCGGCCCGGAGCATCCCGGCCCGGACCCGCAGGCCGACCACAAAGCCCTGTTTGCCCCGGAACACGGCCATGGCGCTGAAACGACCTTGGCTGCGCAGGGACTCCAGGGTCTCAGGGGCCAGGAAGGCCTCGGGCGGGGCCTCGACCCCGGGCGGGATCGGCGGGTCCGAGGTGGCCAGAGACTGCCCCTCCAGACCGAAAAGACCCAGGAACAGCAGGTCCTCCTCCCCCACCCTGGCCCGGAACAGTTCCGAGGCCAGGCCCAGGAGGATGGATTCCCCGCCGGGCCGCTGGAAGCGGCGCAAGCCGTGCAGGAGATCGATCTCCACCCCGCGCAAGGCCATGTTTCCGGCCAGGAGCAGGTGCTCCTCGACCCCCTCCTCCTGGTGCCGGATGCTGCGCCAGGTGAGGGCCACGCTGCCCGCGCCCAGGATGATGAGGGCCAGGATGCCCGCCAGAAGGGGCCAGGTGTCCTTGTGCCGAAATTTGAGTTCCATGGCCGTCCAGGTGCAAGAGAAAGTGGCCCCCAATGGGCCAGGGCTGTTCGGTTCAAGCCATACGGGGTTTCCGGACAAAGAAAAAGGGGGAAGGCCCGTCACAGGACCCTCCCCCTGTCGGGATTCCTATCAAAAAACCAGGGGGCTACTGGGACTGGCCGCCGAGCACCGGGCAGTTCGGGGTCCCGGCCAGGGGGCAGTCGCCCGGGCCGCGCCCGGCCCCAGGTCCCTTGCCCATACCCTTGCCGCCAGGTCCGCCCTGGCCGTCGTCACAGCAGGAGGCCCCGCCCATGCCCCGGAAGGTCAGGGATATTCCGGTCTCCTTGGAAATCTCGTCGTGCAGGGCCTTGAGTTCCACGTTCTGCCTGGTGCGCAGGTCCACGATCTGAGTGGTCAGGGCGCGCACGGAGGTCTCCTCGGCCTTGCCCGAATCCATGAGGGCCGAGAGTTCGGTGTTGCGCGCCCAGAGCTGCTGGCGCAGGTCAAAGAGCGTCTGCTCGTGGCCCTCGAAAATCTTGTCCACGGCCTGGCGCTTTTCCGGGCTCAACTGGCTGTAGAAGGCCCCGAAACCGCCGCCAGAGCCGGGACCAGGACCATTGCCAGGACCGGCCAGGGCCTTGCCGCCGAGGAACACCACGGCCGCCAAGGCCAGGATCGCGAACAGGGGGAACATGCGTTTCATGGAAATGTCTCCAAAGGGTTCAAGGTGTCGTGGCCTTCTTCCCAGAGAGCCGGGCCGGAAAATTCCGACCCGGCTGCTCAAGGGAGGAGTGAAGGGCTGAGCTTGGAAACGGGTGCTGCAATCCGTCCGCACTCGAAAGGGACAATAGCAGCATGCGTGCCAAAGACAATTGTCTTTTGAATCCGGTAAGTTGGGAAATCGGCAGGGAAACGACGCGCTGGACTTGTGCAATAAAATGCACATGATGTGCAGGCAAATCTGCACAAACCTGCACACATCCGGCCTAGTTCAGGCGTTCGATGACGTTTTCCAGATGGCGTCCCAGGGGGGTCTGGATGGAGATTTCCCGCTCGATGTTGGTGATGCCCTTGAGCACCGTGGAGTGCTTGCGGCCGAAATGCCCGCCGATGTCGGCCAGGGAGAGATCGGTGTGTTTGCGCACCAGATAGAAGGCCGTGTTGCGGGCGATGACCAGGTTGCGCTTGCGGGTTTTGGAGCGCAGGTCGGCCTCCTTCAGGTTGAAGGCCCGGCAGATGAAGTCCGTGATGTGGCAGAGGTCCGGGGAGGGGTGGTCCAGGGCGTAATTGTCCAGGACCTGCCAGGCCAGATCCAGGCTGATGACCCGGTTGAGCAGCCGGGCTTTGAGCACCAGGTTGCTCAGGCAGCTTTCCAGTTGGCGCACGTCCGAGGTCACCCGCTCGGCCAGCAGGGCGGCCACGTCGTCCGGGACCTGGGCCGAGAGGTTCTTGGCCTTGCACTCCACGATGCGCCGCCGGGTCTCAAAATCCGGGCGGTCAATGACCGCCAGAAAGCCCGAGGAGAAACGGGACATGAGCTGGGTGTCCATGTCCGCGAATTCCTTGGGCAGGAAAGAACTGGTCAGGACCACCTTGCAACCCCGGCTGTTCAGGCTTTTGAGCGTGGACAAAAGCTCGTCCTGGGTGCGGGCCTTGCCCTGGAAGAAGTGCACGTCCTCCAGGAGCAGCACGTCCACGCCGTCCCGCACCGAGGCCTTGAAACGCTCCACCTCCCGGCCCTTGATGGCTAGGATCAGCCGGGTGGTGAACTCCTCGGCCGTGAGGCACACGATCTTGGACTGACGGCGGTTGGACTCCTGGGACAGGGTCCGGCCGATGGCGTGCAGCAGATGGGTCTTGCCCAGGCCAGGAGTGGAGCTCAAGAACAGGAGCCCAGGGGAGTTGGCGTCGCGGCACACGGATCGGGAGGCGGCTGCGGCCAGCTCGTTGCAGGGGCCAACCACGAAATCGTCAAAGGAGAAGCGCCAGGTCGCGGTCCTGCGGGGCAGGGGCAGGTTCAGGGGCAGGCCCAGATCCTGCTGAACCGGGACAGGAGTCCCTTTGGCCGCCAGGGAGGCCAGGCTGACCTGGGCCGCCGAAGAGGCCGAAGAGGCGGATACGGCTCCCTCGCCCTTGACCTGGGCCCTGGCTTCAATGCGTACATTCGGGGTCTGGCCCAGGACCTGGGTCAGGGCCTCGCTGATCTGGACCGTGAGCTTGTCCCGGACCCAGGCGGCCACGAACTCGTTGGGAGCGAAAAGCTGTGCACAGTTTCCCTTGATTTCAGCCCGCAAGGGCTTGATCCAAACCTGGAAAAGTCCGGGATTGAGCATTTTTTCGAGGAGGGAGAGAACTTGGCTCCAGGCATCGGTCAGCATGAGAGCAGGATTAATCAAAAACGACGGTCAGACACAAGGACGGATTTCCCAGGGACTCGCCACCGGAGACTGGGATTTTATCTACAGGTTAACACACTATAATAAATGCATATATTCGAAACGTAACAATTTCCTTCCCTTCTCCGTGGCCTGCCCTTAACCAGCCTGAAACAAGGGTTCCCAGCCAGGTCAACCGTTGTTTTAAACATTCGGAAAAAAAAATTTCAACATGCTGATTTTTGATTTACTCAATATTACTAAAAATTCCTCAAAAAAAATTCATCGTGCCAAAATTTGCCACATGCAAAATACTGCCAGGAACACGGAAAAAAGCCTTGCTCTTCACAAAGGCTCCATCCGGTGCGGTCTCCAGGCAGAGGCCCTGGTCCAGTGCGCGCGTCCTGAATAAGAGACCAAAAAAACCGGCCCCCGAAAAGCGCGGCCCCAGGCCGCTCCCCTGGGAGCCGGTTTTTGAACAGGTACAACACTCTGAAATAGATCGTTATTATTTTGTTGACCCAGGCCGATCCAAGCCCGGCCTGGACTCCGCGTCATTCCAGGTTTCCCTAGAAACCCAAATCTTCATTGATGAGAATCACAGTGATCCGGCCCTTGGGGAAGGACTTTTCGGTCAGGGTCCACACTGAGCAGATCCGCTCCGGGGAATCGCAGTCGTGACAGTGCCCGGTCTTCACGCAGGGGGTCTTCTTGCTCAGGCGGATGGCGTTGGCGGGCGCGGCCAGGGTCTTGACCCGGTCCATGGCCTGCTGGGCGTCGCCCGCGATCTTGTTGCGGCCAGCCAGAACCACCACATTCCGGGGTCCGAAGCACAGGGCGGCTACCCGGTTGCCTGACCCGTCCAGGTTGACCAGGACCCCGTCCTCGGTCAGGGCGTTGGTGCTGGTGATGAACAGGTCCGTGAGCAGGGCCTGGCGCCTGATCTCGATGCGCTCCTCAGGGCTGGGGGTCAGGTCGTAGGTGTCCAGGACGGTCAGGCCCGGGGTGTCCTTGACGGCCTGGTAGACCCCGCTGTCCACCACGGTCATGGACCCGCCAAAGGCCACGGACTCGGGCTTGATCCCGGGCACCAGTTCCTCGAGCAGCAGACGCCGGGCCGCGTCCCGATCGGCCACCACATGGCAGGTGAACCCGTTGCCTTCCAGGGCCTTTTTCACGGACTTGAGCTTCAAATCCCAAAATTTCTGCAAAGGCTTGCTCATGGCATCCTCCAGATTCTAGGTTGACAACCCGCCAATTATGCCCTCCTCCGATCCAAAGGGCAAGAAGGCCCCTTGGACCCCAAAGGCCCGAAGGTTTTGCCATTTGCCGCGAATCGTCCTATATCCCACCCAGACCGCACGACCCCCTCAAACGCCAGGAGGACACCATGACCCAGCCCACGCCCGGCGCCCTGCTCGGCCTTTCCGGCAGCTACTGGCAGGTCTGCGCCCTGCACGCCGCAGCCGCCCTGGACCTTTTTTCGGCCTTGCAGTCCCAACCCAGGACCAAAGCCGATCTGGCCGCTCAGCTCAAGGCGGACCCCCGGGCCCTGGGCATGCTCCTGGACGCCCTGGTGGCCATGGACCTGGCCCGCAAGGAGCCCGGGGGCTATCTGGCTGCTGACCAGACCCGGGCGCTTCTGGCCAGCGACTCCCCGACTACCCTGCGGCCCATGATCCTCCACCATCATTATATAATGGACGCCTGGCAGCGCCTGCCCGAGGCCGTGCGCACGGGCCGGGCCGTGTCCCGGCACGGTTTCGACGATCCCGAGCGCCGGGAGGCCTTTCTCATGGGCATGTTCGTGAACGCCATGGCCATTGCCCCGAGCCTGGCCAAGGAGCTGGACCTGTCCGGCCGCTTAAGTCTCCTGGACCTGGGCGGCGGCCCCGGGACCTACGCCATCCATTTCTGCCTCAAAAATCCCGGGCTTTCGGCCACCATCTACGACCAGCCCGGCACCCGACCCTTTGCCGAGGCCACCATCGCCCGCTTCGGACTCTCGGGCCGGGTCGGCTTCGTCCCCGGGGACTACCTGGCCGACCCGGTGCCCGGCCACTACGACGTGGCCTGGCTCTCCCAGATCCTGCACGGCGAAGGCCCGGTCGCCTGCCGGGACATCCTGGCCAAGGCCGTGGCCGCCCTGAACCCCGGGGGCCAGCTCTTCATCCACGAGTTCATCCTGGACGATTCCGGGACCGGACCCCTGTTCCCCACCCTGTTCGCCCTGAACATGCTGGTCCAGACCCGGGACGGACAGGCCTACACCGGGGCCGAGCTCACGAACATGATGGCCGAGGCGGGATTGAGCGACATCCATCGTCTGGGCTTTTCAGGCCCCAACGGGTCCGGCATTCTGGCCGGGCGCAAGTAAACCCCAAAGGAGATCACCATGCGTCATGCGGATCGGGGCATCACCGACCCCGTCAAGATCGAGGCCATTCTGCGCAAATGCGAACTGCTGCACCTGGCCATGACCGGCCCCGAAGGCCCGTACGCCCTGACCGTGAATTTCGGGGTCAGAGGCGGCAAGCTCTATTTCCACTCGGCCACCACGGGCAAGAAGACCGCAATGATCGAGGCCGACCCCCGGATCGCCTTCTGCGCCCATACCGACTATGAGCCCGTGCGCTCCGAGGAAAAGGCCTGCAAGTGGTCCGCCAAGTACCACAGCGTGGCCGGGCAGGGCCTGGCCCGCTTCCTCACGGACCCCCAGGAGAAACTGGCCGCTTTCAAGGTCATCATGGCCCACCATACGGACCTGGATCTGCCCTTTGAGCCCAAGACCCTGGACCGGACCGTGGTGGTGGAGATCACCCCGGCCCAGATCACGGGCATGCGCAAGGGCTATGAGGAATAGGGCATGAACATCTGTTTCGTGGGTGATTCCCTGGTGCTCGGGGTGGGCGCCCCGGCGGGTCTGGGCTGGCCCGGACGGGTCTGCGCCCGGTCCTTGGGCCGGGTCCCGGACCTCATCGGCTTCAACCTGGGCATCCGGGGCCAGACCTCCCTGGACATAGCCGCGCGGTGGAAGGCCGAGGTCCTGCCGAGACTGCCCGAGGACACCAGGCGCGGGGTGTTCTTCAGCTTCGGCACGGCCGACGCGGCCAAGGCCGTGCCCTTGGAGAAGACCCTGGCCGCTGCCCGGGGTATCCTGACCGAAAGCGCAGGCCTGTTCCCCACCCTGTTCGCTGGCCCGGCCGGGGCCACCCGCGAGGACATCGCCCCGGGCCTGTCGGCCATCAACACGGCCCTGATCGGGCTCTGCGCCGAGATCGGAGTCCCGGCCCTGGACCTGTACGCCGAGCTGGCCGAGCATCCGGCCTATGTGCGGGAGATGCAGGCCGGGGACGGGGTCCATCCCGGGGCCGAGGGCTATGACCTCATCACCGGGCTGGTTCTGGGCTGGGAGCCGTTTCAGGCTTTTTTGAAGGGTTAGGGGCCGTCCCCGGCCGAACCCAGCACCCGCACCAGGCTGGCAGCCACCTGGGCCTTGAGCAGGGGCTTCATGACCAGGTCGCGCAGGCCCAGGCCCTTGATGATCTCGGCCGAGACCGCTTCGGAGAATCCGGTGCACAGGATGACCGGAAGCTCGGGCCGGATGGCCAAAACCTCCCGGGCCAACTGCACCCCGGTCATGTTGGGCATGGACTGGTCGGTGAAGAGCAGGTCAAAGGCCTCGGGCCGGAAGCGGAAGGCCTCCAGGGCCTCGATGCTGCTGGTCCGGCCCGTGACAGTCAAGCCCATGCCCTCCAGCATCTCCCGGCCGATGTCCACCAGGGGCTTCTCGTCGTCCACCAACAGCACCCGGGCCGCGCGCGGCCGGGCCTGGGCGGCCAGAGGCGCGGCCTGGGCCTCCATGGCCGAGGTCCGGGGCAGGAAGACATGGAAGGTGGAGCCGTGTCCCGGCTCGCTGTGCACGGTGATGGCCCCGTCGTGGCCCTTGACGATGCCGTGCACCACGGACAGGCCCATGCCCGTGCCCTCGCCCGGCTTCTTGGTGGTGAAAAAAGGATCGAAAATGCGCTCCTGCACCTCCGGGGCCATACCCTGGCCCGTGTCGCTCACGCTCAAGCGCAGATACCAGGACGGGTCCCCCAGTTCCGGGGGCAGGGGCGGCCCTTCTTCCGCCGCCCCGGCCAGGGTCACGGACAGTCGGCCGCCCTCCTGGCGCATGGCGTGGGCCGCGTTGGCGCAGAGGTTCAGGAGGACCTGGTGCAACTGGGTGGGGTCGCCGGTGATGTGCGCGGCCGGGTCAGACACCTGGATGCGCAACTCCACGCTGGCCGGGATGGCCGAGCGCATCATCTTCAGGGTCTCCTTGATGAGCGGGGCCAGCTTCAGGGGCTTTTTCACCTGGGGGCCCTGGCGGCTGAAATTCAAAATCTGGTTCACCAGGTCCCTGGCCCGGTCCCCGGCCGTGACGATCTCCCCGGCCCGGCGGGACAGGCCCGAGCCCCCGGCGGCCGCATCGCGGATCATCTCCGCATAGCCCATCATCACCCCGAGGATGTTGTTGAAATCATGGGCAATGCCCCCAGCCAGGGTGCCCAGGGCCTCCATCTTCTGGCTCTGGATCAGACGGTCCTCCAGCCGGTGGCGCTCGGCGATGTCCCGGCTCAGGCGCTCGTTGGCCTGGGTCAGCTCGGCCGTGCGCGCGTCCACCAGAAGGGCCAGGTTCTCGTTCAATTCGCGCAGGCTGCACTCCGCGCTCCATTTGCCGCCCAGGGCCCGGGCCAGTTGGCGCAGTTCCTGGGGCCGGAAGGGCTTGTGCAGATAGAGGAGCTTCTCGGGCGGAGGCACCCGGCGGTTGAGTTCGGTCAGGGCCAGGCCCGAATGCCCGGTGACCATGACGATCTCCACCAGGCCGTCGAGAGCGCGCAGGGTCTCGGCCACCTCCACCCCGTCCGGTCCCGGCCCCAGGCGCACGTCGATCAAGGCCACGGCAAAGGGCCGGTTCTGGGCCTTGGCCCAGCGCACAACGTCCAGGGCCTCCGCCCCCGTGGCGCAGGCGGTCAGGTCGAAGATGGGGCCGGTGGTGGACTCAGGCCTGGCCCCGCCGATCTCCTGCCCGGGAAACAGGGCCTGGAGCCCCGAGGGGTCCTCGGCCTCCAGACAGAGGATGTCCCGGTACAGGGTCAGGATGCCCGGCTCGTCGTCCACGGCCAGGACACGGTAGACTGGGGCATTGTCCACGAAAGCGCCGTCCTTGAAAGGCCGCCCGGGGCGGCCGGTTTTCCGGGGGAGTACCTTATTTTTCCCGGCCTTGTCACCCTGGGAACCCGGCCTCGATCCTGCCCAGCACCGCCCGGCGCAGCCCGGCCTTGTCCCCGGCCCAGTCCGGGGCCAGGAGCTCGCCCGGGGCCGGGTCGGCGTGCAGGCGGTGGATCACCGTGTTCGGGGGCAGGAGGGCCAGGGCCTCGGCCACCCAGTCGGCGTAGTCCGCCAGGGCCAGGGGCGCGTACTCGCCCCGGGACCACTGCTCGGCCAGGGGCGTGTCCCGGCACACGTACAGATTGTGGAATTTGACCCCGGCCACGGCCCCTTCCACCGCCAGGTCGGCCACGAAGCGCACACTGGCCAGGAACTCCTCCTGGCCCTCGCCGGGCAGCCCGGCCATGAGATGGGCGCAGACCTGGAGGCCGCACGTAGCGGCGGCAGTGGCCGCCCGGGCGAAATCCCGGGCCGTGTGGCCCCGGTTGATGCGGACAAGCGTCGCGTCGTTTGAGGATTGCAGCCCCAGGTCCAGCCATTTCTCCGTGGCCGAGAACGCGGCCAGCAGGCCGAGCTTTTCCGCGTCCAGGCAGTCGGGCCGGGTGCCCACGCACAGCCCGGCCAGGCCGGGCAGGGGCCGAATCTCCTCCAGGACCCGGGCCAGACGCTCGGCCGGGCCGTGGGTGTTGGAATAGGATTGAAGATAGGCCAGAAAAAGCCTCGCTTTGCGTCCACGTTCCAGGCTATGCTTGAAACGCTCCCACTGGGAGGCCAGGTCCAGACCCTGGGCCAGGAGACCGGACCCCGAACCCCGGGGGTTGCAAAAGGAGCAGCCCTGGCGAGACAGGGTCCCGTCCCGGTTGGGACAGGTGAATCCGGCGTCCAAAGGAATTTTCCAGACCTTCTCCCCAAAAACATCCTGCAAGTGGGCTGCTAGGGAGCGATAGCGCAGAGGACTCAAATCACCCCCCACTTTTTTTGCGTGTTTTTTGATTGAAAACCCGGGCGAATCCCGCTATTGCCTGGGGCGGCCGCTCAGATATCCTAATTCTTTTTCCAAAGGGTGCCTAGCCTTGTTCCCAGGGCCGACCCCGGGCGACGATTCCCCGGCTGGCCTTGGACGTTGCAGGATACCCCGCCCGAAACGGAGCGAGCGGACTTGAACGGGTCGGGATACCCCAGCCCGGGCCTTCAAATGGAGCGAACCAAACCCTGGAAGAACAACGCCAGGGCCGTGGCTGCGGATTTTCGGGACACCCCGGCCCGCGCCGGATTTCAAGATCATTTCACGCGTCTCCGCCAGGCGGGACGCGATACCAGCACCCCGGAGGGGGATATTAAGATGGGCAAACTTTTCGACCGCATACTCGGCTCTTTTTCCAATGACCTGGCCATTGACCTGGGTACGGCCAACACCCTGGTCTACGTCAAGGGCAAGGGCGTCATGCTCTCCGAACCGTCCGTGGTGGCGGTGAAGAAGGACGCCCGCGGAGGCAACAAGGTCCTGGCCGTGGGCCTGGAGGCCAAGAAGATGCTCGGCCGCACCCCGGGCAACATCGTGGCCATCCGGCCCATGAAGGACGGGGTCATCGCTGACTTTGAAGTCACCGAGGCCATGCTCAGGCATTTCATCTCCAAGGTGCACAACTCCCGCCGCCTGGTGCGGCCCCGGATCATGATCTGCGTGCCCACGGGCATCACCCAGGTGGAGAAGCGCGCGGTCAAGGAATCGGCCCAGAGCGCGGGCGCGCGCGAGGTCTACCTGATCGAGGAGCCCATGGCCGCGGCCATTGGCGCGGACCTGCCCATCACCGAACCCACCTCCAACATGGTGGTGGACATCGGCGGCGGCACCACGGAGATCGCGGTCATCTCACTCTCGGGCATCGTCTACGCCAAGAGCGTGCGCGTGGGCGGGGACAAGATGGACGAAGCCATCATGCAGCACGTCAAACGCCAGTACAACATGCTCATCGGCGAGTCCTCGGCCGAAGAGATCAAGATCAAGATCGGCTCGGCCTACCCCCTGGAGCAGGAAATGAAGATGGAGCTCAAAGGGCGGGACCTGGTCACGGGCATTCCCCAGAACATCGAAATATCCTCCGAAGAAGTGCGCAAGGCCATTGCCGAGCAGGTGGACGCCATCGTCCAAGGCGTGCGCATCGCGCTGGAGCAGACTCCCCCCGAACTGGCCGCGGACATCGTGGACAGGGGCATCGTGCTCACGGGCGGCGGGGCCTTGTTGAAAGGCCTGGACAAGCTGCTCATGCAGGAGACCCAACTGCCCATCACCGTGGTGGACGACCCTCTGACCGCCGTGGTCGTGGGCTCCGGCCGGGCCCTGGACAATCTGGACCTGTACCGGGAAGTCACCATCGATTAAGGCGTGAGACTCAGGCGTATTGCGGCCATCATTCTGGCCGGCCTCTTTTTTTACCTGACCCTGTACACCTGGAACCAGCGCACCGGGCACCTGGACAGCCTCACGGGCTATACCGGCCTGGAGTTCGTGGGCCTGACCTTGAAGCCAGGCAAATGGATCGCTGGCCAGTTCTCAGGGTTCTGGGACCGCTACGTCTACCTGGTCGGGGTCCGGGAGCAGCTCGACGAGGCCCGGGCCGAGGTGGACCAACTCAAGCTGGAGCAGGCCGACCTGAAAGAACGGGCCGCCCTGGCCACCCGTCTGGAGTCCCTGTTGTCCTTCACCCCGCCCCCTGCCTGGTTCAAAGAGGGCGGCCGGGTCATCGGCCAGCGCTTAGGCCCGGCCTCGGTCCTGGAGACCATCATGGTGGACAAGGGCAAGGTCCAAGGCGTGGCCGAGGACAGCCCGGTCCTGGCCCCCAAGGGCCTGCTCGGCCGTGTCCTGCGCGTGAGCCCCACCTCCTGCACGGTCCTTTTGCTCACCGACCCCAACAGCAAGATCGCGGTCCGGGGCCAGAAGAAGCGCTTCGCCGGCATCCTGGTCGGCCAGGGCCGGGGATCGCCCCTGGCCCTGCGCTACGTGAACGTCAACGCCCTGTTGGAGGAAGGGGAACTCCTGGTCACCTCGGGCATGGACAAGATTTTCCCCAAGGGCCTGCCCGTGGCCCGGATCAAGAGCGTGGCCCGGGCCGAGGGCTCCTCGCCCACGGTCACGGCCGAGCTTCTGGCCGACGCCGCGACCATGGAGGAGATCACCCTCCTGCGCCGGGACGCGGACTTAGACGAGGACGAGGAGGAATAAGGTGACCCAGGCCGTCTGGTGGCTTCTCTTCACCCTGGCCGCCATCTGGGCCCAGTCCTTCTTCCCGGGCGTGGATTTCTTCGCCCCGGGCCTCATCGTCTGCCTGCAAAAGGACTCCAAGACCAAGGCCGCCTGGCTCTGCCTGGCCTGGGTGATCCTCCAGGAAGGGACCGGCAGCCTGTCCTTTGGGTACGCCCTGGCCCAGTACGCGGGCCTTTTGGCCTGCTACGGGGTCGGGCGCTGGCTGTTCGAAGGCCGCAATTTCGTGTTCATCTGCCTGCTGGGCCTGATTCTGGCAGGCATCCACCACAGCCTGACCCTGACCCTGGCCCGGTTCCAGGACTATCTCTTCGACGCCGACCTGGTCTTGCGGGAATCCCTGTACCAGGCCCTGTTCTTCCCCCTGGCCTGGGTCCTGGCCAGCGAACTCTATCCCAAGCCCCCCCAAGATGAGCAGGCTGTCTGATTCCACCGGCCAGGAGGACCCCAAGGGGGGACTCCTCCTTCTGTACGGTCTCGTGCTCGGACTGTTTTGCCTGTTCGTGGTCCGTTTCTGGTTCCTCCAGGTGCTCAAGGGGGATTACTACCTGGGCAAGTCCCGGGAGAACCGCCTCCGCCAATCCTCCATCTACGCCCCCCGGGGGCTCATCCGGGAGCGGGCCGGGGACATCCTGGTCTCCAATGAACCGGCCTACGCCCTGGGCCTGGTGCGCGAGGAATGCGTCAACGTGGAGAAGACCCTGCGCCAGGTCAGCCAGTGGACCGGCACGGACTACGACCGGATGATGGAGATCTACAAACGCGGCAAGCGCAAGCTCAAACCCTTTGAGCCCATCATCCTGTCCCAGGACATCCCCTTTGAGGTCCTGGCCCAGATCGAGGCCAACAGCCTGCGCTGGCCCGGGCTGGAAATCATCACCCGGCGCGGCCGCCACTACAAGCAGGGGGTGCTCATGGCCCACGTGCTGGGGTACGTGGCCGAGGCCAACGAAGAGGAAATGGAAAAGGATTCGGACCTGGCCATGGGCGACACCGTGGGCAAGCAGGGTCTGGAATACGTGCTGGAAAAGCGCCTGCGCGGGGTCAAGGGCGTGCGCCAGGTGGAGGTGGACGCCACCGGTCGGCCCATGGGCGAAACCGTGGTCCAGCCCGCCCGGCCGGGCGAGGACATCACCCTGTCCATTGATCTGAAGACCCAGCAACTCGGCATGGAGATGCTCAAGGGCAAGACCGGGGCCGTGGTGGTCATGGAGGCGGACACCGGCCGTCTGATGGCCCTGGTCAGCGCCCCCTCCTTTGACTCCAACGCCTTTGCCGCGGGACTCAGTACCGAGGACTGGCGCAAGCTGCGCGACGACGAGGCCCACCCCCTGCAGAACCGGGCCATCCAGAGCGTGTACCCGCCTGGGTCGGTGTTCAAGCTGGTCATGGCCAGCACCGCCCTGGCCGAGGGGATCATCAACCCCAAGGAGACCGTGCACTGCACCGGGGAGATCACCTACGGGACCCACCTGTTCCGCTGCTGGAAAAAGGGCGGGCACGGCACCATGAACATGCACGACGCCCTGGTCCAGTCCTGCGACGTGTACTTCTACCGCCTGGGGGAAAAGCTCGGCGTGGACCGCATCAGCCGGTTCGCCAAACAGGCCGGATTCGGGGGGCTCACGGGCATCGACCTGCCCCATGAAAAGGCCGGGATCATTCCCTCGCGGGAATGGAAGCTCAAGCGCTTCGGCGAGCGCTGGACCGGGGGCGAGAACCTGAACCTGGCCATCGGCCAGGGCTACACCGTGGTCTCGCCCCTGCAGGTGGCCCGGTTCGTCGCGGCCCTGGTCAACGGCGGGAAAATGCTCAAGCCCGCGCTCCTGGCCAACGAACCGCCCACCCTCAAGGGCCAGATCCCCCTGGCCCCGGAGAAGCTGGCCCTCGTCCGCCAGGCCATGATCGACACCGTGGAGACCCCCCAGGGCACGGCCAAGCGCCTGGCCACGCCCGGGGTGGTGGTCGGGGCCAAGACCGGCACGGCCCAGGTGGTCCGCTTGACGGACAAGCTCAAGGAAATGAAGGACGAGCAGATCCCCTATAAATTCCGGGACCATGCCTGGATGGCCGCCTTTGGTGAAAAAGGGGACAAACGCTACGCCGTGGTGGCCATGGTGGAGCACGGGATACACGGCGCCTCGGGCGCTGGCCCGGTGGTCAAGGCCATGTTCGATTATCTTTTCGACGGCAAATGGCCGTCCGGTGTGCTGGCCACGGAAACCCAGGGCCAGGACCCGGGAGGAGACTAGCCCCATGCCCATGGATCGCCGCCTCTTCCAGCACATCAACTGGCTGCTCCTGGGCCTGGCCGCCGTGCTGTTCCTCATGGGGGTCTTGAACCTCTATTCGGCCAGCGGCTATCGCCTGGAAGACGGCATGAGCGTGAACCCCTATTACCAGAAACAACTCATCTGGGGGGGCTTTGGCCTGTGCGGCCTGGTGGCCTGCATGCTGTTTGACTACCGGCATTTGAAGACCGTGGCCTGGCCCCTGTTCCTGGTCTCCATCCTGTGCCTGGGCGGGGTATTTGTGGCCGGAAAGACAATCTACGGGGCCAAGCGCTGGCTGTCTCTGGGTTTCTTCAATTTCCAGCCCAGCGAACTGGCCAAGATCAGCATCCTCATCTTGGGCGCGCGCCTCTTGGCCCGGGAGCAGACCCGCCTGGACTTCCGGCGGCTCTTCGGCATCCTGGCCCTGGGGCTCGTCCCCACCCTGCTGGTCATCAAGCAGCCGGACCTGGGCTCGGGCATGAACATCCTGCTCATCCTCCTGGGCATGATCCTGTTCCGGGGCTTAAAACCCCTGGTGCTCAAGGTCTGCCTGGTGCTCGGGCCGTGCATTCCGCCCCTGGGCTGGTTCGTGCTGCGCGACTACCAGAAGCGGCGCATCACCTCCTTCCTGGATCCAGCCTCGGACCCTTTAGGCTCGGGCTACCACATCATCCAATCCCAGATCGCCATCGGGTCGGGCAAGTTCTGGGGCAAGGGCTTTCTGGCCGGGACCCAGAGCCAGCTCCGGTTTTTGCCGGAAAAGCATACGGACTTCGCCCTGGCCGTGTTCGGCGAGGAATGGGGGTTCGTGGGCACCTTCATGCTGCTCAGCCTGTTCTGCCTGTTTTTGGCCCAACTGGTCAGCGCGGCCCGGGAGGCCAAGGACCCCTTTGGCACCTTCCTGGTGGCCGGGGTGTTCTTTTATTTTTTCTGGCAAATTCTTATCAATATGGGTATGGTTTTGGGCCTCATGCCTGTGGTGGGAATCCCCCTCCCGTTCATAAGTTACGGCGGCAGCGCAACACTGGTCAATTTCTGCCTGCTCGGAATCGTGCTCAATGTGTCCATGCGCAGATTCATGTTCAAACGCTCGTGACCGGGCTGGGGTGAAAATGTTCTGGGGAAAAAAGGAGCGGACCATGGCCAAGGACGAAATCAATGCCTTTCTGGGCGTTGGCACCAACTACCAGGGCAAGCTCAACTTCCAGGGGGCTGTGCGCATCGACGGCCATTTCCAGGGAGAAGTGGAGTCCGAAGGGACCCTGGTGGTCGGCAAGGAGGCCCAGGTGGACGGACAGTTCCACGTGGGGCAACTGGTTTTGAGCGGCCATCTGCGCGGCGAAGTCCAGGCCTCTTCCCGGGTGGTGCTGCACAAGACGGCGGATCTTCAGGGCAATGTGCGCACCCCGATCCTGGTCATGGAGGAAGGGGCCGTGCTGGAAGGCCGGGTGACCATGAATGCGGACACCCCAGCCGAGCCCGAGGATATCGACCTGGACGCGGCCCGGGAACGGCTTTGAGCAAAAAGTGAACAAGCGTCGCAGATTATGGTTTTTCTTCTCTTTTCCTTCACTGTTTTGCCCAGAGGGGTTTGACAGTTTCCCGAGAATTAGCTAAAGGGCCACTGGTTTTGACAAAAAATTCACAACCTCGCCGGGGGCTTCCATGATCGATCTTGATTACAGTTTTTTTATCCAACTGGTCAATTTCCTTATTACTATTGTCGTCCTCAACACCTTTTTGATCCGGCCCATCCGGGGACAGATCAAACAGCGTGCCGATCACATGGCCGAGCGCATGGGCGAGATCGAGAAGTTCGGGAGCCAGGCCGAGAACAAGATTCTGGTCTATGAAGCGGCCCTGGACGCCGCCCGCAAGAAGGGCGTGGACATGCGCAACCATTTGAAGGAAGAAGGCACGGCTGAAGAGGCCAAGCTGATGGAAACGGCCAACCAGCAGGCCGTAAGCGCGATCAAGGCCGCCCGCGAGGCCATTGCCGCCCAGGCCAAAGAGGCCATGGGCAAACTGAGGGCCGAGGTGGGGAATTTTGCCAAGCTGGCCGCGACGAAAATTCTCGGCCAGAACTAGGGCCGACGCAAAGGAGGGGGCAGACGTGTTGAAACGGTTCGGTTTTATGATCCCGACAGCCCTTGGCATGCTGCTCATCGCCACGGGCGCTTTCGCCTCGGGTGGTGAGGAACATCACATTCCCTGGGCGGATTACGGCTTTCGGATGACCAACTTCGTGATCTTTGCCTTTCTGCTCTACAAGTTCTTCGGCAAACAGGCCGCGGACTTCTTCGGAGGGCGGATCCTGGGCATCAGGAAGGATCTCGAAGACCTGGAAGCCCGCAAGGCCGAGGCCGCCAAGAGGCTGGCCGAAGTGGAAAAGAGCATCGCCAACATCGAGCAGGAGAAGGCCGCCATCCTGGAGCAAGCCCGCCAGCAGGGCGAGACCATGAAGGAAGCCATCATCGCCAAGGCCCAAAAGGCCGCCGCCCTGATCGCCGAGCAGGCCAAGACCTCGGCCACCAACGAGGCCAAGGCTGAACTGGAGCGCATGCGCGCCGAGATGGCCGACCTGATCGTGGCCGCCGCGCGCACGTTGGTTGAGGAACAGCTCTCCGAGAAGGGCCACGAAAAGCTCGTTGACGAATACTTAACAAAGGTGGTGCTCAATTGACCGGCAACATCGTCTCCCGCAGGTATGCCAAAGCCCTGTTCACCGTGGGCGGCGGCAAGGGCGGTGACGCTCAGGCCAGTCTCGGGAAAGAGCTGGCTGACTTGGCTGGGGCCCTGGAAGGGTCACCCGAAGCGCTGAGATTCTTCAAGAATCCCCTGTTCAGCGCCGAGGAAAAGCGCAAGGTTCTGGGCCAGATGACCCAGAAACTGTCCACGTCCCAGGTGGCGCAGAATTTCTGCAATCTCCTGGCCGACAAGGACCGCCTGGCCTTCCTTCCGGATATCTCCTCCGGATACACCGAGCTTCTGGACCAGGTCTCGGGCCTGATCCGGGGCGAGCTTGTCACTGCCGTTCCCCTTTCGGCCGACAAGCAGAAGGAGATTCAGACCAAGCTTGAGCAGCAGACGGGCAAAAAGCTCGTCCTGACCTTCGCCACGGACAAGGACATTCTGGGCGGCATCGTGATCAAGATCTCGGATCGGGTTCTTGACGCGAGCATCAAGGCCCAGCTGCATATTTTGAAAGAAACCATTAAGAGGGGTGAGTAGGGCCATGCAGATCAAAGCGGAAGAAATCAGCAAAATCATTCAGGACCAGATCGAGAACTACGAGTCTCGGGTGGAAATGAGCGAGACCGGCACCGTCATCTACCTCGGTGACGGCATCGCCCGCGTCTACGGCGTGAAGAACGCCATGGCCATGGAGCTGCTGGAGTTCCCCGGCGGGCTCATGGGCATGGTGCTCAACCTGGAAGAGGACAACGTCGGTGTCGCTCTTCTGGGCGAATCCCACCACGTCAAGGAAGGCGACCCGGTCAAGCGCACCGGCAAGATCTTCTCCGTGCCCGTCGGCCCGGCCGTTGTCGGCCGCGTGGTCAACCCCTTGGGTCAGCCCATCGACGGACTGGGACCCATCGACTCCAAGGACATCCGTCCGGTGGAGCTCAAAGCCCCGGGCATCGTCCAACGCAAGAGCGTGCACGAGCCCTGCTACACGGGCTTAAAAGCCATCGACGCCATGACCCCGGTGGGCCGCGGTCAGCGCGAGCTGATCATCGGCGACCGTCAGGTCGGCAAGACCGCGGTCTGCCTGGACGCCATCCTGGCCCAGAGAGAGACCGACGTGCACTGCTTCTACGTGGCCATCGGCCAGAAGAAGTCCACGGTGGCTCTGGTGGCCGACACCCTGCGCAAGCACGGGGCCATGGAGTACACCACCATCGTCTCGGCCACGGCCTCTGAATCCGCGCCCTTGCAGTTCATCGCCGCCTACTCCGGCTGCACCATGGCCGAGTACTACCGCGACAGCGGCAAGCACGCCCTGATCATCTACGACGACCTGTCCAAGCAGGCCGTCTCTTATCGCCAGATGTCCCTGCTCCTGCGCCGTCCTCCGGGTCGTGAGGCCTATCCTGGCGACGTGTTCTACCTGCACTCCCGTTTGCTGGAGCGCGCGGCCAAGGTTTCCGACTCCAAGGGCGCTGGCTCCATGACCGCCCTGCCCATCATCGAGACCCAGGCTGGCGACGTGTCCGCCTACATCCCGACCAACGTCATCTCCATCACCGACGGTCAGGTGTACCTGGAGCCCAACCTGTTCAACGCAGGCGTGCGCCCGGCCATCAACGTCGGTCTGTCCGTCTCCCGCGTCGGCGGCGCGGCCCAGATCAAGGCCATGAAGCAGGTGGCCGGCACCCTGCGCCTGGACCTGGCCCAGTACCGCGAACTGGCGGCCTTCGCCGGTTTCGGTTCCGACCTGGACAAGGCCACCCAGCAGAAGCTGGCTCGTGGCGCCCGCATGGTGGAACTGCTCAAGCAGCCCCAGTACGCGCCCATGAGCGTGCAGGAGCAGGTGGTTTCTCTCTACGCCGGCACCCGCGGCTACATGGACGAGGTTCCGGTTCTGTCCGTGCGCAAGTTCGAGACCGAATTCATCGAGTTCATGCGCAACATCAAGCCGGAAATATTGAACGACATCAAGACCAAGCAGGTTCTGGACGCTGACATCGAGAACAGGCTCAAGGCCGCCCTCGAAGAGTTTAAGAAAGGCTTCCGCGCTTAAAGCCGGACAGGGGTAATCGATGGCTTCCCTCAAGGACGTTAAAGTAAAGATCGCGGCGGTCAAGAAGACCAAGCAGATCACCAAGGCCATGAACATGGTGGCCTCGGCGAAGTTGCGCGGCGCTCAGAGTCGAATCGAGCGCTTCCGCCCCTACGCCGACAAGTTCTACGAGATGCTTGGGGAATTGGCCAAGGGCGCGGACGAGTCCGTCCATCCGCTGCTGGCCGTGCACGAGGAGATCAAGACCACGGCTATCGTGCTCATCACCTCGGATCGCGGGCTGTGCGGCAGCTTCAACACCAACCTCATCAACGCCGCCAACAAGCTGGCCAAGGCCAAAACGGCCGAGGGCAAGACGGTGAAGTTCTACTGCATCGGCAAGAAGGGTCGCGATTTCTTCCGGAAACAGCCGTATGAAATCGTGATGCAGCAGGCGGGCGTCATGAACGCCTTTGACTTCAGCCTGGCCAGTTCAGTGGGTTCGGAGATCATCAACGCCTATCTCTCCGGCGCTCTGGACGAAGTCGTGCTGGTTTACGGTAAGTTCGTGAGCGTGGCCAAGCAGCTTCCCACCCAGCAGACCATCCTGCCCATGGCCGACCAGGCCGTGAGCGAGACCAAGGGCTCTTCCAAGGACTACATCTACGAGCCTTCGGTTGAGGGTCTTCTGGCCGAACTGCTTCCCCGGTTCATCAACGTCCAAGTCTACCGCGGACTGCTGGACACTTCGACCAGTGAGCACGCGGCCCGCATGGCGGCAATGGACAACGCCACCAGGGCCTGCGACGACATGGTTGGGGCCCTGACGCTTCTGTACAACAAGACCCGTCAGACCACCATTACCAAAGAGCTGATGGATATCGTCGGCGGCGCTGAGGCGCTGAAAGGATAACAAGGGGGCTAGAAAGCAATGGCTAACGTAGGAAAAATCGTTCAGGTCATCGGCGCCGTTGTCGACATGGAGTTTCCTGAGGGCAAACTGCCTGAGATTCTGAACGCACTGGAAATCAAGAACCCGAACAACACCGATGCTCCTGACCTGGTGTGCGAAGTGGCCCAGCACCTGGGCAACAACGTCGTGCGCACCATCGCCATGGACGCCACCGAAGGTCTTGTTCGCGGCATGGACGCTGTGGACACCGGCAAGCCCATCACCATCCCGGTGGGCAAGGCCAGCTTGGGCCGCATCATGAACGTCCTGGGCCGTCCCGTGGACGAAAAAGGTCCCATCGACTCGGCCAAGACCATGTCCATCCACCGCTCGGCTCCGGCCTTCACGGACCAGAACACCACGGTCCAGTTGCTGGAAACCGGCGTCAAGGTCATCGACCTGCTCATCCCGTTCCCCAAGGGCGGCAAGATGGGCCTGTTCGGCGGCGCGGGCGTGGGCAAGACCGTTATCCTCATGGAGCTCATCAACAACATCGCCAAGCAGCACGGCGGCATCTCCGTGTTCGCCGGTGTCGGTGAGCGCACCCGTGAAGGAAACGACCTGTACCACGAAATGATCGCCTCGGCGGTCATCGACAAAGCCGCCTTGGTTTACGGCCAGATGAACGAGCCCCCGGGAGCCCGTGCCCGCGTGGCCCTGACCGCCCTGACCTGCGCCGAGTACTTCCGCGACGAGGAAGGCCAGGACGTGCTTTTGTTCGTTGACAACATCTTCCGGTTCACCCAGGCCGGCTCGGAAGTGTCCGCACTTCTCGGCCGCATGCCTTCGGCCGTGGGATACCAGCCCACCCTGGGCACCGACCTGGGCGAACTCCAGGAGCGGATCACCTCCACGCTCAAGGGCTCCATCACCTCGGTGCAGGCCGTGTACGTGCCCGCCGACGACTTGACCGACCCCGCGCCCGCCACCACGTTCTCGCACTTGGACGGCACGCTGGTTCTCTCCCGTCAGATCGCCGAGCTGGGCATCTACCCTGCGGTGGACCCGCTGGATTCCACCTCCCGCATCCTTGACCCCCTGGTCGTGGGCGTCGAGCACTACTCTACGGCCCGCGCCGTGCAGCAGCTGCTCCAGAAGTACAAGGACCTCCAGGACATCATCGCCATTCTGGGCATGGACGAACTGTCCGACGAGGACAAGGTCGTGGTGACCAGAGCCCGCAAAATCCAGCGCTTCCTGTCCCAGCCCTTCCACGTGGCCGAAGCCTTCACCGGCAAGCCCGGCCGCTACGTGAAGCTGGAAGAGACGGTGCGCTGCTTCAAGGAGATCATTGACGGCAAGCACGACGACGTGCCCGAAATGGCCTTCTACATGGTGGGTGGCATTGACGAGGCTCTGGAAAACGCCAAGAAGCAGTAGGCTTATGGATAACCGGAGGGGCTTAAGACAGCCCCTCCCGATAGGATACGCACATGGCCAAAAAACTTCTTCTCGAAGTCGTCACTCCTGAGCGGAAGGTTCTGTCCCAGGAAGTGGACTATGTCGGCGCGCCCGGCATCGAGGGCGAATTCGGCGTTCTGCCGCTCCACGTGCCCTTCCTGTCCGCCCTGGGCATCGGCAACCTGTACTACAAGGACGGGGGCAAGACCCACTACGTGTTCGTGGCCGGCGGCTTTGCCGAGGTCGGCGCGGATCGGGTCACCATTCTGGCCGAAGTGGCCGAGCGGGCTGCGGAGATCGACGTGGACCGGGCCTTGAAAGCCCGGGAACGGGCCCAGGCCAGGCTGGTCAAGATCCAGGAAAACATGGACCATGCCTACGCCCAGTCCGCCCTGCAACGCGCCTTGGCCCGCATGAGCTGCATTGACGCGGCCAAAAAGGCCGGGACCTTCATCGTCTAGCGCCCCTGCGCGGCTGAAATGAAAAAAAGGCAGGCCGTGCTCGGCCTGCTTTTTTTTTAACCCGGAGTACCGATGACCCCGCAAAAATATTGCGCCGTGATTCTGGCCGCTGGCAAGGGAACCCGCATGCACTCGTCAGGGCCCAAGGTGCTCAAAACCCTTTTGGGCGAGCCCATGCTCCACTACGTGTACGCGGCCCTGGACCAGGTCCTGGGGTCCGAGGCCTACACCGTGGTCGGACACGGGGCGGACCAGGTGGCCGGGGCCTTTCCTGACCGCGCCGCCTCCTTCATCATTCAGGAGCAGCAACTGGGCACGGGCCACGCCTTTACCACGGCCTGGGAGGCCGTCAAGGACACCGGGGTCACCCACTGCCTGGTGGTCAACGGGGACACCCCCCTGCTGCCGCCTGCGGCCATCCGGCGCCTCCTGGACGAGTCCGCGGCAGCCACGGCCGACCTGGTTTTTTTAAGCATCACCCCGGAGGATCCGGCGGCCTTCGGCCGGGTGGTGCGCGACGAAAACGGCCAGGTGTCGGCCATCGTGGAGGCCAAGGACTACGATCCGGCAGCCCATGGCCCGGCCACGGGCGAAATCAACGCAGGCATCTACCTTTTCCGCATGTCCTTTGTGGCCCCCCTGCTCCCCCGACTGACCAACGACAACAAGAGCGGGGAATACTACATCACGGACCTGGCGGCTTTGGCCCTTGAGGCCGGGGGCAAGGTCCTGGCCGTGAACATGGGAGACGCCCCGGAACTCCTGGGGGTCAACTCCGGGGTCGAGCTGGTCCGGGCCGAGCGGTATCTGCGCAAAAGCCTGGTCAACGCCTGGACCCTGCGCGGCGTGCTCATCCGCCGTCCCGGCCAGGTGGTCATCGGCCCCCGGGCGCGCCTGGCCCCGGGCGTGGAGATCGCCGGGCCAGCCGAGATACTGGGCCAGAGCGACATCGGGCCGGATACCCTGATCGGGTCCAGCACCATCATCATCGACTCACACCTCGTCGGATGCGAGATCAAGCCCTTCTCCCACCTGGAGGGCGCAATGGTGGAGACCGGGGCGGTCATCGGCCCCTTTGCCCGCTTGCGGCCCGGGGCCGTGGTGCGCACCAAGGCCCGGGTGGGCAATTTCGTGGAGATGAAGAAGTCCGAACTGGGACCCGGGGCCAAGGCCGGTCATCTGACCTATCTGGGCGACGCCCAGGTAGGGGCCGAAGCCAATATCGGGGCCGGAACCATCACCTGCAATTATGACGGAAAAAAGAAACATGTGACAAAAATCGGCCAGCACGCCTTCATCGGGAGCAACACGGCCCTGGTGGCCCCGGTGAGCGTGGGCGAGAACGCCATGGTGGGCGCGGGTTCGGTCATCACCCAGGACGTGCCCGACGGACATCTGGGCATCTCCCGGCCGGAGCAGAAGAATATCCCCAGAAAACAGAACAAGGCTTGATTTTTGCTTTCATCCGAGGTAGGGCGGTGCACATGGAAGCTATTATCCAATTGGAGGAACGGTTCACGCGCATGACCCAACGCATCCGGGAACTGGAGCAGGAAAACCGGCTCCTGAAAGAAGAACTGGAGAGCGAGCAGGTGGGCAAGCGAACTGTTCAGGAACGCATCGAACAACTCTTGAACCGGATTCAAGAGGAGATAGGTTGATCGGCGGGGTCCGATGCCGCGCTATAATCTGCCCTTGGTAGGGCTGGAGATATCCTTCAAGACGGATGCGGACGAAGCCCGCATTCAGGCTGCCAAGGAGCTTATCGAAGAGCGGTATAAGAGCTTGGCCAAAAACGGAAGCACCATCAGTAAAGAAAAGCTGCTGGCCTGTCTGGCCTTGAGTCTGGCTGACGATTACCTCGAAGAGAGTCAGCGGCTTGAGGCGTTGGAAGCGAAAATAAACAAGCTCCTGCAAGGGGGCATGTGATCTTGGACAGAGGAATGTCACATCCCCTGGGGGGCGCGTGATTGCATCTACAGGGTTCCGAACCAATATGCATACAAAGGGAGCCTCCACTCGTGCGCCCGTGCGCAGGCCCGGCCTCGGCCGGGAAGCCTGAAGGCGCGCAGGAAGCCCCCACCTGGTGAACCAGGTTCGAACACGTAGGCGACACGGCATCCTCGGGGGTTTTTCAGTCCAGCGATTTTTCGGGAAAGACAACGGTACACTCCCGCCGACAGCAAAGGGGAGCCCGAAAATCGCCATGAATGACAGACCTTGAGCCAACCAACAGACAGAGTACCCAGCCTTTTCCCGCTTCCGCCGCCAGGCTCCCCCATCGGCATCGCCCCAGCGACAGCCTGCCTTTTGCTTTCCGGATCGCCCATGGGAGGCCACCATGTTATATGATATCTCCATCGCCCTCGGCGGCGCAGTGGTTGGTGCGGCCGTCGGCTACGTACTCAACCGCTACATCACCTCCAAACAGCTCTCCGAGTCCAAAAATCTGGGTGACCGCATCGTGTCCGAGGCCCGCAAGGAGGCCGAGGCCCTCAAAAAGGAAGTCCGCATCCAGGCCCAGGATGAATTATATAACCAGAAGAAAGAACAGGAACTCGAGTTTCGCGATCGGGAAGCGGCCCTGAAGAAACAGGAGACCCGGCTCCAGGAAAAGGAAGAACGCCTGGAACAGAAGCTGGAAAAAGCCGCTTTTAAGGAATCCGAAGCGATCGAGTTGGAAAAACGGCTGCTTAAGGAAGAAAAAAAGATCGACGAGATGCAGATCGAGCTGCACAAGAGCCTGGAGGACCAGGCCCAGAAACTCCAGGAGATTTCCGGCCTGACCATGGAAGAGGCCCGGAACAAGCTCATGGAGGACATCGAGGCCAGGACCCGCCACGAAGCGGCCCGCATGATCCGCACCATTGAGACCGAGGCCCGGGAGTCGGCCTCGCGCAAGGGCAAGGAAATCCTGGCCCTTGCCCTGCAACGCTACGCGGGCGACTACGTGTCCGAGCAGAGCGTGACCGCCGTGACCCTGCCCTCCGAAGACATGAAGGGCCGCATCATCGGCCGCGAGGGCCGCAACATCCGGGCCCTGGAAGCGGCCACGGGCGTGGACCTGATCATCGACGACACCCCGGAGACCGTGGTGCTCTCGGCGTTTAGCCCCCTGCGCCGGGAAGTGGCCAAGCAGTCCCTGGAGCGCCTCATCACCGACGGGCGCATCCACCCGGCCCGCATTGAGGAGATCGTGAAGAAGGTCGAGGAGGAGATGGACGTCAAGCTCCGGGAGATCGGTGAGCAGGCCACCTTTGACGTGGGCGTGCACGGCATCCACCCCGAGATCATCCTCCTGCTCGGCAAGCTCCACTACCGCACCAGCTTTTCCCAGAACGTGCTCCAACACTCCCTGGAAGTGGCCTTCCTCTGTGGAATCATGGCCGCCGAACTGGGCCTGGACGAGAAAAGCGCGAAGCGCGCGGGCTTGCTGCACGACATCGGCAAGGCCGTGGACCACGAGATCGAAGGCCCCCACGCCGTGATCGGCGCGGACCTGGCCAAGAAGCACGGCGAGTCCAAGGAAATCATCCACGCCATCCAGGCCCACCACGAGGACATTCCCCCGGCCACTATCCTGGCCAACCTGGTCCAGGCCGCGGACAGCCTGTCCGGCGCGCGTCCCGGAGCCCGCAAGGAGCTCCTGGAGAACTACGTGAAGCGCCTGGAGGAACTGGAAAACGTGGCCACGGGCTTCGACGGCGTGTCCAAGGCCTACGCCATCCAGGCCGGACGCGAAATCCGGGTCATGGTCGATTCCGACCGAGTGGCCGACGAAAAGACCTACGTGCTCTGCAAGGAAATCGCCAACAAGATCGAGACCACCCTCACCTACCCGGGCCAGATCCGGGTCACGGTCATCCGTGAGAAGCGAGCCGTGGGCTACGCCAAATAAGTCCGTGCGCATTCTCTTTTTCGGCGACATCGTGGGGCGGCCCGGCCGAAAGGCCGTGGCCGCCCGTCTTTCATCCCTGCGAGCCGCGCTCGGGCTCGATCTGGTCATCGCCAACGCCGAGAACGCCTCCGGCGGCCTGGGCCTGTCCGCCCAGGGGGCTGCGGAAGTCCTGGGTTCCGGGGTGGAGGTCATCACCTCGGGCAACCACATCTGGCGCTACCGGGACCTGGTCCCGGTCCTGGACCAGAACCCCCGCCTCCTACGCCCGGCCAACTATCCTGCGGGTGCGCCGGGCAAGGGCCTGACCATCCTGGACTTGACCTCGGGCCGGGCCTCGGACCAACGCGTGGCCATCCTGAATCTCCAGGGCCGCACCTTCATGGACCCCATCGACTGCCCCTTCGCGGCCGCCGACCGCCTGCTGGCTGAAATCCCGGACGAGGTGCGCATACGCATCCTGGATTTTCACGCCGAGGCCACCTCGGAGAAGATCGCCCTGGGCCTGTATTTGGACGGCCGGATCAGCGCCCTGGTCGGCACCCACACCCATGTCCAGACCACGGACGCCCGCATCCTGCCAGGGGGTACGGCCTTTCTGTCCGACGCGGGCATGTGCGGCCCACTGCACTCCTGCCTGGGCATGGACCCGGCGGCCATCCTGAAGAAATTCCGCACCGGCCTGCCCCAGCGTTTCGAGGTGGCCAAGGGACCGGCAATTTTACAAGGGGTGATTTTTGACATAGACGAGGCCAGCGGCCGGGCCACGGACATCCGGCTGCTGAACGAGGCGGAAGATTGAATCGAGACCGCGACACAGCCAAACGCCCGAGAATGCCCAGAACAAGAACAACCAAGAATAAGAAATAATTATTCTTATTCTTTATTCGGGTCGGCCATGAATGGCCAAAACCGGCCCGGACATCCTGCGAGGACCGCATGAACATTTACGATGAACTCAAATGGCGGGGCCTGGTGAACCAGGTTTCCGACGAGGACAAGGTCCGCGAATACCTGGCCACCCCGGGCCGGGTCATGTACTGCGGGTTTGACCCCACGGCCGAGAGCCTGCACGTGGGCAACCTGGTGCCCCTGCTCTGCCTGGCCCGCATGCGCCGGGCCGGGCACAAGCCCCTCTTCCTCCTGGGCGGGGCCACGGGCCTCATCGGCGACCCCAGCGGCAAGGACAAGGAACGCGAGTTCAGCAACCAGGAGCGCATCTTCGCCCAGGCCGACAAGATCGCGGCCCAGGCCGACGATTTCTTCCGCAAGACCACGGGCCTGCCCGCCGAGGTGGTCAACAACTACGACTGGACCCGGGACCTGACCGCCATCGAACTTCTGCGCGAGGTGGGCAAGCATTTCACCATCAACTGGATGCTGGCCAAGGACTCGGTGAAGAACCGCATCGTGCGCGAGGATTCGGGCATCTCCTACACCGAGTTCAGCTACATGATCCTCCAGGGCTACGACTTCTACCGTTTGTCCGTGGACCGGGACTGCCGGTTGCAGATCGGCGGGAGCGACCAGTGGGGGAACATCACGGCCGGGTGCGAACTCATCCGGCGCAAGGGCGGGAACGAAGCTTTCGCCCTGACCTTCCCGCTCATCACCACGGCCTCGGGCAAGAAATTCGGCAAGAGCGAGAAGGGGGCCATCTTCCTGAGTCCCGAAAAGACCTCGCCCTACGCCTTCTACCAGTTCTGGATCAATACCGACGACTCCGACGTGATCCGCTTCCTCATGTACTTCACTTTTTTGAAGCTGGAAGACATCCAGTCCCTGGAGCGCGAACTGGCCGAGGCCCCGCATCTGCGGGTCGCCCAGCGCCGTTTGGCCGAGGAGACGACCCGCATGATCCACGGCCAGGCCGAGCTGGACAAGGTCCTGGCGGCCACGGCCGCGCTCTTCGGCAAGGACGCGGACCTGCGGGACTTGGACGCCGACACCCTGGCCGCCGCCCTGGAATCCGCGCCCACCAAGGCCTACCCGGCTAGCGACCTGCCCGACCTGCCCCAGATATTGGTGGATTTGGGTCTGTGCCCCTCCAAGGGACAGGCCCGCAAGGACTTCGCGGCCGGGGCCGTGTCCGTCAACGGACAGCGCCTGTCCGACCCGGCCTATATGCCGGTGGCCGGGGACTTCATCGGCGGGCAGCTCATGGTCCTGCGCAAGGGCAAGAAGAATTACGGGGTGGTACGGCAGCAGGCTTAGGGCCCGGCTAGGTCCAGATCTGGCTGTCCAGCTCCATGCGGAATTGGGCCTCGTCCATGGCCTGCTCCATCATCTCCAGGGCCGCGCTCATGCCGTCCAGGAAATGGTCCAGGGCCTCCTCGCTTCCGTCCAGCCCTTGCAGTTGATTGCGCATCTGAAGGACCCGCTGGCCCATGTCCCCGAGCAGGACGGAAAAGGCCTGGGACGATCCCCCGCCCATCTCCCTGGCCCGGCGGCTCAAGTCCGACAGCCGCGACAGCAGGGTGTCCAGCCGCCCCATGATCCCCTCGTCCGGAGACAGGGACTCGTCACCCCCAAAGGGTTCGGGAAAGGCAAAGGAATCCGGAGGCTGGGAGGCTTCAGCCAGGGACGAGGGCCACTGAGCGGCCACGGCCCGGGCCTTGGCCAGACCGGCCCGGCTGCCGGGAATGGAGATGAGAAAGGCCAGAAAGCCCAGGGCCACGACCAGGTGGGAAATGCGCTCCATCCATCGACTCCTTGGGGCCGCTCCCGGGGAAAGCCTTGCCCCGCACCGGCTTCATCGTGAAACAGGCACGACCGCCCTACATCATGTCCCCGCTGGTTCGTCAATCACTATTTCCACACCCGGCGGCCTGCAAGGGCATTTTTGTCTGGACGATCCTGATTTATCCCTTATACAAAGGGCATGAAATGGTTTTTCGTGGGTCTGGCCCTTGTCCTGGGCATGTTCCTCCCGGTCCAGGCCGGGATCAACGCCGAACTCAGGCGCATGGTGCAGGAGCCGGTCTGGGCCGCGTTCATCTCCTTTGCCGTGGGCACCGTGGCCCTGCTGGGCCTGGGCCTGGTCCTGGGCCTGCCCGCCCAGGCCCTGGCCGCCTCGGTCCAGGCCCCGCTGTGGACCTGGACCGGCGGCTTCTTCGGGGCTTTTTTCGTGACCGCCAGCGTGGTCCTGGCCGTGAAGCTCGGCGCGGCCTCCATGAGCGCCTACATCATCGCCGGACAACTGGCCGCCTCCCTGCTCCTGGACCATTACGGCATCCTTGGCTATGCCGTGCGCGAAGTGAGCCCCCTGCGCCTGCTGGGCACGGCCCTGCTCTTTGCCGGCGCGCTTCTGGTGCAAAAATACTGACGAGGACCCCGCATCCATGTCTGATTTCTCCCGTTCCCTGGCCCTGGTCTGCCGGATGGTCAAGATTGAGCATTCGGTGTTCGCCCTGCCCTTTGCCTACACCGGCCTGCTCCTGGCCACCCGGGGCAGGCCCGGACTTTGGCCCCTGGTGGTCCTGACCGTGGGCATGGTGGCCGTGCGCTCCTTTGCCATGACCTTCAACCGCCTGGCCGACCTGCCCATCGACCGCCAGAACCCCCGGACCCTCACCCGGCCCCTGGTCACCGGCGAACTCGGCCTGTCCTTCACCTGGCTCTTTCTGGCAGCCACGGCCGGGGTGTTCATCCTGGCCTGCTGGGCCATGAACCCGCTCTGTCTGGCGCTCTCCCTGCCCGCCCTGGCCTGGTCGGCCTTCTACAGCCTGGCCAAGCGCTTCACCTGGCTCTGCCATTTCCTCCTGGGCTCGGTCCTGGGCCTGGCCCCCCTGGCCGGATGGCTGTGCGTGGACCCGCATTTGGGCCTTGCGGCCGTGCTCCTCTTCTGCGGAGTGACCTGCTGGGTGGCCGGGTTCGACATCCTCTACGCCTGTCAGGACGAGGAGTTCGACCGGGGCATGGGGCTTTACTCCATCCCGGCCCGCTTCGGCCTGGCCCGGGCCTTGACCATCGCGGCCCAGGCCCACGCCCTGGCCGTGGCCTTCTTCCTCCTGGCCGGATGGGCGGCCGGGCTGGGCTTCATCTACCATTCCACCGTGGCTCTCATGGGCCTGATCCTGTGGTGGGAGCACCGGATCATCTCCCCGGACGACCTGACCCGGGTGAACATGGCCTTTTTCACCTTGAACGGGGTGGTGGCCGTGGGCATGTTCCTGGGCGCGGCCCTGGATGTATGGATTCTGTAGCCTTAAAAGGAGGCGACCATGCGGATGCGTCCCGGCCTGCTTGCGCTTTGTGCTCTCCCCGTGCTCTTAAGCCTCGCGGCCCTGTCACCGGCCGTGGCCCCGGCCCTGGCCGCAGAGCCCATCGTACTCGGCCTGGTCTACAACCTGACCGGGGAAATGGCCTCCATCGACCAGCCGGGCCTAAACGGCGCGCTCCTGGCCGTGGAGGCCGTGAACGCCAAGGGCGGGGTCCTCGGACGCCCCTTAAGCCCGGTCATGGTGGACGGCCATAGCGACACCCACGCCCTGTCCCTGGCCATGGCCAAGTTCATGGCCGATGAGCGGCCCAGCGCGGTGTGCGGCTTGAACGACACCACCTTTGTCCTGGCCGCCGCTCCGCCGGTCCTGGCCGCGGGCGTGCCCTTTGTCACGGCCGGGGCCACCTGGCAGGGGCTTCCGGACCTCCTCGGCCCTGGGTTCTTCCTGGCCCCTTTTGGCGACGACGCCCAGGCCCAGGCCATGGCCCGATTCACGGCCAGGACGCTCAAGGCCAAAAACGTCTGGGTCCTCTCGGACCTGTCCCATGATTTCACCCGGGGTCTGGCCACGGACTACATCAAGGAATACGTTGCCACGGGCGGCCAGGTCCTGGATGAGATCCGCTACGCCACGGGCGAGACGACCTTCGCGGCCCAGACCGCCGCCCTCAAGACCCTGCCCCGGCAGCCCGAGGCCGTGTTCCTCTCCGCAGTCCCCCAGGACGTGCCCACGGCCATCCCGGCCCTGCGCGCGGCCGGGTACCAGGGGCCGATCCTCTCGGGCGACGGGCTGGACACCCCGCTCCTGGACGCCCTGCCAGCCGAGCAGGCCGGGACCGTCTACTTCTCCACCCACGTGGCCCTGGACAAAAAGACCCCCCGGGTGAGTGGCTTTGTCAGCGACTACGCGGCCAGGTACGGGGCTGCGCCGGACAGCGGCTTCGCCGCCCTGGGCCATGATGCGGTCATGCTCGTGGTGGCGGCCATGCAGCGGGCCGGGTCGGCCGAGCCCGAAGCCGTGCGCGCGGCCTTGAGCCAGACCAGGAATTTCGAGGGGATCACCGGAACCATCACCTATCCCCCGGGAATGCGCGTGCCCAAAAAGCCCGTGGACATCATCCGCCTGGAAAACGGCCGCCGCTCTTTTGCGGCCGGGGTCAACCCGGAGTAGCCATGCCCGCGTCCCGACGCCGCAGCCGGGCCTGGACCAACACCCTCCAGTCAGGGCTGCTTTTCGCGGCCATGATTCTCATCTGCGGGCTGCTGGGACTGGTGGTGGCCGGCCAGGAGGGGCTCGTCTGGGCTCTCGGGCTGGGGGCCTTCACCCTGACCCTGTCCCCGGGGTTTTCCCCCCGGGTGATCTTAAAGCTGTACAACGCCCGCATGCTGGCCCCGGGCGAGGCCCCGGCCCTGGAGGCCCTGGCCGCCGAACTGGCCCGGCGGGCCAGTCTGGCCGAGGCCCCGGCCCTGGCCTATGTGCCCAGCCAGTCCCCCAACGCCTTTTCCGTGGGCTCCCGCCGCTCGGCGGTCATCGCCCTGACCGACGGACTGCTGCGCTCCCTCTCGCGCCGGGAGCTGGCCGGGGTCCTGGCCCACGAGATCAGCCACGTGGCCCACAGCGACATGTGGATCATGGCCCTGGCCGACGTGGTGGGCCGGATCACGGCCCTGTTCTCCAGCCTGGGCTGGGTGCTGCTCATCTTGAGCCTGCCCATGTTCCTGGTGGCCGGATACGCCCTGCCGCTCACCCCCATCCTGGCCCTGCTCCTGGCCCCGGCCGGGACCACGCTGCTCCAGCTGGCCCTGTCCCGGACCCGGGAATATGACGCCGACCTGGAGGCCGTGGACCTGACCGGAGACCCCGAGGGTCTGGCCACGGCCCTGGGCAAGCTGGAGGCCCGTTCAGGCGGGGTGTTCGAGCGCATTCTTTTCCCGGGCCGGAGCGAGCCCCATCCCTCCATCCTGCGCACCCACCCCGAAACCACGGAGCGCATGGTCCGCATCCTGAAGATGCCCCGCGACCCGGACAAGCGCCTGGATCAGGGCCAGACCGGGACCTGCCTGGGTCCCGGCTGCCACCGACCTGTGCGCCGCCCCCGCTGGCGGCCCGGCGGATTCTGGTACTGATGGCCTACCGGGAGCGAACCGCCCGCGGTTTTCGCTGGGGTCAGAAGCCGAAGCGCAGATACTGCTTGCCCACCCGGTCGATGAGCTGGACGTAGCGGAACCCGCCCTTGAGCTGGGCCTCGTCGGCTTGGCGGAAACCCAAGTCCTGGCAGCGGGCGCAGGCCCCGACCGGAATCTCCAGTCCCAAGGACAGGGGATTGGCCGTGGACTTGGTCTCCACGCGCAACAGCCCCCGGCACTGACCGCAGAGGTGCAGCATCTCGGTCTGCTCCTCATTGATGTTGTCCGTGTCGTAATAGATGTCCTTGCTCCGCACGAACCACTCACCCCGGACCTCGCCGTCCTGGTTTTCCGTGGGCGGATCGAAGTAGATCCGGGGGATCTGGTCGCAGAGCTTCTTGATATAGTCCGTGACCTTTGGGTCCTGGGCCAGACGGGCCGGGTCGAAATCCGGCTCGCGCACCCGGGAGTAGTCCACCCCGGCCAGGGCCAGGGCGATGCCCAGGTTCACGTAGGGCAAAGCCCCCTGGATGGCGTAGCCCCCTTCGAGCACGGCCACGTGGGGGTTCAGGCGCTCGGTGAGCAGGGCGTATCCCTGGGCCGAGAAATTCATGTCCGTGATGGGATCGCTGTAGTGGTTGTCCTGGCCAGCGGAATTGACGATCAGGTCCGGCTTGAAATCCGCCAGGATGGGCGCAATGACCTGGTCCAGGACCATGAGAAAGCCCTCGTCCGAGGTGCGCGGGGGGAGCGGGATGTTGATGGTCCGGCCCCGGGCCGTGGGGCCGCCGCACTCCAGGGGAAAACCCGTGCCCGGATACAGCGTCCGGCCGTCCTGGTGCAGGGAGATGAACAGCACGTCCGGGTCGTTCCAGTAGATGTCCTGGGTGCCGTCCCCGTGGTGGCAGTCCGTGTCCACGATGGCGATGCGCTTCCGGCCGTAATTCTCGCGCACCCACTCCACCATGACCGCTTCGATGTTGATGTTGCAGAATCCCCGGGAGCCGTGCACCACCTTCATGGCGTGGTGCCCGGGCGGCCGGACCAGGGCAAAGGCCCGGTCCCGTTCGCCCTCGAGCACCAGGCGGGCGGCTCGGATGGCCCCCCCGGCCGAGATGTGGTGGCTGCGGGTGGACACGGAGTCCACGTCCGGGAAGCAGAAATGGGTGCGCTCCACGTCCTCCCGGGTGGCCACGTCCGGCTTGTACTCCCGCACGCCCTCGATGTCGTAGAGGCCCTCCTCCTGGAGCTGGTCCTGGGTGTACAGGAGCCGCTCCTCCCGCTCGGGATGGGTGGGGGAGATGGCCCAGTCGTAGGCCGGAAAGAAGATGACGCCCAGCTTGCGCGCGGAGTGCACGGCTTATGCCTCCCTTAAGGTAAAGGCCACGCCCGGCTTGACCTGGCAGCGGACCCGGATGTTCTTGCCCGCCAGCCGGTTGCCCGAGACCATGTTGAAGGAGGAGGCCTCCTTGACCAGCACGTTGGCCGCGTCCATGCTCACGCCCTGGCTGTAGAGCGCGGTGAGCAGGCGCTCCTTGGCCTCGGCCGTGGCCGCCTCCAGGTCGTAGCCCTTGCCGACCTTCCCCTCGTATTTGAGCTTGGGGATGAGCACCACCCCTTTTTCCGTGTCCGCGAACAGCTCCACGTCCGAGGTGGGCCGGGTCAGAGCTGCGCCCACGGCATTGGCCACGGCGAAATCCGGGGGCACTTCCGTGGAAAGCTGAAACTCCCGGAACACGGGCATTTTCATGGCCTCGGCCGGGCCGCCCATGATGTAGACCTTGCGGGGCACGATGCGCCGGTTCTCCAGCAGCTCGTGGATGGTGTACACGGGCTTCTCGTTGATCTCGGCCAAAAAGTCCCGGGTCTCGGCCTGGATCTTGGCCGCCGCAGCCTTGATGGCCTGGGCGGCCAGGTCCTCGGGGTCCAGGCCGTGGGGCCGGGCGAACTGGGTAAGCACCCGCCGGGAGCGGGCGATGTCCCCGTACAGGCTCGCGCCCGCGACGTTTAAGGCGTCGGTCAGGGTGGGCCGGTCCCCGCCGTCGGCGGCCGAAGGTCCCAGGCGGTTGGGACCCACCCGCACCACGCCCTGGGTCAAGCTGATGGCCGAGTCCCCGCCGATGCCGATGGAGCGGACCTTCAAGGCCCGCACCAGGGTCAGGTGGGAGCCGATCTCGATGCCCTCGTGCTCCACCAGGGGCGCGCCCTCGGCAAAGATGGCGATGTCCGTGGTGGTCCCGCCGATGTCCAGGATCACGGAGTCGTAATGGATGCGGGTCAGGGCGATGATGCCCATGACGCTGGCCGCCGGGCCGGAGAAGATGGACTGCACGGGCATGGACCGGGAGCGGGCCAGGGTCATGGTCCCGCCGTCGGCTTTCAAGATGTTCACCCGCACGTCCAGGCCCAAGTCGGTCATGCATTGGGCCACGGCGTCGGCAAAGCGGTTATAGGTCCGCCACACGGCCGAGTTGAAATAGGCCGTGGCCAGGCGGCGGGGGAAATTGAGCCGCCCGGTGATCTCGTTGCCCAGGGTGACGAAATCCGCGCCCCCTCCCGCGCCTTGGCCCAGGGCGGCCTTGATCTGCCGCTCGTGGGCCGGGTTGCGGGTGGAGAACTTGGTCACCGCCGCAAAGGATTTGAGCCCGGCCGCCCGGCAGGCTTTCACGGCCCGGGAGAGTTCGGCCGGGTCCAAGGGGGCGATCTCGGTGCCCCGGTGGTCTATGGACCCGGACAGGGAATGGAAATCCTTGCAGGGAATGAAATTCTCCGGGTCGATGCCCGGGCCGGAGCTGATGATCACGCCCACGTCGTCGATGCGGTTCTGCACAATGGCGTTGGTGGACAGGGTGGTGCTTAAGTTGAGCTGGGCCACCTGGGAACGGTCCACCTGGGCCAAAATCCCTTTGAGGGCCGCCTCGATGGAGTCCAGCAGGTTGTCGTGGTTCGTGCGGACCTTGCAGGAGGCCAGAATCCCTGACTCGTCCACGGCCACGGCGTCCGTATGCGTTCCGCCCACGTCGATGCCCAGCAGCATGCGCTCTCCCCTGGCCCCGGAAGGCGGGCCGCAATCCACGGATATGTTTCCAGGAGCCGAGGCTATCACCGGCCGTTTCAGCCGGTAAAGCCTGGATAGGGTGAACGGACGGGATTTGTCGGGGAACGGCGGGCTCACCCGCCCAGCTCCTCCAGGGCGCGCCGGGCCTGGGCCTGGGCCGGGTCCCGCTCAAGGGCCTGGCGAAAGAGGTCGCGCGCGGCGGAATAATCCCCCTGGGAACGACGCATCTTGCCCAGGTTGACGTAAGCCAGGGCCTTGGCCGGGTCCTTGGCCATGGCCCGGCGGGTCAGGGCTTCGGCCTCGGCCATGCGGCCGTCCAAAAAAGCGGCCACGCCCAGGTTGGCCAGGGCGAAGTAGTGCTCCGGGGCGAATTCCAGGATGCGGGAATATTCCCGGGAGGCCTCATCCACACGGCCCCTCTCCAGGAGGAGGTTGCCCACGTTGAGCCAGGCCGGGATGTACTCGGGGTCCTGGTCCAGACACAGGCGGTATTCGGTAAGAGCCCCGGCCCGGTCCCCCTTGCGTTCCATCTCCAGGCCCAGGAGGTAGTGCATGTAGGGGTTCTCCCCGGTCACCTCCAGGGTGTGGCTGAACAGGGTGGGGCTGTCCTTCCAGAATCCGAGCTGATGGCGGGCCGCAAGGCCCAGTCCCAGCACCAGGCACAGGCCAACGCCCACCACCGTCCGGCAAGAGGCTTGGCCGCGCCGGGCCAGTTCCTCGGCCCCAAAGGCCAGGATCAGGTAGATCCCGATGAAGGGCAGGTAGGTGAACCGGCTGGCGGTTTCATAGAGAAGTCCGCCGCCGTAGAGCTTGAGGGCCGGGATCATGGTCCCCAGAAACCACAGCCAGCCCACCAGGAGATAGCGCCGGGAGCGGCCGTACCAGACGGCCGCCCAGGTCAGGCCCCCCAAGGCCGCCAGGGAGCCTGCCCACTTCCAGACCGGGACCTCGGCCGGAAAGGGGTGCAGGACGCCCAGCCCGAAAGGCCAGAAAAGCATTTTGAGGTACTGAACATAGGCCACGGCCGCGGTCTTGAGGCCGAGAACCAAGGAGAAGGCCTTGGCCCCTTCCTCGGGGACCAGGGTGGCGAAGCTTATGGCCACGGAACCCAGGGCCAGGGCCAGCAGGGGAAGCTTTTCCAGGAGCAGCCCGGCCAGGGACGGCGTGGCCGACGACGGGCTGCCGGGCGACGGGCCGGGAAGGGCTCCCGCATCAGGCCAGAGCCGGGCCAGGGGCCAGTAATCCATCAAAAGCAGAACCGCTGGCAGGGAGACCAGCATGGGCTTGGCCATGAGGCCCAGGGCCAGACCGGCGGCCACCAGGGCGAAACGGGCCAGGGTCCGGCTCAAGGCATAGCGGTGATAGGCCAGCAGGGTGAGCAGGAAAAAAAAGGTGGAGAGCACGTCCTTGCGCTCGGTGATCCAGGCCACGGACTCCACGTGGGTGGGATGCGCGGCGAAAAGGGCGGCCATGAGGGCCGAGGGCCAGAGGCGGCCGGTCATGCGCCAGAAGAGCAGGAGGAGCAGCACGGCGTTGGCCGCGTGGAGCAGGAGGTTCACGGAATGGAACCCGGCGGGCTGAAGGCCGAACAGGCGGCTGTCCATATATAAGGAGAGGACCGTCAGGGGATGCCAGTAGCAGTAGTCCTGCCCCTGAAAGGCGGTGCGCACGGCGTTCGGGATCGAGGGATCAAGCATGAGGGGGTTGGCCGACACGTATTTGTCGTCGTCCAGGGACAGGAAGGGATGGTTCAGGGACGGTGCGTAGACCGCCAGGGCCACGAGCAGGACCATTCCGGCCGTGGCCAAAACGAGCAGGCGAGATATGGGCCGTGGGCCACCCGGCATGGTCTTGGCCTTGTTCATGAACCCTCCGCAAGGCTCTCTACGGCAAGACGCGCCCGGCTTCAAGGAGCAGTCACCCAAAGGTCACAATAAAAAAAATTGTACGGTATAAAAAATTTAACTTTTTTCCTCCAAGGCCCTTGCCTTTGCCGTTGGCTCGGCATATATTGCGGGCCGTAAAGAAGTTTCAGGCAAGAGGCATCGAACTGATTTTTCACGCAAAAGAAGGAAGGATGTCATGAAAAAACTCACTCTGCTCGCCCTGGTCCTGACCCTGGTCGTGGCCTGGGCTGCAACCGCCTCGGCCGTCGAGCTGAAGGTCCGGGGCGCGATCATCGCTGACTCCATGTGGGGAGACGGCGGCAATGCCCAGTTCTGGGACGCCAAGAACGGCGGCCCCTACCAGGACAAGCACAACATTGAAGAGCGCGCCCGTCTGTGCTTCGACTTCATCGCCAGCGAGAACCTGAAGTTCACCACCCAGTTCCAGATCGGCACTGGCATGTGGGGCCAGAACAGCTTCGCTCTCGGCCAGGGTGACGCCCGCACCAACGGGTCCGCCGCTGTCCGCACCCGCGAAGCCTATTTTGACTTCAACATTCCCAATTCCGACGTGAACGTGAAGGCCGGCTACATGCTCATGTACCTGCCCGCGGCTTACGAAGGCGGCAGCCCGATCCTGAACGACGAAGCCGCTGGCGTTGCCCTGGTGACCATTCCGGTCATCAAGGACACCCTGGCCGTCCTGGTCGGCTACACCCGCCTGTGGGACTCCTCGTCCTCCAACAACACCTCCAATGCCGTGACTGGCCGCAACAACGGCTACGGCATGAAGGATGAGCTGGACGCCGCCATCCTGGCCCTGCCCATCACCTACAACAAGGTCGAAGTCACCCCCTGGATGGTTTACGGCTGGGGCGGCAAAGACGCCCTGAACGACACCGTCCTCGGGTCCGCCAACACCCAGACCGAGGCCATCGGCCTGCTGGCCCCCCGCGCCGACCGCGCCCTGACCGGCGTGAACGGCCGTTCCTTCCAGAACAACTTCAACGTCTGGTGGGCAGGCCTCGCCGCCACGGTGAAGATGTTTGATCCCATCGTCTTCGGCGCGGACTACAACTACGGCAGCCTGACCGGCATGAAGGCCGTTGACGGCGCCACCGCCCCCTTTGACAGCAACAAGCTGGCCGAGCGCAAGGGCTGGTACGCGGACGCCTTTGTGAAGTACACCGCCCTGGAGATGGTCAAGCCCCAGTTGTTCTTCGCCTACTCCTCGGGTGAAGACTCCGATCCCACCAATGGTTCTGAGCGTATGCCCATCCTGTACAACGGCGGCTACGCCCTGGGCATCTCCTGGTGGACCGGCGGCTCCAACTTCAGCCAGACCGACATGGGCGGCGACAACCGCCACATCGGCTTCTGGGCTCTCGGCCTCTCCCTGAACGACATCACCCTCATGGAGAAGCTGTCCCACGACTTCATGTTCATGTACGCCAAGGGCACCAACTCGGCTTCCCTGCTGCGTGACCCCAACGTCATCGCTCAGGCCGGCCTGGGCACCACCCAGATCGCTCCTGGTCACTTCCTGACCACCAAGGACCAGTTCTTCGAGATCGACCTGAACACCAAGTACAAGATCTATGACGAACTGACCGCCATCCTTGAACTGGGCTACATCAACATGAACACCAACAAGGACCTCTGGAACGACTACCTGTACGGCCTGACTCCTGCCGCCGGGACCCGTCTGTATAAGAGCGCCGACGCTTACAAGGTCGCCACCGGCCTGAAGTACGCCTTCTAGCCAAACTGCCTCATCTCTTGCCTGAAACTCGGGGCCGGGAAGCAATTCCCGGCCCTTTTCCTTTTCGAATCAGGGTATTGCGTCACAAGAAATTTGTCGGGAAAAACTGCCGTACAAGAAATTACACGGTAAAAAAATTTTTACTTTTCTCTTGCCAAACACAAAATATGGGGTTAAAAGTGGGCCGTGTGTGGAAAGGAGCGGGCTCTTTTCGGGGACCTGCCTTATGATCACCGTAAAAGAAGGAAGGAAAGCATGAAACGATTCACCCTTATTGCCATGGTTTTCGCCCTGGTCCTGGCTGTCGCCGGTGGCGCTTCCGCCGCTGAGCTGAAAGTTCGTGGCCAGGTGCAGGCTTTCGGCAATGGCCAGGACAACTGGGACTTCACCAAGTCCAAGAGCGTCAACAACAACTTCGCCTACGAAGATGATTTCACCATTGACGAGCGCGCCCGCCTGTATTTCGACTTCATCGCCAATGAGAACCTGAAGTTCGTCCTGCAGTTGCAGGTCGGCAACGGCCGCTGGGGCCAGGACGGCTTTGCGCTTGGTCAGGGCGACGCCCGCACCAACACCGCCTCCGCCGTGCGCACCCGTCAGGCCTACCTGGATTTCAACCTGCCTGACACCCTTGTCAACGTGAAGGCCGGTTACATGACCGTGACCCTGCCCGGCTACGTGGGCGGCAGCGCCATCCTGGACGACGAAGCCGGCGCCCTGCTGGTCAGCGCCCCGATCATCGACAAGACCCTGAGCGTGCTCGTTGGCTACATGCGCCTCATGGACAACACCAACGCCAACAACACCAACAACGCAGTGAGCGGCACTGGCAACGGCTACGGCATGCGCGACGAGTTCGACGCCGCTGTCCTGGCCCTGCCCATCAAGCTCGACGGCATCGAAGCCGTGCCCTTCTTCGTGTACGGCTGGGCTGGCAAGGACGCCCTGAACGACGCCTGGAACTCCTACACCGCCCAGACTGGCGCCACGACCTCCGCGACTGATACCAACCGTATCCGCGGCCTGCTCTCTCCTGGCCTGAGCGCCAACACCCTCAATGGCATCGCTCCCCTGCGCTTCCAGAAAGACATCTCTGCCTGGTGGCTCGGCCTGACCGGCAAGGTCACCATGTTTGATCCCATCTGGTTTGCCGCTGGCTTCAACTACGGCAGCCTGAGCGGTGGCGGAACGCGGACTGACACCACGGCCCTCGGCGCCCCTGCCGTCGCCCCCTGGGACAGCAGCAAGGTCAATGACCGCGCTGGCTGGTTGGCTGACTTCGCCATTGGCTACACCGGCCTGGACATGGTCAAGCCCAAGGTGTGGTTCGCTTACAGCTCCGGTGAAGATTCCGATCCCACCAACGGCTCCGAGCGCATGCCCATGCTCTCCAACTACCTGAAGTACACCCCCTTCTGGTTCGGCAACTCCGTGTCCTCCTCCTCCGGCACCATGATCGGCAACGTGGCCAACGCCAACGAGCGCGCCGGCTTCTGGGCCCTGGGCCTGACCTTGGAGAAGATCACCTTCATGGACAAGCTGTCCCAGGACTTCTACTTTGCCTACATCAAGGGCACGAACAGCAAGAGCCTGCTGACCGATCCCAACATGCCCGCGTCCGTGATGGCCGCCTCTGTCAGCGCCACCAGCGGCGCCTTCTCGGCCAACGCCTACAAGCCTGGCCAGTTCCTGACCACCAAGGACAGCCTCTTTGAGTTCGACCTGAACACCACCTACAAGATCTACGAAGAACTGTCCGCCATCGTCGAACTGGGCTACATCGTCCAGAGCATCGACAAGGACACCTGGAACACCTACTACAACCTCAATGGCGGCACGACTGACAGAACCTTCAAGTTCTCCGACGCCATGAAGGTCATGTTCGGTCTGTCCTACGACTTCTAGAGCCTGAACCCGAAAAGACCTGAGCCTTTGAGGCCGGGACGAAAGTCCCGGCCTCTTTTTTTTCATTTTGTCTCGTCACCTGTTTGACATTTTTCCCGGATTCCGGTAGTGCCCACTTACTTGTATACGGTATACAGCCTTTCGGGGCCCAGGCGCATCAAACTTCAGCAAGGAAGGAAGGACATTATGAAACGGTTCACGTGGATCGCCATGATCCTCGCACTGGTCATGGTTACGGCCACGGCCGCCTCCGCCGCCGAACTCAAGGCGCGCGGACAGGTCCAGATCTGGGCCCGGGCCGTGGACAACTGGGACTTTGAAAAGTCCAGCTCCCGGCACAACGCCATGTCCTATGAAGACGACTTCACCATTGATGAGCGCGCGCGCCTCTATTTTGACTTCATCGCCAACGAGAACCTGAAGTTCGTCCTCCAGCTCCAGATCGGCAGCGGCTCCTGGGGACAGGACGGATTCGCGCTGGGCCAGGGCGACGCCCGGACCAATACCAGCACCACGATAAAAACCCGCCAGGCCTACCTGGACTTCAACGTCCCGGACAGCAAGGTCAACGTCAAGGCCGGTTTCTTCACCCTGATCCTGCCCGGGTACGTGGGTGACAGCGCCATCCTGAACGAGGAGACCAGCGCCCTGGTGGTGACCGCCCCGATCATCGACAACGCCTTGAGCCTTCTGGTCGGCTATGCCCGGCTTTACGACGGCAGCAACGCCAACAACACGAACAACGCCGTGACGGGCACCAAGTCGGGCTACGGACTGCGCGACGAATTCGACGCCGCCATCCTGGCCCTGCCCGTGAAGACCGCAGGCTTCGAGGCCACCCCCTTCTTCGTCTACGGTTGGGCGGGCAAGGACTCCTTGAACGACGACATTTTGGCCTACCGCAGCTCGGCCAACACCTTGAACGACTCGGGCATCGTTCGCGGTCTGCTGACCCCAGGCGCGCGGCTGTCCGGCACCAACCCCTATTCCTTCCAGAATGATCTGAATGCCTGGTGGGGCGGCTTGGCGGCCAAGCTGACCATGTTCGACCCCATCTGGATGGCCCTTGACTTCAACTACGGCAGCCTGAGCGGCGGCGGCGTGCCCAACGCCGATACCGGCACGGTCTGGGACAACAAGCATGTCAACGACCGGGCGGGCTGGTTGGTGGACTTCGCCATCGGCTACAACGGCCTGGACTACATGAAGCCCAAACTGTACTTCGTGTACACCAGCGGTGAGGATTCCGATCCCACCAACGGCTCCGAGCGCATGCCCACCCTGTCCCAGCAGATGCTCTACACCCCCATGTGGCTGGGCAACTCCCTGTCCTCCTCCGTGGGCACCATGGGCGCTCCCACCCGGGGCGGCTCCGAGCACATGGGCTTCTGGCTGGCCGCTCTGGCCATCGAGAAGATCCAGTCCATGGACAAGCTCTCCCATGACTTCACCCTGGCCTACATCCGGGGCACCAACAGCGCCAGCCTGCTCACCTCTCCCCAGATGCTGGCCGGTGGCGGCAACAGGGCCTTCGGCGGCCTGTTCAACTACCTCCCGGGCCACTTCCTGACCACCAAGGACTCCCTGGTGGAGATCGACCTGAACACCTCCTATCAGATCTTTCAGGAGCTCAAGGCGGTCATGGAAGCAGGCTACATCTTCCAGAGCATCAACAAGAACCTCTGGAATTCCTACATGAGCGGCGTGAACGGCGGCGACTTCGACCTGAAGACCTCCAACGCCTTCAAGTGCATGGTCGGTCTGGTCTACGACTTCTAGCCTGAACCGATTCGCGAAAACCAAGGGCCGGGGCGCAAGTCCCGGCCCTTTTCCGTTCCCGGCCCATTGCCCGGTCCCTTGCCTGCCCTGTATTCAGGCCGGTTTTGACATTTGGCCCCCCCCAAGTTAAGCCTGTGGACCTCGCGGCCTTAAAAAAGGCCGAGGGCAAGGAGCCCTTCAATGTCCTGTCTGAACATGACCTATTCCTGCCCGGCCGACTGGGCCATGCTGCGCGACCGCCTGGCCTCTCGGCACAATCCCGGCGAGAGCGTGGAGGCCCGGGTTCAGGACATCCTGGCCCAGATCCGAGCGCGCGGGGACCAGGCCCTGGTCGAGTACACCCGGCGCTTCGACTGCCCGGACTTCGACTTAACCCGCCTGGCCGTGGCCCAGGCCGACCTGGCCCAGGCCCTGGACCGCATCCCGGCCACGGACCTGGACATCCTTCAGCAGGCCATCGCCAACATCCGAGCCTATCACGCGCATCAGGCCGAGAAATCCTGGTGGACCACGGCCCCTGACGGCACCATCCTGGGCCAGATGGTCCGACCCGTGGACCGGGTGGGGCTCTATGTTCCCGGCGGACAGGCCGGCACCACCCCGCTCATCTCCAGCCTGATCATGAACGCGGTCCCGGCCCAGGTGGCGGGCGTGTCAGAGATCGCCGTGGTCTCCCCGCCCACCAAGGACGGCAGCCTCAACCCCTATCTCCTGGCCACGGCCAAACTCCTGGGCCTGACCGAGATCTGGCGGGCGGGCAGCGCCTGGGCCATCGCGGCCCTGGCTTTCGGCACGGCCAGCATCCGGCCCTGCGACGTGCTGGCCGGTCCCGGCAACATCTACGTGACCACAGCCAAGCGCCTGCTCGTTGGCCAGGTGGGCATCGACATGATCGCCGGGCCGAGCGAGATCGCCATCCTGGCCGATGATTCGGCCAAGGGCGCATGGCTGGCGGCAGACATGCTCTCCCAGGCCGAGCACGACCCCCTGGCCTCGGCCGTGCTCATCACGACCAGCCCCAAGGTGGCCGAGGACACCCGCCAGGCCTTGATCGCCCAGACGGCCGCCCTGCCTCGCTCGGACATCGCGGCCAAGGCCCTGGCCGACTACGGGGCCATTGTCCTGGTCCCGGACTTAAGGATGGGCGCGGACCTGGTCAACCGCCTGGCCCCGGAACATTTGGAGCTGGCCCTGGCCGATCCCTGGTCCGCCCTGGGCCTCATCCGTCACGCCGGGGCCATCTTCATGGGCCACCACTGCCCCGAGCCCGTGGGCGACTATTTCGCCGGGCCGAACCACGTGCTGCCCACCCTGGGCACGGCCCGCTTCTCCTCGGCCCTGTCCGTGCAGGCCTTTCTCAAGAAATCCAGTCTGATCGCCACCACGCCCGGGTACTTAAGGGAGCACGGGACCAAGATCGCCCGCCTGGCCCGCCTGGAAGGCCTGGAAGCTCACGCCAGGTCCGTGGAAGAGCGCTTGAAATAAAAGGAGCCGCCATGAACGTCGTCACCCAGACCAACCTGACCGAATATCCGCTCCTCTCCCGGGGCAAGGTCCGCGACATCTACGAGATCGACGCCAGCACCCTGCTCATCGTGACCACGGACCGCATCTCGGCCTATGACGTGGTCCTGCCCGACCCCATCCCCTTCAAGGGCGCGGTGTTGAACCAGATCACCCTGTTCTGGATGGAGAAATTCCGGGACGTGTGCCGAAACCACGTCCTGGCCTCCCGGGTGAGGGATTTCCCCAAGGCCCTGCGCAGCCACGGGGACGAACTGAGAGGCCGCTCGGTCATTGTGCGCAAGGCCAAACCCCTGCCTGTGGAGTGCATCGTGCGCGGGTATATCACCGGCTCGGGCTGGAAGGACTACCTGGCCACGGGCCAGGTCAGCGGCCATGTCCTGCCCCAGGGCCTCAAGGAATCGGAAATCCTGGACAAACCCCTGTTCACCCCGTCCACCAAGGCGGACCTGGGCGAGCACGACGAGAACATCACCACGGACCAGGCCGCGAAACTGCTCGGGCCGGAGGTGTTCAGCCAGGTCCAGGGCCTGTCCCTGGCCATCTACAAGACGGCCCGAACCTACGCCCGGGAGCGTGGGATCATCATTGCGGACACCAAATTCGAGTTCGGGTTCCTGGACGGCCGGGTGGTCTGGATCGACGAGGCGCTCACCCCGGACTCCTCGCGCTTCTGGCCCATGGACGGCTACGTCCCGGGCCAGGGCCAGCCCAGCTTCGACAAGCAGTTCGTGCGCGACTGGCTGACCAGCATCGGATTCAACAAGCAGCCGCCCGCGCCGAGCATCCCGGCCGAGATCATCGCCCAGACCCAGGCCAAGTATCTGGAGGCCTTCCGGCTGCTGACCGGCCGGGAGCTTATGATTTAGAGCAGAATTCAGTATCCCCTCGGACGCAAAAAAGGCCGGAGGCGCATGCCCCCGGCCTTTCACTTTGTTGTTCACCCGATTGGTCTGTATTCTGCGAATGGCGCAGGTCCCAAAACAACACGCAAGAAGAAGAATATATTATATTTTCTTCTTCTTGGTTGCGGAGTTCAGGATCGCCCGGCTAGCCGAGCAACTCATTGACCCGCTTCATCAGGGCAAAGGCGTCGGTCACGTAGAGCACGTCGGCCTTGCCCCTGGCCCAGCCGCAGCCTGCGTCCAGGTTCACGGCCCGGCGTTCGGTGATGAAGCGCCAGCCCACCACGTGGGGCTCTTCGCCGTGGCAGCAGGTGGCCAGGCCCTTGGGATGGCGCGGGGTGGAGCCGGTCTGCCCCACCTGGTGCAGATGGGTCAGGAAGGGCAGCACGGACTCGCCCTCGCCGCCCATGTCCACCAGGGACTTGCTGCTACCGAGCGAGGCCTTGGTGCCGTTCAAGAATCCCAGAATCAGGGCGGCGGCCTCGGGCACGTGGGTGGCCCCGTCGGCCTGCTTCTTGGTCCAGCCCGCGCCAGTGACAAAGAGCACCTGGGCGTCGGGCCGGATGGTCTGCTGGTCAGCGGCCGGGGACTGGATGCCCAGGACCTTGGTGCGCTCCACAGGCAGGACCGGGGTCACGGCCTGGACCTGGGCCTGGCCCGGAGCTCCGGCATAGGCCGCAAAGCAGCCCGCGTCCACGGTCAGGAACCAGGGCCGTTGGGGCCGGTTGAAATCCGCCACCATGCGCTGCCGGTAATACCAGCGGGTGGCCAGGGGCTGGCCATCCTTCACGCTCAGGCCGGTCAGATGGGTGTCGATGCGGCCGCCCAGGCGCTGGGCCACGCCAGGCATGGCCCGGCTCAGGCGCGAGTCGGCCACGGAGATCACCAGGGTGGGCTTGGCCGCCTGGCACAGGGCCTGAAGGGCCGCTACGTCCGTGGAGTAGCGGGACACGGCGAAAGCCTCGCCGCTTGCGCCGTAAATAGTGGCCGCCCCGCATCCGGCCAGGGCGTCGGCCGCAGCCTGCACGTCCCGGCCCACCAGGCCGATGGCCAGGGAGCCGGAAAGGCCGCTGGCCAGGTCCTTGGCCGCGCTCACAACTTCCAGGGCGGCCTTGGACAGGCTGCCGTCCTCTTCGGTATGGGCCAGATAGAGTATGGTTTCCATGTTACCCCCGAATCCAATCCACGATTTCCTTGGCCATCTCTTCCAGCGCCATGTCCTTGACCACCCGGGTCTCGCGCACCTGCTTGGGCAGCTCCACGGCAACGAAGCTCACCTCGCCCGTGCTCACCTTGGCCGGTTTGGCCTTTTGCAGGGCGGGCATGATGAGGCGCATGTTGGCCATGCCGATCTGGGGATTGTTGGGCGGCTCGGGCAGGTTGCCCGTGGCCCAGCCCAGCACTGCCGGGGTCCCGGCGCAGGAGGAAAGCTGGTAGCTCCCGCCCTCAATGCGCTCCAGCACGGTGAAGGAGCCATCGGCCTGCATCTTGATCTCGTCCACGCCCTGGAACTGGTCCGTGATGCCCAGGCGTTCGCCGAGCATCTGCAGGGTGGCCCCGGCCCCGCGCGAGGCCGACTGCCAGCCGCCGAAGACCAGGAGCTGGCTCTTGTCCAGGCCCGGGATGGCCTCGATGGCTGCGGCCAGTTCGGCAGCCACCTCGGCAGCGTCCGTGAATCCGCTGGCCGGGCCGTCAGCCACCACCAGTTCGAAGGGGGCCTTCTGGCCGATGGTCATCATGACCTGCTGAAGCTTGGCCTTGGGACCCAGGCTGACCAGATAGACCTTGCTCCCGGCCACGCTCTTGGCCAGGTTGGCGGCCTCGAACAGGGCGTGCCCGGCCCAGGGGTCCAGGATCGCCGGGAGCATCATCTCGTTTTTCAGCCCCGGCCCGGCCGGGGTGGTCACCGGCTCCAGGGTCTGGAGCGGGTCCGGGACGATGCTGCCGCAGACGACAATATGCAATCCACTCATATGTATGCCTCGTTGTGAGAGTCGTATTCCAGCCGGAGAGGGCTTCCCATACCCGATTTCCGGCGCGGCGGCTAGTGCGCGGGGGGCTAGTTCTCGGCCGAGTGCAGGCCCCCTGCTCCGGCCCGGAAGTCGATGTTGGTGCGCTCGGGGTCCCCGGGCCGGGGCTGGCTGCAGTTCCACAGACAGGCCCCGCAGTGCACGCATTTCTCCCGGTCAAACAGCGGGACCCCGCCTTCTGGATTGGCCGTGATGGCCTGGCCCGAGCAGATGGAGATGCAGGTCCGGGTGCGGCAGGCCGTACAGACCGCAGGGTCCACGAAGATCACGTGGTCGGCGAATCCGGCCGGGGCCTGGACCTTGCCGCCCATGAGCAGGGCGTCCTGGTGGCTGACCAGGAGCTGGCCGTCGAACTCGATGGTCGGCCAGCCCGAGCGGTCCATGAGGGCCTCGTGCAGGGACGCACCCGTGCTCTCGCAGTCCTTGCGGATGCGTTCGATCTCAGGCCGGGCGATGCGGCCTTTGAAGAATTCCTCGATGCTGGGCAGGCGCTCGTAAGTGCGCTTGATGTCCGCCACCCAGTTCAGCGTCCCGCCCGTGAGCCCGGAAAGGCCCATGCCCACGAAACCCGGGATGACCCCGTGCTGGAACCCGTCCCGGGACTTGGCCGCCACGCGCGATTCCTGGTCCACCCAGGACTCCCGGCGGCGGCGCACATAGGTGGCCTCCAGGTTGGCCCGGTTCATGGGCCGCCCGGCCTTCCACAGTTCGATGACCGCCTCGGCCAAATGCGCGCCCGTGGTCCAGGCCTCGTCCACGCCCGAGCCGGTGAGCACGTTGGTGGAGCCAGACCCTTCGCCGATGCGGGCGTACCCGTTGCCAGCCAGGTGCGGCTCGCCCCGACGTCCGGATTCCTGAAGACTCTTGGCCCCCCAGGAGCGCATGGTCCCGCCCTGCAAGTACTTCCAGATATAGGGGTGGATCATCCAGTGCTGGAGGTAGCGGTAGGCCGTGCGGATGGGGGAATCGAACCAGGAGGGCACGAAGATGCCCAGCGAGGCCGTGTTCTCGGGCAGGACGTAGAGAAAACCGAAAATCTCAGGCTCGGGATAGCCCATGGTGTGGATGACCGTGCCCACCGGGAGTCCGTGGCCCTCGGGCAGGCCCACCACGGCCTTCATGCCCACGGCCCAGTCCCGCTGATGATTGCCCTCGGGCAGGCCGAAGCGCTCGTCCAGGGCCGCGCCCACCGGTCCGACCGGTCCGTCGCCGACCACGGTCAGGCTGGCCCGGATGTCCATGCCGGGCATGAAGGCAGCCTCGGGCTGGCCCTTCTTGTCCACGCCCTGGTCCAGGAGGCGCACCCCGACCACCTCGTCCTTCTCGATGAGCGGCGCGGCCACGGGCGTGCCCGGCCAGATTTGCACCAGGCCCGAGCCCATGAGGTCAGAGCCCACCCACTGCATGAACTGGCCCATGGACAGGACCAGGCCGTCGTGCTTCTGCAAAAAGGGAGGGATGATGGGCAGCTCGAAGGCGAAGTCCTTGGCCGCAAGGCCCAGGCCCGCTTCCAGGGCCTTGAGTCCGGCGGTCTTGCGCCCGGCCCCGTGGGGGTCCAGGAGATAGACCACTTTCTCGCCCGAGACCTTGGCGGCCATGGGAATCTGGGCCGGGTCCAGGCCCGGGAAGGAGGCCTTGATCCCGCGTCCCTTGGTGACCACGCCCGAGACCCCGAAGCCGATGTCGTCGGCCCGCTCGTAGCAGAGCACCTGGAGCGGCATCCCGGGCATGGCCTTGCTCTCAAGGGCCGGGGTCTGGTCCTCGTTCATCAGGGACCGGGACAGGGTGGTCAAAAAACCGGCCACGGCCGGGCCGAACCCCACGCACACGATGTCCACGTCCATGGACTGGCGGACGATGTCTTCCATTGGCGCTCAAGAGGAGGGGAAGGTTTTACGGCGCAAAGAGGGGGCTCCCCGAAGCCCCCTCACTGCATGACTTTATCAGTCTAATATTTTTACGAACGCCTCGCGGCGTCCTCAGGGCCTTTGGCCTTGTAGCGCATTGTCCCTGGCAAGGGAACCCGGAGTTCTAGATCGGGTAGTCCAGGGCCTCGGGGATCATGACCTGGGAGAGGGCCAGTCCGGCCCGGTCCTTGGACAGGCGCGAGCCGGTAAAACACATGTCCGCCTTGGAGCGCAGATGGACGAAGTGGGCCAGCTCCTCGGGACCGACGCACTCGGCGTCGCCGACCGCGCAGCACTTCTGGCCCGGGCTGCGGAAGCCGTAGACCAGTTCGGCGCACAGGCGGCCCGCTTCTCCCGTGCCCCGAGCGGCCTGGACGTGGAAGAGGTCCAGGAAGAAGGTGACCAGGCCTTGCAGGCCGTCGGCCACCACCGGGTTGTCCCCGCCCTTGGCCTCCAGCTCCAGGATGTCCTTGAGCAGGAAGTAGGGGCCGAGCAGCCAGCACAGGGCGTCGGCCAGGGGGAAGGTCACGCCCTGGCGCTTGTTGTGGTACAGCTTGCGGCCTTCGGGGTCCGTGGCGTTCTGGAGGTGGTCCAGGGTCCAGGCCCACAGTTCCAGACCGGTGGCCAGGACGCCCGCGCCCAGGCCCGGCCGGGTCTTGGCCAGGTCTTTCAGCTCCCGGACCCAGGCATGAAGGGAGGCCAGGAACACCGGGTTGTTCATGGTGGCGGTCAAATGGCGGCGCTGCACGGCCTCAGGCCCCTCGTAGGTGGCCTCGAGCTGGGCGTCGTTCCATTTCTGGAACAAAAAGCCCGGGCAGTCCTCGGTGATGCCGTAGCCGCCGACCAGGGCCACGGCCTCGCGCATCATGACCGCAGTCTGGCCCGTGCACCACAGCTTGCAGGCCGGGATGAGCACGTTGGACAGGGCGTCCAGGCCCACGAACTTGGCCAGGGCGTCGGCGTCCAGCTCCTGGAACCGGGCCTCGTCGCGCTTGCCCACCGGGGCGTTCAAAAGTTCAACGTATTCGATGGCCTGGGCCTGGACCTTGCGCAGGGCGCTCATCTGGGCGCGCACCCCGACCACCCCGCGCTCGGCCAGCAGGGCGTCCTTGGCCCGCTCGATGGGATCGAACTCGTCGGCCAGACGCGCAGCGGCCAGGCCCAGGGACATGCCTGCCTCGCCCGTGGCCCACACGTCCACCAGGCGCTGGAGGGCGTCCTCTTTCTGTTGCAGCCCCAAGTCGAAACGCGGCGTGCCCGGCTGGGCCGCGTCCCCGCCCCGGAAACGGTTGCGGTGGTAGCGGATGACCGGCTCCACGGCCGAGAGCAGCTTCACCGAGCTCATGAGCCCCACGGGGATGCGGGTGCGGTGGAAGACCGAGCCTATGATCTCGCCGTGGCTGAAATTGGGCACGATGACCCCGTCCCTCACCTCGTACCCGCCGATGATCCGGGAGGCCGGAATGGTCAGGTTCAGGACCGGGTCGCAGGTGGAGGAAAGCTGGTGCACCATCTTCTTGGTGGGCGTGCCCCGGTCGAAGGTCCCGGGATCGGACTCCTCCAGGATGACCATGCAGGAACCCTTGATGCGCGGGTCGTCGGAATCCACGGCTGCGGTGACAAAGGTGGCGAAATCCATATTGGTGATGAACCGGCCACGCTTTTCCACCTGGAGCATGGGCTCCTGGCCGTCCTGCCAGTCGGACACGCGCACCCGGCCGGAAACCACGCCGGTGTCCACGCCGATGTAGGGCAGGGCCTCGGTCAGGGCAAAAGCCCCGCGCTTGACCACGCGGTCCTCGCCGGGCTGGGGGGGAACGCAGCCGCCCATGTAGGCGTGGCGCTGTTCCGGGGTTCCTTTTTCATGGATGGGGGCCAGGGCCAGGTTGCTGGCCAGGGAACAGGTGGCCGAGCCGCCGTCCACCCAGGCCAGTTCCAGGGCCACCAGGGACAGGGCCAGGTTCTTGGGTCCGGCGATGAATCCGCCGTCCTCGGGGTCCATGTACAAGGCCGTGAGTCCGGACTGGTCAAAGGCCGTGAGCAGTTCGGCCTTGCGGGGGGTCCATTCGTGGGTGTTGCGCTGACCGTCGGCCACCAGGCGGGCCACTAGGCCCCGGGCGATGGACCTGGCCGACTGAATGGCCATTTGCAGGTCAAAACGGTCGGCGTAACGCCACATAATTTGCCGGACGTCGTCGCCCGGGAGGGTGCGAAGGATTTCCATCGTGTGTTTCCTGATGTGGTTTTGCGGGAGGGCGTGGCCCCCTGATGCCGGGGGAACATATGTCATAGGCCGGGTCGAGTCAACCCGACGAGGCCCGAGACCGAGCCCGGCAGGCCGCGCCCGGCCAAGGACCGCTGTGCGGCCTTTACACAGTGTTAAATTCCCTGACACCGGAGTGACCGCCCCCGAAACCTCTTCTCTTCGTTTTTTATATTTAATAAATTATTCAAGCATGTTACACTTGCAAAGCCGGACTGACTCCCTGGCACGCATCCTGCTTTTTGGCAATTCGGCATGGAGGCACAGCGCTTATGACGGATCGGAATTTTCACATCTTGATCACCGACCGCAACCCCCATGTGCGGGATCTGCTCAAGCGTGAATTCGCCAACCAGGCCTACCGGGTGGACACGGCCGGTGAAGGGGCCGAGATTCTCCGTCTGGCCGGGACCACGCCCCTGCCGCACCTGATCATTCTGGACCCGGAGACCCCCAGCGACCTCGGGGAAGGCCTGGTCAGCGCCCTGGCCCGAGTGGGGTCGAGCATTCCGATCATCCTCCACGGCTTCGGCCTGGAGGAGGTGGAGACCACGGAGAAGATGGTGGCGGCTCGGGTGGAAAAAAACGGAGATACGGTTCGGCTTCTGGAGGCCGCCGAGCGGGTGTTGCGCCAGCACTACCCGGCCCGGTTCAAAACGGCCGAAACTGAAGGAAATGGAGAGATCCGATGAAAATCCTGCTCGTGGATGACGAGGCGGATTTCCTGGAAACCTTGAGCAAGCGCCTGACCCGGCGCGGGCTTGACGTGTCCAAGGCCTCCAACGGACGCGACGCCCTGACCTTTCTTGAGGGTCAGGGCGTGGACGCCGTGGTCCTGGACGTGAAGATGCCGGGGCTCTCAGGCATCGAGGTCCTGCGGGAGATCAAATCCCGCTGGCCCAGTACCGAGGTGATCATGCTCTCGGGGCACGCCGATGTGCAGGTGGCGGTCAAGGGCCTGGAAATGGGGGCCTTCGACTATCTCATGAAGCCCACGGACATCGAGGAACTCCTTTACAAGCTCCAGGATGCGGCCAAGCGCCGGGCACTTGGGGAGAAGCAGACCGGGGAGAAACCGGTTGAATAGGCATGGCCTTCACCGGGTTGGTTCGGCCCGGGAGCCACAACGGCTGGGGCGACAACCGAGAGGAAACGACGCGGCCCGACAGGGCTGTTTCGAACTGAAATCTCAAGGGAGGTTTACGAGATGGGTTTTGGAAGAGACGTATTTGAATTTCTGAAACAAGGGTCGATTGCCCACGCCAAATGGGACCTGGAAGTATCGCTGTCCATTGTCCGGAACAGGAAGAAGATGCTGTTCCTGGGACTGCTGCTGCTTCCGATCCTGTGCGTGTCCTTTGTCGAGGCTGGCGACATGCTGGGCGGCAAGACCGCCTATGCCCCGGCCTTCTACACCACCACCATCTTTGTCGTGTCCATCGCCGTGGGCCTGGCCGCCGGTCTCATCACCGGCTGCATCGGCGCGGGCGGCGGGTTCATCATCACCCCGGCCCTTATGGCCGCGGGCGTCAAGGGCATCCTGGCCGTGGGCACGGACCTGTTCCACATCTTCGCCAAGGCCATCATGGGCACGGCGGTGCACAAGAAGCTGGGCAACGTGTCCGGAAAGTTGGCCATCGCCTTTCTGGTCGGGTCCGGCGGCGGCACGTTCATCGGCGGGGCCATCAACAAGGGCCTGTACAACACCGACCCCCTGCTCTCGGAAATGTTCATCAGCGGCATCTACGCGGTGCTCCTGGGTTTCCTCGGCTTCTACGCCATGTTCGACTTCCTCAAATCCCGCAAGGGCGCGGCGGCTGATTCCGGCGGGCACGGCGACTCCCACGGCGGCCCTTCGGGCACCACGGGCCTGGCCACCAAGATCCAGGCCATGAACATCCCGCCCATGATCACCTTTGACGAGGACTTCGTGCCCGGCGGCAAGAAGATCTCCGGCTGGGTCGTGGCTGCTGGCGGCTTGGTCGTCGGCATCCTGGCCGCCATCATGGGCGTGGGCGGCGGCTTCATCACCTTCCCCATGTTCGTGTACATCTTCGGCGTGTCCTCCATGACCACCGTGGGTACGGACATCCTCCAGATCATCTTCACGGCGGGCCTGGGCGCCATCGCCCAGTACGCCATCTACGGCTACGTGTTCTACACCCTGGCCATGGGCATGCTGCTCGGCTCGCTCCTGGGCATCCAGGTCGGGGCCCTGACCACCAAGGTGGTCAAGGGCATCCACATCCGCGGCTTCTACGCCATGTCCATCATCGCCGGCTTCATCAACCGGGTGGCCACCCTGCCCAAGAAGTTCGTGGAGATGGAGATGATCGACCTGTCCAAGGAACTGGTGAACTCCATCGAGTTCGTGGGCAACATCGTGTTCTGGATCGTGGTGGCCGTCTTCGGCCTCTGGGTGTTCGGGAAATTCTTCGCCAATATCGGCTCGCTGCGCGAGGAGGGCTAACCATGTTATTCCACAATAAAAAGAACTTCGCCAAGGGCTTGGCCCTTCTGGTTTCCTTCACCGTGGTGCTTGTGCTCATCTTCTCGCCGGTGTTCAACAACGACGCGGGAGAGAAACAGAACGGCCTGGAATACGCCGACGACCTGTTCAACAAGCTGGCCAAGGGCTCGTCCTACTTCATCCCGGAAATGGCCAAGAACGTGGATAAGTTCAAGGGCAAGGCCATTGACGTGACCGTGAAGCTCAAGGACCCGGCCATGGTGGCTGACGCCACCAAGATTCTGGCCATCGCCGGGGTCGCGGCTCAACCCAAGGACGGCAGCCTCCAGGTCAGCGGCGACCTGTCCAAGGTGCTCACCCTGGCCCTGGCCGCCTCGGACAAGATGTACAACAACGACATTGCTGGCGTGTCCGCCCTGTTCGAGAACATGGACGGCCAGAAGGCCATGAAGGTTCTGTGGAACGTGCAGAACATGATGGTCAAGGAGCTGCAGAAGGCCAAGATGATCGAAGAGGCTGGCGTGGTAAAGCGGGTGAACGAGAAAGGCATCGAGCCCGCCTTCAACTTCTACGGGATCAAGGCCGAGAACATCATGACCAAGATCCCCCTGGCCGCCGGTCTCCTCATCTTCTACGTGGTCTACACCATGTGGTACGGCTACGCCATCTTCGACATGTTCGACGGTATTGGCCTGTCCATGAAGAAGTCCAAGGTCAAGAAGGAAGTGTAAGACTTCCCGCGCGACAAGGTATGACGCCCCCGGGAGGTATCTTCCGGGGGCTTTTTTATTCTCACAAATCTGTCACAACGGCGTCAGGTCCATTCCAGGTCAGGCCAAATACACCGCGCCCGCTTCCCGCCTGGGCCAACGCCACTGCCCGGGGCTTGGCCAGGGTCTTGGGACCATACCGCATCTGTCGCAAGATTCTGGACAAGATCGGGCCATTGCGGGTATAATCCAGCGAGGAAACAACGTTGAACCCCGGCCACCAGGACCGCAGGTTCAAACCACCAAGACCAACCAAACCGGGAGTCCTCCATGAAAAAGATAGAAGCCGTCATCAAGCCTTTCAAGCTGGACGAGGTCAAACAGGCCTTGGACGCCGTGGGCGTGCACGGCATGACCGTGACCGAGGTCAAGGGCTACGGCCGCCAGAAGGGCCATGTGGAGATCTACCGCGGAGCCGAGTACCAGGTCATCTTCAAGGCCAAGACCAAGATCGAGGTGGTGGTGTCCGACGCCCTGGCCGCCGAGGTGGTGGCCGCCATCCAGAAGACCGCCAACACCGGCAACATCGGCGACGGCAAGATATTCGTCTCCAACCTGGAGGATGTCGTGCGCATCCGCACCGGAGAGAGGGGCGAAGAGGCCCTGTAGTCGCCTGGCCCTTCGGGCGCCAGGGGGGGGCCGCATTCCCCTGCCGCCCGGGCAGGCCCCGTCCCGGGTTGTTCCGGAGCCTGGCCCCTGGCCGCAAACAGACCACCTGCCCCGCCAGAAGAGGGGTAAATGACACTATTGAATATTCAACAAAAACAACCAGACTCAACGACAAAATAATACACAAAAATGTTATTTTCAACCAGATGACAGCCGGTGGTTTCACATATATGTAGCTTTTCTGCCAATCCCTGTTTGCCTGCCTCTGAAATAAAATCATTCCCCCAATTTTATCTCATGATTCAAGCTGGTTGAAAAATCGAAAAAACCTGGCTGCACCATGCCCGGGCATCACCCTTGCATTGCCCCAGGCATGACCACCACTGTCACCAGCCTGGAGCTTCAAGTCCTCTCCTCCATCAGCGGCATCATCGACAAGGCCTTGAGCCTGGACGAGGCCTTGAATGAGGTGCTGAAAATCCTCTCCGAGAACCTGAGCATGAAGCGGGCCACCATCACCTTGGAGGACCGGACCACCGGCACCCTGATCATCTGGGCCTCCCACGGGCTCTCCCCCGAGGAACAGAGCCGGGGGGTGTACCGGCTGGACGAGGGCGTCACCGGGAACATCTTCCGCACGGCCAAGCCCTACTGCGTGCGGGACGTGCGCAAGGACCCCCTGTTTCTGGACCGCACCCGGGCCAGGAAGACCGAAACCCGGGCCGTATCCTTCATCGGCGTGCCCATCATGCTGCACGGCAAGCCCATCGGCGTGCTCAACGTGGACCGCCTGTTCGGGGACGAGGTGTCCTTTGCCGAGGACGTGCGCCTGCTCACGGTCGTAGCCACCCTGATCGCCCAGTTCATCAGCTTGAACGACCAGGTGGAGGAGCGGGTGGAAGGGCTCAAGATGGAGAACGTCTGGCTCAAATCCCGGCTGTCGCTGGGCTCGGGCGGGCCGTACATCGTGGGTTCCAGCCAGGCCATGCAGGACGTGCAGCGCAAAATCGAGCGGGTGGCCGCGACCAAGGCCACGGTCCTGCTTCTGGGCGAGTCCGGCACGGGCAAGACCTTGATCGCCCACACCATCCACGACCTTTCCGACCGCAAGACCTTCCCCTTCATCAAGGTCAATTGCGCGGCCATCCCGGACACGCTCATCGAGTCAGAGCTCTTTGGCCACGAGCGGGGGGCCTACACCGGGGCCACCTCGGCCAAGCCCGGCCGCTTCGAGGACGCCCACAAGGGCACCATCTTCCTGGACGAGATCGGGGAGCTGCCCCTGGCCGTGCAGGCCAAGCTCCTGCGCGTGCTCCAGGACCGGGAGTTTGAGCGCCTGGGCTCCAACGCCACCAAGAAGGTGGACGTGCGCATCATCACGGCCACGAACAAGGACCTGGAGCGCCTGGTGGAGGCCGACCTGTTCCGGGCCGACCTGTTCTACCGGCTGAAAGTCTTCCCCATCCAGGTCCCGCCCCTGCGCGAGCGGCCCGAGGACATCCCCAAGCTCCTGAACCACTTCCTCCAGAAGGCGGCCAAGGAGTACAACCGCTCCCTGTCCTTCACCCCCGAGGCCTTGGCCCTGCTCAAGGCCCATCCCTGGCCGGGAAACGCCCGGGAGATGGAGAACCTGGTGGAGCGGCTGGTCATCATGGTGGACGGGGTGAGGATCGCGGCCGAGCATGTCCGGGCCTGCATGGACGAGGGCCAGCGCGAGATCCCGGCCCCCACGGTCCAGGCCGCCTCCCTGCCCAAGCCCCTGCGGGAGTTGGAGCGCGACGAGGTGGTGGCCGCCCTGCGCCGCAACGGCTGGGTCCAGCACCAGGCCGCCCGGGAACTGGCCATCACCGACCGCCAGATGGGCTACCGGGTCAAGAAGTACCAGTTGGACGTGGTCATCGCCACGGAGCGCATGCGCCTGCGCACGGCGCTACGCTGAATGAGGCAGACCAGGAAAGAAGAAGAATATTTTTAAAAAATATCGCGCATCGTACTATAATTAAAAGCGATTTTATCTCATCCCTAGGCCAGGGGCTCCCCGGCCCGCAGTCTGGCCCGCATGACCCCGAAGACCTCCTCCAGAGAGGACAGCCGCTGCAAGACTCCCGCTTCTTCCGTGGTGCGGCGCAGGACCTTGCGCACGGCCCCGTTCTCGAACACCAGGCGGCGGTCGGCGGACAGGGCCAGGACCGGGTCGTGGGTGGCCATGACGATGATCTTGTCGCTTGAGGCCAGAAGTTTCATGGCCCGGCCCTTGTCGATACCCGCGTTCTCGATCTCGTCAATGAGCAGGACCGGGGACCAACTGAGGAGGGCCGTGTCCGCGATCATCAGCGCCCGGGACTGACCGCCCGAGAGCTGGGTGAGCTGGGTCCCGGGGGCAAAGGGCTCCCCGGCCAGGGCGTTGGCGGCCGCGAACACCCGGTCCACCACGGCCTCCTGATCGTCCACCTCCCGGCTGGCGGCATGGGCGGCCAGGAAATCATCCACGCGCATGTCCAAGACGAAATTCATGTTCTGGGTGAGCTGGGCCACCAGGCGGCCCTGAAGGGCGAAGCGCTCGTCGGACGTGGGCGGGGCCCCGTTCAGGAGCACCCGGCGGCCCGTGGGCGTGTCCGCCTCGGCCAGGGACTCGATGTCCGAGAGGAAGCGGCTTTTCCCTGAGCCCGTGGGGCCGAGCAGGGCCGTGATCTGGCCGGGCGCAAGCACGATGTCCACGGCCTCGGCCAGGCCGCTCTTGTCCTGACCGGCCGTGACCGTGAGGCTGGCCAGGGTGGAGAAGCGGCGCTCAGCGGTCATGGGAAAACACAACCTTTTTCACGTTTCCCTTCTGATAGCGGCCGCCGATGCGGGTCTCGCTCAGGCAATAGGAGCACACGGCCGCGGGCATGGTGAAGCGCAGCTTCATGTCCGCCACGCTTTCGATGTCCGGGGCCTGGGCCAGGATGGCGGCCAGTTCCCCGCAGCCCTGGCCGGTGAGGCCGTTTATGTGGCGGATGACCGCCCGGCCGTTCATCTGGCGGATGCGGTGGCGGTAGACCTCCCGCTCGGCCTGGGAGACCAGGTCGCCCTTGGTCACCAGGACCACGTCGGCCATGCGCAGCATAGGACCGATCTTCCCGGGCGCGTCGATGCCCATGAGATTGTCCACCACGCACAGGGCCAAGGCCCCGCGCAGGTGCGGGGAGCAGCGGCAGCACAGCCCGGCCGTCTCCAGCACGCAGCACTCGGCCCGGGCCTGACTGGCCCAGGCAAAGGCCTCCTCCAGGTTGGTGGCGTAGAAATGGTCCGGGCACAGGCCCCCGGCCAGGGCCACGACCACGGGAATCCCGGCTGCCCGGTACACCTCGTCGTCCCGGGTCTGGAGGCAGTCGAACTTGACCACGGCGCAGGCCACCCCGGACTGCGCAAGCTTTTGGCAGGTCCGGCTCATGACCGAGGTCTTGCCGCAGGACGGGGGTCCGGCCACAGTGACCAGCTTCACGCCCCCTCCTTCTGCACCTGGCGGAACAGGGCGGCCATCTCGTCGCGCAGGCGGTTCACCTCGTGGGCGGCGACAAAGTCCCAGCCCAGCCATTTGATCCGGGCCTCGGACGGAAACAGGGAGGGGCCGGTGTCGCCCAGGGGCATGAACAGCCGGGCGCTCTCGATGGCCGGGAATCCTTGGGTGAAAAAAGTGATGAGCGGGGCCAGGCGCGCCCGCTCCTTCTTGCGGGCCAGGAAATACAGGGGACTGGCGGCCGCGCCGTCCTTGGGCCAGATGACCCGCACATGGGGCGGGTGCTTGGTGCTCAAGGCGAAGAACACGGGCATGATGGAGATGGCCCCGGCTGCGGCGTCAGACCCACCGGCCAGCTTGGCCAGGGTGGAGGAATGGGCCAGGCCCTTGGTGTTCTTGGCCAAGGCCCGGATGCCTTCCGGGCCGAAATCCTTGTAGATGTTCAGGAGCACGGCGTCGGCCATGTCGTCCCCGTCCCCGCACATGACGATCTTCCCCTGATAGCGCGGATGGAGCAGATCCTCCCAGGCCCGGGGCAGGGGCAGGCCGCTTAAGGACTTCTCGTCCACCACCAGGATGTACGGCGTGACCCCGTACACCGTGTAGCAGCCCGCCGGATCAAGGAGCCCGGCCTGCTCGTACAGGGGGTTCACCTTGTCCGGCAGCACGGCCTGGAACACCCCGGCGGACACGTGGCGGTCCACGAACTCCTTGCGCCAGAAATCCCCGAACCCGATGGAGGCGATGACCCCGGGCAGCCGGTCCGGGTCGCGCTCCTGGTACACCGGGTCATAGGGGTCGATGGAGGTGCAGCCCATGGGGATGTGTACCCGAAGCGGCCCGTTCTCGTCCGCGTGTTCCTGGGCGATGGACTCCACGGCGTCCCGCACCGAGAGCTTCACCGGGCAGGGGGCGTAGAGCAGCAGGTCCACGGGCTTGTCCGGCCCCGGCTCCGAATCCTCCCGGCCCATGCGGCGGATGGAGACCATCAGATCCTCAAGTCCGCTCATACTCACTCCAAGGCCCTTGGCGGCCGGGTCACAGGGGGAAAAGGGGGCCGGATGCTTACATCCGGCCCCGGGAATCAGGCGTCAGCGGAGCGTTCACGCCTTTGGCGGGCCGCAGAACCCCGGTATCGGCGTCCGGGTCCCGGAACACGATGACCTCGGCCAGTGGAGGTAGGTAAGACCAGCCGTGGCCCTCGGGTCCCGGGCAGCGGTCCCGGAAACGCGGTTCTAATCCTCGGTTTCCCCGTAGGTGCGCACGCTGGCGATCTGACACCAGTCATAATAGGTGTTGACCATCTCCTTGCCTTTCTTCTCGGTGATGCGCAGAAACTCTTCGCCCAGAAAAATGGTGGCTGACTCATAGATCCGGCCCTCGTTGATCTGAAGTTTCAGGCCCTTGCGGGTCTTGCGGGACAGGGTCCCATGCACCGGGGTGGAGGCGTATTCAAAGGCTTTTTCCCAGGTGGTCTTGGCTGTGGCCATGTCAGGTCCTCACTTGGTTGCAGGTTTCGATCTGAACGAATTGAAATTACATGCAGCTCTTGCCCCCGCCCGAGCAGCAGGCCCCGCCGATGCCCTTCTTGCGCCCGCGCAGGGCCTCCAGGTTGCCCGAGCCGTACACGGCCGCCAGCGCGGTCTCGATGAAGCCCGAGCAATCGTGGACCGGCACGCCGTGCTCCTCCATGAGCATCTTGGGGGTCTCGCCAGCGGCAGCCACCAGCACGGCCCGGCAATCCTTCAGGGTGCGGGCCAGTTGCTCCCAGCGCTTGGGGCCGTTGCCCGTGGGAGGGGCGGCCCGTTCGTCCACCAGCCTGAACACCCCGTCCACCTGGCCCCAGATCTGGAACCGGGTGGCCTCGCCCAGATGCTGGTTGACGAGCATGCCCTCGCGGGTGGCCACGGCCACGTAGGGCTTGGTCTCGTCCATGCCCAGAACCATGGTGGAGCAGGACTTGAGAATGGGGGCCAGCTCGGTGGAGCGGTCATGGCAGAGCAGGCCCACGGCGTCGGCCCGGCAACGGCGGCAATGGGTCATCTGGGGCAGGTAGACCTCGGCCTTGACCCGCAAGTCCGCGATGAACTCCTTGGCCGGTTCCGGGACCCCGGCAAAGGGCGTGTCCGCATTGGGATACATGGGGATCAGGTTGTGCAGGTCCGCGCCCAGCTCAGCCACGGTGCGGGCCACTTCCAGGACGTGATGGTCGTTCACCCCGGGGATGACGATGGTGTTGATCTTCACGGTGATGCCCGCAGCCTTCAAGGCCTTGATGGACTGCAACTGGCGATCCAGCAGCAGTTCCGCGCCCTTGCCGTCCCGGTACAGGACCTTGCCGTCGCGCACCCAGCTATAAATCTTGGCGCCCACGGCCGGGTCCACGGCGTTCAGGGTCACGGTCACATGGCTGACCCCGATCTCGGCCAACTCGTCCACGTAGGTGGGCAGGGCCAGGCCGTTGGTGGACAGGCAGAAGATGAGCTGGGGATACTTTTCCTTGATCAGCCGCATGGTGCGCAGGGTCTCCGGGGCGTTGGCAAAGGGGTCGCCGGGTCCGGCGATCCCCACCACGGTGATGCGCGGCTCCTTCTTCAGCACCTCGTCCAGGTAATGCAGGGCCTGGGCCGGGCCGAGCACGGCGCTGGACACCCCGGGCCGGGACTCGTTCACGCAGTCGTACTTGCGGTTGCAGTAATTGCACATGATATTGCACTTGGGGGCCACGGGCAGATGCACCCGGCCGCAACTGCCGGAAGACTCCTTGTTGAAACAGGGATGCTTGCTGAAGTCCTTGGTCGCGTTCATGGCCACTCCTTTAGAGATATCCGTATCCGATGGGGTTGTCGGTCTGGGTCTTGTCCAAGACGGCGTTGATCACCCGGTCCAGCATGGTCTGCGCGCCCCGGTAGCCCACGTGCAGGGTGCGCTGGCCGCCGAAGCGGTCGTGGATGGGAAAGCCCACCCGGACCAGGGGCACGTTCCACTCCTTGGCGTAGGAGTAGCCCTTGCTGTGGCCCACCATGAGGTCCGGCGCGAGTTCCTGGGCCTGCTCGGCGATGTCGTGGAAATCCACGCCTTCCACGGCCCGGCAGGGCTCGGGCAGGATGTCCCGGGTCACGGCCTCGATGGCCCGGCCAAAGGCCTTGCCCTTGCCGCCCGTGGCCGCCAGCACCGGCCGCACCCCGATCTCGGACAAAAAGGAGACCAGGCCGATGACCAGGTCCTCTTCGCCGTAGACCACGGCCCGCTTGCCGAAAATGTACTTGTGCCCGTCCACCAGGGCGTCCACCAGGCGGCCGCGCTCCAGCTGCATCTCCCGGGGCATTTCCCGGCCGGACAGCTCTTCCAATACCTTGCACAGGGCGTCGGTCTCGCGCAGCCCGATGGGCAGGCCCAGGGAGTGACGGGGAATGGCGAAGCGGTCGGCCAGGACCCGCCCGGCCGTGGGCAGCCCGGCCAGGGTCCGGCCCAGCTCGATGCTGGCCCTAGCCCCGGACATGGCCCGGATGGCCGAGAGCGGGGTCCCGCCCGAGGGGATGGGCCGGTAGTCTTCCAGCACCGGGCCGTCCAGGGTCTCGGACAGGTCCGGCAGGATGGTGGCCTTGACCCCGTAGGAGGTGAAGATGTCCTTCAGGTGCCGGGTGTCCTCGCAGGAGATGAGGCTCGGGAAGATGTTCACCGTGCCGTTGGCCTCGACCTGGTCCACGACCAGGGCGTCCACCGTGGCCCGCATGGCCTCGCGCCAGCCGTCGGCATGGGTGCCCGAGTAGCTGGGCGTGGCCGCGTGCACGATGGCCGGCAGCGGCAGATCCGCGAACTCCTTGCGGAACTCGTCCAGGATGGAGGGCACGTCGTCGCCGATGGTCTCGGTCAGACAGGTGGTGGCCACGCCGACCACCTTCGCCCCGTACTTCTTCATGACGTTCAGCAGGCCCTTCTTCAAATTGGGGCCGCCGCCGAACACGGCCTGCTTCTCGCCCAGGGCCGAGGAGGCGATGTCCATGGGCTCGCGAAAGTGGCTGATGATGTACCGGCGCATGTAGGTGGCGCAGCCCTGGGACCCGTGCAGGAAGGGCACGCAGTCCTCGATGCCCCGAAAGGCCAGGGAGGCCCCCAGGGGGGTGCACAGCTTGCAGGCGTTGGTGGTGGAGACGTAGTTCGAGCTTTCCATGGTCCTCTCCTCGTGTCGCTTCCTGGAACCGCTAGTGTTTCTTTCGAGCGCGCGAAGTTGATAAGAATTTTAAATTATTCTTATTCTTCTCTTGGTCCGCTGCCTTGGGCCACGTTCTTCCCCCAGCGGGGCGTGAACCGCCACACCGGGCTCATGACCGTGGAATGGACTTCCTGGGCGAAGTTGAGCATGCCCTCGAAGCCTTCCAGGGCGCGCTTGCGCTCGTGGTTGTGGTCGCAGAAGCCCACGCCGAGCTTGTAGGCGATGGGCCGCTCCTTGACCCCGCCCACGAAGATGTCCACGCCCTGCTCCTTGATGAAGGCCGAGAGCTCCAGGGGGTTGGAGTCGTCCACGATGACCGTGCCCGGGTCCGCGATGCTGGCCAATTCCTCGTAGTCCTCCTGGGTCCCGGTCTGGGAGCCCACCAGGACCACCTTCATGCCCAGGTGCCGGAAGGCCTTGATGAGAGAGAAGGCCTTGAAGGCCCCGCCCACGTAGATGGCCGCCCGCTTGCCTTCCAGGTCCTTGCGGTACTGGCCCAGCTCAGGCATGAGCCGGGACAGCTCGTCGCGCACCACGTCCTGGGTGCGGGCCACGATGCCCGGGTCCTGGTCCTTGAAAAATTCCGCGATGGCGTAGAGCGACTCGGCCATGTCCTCGATGCCCAGGTACGAGGCCCGGATGAAGGGGGTGCCGAACTGTTCCTTCATCATCAGGGCCAGGTCCATGGTGGACCCGGAACACTGCACCACGTTCAGAGCCGCGCCGTGCGCCCGGCAGATGTCGTTCACCCGGCCGTCGCCCGTGACATTGGCCACGGTCTGGATGCCCATGCGCTCAAGGTAGCCCCGGATGATCCAGATTTCCCCGGCCAGGTTGAAATCGCCCAGGATGTTCAGGCTCAAAGGGCTGATCCCGGAGATGTCCCCGGTTCCCACCAGGCGCATCATAGCCTTGCAGGCCGCGGCATAGCCCTCGCGCTTGTTGCCCTTGAAGCCTTCGGACTGCACCGGGATGACCGGAATGCCCTTCTCGGCCGACATCTTGCGGCACACGGACTCCACGTCGTCGCCGATGAGGCCCACGATGCAGGTGGAGTACACGAAGGCGGCCTTGGGGCTATGGCGGTCGATGAGTTCGCTTAAAGCCGCCGCGAGCTTCTTCTCCCCGCCGAAAATCACGTCCTTTTCCTGGAGGTCCGTGGAAAAACTCATGCGGTGCAGTTCCGGACCCGAGGACAGGGCTCCCCGGATGTCCCAGGTGTACACCGCGCAGCCGATGGGGCCGTGCACCAGGTGCAGGGCGTCGGCAATGGGATAGAGGACCACCCGGGAGCCGCAGAACACGCAGGCCCGCTGGCTCACGGCCCCGGCCAGGCTGTCCCGGTTGCAGGCCATGGCGAACTCGCCTTCGCCGATGCGGTGGACCTGATCCTGTCTTTCTTCCAGTACGGCCGAATTCATAGTGGCAACCGCCTCTGAATCATTCACGTTTTAAAGCAGGTGGCGCAGGCAGACCAGGTTGGTCCGGGTCCAGCCCAGCCGCTGATAAAAATCCAAGGCCGCCTCGTTGGTCCGGTCGGCCAGAAGCTGCATACGGGTGGCCCCGCACTTCTCGGCCCAGGCGGCCAGGGCCGTGATAAGCAAGCGTCCGATCCCCCGGCCCCGGGCGGACTCATGCACCACCACGTCCTCCACCAGCACCGAGGCCGAGCCCTGGGCCGTGGAGACCACCAGCTGGCCCACGCACATGCCCAGTATCTGTCCATTGTCTTGGCCCGCATCCTCGGCCACCAGCACATGGTTCTGGCAGGGGTCGTCCAGGAGCAGGGACAGGCCCCGGGCCTGGCGGGCCGGGTCCGGGGAGAAGTCCTTCTCGATGGAGAACAGGGTCTGGAGCAGACTGGTCATGGCTTCTATGTCCTGCCGGGTGGCGGTTCGGATGATGACGCCGCTCATGAAGCTTCCTTTGGTGTCCGGGCGGACCGCGCTGGTCTCGCGGCCCGCCCGAGGGATCAGGCCAGGAGGTACTGCTCGCAGACTTCCCCGCTCTCCAGGGCGTCCAGGACCGCGTCGATGGCCTCTTCGCCTTCCACTTTCTGGTACCAGGTGCCCTGGGGGTAGATGACCACGACCGGGCCGTTGTCGCACTGCTTCAGGCAGCCGGTGGTGGAGATGAGCGCGTCCAAACCCCGGCTCAAGATCTCTTCCTCCATGTACTGGAGCATGCCGTCGTTCTTCTTGTGGCACACGCCCTTGGGGTCTCCCTTGACCCGGAAGCTGGCGCAGACCAGGATGTGATGGGTGGGCTTTTCCATGTTCGTCTCCTACAGGGTCAGTTCGAATGAGGATTCAGGGGAATCCCGGTCCTTGCGGTCCAGGAGGGCCGAGAGGATCTTTTCCGCCAGCCGCAGGCCGCCCTTGTATCCCACGGTGGGGAAGTAGGAGTGGCCGACCCGGTCCAGGATGGGGAAGCCGTGGCGCACCAGGGGGATGTCCTCGTCCCGGGCGATGTACTTCATGTAGGTGTTGCCGATTAAGAGATCCACGGGCTCGTTCTTGATCCACTGGTGCAGCAGGAACATGTCGCCGGGGCCACGCACGTTGACCGGACGGCCCATGTCCTTGGTCAGTTCGCGGATGCGCCCCTCGAACTTCTTGCCCGGGGTGCCGGTGACGATGTGGATGGGCAGCATGTCCATGCTCACCAGGAACTCGGTCAGGGCGATGAGCTGGTCCGGATCGCCGGCCAGGGCCACCTTCTTGCCGTAGAAGTACTGGTGCTGGTCGGAGATCATGTCCACCAACTGGCCGCGCTCGAACTCGATCTTCTCCGGAACCGCGACCCCGGCGATCTTGCGCAGGGCGTCGATGAACCGGTCCGTGGCCGCCAGCCCGATGGGCAGGTCCAGGACCCGGCAGGGCACCTTGAATTCCGAGTCCAGGTAGCGGGCCGCGTCAGCCGAGGCCCATTCGCCCATGGCCAGAGTGCCGATGGCCTCGCCCACGCCCTTCAAGGCCTCCACCGGGGTCCCGGCCTTGGGGAACATCCGGAACTTGCCCGTGAGCGGCCCGTTCAGGACCCCGGAGGTGTCCGGGAACAGGGTGATGGGCACCCCGATCTCGGCGGCCAGGCGCTTGATCTCTTCCATGTCCGAGGGTTCGACGAACCCGGGGATGATGTTCACCTTGCCGTTCTTCTTGCCGGTCTTGACCGCGAGGCCCTTGACCATGCCCAGGCACATGTTGGAGAACCCGGTCACATGCGACCCAACGTAGCTCGGGGTGCTGGCGTTGATGACGTACTTGCCGGCCGGGACCTTGCCTTCCTGGCGGGCCTTTTCCGCGATCTGGGGCACGTCGTCGCCGATGGTCTCGGACAGACAGGTGGTGTGCACCGCGATCACGTCCGGGTTGTACACGGTGAAGATGTTGTTGATGGCCTGGAGCAGGTTGGCCTGCCCGCCGAACACCGAGGAGCCCTCGGTGAACGAGCTGGTGGCGGCCATGACCGGCTCCTTGTAGTGCCGGGTGAGCGCGCTTCTGTGGTAGGAGCAGCAGCCCTGGGAGCCGTGGCTGTGCGGCAGGCAGCCTTCGATGCCGAGGGCCGCGTACATGGCCCCGACGGGCTGGCAGGTCTTGGCCGGGTTGATCACCAGGGCCGAGCGCTCGGTGATTTCCGTGGGCGTGTGTCTGAGTAGCATTTCCGGACTCCTTCTCGGTTATTCCCAGGCGTAGCGCGCGGAGAGTTCGGGGTTTTCCTGCCAGGGGGCCTTGACGTAGCCCCAGATCTTGCTGTTCACCATGCGCTCGATTTCCACGTAGAAATTCACAGCACCCTTGAACCCGGCATACGGCCCGCCGTAGTCGTAGCTGTGCAACTGCTTGAGCGGCACGCCGCGCTTCTGGATTCCGTACTTCTCCTTGATGCCCGCGCAGAAGATGTCCGGCTTGTAGAGCTCGATGAGCCGTTCGGCCTCGTGCTCGTTCAAGTCGTCGATGATCAGCGTGTTCTTGTCCATTTCCGGGATCATGCCTTCGTAGTCCTTGAAGGTCAGGCCCTGGGCCGCCAGGCGCTTGATGTCCTCCTCGCTCTTGCGGGCGCGGTAGCGTTCGGGGTCCTTTTCCACGTGCAGCTCTTCGATGTTGCGGCTGTCTGCGTCCACCTTGATGGAGGGCAGGACCTTGCGGCCTTCGTAGTCGTCGCGGTGGGCGAACTCATAGCCAGCGGCCACGGTGGTCATGCCCAATTCCTTGAACAGCTCCTGGTAGTGGTGGGCCCGGGACCCGCCCACGAAGAGCATGGCCGTCTTGCCCGTGGTCCGGGGCAGGACCTCGGCCAGGGCCTTCTCCACCTCGGGCATTTCGCGGGCAATGACCTCTTCCACCTTGTCCATGAGGGCCTTGTCCTCAAAGTAGGCGGCGATCTTGCGCAGGGACTTGGCCGAGGCGTCGGCGCCGATGAAGTTCACCTTGATCCAGGGGATGCCGAACTTGGTCTCCATCATCTCGGCCACGTAGTTGATGGAGCGGTGGCACATGACCACGTTCAAATCCGCGGTGTGGGAAGTGGCGAACTGGTCGTAGGTGGAGTTGCCGCTAAAAGAGGACACCAGGGTGATGCCGCAGTCCGTAAACAGGCGCTCGATCTCAAAGGCGTCGCCGCCGATGTTGTACTCGCCGAGCATGTTGATGCGGTACTTGCCACCGGTGTTCGTGTCGTCGTTCCCGATGATGTGCTTGAACAGGCCGTTGTTGGCGATGTGGTGGCCAGCGGACTGGGACACGCCCTTGTAGCCTTCGCAGGAGAAGCCGAAGACGTTGATGCCCAGCTCTTCCTTCATCTCCCGGGCCACGGAGTGCACGTCGTCGCCGATGAGTCCCACGGGACAGGTGGCGAACACGCCGATGGCCTTGGGCTTGAAGATGGCGTAGGCCTCGCGGATGGCTGCCTTCAGCTTCTTTTCCCCGCCGAACACGATGTCGTTGTCCTGCATGTCCGTGGAAAAGGCGTAGTTCATGAAGTTCTCGGCCGTGGGGGCCGAGGCGTCGGTCTGGTTGCGCCGGGTCAGCCAGGCGTAAAAGCTACAGCCGATGGGGCCGTGCACCAGGTTCACGATGTCCCGGGTGGGGCCGAGCACCACGCCCTTGCATCCGGCGTAGGTGCAGCCGCGCATGCTTAAGATGCCCGGGATGGTGCGCACGTTGGAGGTGACTTCCGGGATATCGCCGTCGGCCCCGGGGGCCGCGACCATCTGCTGAGCCCGCCTGCGTCCGACCTTGGCCGGATACTTGGCCACCAGGGCCTTCTTCGCATCTTCGGGATCGACCAGGGGCTTGGTCTTGCTCTTGGTTGCCATGGTTTTCCTCTTTTTTTGGTTATGCCGGGCTAGCCGATGGCCGATTCGCCCGTTTCCCCGGTGCGCACCCGGGCCGAATCCAGCACGGGCAGGATGAATATCTTGCCATCCCCGGGCCTGCCGGTCCGGTTGGTGGCGATGAGGGTTTTCACCACACTGTCCACTTCCTCATCCGGGACCACGATGGACACCAGGCGCTTGGGGTACAGGCGGCCTTTTTCGCCGAGCTGGGCGATGGCTTCCTCGGACCCGTCCGTGGCCCCTTCCAGGAGCTCGCGGTTGATGAGCCCCTTGCCCCGGCCCTGGGCCTCCTGGGCGAAGAAGGCGGCCACGCCCGCAGCGGTCAGGGCGTCCTTGGTCTTGTTCATCATGGGCATGCGGATGACGGCCATGACTTCCTTCATATCTTCACCTCTTCGACCTTGCCGTCGCTGGTTTCCTTCATGCCCGAGCTGATGGTGTACATTTCCTCGACCGGGCTGATGAAGATCTTGCCGTCGCCGAAATGGCCCTTGTCACCGGTGCGGGCAGCCGCGATAATGGTCTTCAGGGCAAAGTCCTTGTCCTTGTCGTCAATGACGTTCATCAAAAGGACCTTGGGAATCTCGTCGTAGGTGATCTCGCCGATCTTGATGCCACGCTGTTTGCCGCGTCCGGCCACGGAGAACTTGGTCACGGCCGGGATGTCGGCGTCGAGCAGGGCGGCCAGGACGTCGTTGACCTTCTCGGGACGGACAATGGAACGGATCATGATAAGCATGGGTTTCTCCCTCGTTGGCTATGGGTTGACCTAGTTGGCGATGCCGAAGTCGATGAGCAGCTTTTCCAGCTCCTCGATCTCCAGGGGCTTGGGGATGACGAACATGGTGTTGTTCTCGATCTTCTTGGCCAGGGTACGGTATTCTTCGGCCTGGCCGTGCTCCGGGTCGTACTCGATGACCGTCTTGCGGTTGATCTCGGCCCGCTGGACCATGTTGTCCCGGGGCACGAAATGGATCATCTGGGTGCCCAGGCTTTTGGCCAGCTCCTCGATCATCTCCCGCTCGTTGTCCACCTGGCGGCTGTTGCAGATGAGCCCGCCCAGACGGATGCCGCCGGCCTCGGCGAACTTTAAGATGCCCTTGCAGATGTTGTTGGCCGCGTACATGGCCATCATCTCGCCCGAGACCACGATGTAGATCTCCTGGGCCTTGCCTTCACGCATGGGCATGGCGAATCCGCCGCAGACCACGTCGCCCAGCACGTCGTAGAAGACGTACTCCAGGCCCAGGTCCTCTTTGTAAGCCCCGAGCTGTTCGAGCAGATTGATGGAAGTGATGATGCCCCGGCCCGCACAACCGACGCCGGGCTCGGGACCACCAGACTCGGTGCACACCGTGCCCTTGAACCCGGCTTTCAGCACGTCGGCCAGTTCCACGTCCTCGCCCTCTTCGCGCAGGGTGTCGAGCACGGTCCTCTGATTAAGTCCGCCCAGGAGCAGGCGGGTGGAGTCAGCTTTGGGGTCGCAGCCCACGACCATGACTTTGCGGCCCATCTCGGCCAATCCGGCCACGGTGTTCTGAGTGGTGGTGGACTTGCCGATGCCGCCCTTTCCGTAAATTGCGATCTTTCTCATGATTGCCTCCGCTGTTGGTGTCTGTCGCTGTCCGACGAACCCTAAAGGCAAGAGGCATGCCACCGCTCCACTTCCAGCCTAACACACCGATATAGTGTAGTTTTCACTTTACGGTCACGCCCCGGACCCAGTCCAGTGACCGTACAACTACCAAAAGTGACCTACGAAATTGTATCTTCATACATTTACGTATGGAGGCTTGACCCGGTCAGTGACGGGTAACACAATGAATTCGTTTGATTTATTCCTGCGAACACTGGGCGGCATGGCCGATGCACTGCCTGTCTCGGGACCGAGAGGTTCGAGGAGGAATCCGTGCTGATCGACACCACCTTGCGCGAAGGGGAACAGGCCTACGGGGTCTATTTCGATCCGCCCACCAAGGCGCACATCGCCAGGGAGCTGGCCAGGGCCGGGGTGGAGGAGATCGAACTGGGCTGGGTCGGACAGGAGGAACTGCCCGGGCTTCTGGACCAGGCCCGGGGTCACTGTGGCAAGGCGCATTTAAGCCTGTGGTCGCCCATGCGCGAGGCCGACGTGCGCCGGGCCGCCGGGCTTTCGCCCGACCGCCTGAATCTGGGCGTGCCCGTGTCCGACCGGCACATCCGCCTGCGCCTGGGCCTGGACCGGCCCCGGCTGCTGGCGCTCATCACCCGGGAGGTGGGCCGGGCCGTGTCCCTGGGCCTGCCGATGGTGTCCGTGGGGCTGGAGGACGTGACCCGGGCCGACCTGGACTTCGCCCTGGAAGCGGCCAGGACCGCTCTTTCGGCCGGAGCCCGGCGCATCCGCATCGCGGACACCGTGGGCCTGGCCTCGCCCCTGGAGATGGCCGATCTGGTCCGCGCCTTCATCGAGGGAGGCGTGCCCTGCCTGGCCGTGCACTGCCACAATGATTTCGGCATGGCCACGGCCAATGCCGTGACCGCCCTGGCTGCCGGGGCCGAGGCCGTGGACGTGTCCGTGCTCGGCCTGGGCGAACGGGCGGGCATCGCGGCCCTGGAGGAGGTCTGCGCCTCCCTGGAGCTGCGGGAAAAGGGCCGCCGGGCCTACGACCTGCACCGCATCGGGGCCTTGTGCCGCTTCGTGGCCCAGGCCGCTGGCCGGGCCATCGGGCCGGACAAGTCCGTGACCGGCGGCCGCATCTTTTCCTGCGAGACCGGCCTGCACGTGCAGGGGATCAAGGAGTCGCCCGCCCTGTTCGAGCCCTTTCCGGCCGAGGCCGTGGGCGGACGGCGGGTGCTCTCCGTGGGCAAAAAAAGCGGGCGAGGGGCCGTGCGCTTCGCCCTGGAGGGCCTGGGTCTGAAATGCCCGCCCGAGGCCCTGCCGGACATGGTGCAACGCGTGCGCAGCACCTCGGCCCGTTTGGGGCGCCCCTTGAACCGTGAGGAACTCAAACGGCTGGCCCGCTCAGCGCGTTCTGAAATCGGCAGCGCCTGAAATGACCCGTAAGGATAAGAAATATTTATTTTTATTTTCTATTCTTGGCTCAACATGTATCTGGGACGGAACCAAAGTTCCAGGAACCCGGGGAAGGCCCTTCCCCGAAACCTTCAAGGAGTACTTTATGGAATGGTTGTTCGGTTCGATGGCCCCGTCCCTGCTGGCTTTTTTCAGGACCTGCTGGACCCGGGTGGCGGATTACGATTCCGAGATCGGATTTTAGGAGCCCCCATGCCTGCGCCCAAACTGCCCACCTGGTCCGACCTGTCCGCCCTCACCGGCGTGAGCGGCCAATCCGGCCAATCCGGCCCATTCTTCGGGACCGCCGCTGGCCGCCAGCCCGACTGCCCCTGGCTGCTTGCGGATCGTCGCCTGGAGCTGGACACGCCCTACGGGACGCTCACGCCCCAGCATGCGCCCGACGAGCCCCGGCGCTGCCAGGTCAAGGCCCTGCTCTTTCACCCCGGGGGCGAGCTGCGCACCCTGCCCCTGCAGGAGCGCACCTGGATCAGCACGCCCGTTGGCCGCATCCAGGCAGAACTGCTCACCTTCTATCCTTCGGGGGCCTTGTGCCGCATCTTTCCCTCGGACGGCGAACTGTCCGGGTTCTGGACCTGGGAGAACGAGTTCGCCCGGTCCGCTCCCCAGAGCGTGGCCACGCCCCTGGGCCGCCTGGAGCGCCACTTCCTGGCCCTGCATTTCTATGAATCCGGAAAATTGAAGAGCCTGACCCTGTGGCCCGAGGACCGCATCCAGGTCCCGGCCGCCGGAATGATGATCGAAGGGCGCATCGGCGTGGCCTTCTACGAGCACGGGGCCGTGCGTCGCCTCGAACCGGCCCGGCCCACCCGGGTGCCCACGCCCATCGGGCCGCTCACGGCCTATGACCCGGACGCCCTGGGCATCCACGGGGACAACGGCTCCCTGGGGCTGTTCCCGGACGGAAGCGTGGAGGAGCTTTTGACCGTGCATGACCGTATAGAGGCCAGCGGGCCGGGATTCCGGGAGGTCTGGGAGCCCCTCATGCGGCCCGGGACCTGCCATCCCGACCAGCTTGAGCCTGGGCCCATGCCCGTGGTCTTCGAGCCCGGCGGGGTGCGCCTGGGCGCGGCCCCTTCCCGGTTCTTCGACTCGGCGGGCACGGTGTTCAAGGCCCGGCCCAGAATGCTCTTCGGCGATATGCCCGGCCTGGGCGGTCCCCCGGCCTGCGGGCTCAGGGTCTGATCCAGATGAGACCGGCCTGGCGGCCCGTGACCCGCTCCCCCCGATAGGAGAAGAACAACTCGGGCATGCTCCTGGTGCACAGGTCCAGGCCGAAGATGTTGCGGGGCAGGAGCCCGGCGGCCAGGAGTTGGGACCGGGTCAAGGCCCAGAGGTCCACGGTGCGCGTTTCCGGATCGAAATATTCCTGGAATCCTGGACCGAACTCGTCGGAAAAATTCACGAACTCGCTCATGCCCGGGCTTAAGCTCGGGCCGCGCACGGCCAGGACATGGTCCGGCCGCAGACCGTAGGCGCTGCAAAACGAGGCCACCCCCCGGCCGGGCATATTCAGTTTGTTCCCCCGCCAGCCCACATGCAGGGCCATGATGTGCCTGCCCCCCACATGGGCCAGGAGCAGGGGCTGGCAGTCCGCGGTCTTGACCACCAGGGCCGCGCCGGGCCGGGTGGTGAACAGGCCGTCGCCTTCCAATACCCCGCCCTGGGCCGGGTCCGCTGGCTCGGGCTCGGCCCGGAGCACGTCCCCGTGCATCTGACGCAGTTCGCAAAAGCCCGCCACCCCGATGTGCCGGGCCACCCTCTGGCGATTGTGGGCCACGCTGGCCGGAGAGTCGCCCACGTCGTGGGACAGGTTGGCCGAGTCAAAGGGTTCGCGGCTCATCCCACCCAGGCGGGTGGTGAACACGCAGCCGATCTGGGGCAGGCCGGGGAAGGAAAAGGGGATCATCTGCATACGGTTCCCTCAGAGGAGCGGTTCAACGGTCTTGAAAGTCCAAACCACGGCCACGTGACGCCTTCCGTGTTTGGCTCGCCAGGCGCGAATCCACGATGCGCTGAACTCTCTATTTTTATTCTTCTTTCTTTGTCATTCTTCATTTCAGCCGCAAGATATCCCGGTCGGTGAGCACAATATCCACGCCCTGGTCCCAGGGCGCGGCCGGAAGCTCGTCCACCAACTGAAAGGCGTGGCAGACCCCGACCTTGACGGCCTTGGTGCACTCGGGCCGGGCCAGGAAGCGGTCGTAATAGCCCCCGCCGAATCCCAGGCGGCGGCCCGTGCGGTCATAGGCCAGGGCCGGGATCAGGATCAGATCCGGGGACAGGGCCTCCGCCACCGGGCAGCGGGCCGGGTCCGGTTCCATGATCCCGTGGGACAGGAGGCAGAGGTCGTCCTCGCAGGTGACCGGGGCCGCGTCCATGTCCCCGGGCTGGCCCGGCTGGCAGCGGGGCAGGAGCACGCAGGCCCCCCGGCCGGTCAGTTCGGCCAAGAGCGGCCGGATATCCACCTCGCCAGCCAGGGGCCAGTAGAGCATGACCTCCCGGGCTTTTGCCCATTCGGGCAGGTCCCGCACCCGGGCCAGAACCTCTGCGCTGGACCGGGCCGAGGCCTCTTCGCCCAGCTCCCGGCGGGCCTTGAGCAGGCCCCGGCGCAGGGCCGCCTTGTCCCGGGTCATTTTTTCATTTGATATCATGACCGATTCTTTTATCATCAGATGAAGCCGCAATCCAGCGCAAGGAGGGGGCCATGGCCGGAAAACCGTACTGGATCGCCTTTGGCGACATCCACGAAAACACCCAGTTCATCCCCAAGATTCCCGGCATCCGGGAGGCCCAGGGGATCATCATCAGCGGGGACCTGACCAACCGGGGGAGCCTGGCCTCGGCCCGGGAGGTCTACGAGACCGCACGGGCGGCCAACCCAAAAGTCCTGGCCCAGATCGGGAACATGGATAAGGCCGAGATCACCGAATACCTGAAGGGCCAGGGGGCCAACATCCACCTGGAGACCCGGGAGATCGCGCCAGGCCTGGGGCTCATGGGCGTGGGCTTCTCCACCCCCACGCCGTTCGGCACGCCCAGCGAGGTTTCGGACCACCAGATCGGCCTGTGGCTGGACGAGACCTACGCCAAGGCCCAGGCCTTCACCCGCCTGATCCTGGTCTGCCACACCCCGCCCCACGATACCACGGTGGACAAGCTCGGCACCGGACAGCACGTGGGCAGCCGGGCCGTGCGGGCCTTCATCGAGCGGGTCCAGCCGGACATCTGCATCACCGGACACATCCACGAGGCCCGGGGCATGGACCAGATCGGGGCCACCCGGGTGTACAACCCGGGCATGCTCGGCGGCGGGGGCTATCTGCGCCTGGACCTGACCGATGCGGGCGTGGAGGTGCGGACCTTAAGCGTGTGACGCAGCGTTCCGCCACCGAACCCAAACCAGAAAGAAGAATAAATATTATTATTTCTTACTCTTACGCCGCCATGACCGGTCGGCCGATTCTGGAGCGCCAGGCCAAACCATGCGCGCCCTCCGTTTGATCTGGGTCGGCCGCCTCAAGGAGCCCTTTTTCCGCGAGGCCTGCGACCACTACCTGCACAAGCTCGGGCGCTCCTGCCCCCTCAAGGAGGTGGTGGTCAAGGACGCGCCCGCCAAGCTACCCGAGCCTGACCGGGTGGCCCATGAGGGCCGGGAAATAGTACGCCGCCTGGAGCCCAAGGATATCGTCATCTGCCTGGACGAGCGCGGCATCCGGCCCACCTCCCGGGAACTGGCCAAGCTTCTGGGCAACTGGTGGGAAAGCCCGGGGCGCACGGCGGCCCTGTGCATCGGCGGCCCTTTCGGCCTGTCCGCCGAGGTCAAGGCCCGGGCCGAGATCACCCTGTCCCTCTCCCCCCTGACCCTGCCCCACGACCTGGCCCGGGTGGTGCTCCTGGAGCAGTTGTACCGGGCGGCCAGCATCCTGGCCGGGTCGCCCTACCACCACGATTGACTGAAATTCGTGCCACGCTCCGCACACGAATATACATAGCAAATTTCGGCCCGAACCGAATTTGTGTTGCCCCTTGCCCCCTGATTCTGCCCTTTTCCCCCTTCGCTTTGCCCCCTACCCAGGTCCTTTTCTCTCTCAGCCGCCCCAATTCCGCTGACCCGGACCTAGCCCTTGCCAGGCAACAGTCGAGTTTTTGTCATAATATTCCCCAGACAGAGTCTAGAGAAAGGTTAAAAAACTTTACAAAACATTGTTTATTGGATACCGAGGTGTTGGCTCTGGTACGGACCAGGGGGGAGGCGACGCCGGAATGCGGAAGGGGCCTCGGCTGCATTTCCAACCATTCCAGTATAATGGCAAAAAATCGGGCCAGGATGGATTTTTTTCCGGCCCGAGGCTCTTTTTCGTCCTCTGTCTGACCCTGGTGTGCGTTCTGCCCCTGGCCGGCTGCGGCCCCTTGCGCGCCGATCCCCGCGTCCTGCGCGAAAAAAACGCCCCGGAAGAACTGGCCCAGATTCGGGCCTTTGACCCGGCCATCGAGTCCCCCCTGACCCTGGCCGCGGCCATTGACTACGCCCTGAAAAACAACCTCCAGGCCAAGCTTTCGGAGATGGAAAAGACCATCCAGGAGGAGTCGGTCACGGGCCGCAAGGTGGCCATGCTCCCCAGCCTCCTGGCCGAGGCCGAAATCTCGGAAAAATCCCGGGACGTGGCCAGCAAATCCATCAACGCCAACACCAAGGCCATCTCCCTGGACCCGTCCATCTCCACGGATCGCGACCTGCAAAAAGGCACGGCCACCTTCACCTGGAACCTCCTGGACTTCGGGGTGGGCTATTTCCGCGCCCGCCAGGCCGCCAACCAGGCGGTCATCGCCGCCCAGCGCCTGGAGCGGGCCAAGCAGAAGCTCATCCTGGAAGTCACCCGGGCCTACGGCCAGGCCGTGGCCGCCCGGGAGTCCGCGCTCATGGCCAGAAAGCTCCTGGCCCGTTTCAGGGACCGCCAGAACCTGGCCCTGGAGCAGGTCCAGGACAGCCTGGTCTCGGCCGCCACGGGACTGCGCAGCGAAATCAAGTACATCGAAGGGCTCATTCAGCTCTCGGAATTCGAGTCCCGCTACTCAAACTCCCGGGCCTCCCTGGCCCAACTCCTGGGCCTGCCCCCCAGCGCGGACATCACCCTGGCGGACATGGACACCGCCACCCTGCCCACGGACCTGGCCTTGAACGTGGACACCATGGAGTCCGAGGCCATCCACAAACGGCCCGAGCTCTCGGAAAAGGACCTGGAACAGGCGGTCACCGAGGACGAGGCCCGGGTGGCCCTGGCCCAGATGTTCCCCTCCCCGGCCTTTTTCCTGCGCCTGGAATACGACTCCAACAGCTTTTTGACCGTGCACGACTGGTACACCACGGGGCTTCGGGCCACCTGGAACCTCTTCTCCATCCCCATGCAGATGAACAACCGGCGCATCGCCCTGCTCAAGGGCGACTACATCAAGCAGGAGCGCACGGCCCTGGCCGTGGCTGTCCTGGCCCAGTTGCACATCGCCTGGTTCAACTACAGAAACGCCGTGGAACAGTGCCTGCTCAAGCGCAATTTGCACGACAAACACGCCAAGCTGGTCCTGGAGATGGAAAAGCTGCGCCTGGTGGGGGACATCAACGAGGACGACTACGTCCAGGCCCTGACCCAGTACTTTTTCGCCCGGGTCCAGTTCATGGGCGCCTTTGCCGAGCTTCTGGCCGCACGCGAAATGGTCTTCAACTCCCTGGGCCGCACGGCTGGCGAGGACCGGGGCTATGCCGATCTGCACTACCTGCCCCCCGGGGACCCGGTCTTCCCCAGCCTGGACGAGGCCATGCGCCAGGCCCTGGCCCAGGCCCGGGACAAACCCGAGTCCCGGCCCGGGCAGACCCCCCGCCTGGAGCCCGTAAGCCCCAGGCCCGAAGCCCCGGCCCAGCCCCAGGTTGCGCCGCCCGTGTCCCAGGCTGAACCGCCCATGGCCTCCGTGCCTGAAACGGCCCTGGCGGAGCCTGTGGCCCAGCCCGAGCCCGCTCCGGCCGCCCCTGTCTCCCCTGTCGTCCAGGCCGCCCTCCCGCTGCCGCCGCCCCCTCCGGCCGAGCCCCCGGGACCGCCCATGCCCGATCTGGCGGCCATGCACGCCGTGTTCACCCCCATTTCGGACATCTATTCGGATCGCTACGAAAAGCTCCAGATCTCCTATTTCCAGGGACCGGACTTCCGGGGTATCAAGATGGCCTCCACCTCCAAGACCCCGGACTGCCGGGTCGTGAACGCGGGCGTCCCCGACAAGCTGATCCTGGACATCGGCGGCCACTGGGAGAACCGGGGGGCCAAGGAAGTGGACCTGAACCACGGGAATACGGGCAAGGTGCGCATCGGCAGCCACCCGGACAAGCTGCGCCTGGTGCTGGAGATGGCCGGGCTGGGCGGACGGGCCCCGGAAGTACTCCGGGGCGACGGCCAGGTCATCATGTTTTTCTGAGCGCCACGAGCAAGGACAATGCAGACATGCGCATGACACGAATCCTCATCGGCGGGCTGGCCCTGACCGCCCTCCTGCTCGGCCAGGCGGCCCTGGCCCAGAACCAGATTCAGCAGAGCGTGACCCCGCCGGGCCAGGCCACCCCCTCCCCGGCCCTGCCCCGCCAGGCGGTCCAGCCCCCGTCCGCCGCCGCTCAGGCCCAGCCCCAGACCTCACCGGCCCAGGCCAGTCCGGCCCCCAGTCCGGCCCAAAGTCCGGCCCCTGTCCGCCAGGCCATTCAGGCCCCGGCGTCACCCGCCCAGGCCGCGCCAACGCCTGCCGCATCCCCAAGCCCGGCCCAGGCCCAACCCGTGAGCCAGCCCGTGAGCCAATCAGGAGCCAGGACCACCCAGATTTCCGTGGTGTTCGCCCCACGCAACCAGGCCGTGCTCTCGGCCGAGGTCACGGGCGTGGTCAAGGAAGTGTCCCGGGAGTTCGGCCAGACCTTTGAACCCGGGACCCCGCTCATCCGCCTGGACCCCACGGTGTACAAGGCCAATTACGCCCAGGCCGCCGCCGCCCTGGAGGCCGCCCGCACGGCCTCGGCTGCGGCCGAGACCCTGTACAAGGACAAGACCGTGCTGAAAAAAGCCCAGGCGGTCTTAAGCGCGGCCAAGGCCGACTACGAGGCCAAGGAAAAGCTCTACAGCGGGCACTCCACCTCCCTGCGCGAGTTGGAGGCCTCCCGCCGGGAATTGAACGTGGCCGAGGCCAACCGGGAGATTTCCCAGCTCACCAGCCTGCCCGAGTACGAGGAGGCCAGGAAGAACCTGGCCCAGGCCCAGGCCCGGTTCAAGATCGCGGAAAAAGAGATGGAGGGCTGCCAGATACTGGCCCCCTACAAGGGCCGGGTGGAAAAACTCCTGGTCAATGTGAACGAACTGGTGGAGCGGGGCCGCCCCCTGATCCAGGTCATTGACGACGAGGTCCTGCGGGCCAAGTTCCTGGCCCCGTCCGTGGCCGTGCAGACCGTACGGCCGGGCATGAACGTGGTCATCGAGGTCAACGAACTGGGCAAGCGGGTCACGGGCCGGGTGTCCCACGTGAGCGCCGTGCTGGACCCGGCCAGCGGCACCTTCGAGGTCTACGCCGAGGTGGACAACCCCACCGGGTCCTTACGCAGCGGCATGACCGGCCAGGTGGACCCGGCCTCCCTGAAGAACTGACATGAGCGAGCCCGTCCGCCCCTCCCCGGCCCAAAGCCCCCTGGCGGTCCTCTACCGCCTGACCCTGGAGGCCCTGTCCTGCGCCAACCTGCGCGAGCTGACCTACCGGATTCTCAACCGCACCGTGGAGCTTTCCCCCTACCACCGGGCCACTCTTTGGAGCTTAAGCCGCAGTTCCCCCCGCTTCCTGGGCGTGTCCGGCCGGGTGGACGCCGAGACCTACTCGCCCTTGCGCGAGGCCTGGCAGCGCCTGGTGGGCGCGGTCCAGGACCCTGGTGCGGCGCGCATCCTCTCGGCCAAGGATTTTCTCGGCCTGGCCAGCCAGTGGGCGGTCCTGGACAAGGCCTCTTCGGGCTTGAGCGTGGCCTACGTCCCCCTGGCCGCCCAGGGCGAGGTTCTGGGCGTCTTGTGGCTGGAGCGCTGGTCCGGTGCGGTCTGGCAGGAGGAGGAGGTCCGACTTCTGGAGTCCCTGGGGGCCGGGTACGGCGCGGTATGGGACAAGCTGGTGCGCCGCCGGACCCTGTACGAGCGCATCAGCCTGATGCTCCGCCGCCGCTCGGCCGTGTTCGGGGTCCTGGCCCTGGTCCTGGGCGCATCCCTCATCTGGCGCATGCCCCTGCGGGTGGTGGCCCCCTGCGAGATCGTGCCCAAGGACCCCACAGTGGTCACGGCCCCCCTGAACGGCGTGGTGGCCGAGGTCACGGTGCAGCCCGGCCAGGAGGTCAAGCCCGGGGACACCCTGTTCGTGTACGACAAGCGCGTGGCCCTGGAGGATTTGAAGGTGGCCCGCCAGCAGGTCCAGATCATCCAGTCCAGCCTGACCCGGTCCAAGATGCAGGCCTTTGGCAGCGAGGAGGCCCGGGCCGACGTGGCCCTGCTGGACCTGAAGCTGGACCAGGAGCGGGTCAAGCTCCAACTGGCCGAATCCAATTTTTCCAAGCTGGAGGTCCGGGCTGAGAGGCCGGGCACCGTGGTCATCAACGACCCCTTCGAGTGGCGGGGCAAGCCCGTGCGCATCGGGGAGCAGGTGCTCATGCTGGTGGACCCGGCCAGCACCAAGCTCAGGGTCTGGCTGGCCGAGGACGACCACATCTCCTTTGATCCCAAGGTGCCGGTCAAGGTCCTGCTCAACGCCCTGCCTGAAGAGACCCGGGCCGCCCGGCTCACCTACGTGGCCCAGGGCGTGAGCCAGAGCCCCAAGGGCGCGGCCTCGGTCATGGCCGAGGCGGACTGGACCACCCCGGACGCAGCGCTCAAGGCCGGACTCCAGGGCGTGGCCGTGACCTACGGGGAAGAGGTGTCCCTGGCCTACTGGCTGTTGCGCAAGCCCTGGGCCGCCCTGCGCAAGTTGGTGGGGATCTAGGGCCGGACGATTTGTTTCAGAAACGCCCAAAGGAGCACCAGGATGGCAAGCATCAAACTTCCGCCCAATGCGCCGAAACCCACGGACGAGGGCCAGAAGAAACCAGAGGGAGGGGCCATGCCCGAGACCAAGGACGCAGGGGAAACCCGCCTGCAGATCATGCTGGCCCAGGACCTGGACTATTTGTACCGGGACATGTTCAACGTGCACGTGGGCCTGGACGAGGTCATCCTGGAGTTCGGCAACCTGCACCGGGTCCCGGAACACTCGGCCACCATCTCCAACCGCATCGTCCTGTCCGTGCGCAACGCCGTGCGCCTCCAGCAGGTGCTGGGCAAGGTCATCCTGGAGGCCCAGGAAAAGGGCCAGGCCGCGGCCCAGAAGAAATAGCCCTCGTCCCGGCCGTCATCAAAGGGCGGCGGGCCGGACCCGGTGAGCGCCCATGAATCCGCCAAGCAGGCCAACGCCCGACATGCCCACGTCCGCCGTGCCCGCAGACACCCCCTTGCCGGTCCTCAGGCCCGACCTGGAGTTCCATCCTGGCCCGGCCGAGCACGACGGCTCGCCCACGGCGGTCATCCACGACCCCCTGGCCCGCACCTATTCCAAAATCGGCTGGGCCGAGGCGGAAATCCTCGCCCGCCTGCGCCGTCCCACCACCCTGGACCGGCTCCTGGCGGACCTCGCCCAGGGCACCACCCTGCGGCCCAGCGCCCAGGAGGTGCTCACCCTGTGCCGCCACGCCCAGCTTCTGGGGCTCACGGTGGACAGCCTCATCCACCCGGTGGCCGACCTCATGAAGCGCGACCAGGTGCGCAAAATCCATCCCCTGACCTGGCTGCTGCACCATTATCTTTATTTCCGGGTGCCTCTGCTGCGGCCCGACGCCTTTCTGCGGGCCACCCTGCCCTGGGTGCGCTTCCTGGGCGGCCGGGCGGCCCTGACCCTGTACGCCGTGCTCTTTAGCCTGGGCCTGGTGCTCCTTTTGGAAAACCCCGGGGCCTACCTGCACACCTTCACCTATTTCTTCGATTTGGCCGGGCTGGCCCACTACGGGCTGGCCATCGCGCTCATCAAGGCCGTGCACGAGTTCGCCCACGCCTACACGGCCACCCGCTTCGGGGCCAGGGTCCCGGTCATGGGCCTGGCCTTCATCGTCATGTGGCCCGTGGCCTATTGCGACGTGACCGACGCCTGGAAGATCCCCGAACGCGGCAAGCGCCTGGCCATCGCCCTGGCCGGGATCGCGGCCGAGCTGGTCATTGCCGGGACCGCGCTCCTGGGCTGGGGCCTGACCCTGCCCGGGACCCTGAACAGCGTGTTCTTCACCGTGTCCTCGGTGTCGCTCGCCTCCACCCTGCTGGTCAATTTGAACCCGGCCATGCGTTACGACGGGTACTACATCTTCATGGACCTGATGGGCGTGGACAACCTCCAGCCCCGGGCCTTTGCCCTGACCCTGTACCTCTGGCGCACCCGGTTCCTGGGCCTGACCCTGCCCCATCCCGAGCCCGGGGTGTCCCCGCGCCTGGCCCTGGGCATGGTCCTCTATTCCCTCTACGCCTGGGCCTACCGCCTGGTGCTCTATTTGGGCATCGCCGTGCTGGTTTACCACAAATTCACCAAGGTCCTGGGCGCGGCCCTCTTTGCCGTGGAAGTGGGCTGGTTCATCGTCGCCCCCGCCGTGCGGGAGGCCAAGGAGCTTTCGGCCATGAAGCATCTGTTCCGTCTCAACCGGTCGCTTATGGGCACCCTGGCCGCCCTGGCCCTGGCCGCGCTCTGGGCCGCCCTGCCCCTGCCCCGGACCCTGACCGTTCCGGCCGCCGCGGTCCCGGCCAAGGCCCAGACCGTGTACGCCCCGCACTCGGGCCTGCTGGCCGAGATGTACGTGGCCCGGGGCATGCGCGTGGAAAAGGGCCAAGTCCTGGCCAAGGTGGTATCCGAGGAACTGGAGACCCAGACCCGGGGCCTGGAGTTGGAGCGCTCCATCCTGGTGCGTGAGCAGTCCGTGTACGCGGGCGACGAGAAGCACAAGGCCCTGCTGCCCCAGAAGAAGGAGGAGATCGCCGGGGTGGAGGCCCAACTGGCGGCCGTGAGCACCCAGGGACTCCAGAACACCCTGGCCGCCGAGGTGGCCGGGCTGGTTTACGATTGGGACGAGAGCCTGTACCCGGGCCGCTTCGTGAGCAAGGACGCGGTGCTCGGCCGCATCGCGGACCTGGCCTCCATCAAGGTGGCTGCCTATGTGCCCGAGGAAATGGTCGCGGACATCCGGCCCGGCCAGACCGCCATTTTCACCGTGCCCGGCCTGGATGCGCCCATGACCGCCACGGTGGAGTCCATCAGCCCGGCCCGGGCCACGCGCATCGAATACCCGGCCCTGACCTCCGAGGGCGGCGGGCCGCTGCCCGTGCGCAAGGACGCCCAGGGCCGTTTGCACCTGCTGGAAAGCTGCTATCAGGTGGATCTCGTCCTGGCCCCGGGACACCCGCCCCTGAAGGTGGGCCAAAGCGGCCAGGTCCGGCTGTCCACGGCCCCGCGCTCGCTTCTGGCCGAGGCAGGCCGGGCGGCCTACCGGGTGGTCATGCGGGAGAGCAATTTTTAGCTTTACGCCACCTGCCGTCCCTGAGACTGGGCCAGGCGCAGGGTTCCCTCGACCTGGGCGCGCAGGGTCTGGACCACTTCCCGATACTCCTGGAGCCTGACCGCGTAGCGGGCCTCTTCCTCGGCGTTCATCCGGGACTTCTCCGTGCCCATCTGGTCACTCAAGCGCTCCCCGTAGGCCTCGGCCGTGGACAGGGACCGCTGGATGTTGCGCAACTGATCCGGGCTGTAGTTCTCCAGGCCGGTGGACAGGCGCTGGAGGTAGTTTCCGAACCGACCCTCAAAAGCGCTCATGGCCCGTCCCAGGCCGCCGGAATCCGAAGACCCGGACCGGGTCAGGTACGACCCGGAATCCGTCCCGGACGGGCTGCTGGAACCCAGGAGTGACGAGCGGCTGAAGGCCGATCCCGAATCCCCGCCCAAAAGGCTGCCGAAGCCCGAAAGGCCCGAGTTGGCCCGGGTGGCCTCGCGCAGCATCTCCCCGGTCTGGATCGGCCCGGCCAGGCTCATGGTCAGGCTCGGGGAAGCCAAGGAGCCCGGACCGAGGGTGGACGAGGCCAGGGAACCCGAGGAGAAGGAGACCTGGGCGGGCTCGGACTGGGCGCTCTTGGGGATCTCGGTGATGGTCATCCGGCCCGGGGTGTCGTTGTTGGCCTTGGGCGCATCGGTCACGGTCAGGGCCAGGGTGGTGGAGGCCTTGGCCCCGGCCAGGTCCGTGGCCGTGACCTCGAGATTCAGGAGCCCCACGGCCGTGTCCGGGGGCAGGCCGGAGAAGGTGCGCGAGGACGGGTCGAAATGCAGCCACTCGGGCAGGCCTCCGCCTCCGGTCAGAGAGGCCGAATAGGTCAGCACGTCGCCCTTGTCCACGTCATGGAACATCCCGGCGTCCAGGGCTAGGGTCAGGGTATTGCCAGACACGATGCTCTTGGCCGCCAGGGTCCCGGTCACCGTGGGCGCGTCGTTCACATTGATGACTTCCAGGCTGAAATCCGAGGAGGCCTTGGCCCCCACCGGGTCCGTGGCCGTGACCCGGACCGTGATCACGCCCACGTCGTCATTGGCCGGGCGGCCGGAGAAGGTCCCGGTGGCCGGGTCGAAATGCAGCCAGGCGGGCAAGGCCGAGCCGTCGGCCAGGGTGGCCTTCAAGGCCAGGGGGTCGCCATCGCGATCCGTGAAGGTCCCGGCCGGGATGGAGGCGCTGTACTCGCCCTTCTCCAGGGTGGCCTGGTCCGTGAGGGCCAGGGCCACCTGCGGGGCGTACTGCACGGTCAGGGCCACGTCCGCGTACAGCGGAGGATCGTTCAGGTTCGTGGCCGTGATCCGAACGGTGGTCGCGCCCACGTCCCCGTTCTTCGGGGTGCCGGAGAAGGTCCGGGTGGCCGGGTCGAAATGCAGCCAGGCGGGCAGGGCCGAGCCGTCGGCCAGGGTGGCCGTGAAGGTCAGGCCGCTGCCCGGGCCGAGATTCTGGAAAACCTGGTCCCGCACCGTGAAGGAGAAGGGGGTGTCCGTGCTGGCGATGGGCAGCACGCTCACCGTGGAATGGGCCTTGGCGCTCTGGGCGGCCACGTGCGCGCCGTCCTGGGAGGACTCCACGTCAAAGCCGCCGGTGGTCGTGCTGTAGGCGTCGGACTGGAAGCGCAGCCCGGCCTGGCCCTGGGCGTAGGTGACGTAGTCCCCGTTATGCACCTTGGTCACGCCGTCATTCAAGTACAAGGAGCCGCCGATGATCCCGCTGATGCGGAAGGAGGTCACCTCGGCCCCGTCAGCCGCGTTGCGCGCGAGCACGATGGGGTCGGACAGGGCGTTCTCGGCCACGATCAGGTCCGGAGTCCGGGGGGTGTCACCCACGGCGGTGATGCCCACGGTCACCGTGGCCGCATTCAGGCTCTGGGCCGAGACGTGGGTCCCGTCCTCCGAGGCCTGGTAGCTGAAGGTGGACTGCCCGTTGCGGTCGGCCGAGGGCAGGAAGGTCATGCCCTGGCTCTCGGCGTAGGACACGTACGCCCCGTCAGCCACCACATGGCCGTCGTGGTCATAGAGCGTGCCGCCGGTGATGTTCGAAATCTTGAAAGCGGTCACCTCGGCCCCGTCGTTCACGTTGCGGGCCAGGTTGAAGGTCTGGCTTAAGGTGTCTTCCACTGTGACCACCTGCACGTCCTGCGGGGTATCGCCCACCGGGGTGATATTCACGTTCACCCGGGCGGCGGTCAGGCTCTGGGCGGCCACGCTCACCCCGTCCTGGGAGGACTGGTAGTCGAAATGGGCCTGAGCGTTGCGGTCGGCGGCCGGGGTAAAGGTCATGCCCTGGCTCTCGGCGTAGGTGATGTAGTCCCCGTTGTTCACCAGGTTGCCGTCGTGGTCATGGAGGGTGCCGCCCACGATGTTGCTGATGTGGAAGGAGGTGACCTCGGCCCCGTCGCTTACGTTCCGGGCCAGGTTGAAGGTCTGGCTGACCGTGTCCTCCACAGTGGCCACAGTAACATTCTGGGGCGTGTCGCCCACCGGGGTGATGTTCACGGCCACCGTGGCCGGGGTCAGGCTCTTGGCCCCAACCGTGACGCCGTCCGTGGAAGCCTGGTAGCTGAAGGAGGCCTGGGCGTTGCGGTCGGCGGCGGGCATGAAGGTCATGCCCTGGCTCTCGGCGTAGGACACGTACGCACCGTCGGCCACCACGTGCCCGTCATGGTCGTAGAGGGTCCCGCCGGTGATGCCCGAAACCTTGAAATAGGTCACTTCCGCGCCATCGTTCACGTTGCGCAGCAGGTTGAAGGTGGAGGTGCGGGTGTCCTCCAGGGTGGCCACGGTCACGTCCTGGGGCTTGTCCGCCACCGGGTTCACGGTCACGCTTATGGTCTTGGAGGCGGTCATGGCCCCGCCCGCTCCGGTGTTGCCCAGGTCGTTCACATCCACCTGGATGGTGGCCTGGCCTTTGGCGGAGTTGAAATACTGGTCACTGCTGAAGGACAGTGTGCTCAAGGCCGCGTTGATGTCCGCGAGCGTGCCCCGGAAGGTCATGGTGGTGCTGCCCGTGGCCTGTCCAGCCGTAAAGGTCAGGCCGGTGGTGCTGCCCAGGCTCATGAGGCCCTTGGCCGAGGTGAGGGTGACCACCTCCTGGCTCCCGCCCGAGTCCACATCCACGATGCTGATTCGGTTCCCGCCGGACAGGGCCAGGGTCCCGTCCTCGTTCATGCTCAGGGTCTGGGCAGGCCGGATGACCGCTGGCGCGTCGTTCACCCCAGGGGTGTCCACGTTCACGCTCATGGCGTAGGACTGCACGCTGGACAGGGTCCCGTCGTTCACGGTGAAGTTGAAGGTGGAATAGCCCGAACCGCCCATGTCCGTCTCGGGCCGGAAAATGAGATGCCCGGCATTGATGTCCGCCCGGGTCACGCTCTGTCCTGCGCTCACGGCCAGGCCGTTTAAGAGCATACTCCCGGCCGTGGGCAGTTGGGTGATGGTCACCGCAGTCAGGGTGTCGCCCGCGTCCACGTCGCTGAAATGGAAGTCTGCGGCCGCGAATGTGTAGTCGAGGTTCGGGCTGGTGGTCACCGAGCCGCTGGCGGCCGTGGGCGCGTCCTCCACAGCGGTCACGTTCAGGGTCAGGGTGTCGGCCAGCACGCTGTAGGCCGTGCCGTCGCTGACCTTGTAGGTGAAATTGGCGTACCCGCTCCCGTTCTCATCAGCCCCGGGGATGAACTTCAAATGCCCGGCCGCGATGTCCGCCCGGGTGATCTCCTGAAGGCTGGCCACGTTCACATCCCCGCCCCCGGTGTTCAGGACCAGGCGGCCATGGCCGGGCGTGCTGCAGACCTGCACCTTCTGGAGCACGTCCCCGGTGTCCGGGTCGTTGAACACGAAATCCGAAAGGGTGAAGACATGGGCCGTGTCCTCCAGGGTGGTCACCGTGGAGGGGCCGGTGGTGGGCGTGTCCTCCACCGGGGTCACGTCCAGGGTGATGGTCCCGTCCGAAGGGCCATATCCGGCCCGGTCCGCCACGTGCACGGTGATGGTGGTGTCCCGGTCGTAGTTGGCCCCGGGAATGAACCGGGCCGCGGCCAGGGCCGTGTTGACCTGGGCTGCGGTGCCGGTCACGGTCCACACGCCGTTTGCAAAGGTCTCGCCATTGCCGCTGCCCGTGGACAGGAGCCCGGCCGTGCGGTCGGCCAGGGTCAGGCTGACCGTGATCACGTCCCCGGCGTCCGGGTCGCTGACCACGATGGGAGAGAGGCCCACCGAGGCCGCGTCCTCGATGTAGGCCTGGGTCTGGGTCATGCCCGTGGCCGTGGCCGGACGGTTGGAGGTGGTGGACACCACCGTGGTGGCGCTGTTCGAAACCGAGGCCCCGACGTCGTCCGTGACCCGCACGGTGAACTGGGTGGTCTCGGTGCTGCCGTAGACCCCCCGGTTGTCCGTGGGGTCGTAGACCAACTGCCGGATGGCCACCTGGGCCTGTTCGGCCGTGCCGGAGAAGAAATAGGTCCCTGGGCTGGTCAGGAAGAAATGGCTGGCGGTCAGGCTGGCGGCCGTGAACACGCCCTTGGCCGCATCGTCCAGGGTCACGGTCACGGTCTGAAGCTGGCCGGCGTCCTTGTCCACGATGACAAAGGCGTCAAAGGGCGTGACCGTGGACACGTCGTTGACCGCCCGGTTGGCGATGGCCCCGCTGATCTCCGGGGCGTCGTTGACGTTGGCCACCACCAGGTCGAAGGTGGTGGAGGTGGAGTGTCCCTGCTGGTCCGTGGCCGTGATGCGGATGATGTAGGTGCCGGGATCATAGTCCCCGGGCGTGCCGGAAAGGGTGCGGGTGGCGGGGTTGAAGGTGAGCCAGGAAGGCAGGGAGGAGCTCAAGGCCGAGGAGGCCGAGTAGGTCAGATGGGCCACCCCGCCGTCGTCGGTGAAGGTGGTGGTCGGCATCGTGTAGGAAAAGGCCATGTTCTCGGTGGCGGACTGGGCGTCAATGGCATTGACCACGGTCGGATACCCCACGCCGAAGCCTCCGCCCCCAGGAAGCCCGCCACCTCCACCGCTGCCGGGGAGATCGCCGCCGGCCCCGGGCAGGCCGGAGGAGGTCAGGTCGTAGACATAGCCCCGGCCCGTGGCGCTGGAATCGCGGATGGCCCCCACCAGCACGTTGGTGCCATCAATGGCCACCCCGGTGCCGAAATGCCCGGCCTGGGAATAGTCGCTGGCCGTGAGCAGATGGAGCTGGACCCAACTCGAGGTCACGCCGGTGGTGTATTCGAACTCATAGGCCGCGCCCGCATCGCTGCGGCCGGAAAGATTGTACATGTCCGCGCCCACCACGATGCGGGTCCCGGAAACGCCCACGCTCTCGCCGAACTGGTCGTAGGACCCGGGAGCGGCGGCCGTGAGCTTGGCCGACTGGCTCCAGGTGCTGCCGCTGCGGGAGAATACATAGGCCGCGCCCGCGTCCGTGGACGCGCCCAGGTTGGCCAGGTAGGCCCCGACCACCACCGTGTCTCCGGATATGGCCACGCTGGCCCCGAAGGAGTCCCCGACCGCGCCGTCCGAGGCCGTGACCTCGTTCTGGAGGCTCAAGGACGATCCGCTCAGGGAGTAGATGTAGGCCGCCCCGGAATCCACCCCGCGAGCGTCGCTGCCCTTGGCCCCGACCACGGCGTACCCCCCGGAAACAGCCACGCTCCATCCGAAATAGTCCCCGGCCGCGCCATCCGAGGCCGTGGTCTTGCTTCCGAAGGTGAGCGCGGCCCCCACCCCGGAATAGGAGTACACCGCGCCCTGGTCAGCCCGCCCGCCTATGTCCGCGCCCGGGGTGCCCACCAGAAGGGCCGAGCTGGACAGGGCCACGCTGGTCCCGAAATAGTCCCCGGCCGCGCCGTCAGCGGCCGTGATCTCCTTGACCTGGCTCCAGAACGTGCCGCCGCGCTGGTAGACGTACACCGCGCCCTGGTCAGCCTTGCCGGCCACATCGTGGTTGCCCGCGCCCACGGCCACGTAATCCCCGGAAATGGACACGGTGTAGCCGAACCAGTCCCCGGCCGCGCCGTCCGAGGCCGTGATCTTGGTCTGCTGGGTCCAGGCCGAGCCGTTCCAAAAGAACAGGTAGGCCGCGCCCGCGTCCGTGCCCTTGACGTCGTCCAGATAGGCCCCGACCACGGCGTAGTTGCCGCTGATGGACACGCTTTTGCCGAAGCCGTCCCCGGCCGTGCCCCCGCTGCCGGTGACGATGGTCTCGGCCGCCAGGGTCCCGTGATACTCCGTGATGCGGTCGGCGGAAAAATAGGTTCCCACCAGATTGACGTCGCCGTTCTCCAGAATCCAGTTGCCCCCGTGGTCCGCGCTGCCCGTGGCGTCGCTGGAGGAGGCCACGGCGTGTCCGGTCAGGCTCTCCAGGTCGGCCGCCACCACCGCTCCCTCGATGGTCGAGGCCAGGCCACAGTTGAGCAGGTCCACCCGACCCGAATCGCTCAAAAGCCCGCCCACGTCCTTCCAGAACTGCTGGACCACCTTGTCCGTGGTCAGGGTGTCGTTGTCCACGTCCGTGGACCCGGCCAGGTGGAACCGGCCCGCGCCCAGTTCGTGGGCGGCAAAGGCGATGCTCTCGGCCTTTTTCCCGCCGAGAGCGGCCTTGATCTCCGCGAGTATCTGGTCCGGGGTGGCGTTGTGTCCGTCGTAGCAGACCGTCAGAACGTTGTTCAGGGCCGCGCTGGCCAGGGTCTCGCTGGGGTCGGCCGAGGAGTCGATGACCAGGACCCGCACCGGTCCCGAGGCAGCGGCCTGGGAGGTGGAGGAAGCCGAGGAATTGGCCGCAGGGGCAGAGGCGGCCGCCTTGGCAGAGACGTCCGTGCTGCTCCCCGAGGGGTCGGTCGCTTTCGCGGCCGCGTCCGAGGAGGAAGATGTGGCGGCCTGGTCCTTGGTCGGATCGGTCTTTCCCGCAGTGGCGGCTCCCGCGGCGTCAAGCACGATCCGCTCTTCCAGGCGCATGATGGAAAGTCGCATGGGGGCGCTTCTTTTTCCCTTGGCTCCGGACCTGACGGTAAATTTTTCTTTTTTGACGGCCACCGTTCAGCAAGCAAAACACGGGCCAGGACTCACGGTTCCGGGGGACCCGCCCCGGGGAAAGCGGTTGGCAAGGCCTGCCAAACCGGGTATCCAGGTTTCAGGCACGAAACGCGGCCAGGGCTGGGGCTTTTCAGGCCTCTTCCAGGGCAACGATGTTTCCCGGGCTGGACTGGACTCCTGAGCATTCTTATCGGACGGAAATGGGCAAACTTTACCTTCATCCCCACATCCCCCGGCCTTTGTTCCCGGGACTTCCTCCAATCCCACTTATATGAACTACCGAAACCTCCGTCAATGCCTGGATGACCTCGAAGCCAGCGGGCAACTCAGACGCATCGACCAGGAAGTGGATCCGGACCAGGAAGTGGCCGCCATCCAGCGCCGGGCCTTTGCGGCCAAGGGTCCGGCCCTGCTCTTCACCCGGGTCAAGGGCACGCCCTTTCCCATGGTCGCCAACATCTTCGGGACCATGGCCCGCATCCGGTACATTTTTCGTGGAACGCTCTCCAGCGTCGAGCGATTGCTGAAACTGAAAGCCGACCCGGCCCGCATCCTGAAAAAGCCCCTGGAATATCTGGGCCTGCCCGCCTCCCTGATTCACCTGCTGCCCAAAAAAGTGGCCTCCGGGCCGATCATGGGCGCCACCACCACCATCTCGGCCCTGCCCCGGCTGCGCTCCTGGCCCCTGGACGGGGGCGGGTACGTCACCCTGCCCCAGGTCTACACCGAAAGCCTGGCCCGGCCCGGGATCATGGCCTCCAACCTGGGCATGTACCGGGTCCAGCTCACGGGCGGGTCCTTTGCCCAGGACCGGGAAGTGGGCCTGCACTACCAGATCCACCGGGGCATCGGGTACCACCACGCCGAGGCCTTGCGCCTGGGCCAGCCGCTCAAGGTGAACATCTTCGTGGGCGGCCCCCCGGCCCTGACCCTGGCCGCCATCATGCCCCTGCCCGAGGGCGTGCCCGAGCTGCTCTTTGCCGGGGTGCTCGGCGGCCGCCGCCTGGAACTGGTCACCCGGCCCGGGGAGCTGCCCATCCCGGCCGAGGCGGATTTCTGCATCCAGGGGACCATCGACCCCAGCCGCCAGCTCCCCGAAGGCCCCTTTGGCGACCATTTGGGCTACTACAGCCTGGCCCACGACTTTCCGGTGCTCAACGTCGAGCGGGTCCTGCACCGCCGGGACGCTGTCTGGCCCTTCACCACCGTGGGCCGCCCGCCCCAGGAGGACACGGTGTTCGGGGCCTTCATCCACGAACTCACCGCGCCGCTCGTGCCCACGGTGTTTAATGGCGTGCGCGAGGTCCATGCCGTGGACGCGGCCGGGGTCCATCCCCTGCTCCTGGCCGTGGGCAGCGAGCGCTACGTGCCCTACGCGGCCGAAAGAAAGCCCCAGGAGCTCATCACCTGCGGCCTGTCGCTTTTGGGCAACACCCAGACCTCGCTGGCCAAATACCTGTTCATCGCCGCCGGAGAGGACGACCCGAACCTCTCGGCCCACCATATCCCCCGCTTCCTGCGCCATGTGCTGGAGCGGGCCGACTTCACCCGGGACCTGCATTTCATCACCCGCACCACCATGGACACCCTGGACTATTCGGGCATCAGCTTGAACCAGGGCTCCAAGCTCATCCTGGCCTGCTGCGGCGAAAAGCGCCGGGACCTGGGCCCGGAAATGCCCCGGGAGCTGTCCCTGCCCGACGGGTTTACCGCGCCGCGCCTGTTCGCCCCGGGCATCCTGGTCATGAGCGGCCCCAAACACGGCCAGGCCCGGGACCAGGCCGACCCGGCCATGGAGGGTCTTGGCCTGCATTTGGCCAGGCAGAAGCGCCTGGAGCGCTTCCCGCTCATCGTGGTGGCTGACGATGCCGAGTTCACGGCCGCCACTGACGACAATTTCCTCTGGGTCACCTTCACCCGCTCGGACCCGGCCACGGACCTGTACGGCGTGGAGGCCTTCACCCACTGCAAGCACTGGGGCTGCCACGGCTCCCTCATCGTGGACGCGCGATTGAAGAGCTTCCACGCCCCGGCCCTGGAATCCGATCCAGAGGTGGAGAAGCGGGTGGACGCGATGGGTGCGCCGGGTGGGCCTTTGCACGGGATCATCTAGCATGGCGTTCCCGCGCTGCGCCCGACCAAGAGCGAAGAATAAGAATAATTATTTCTTATTCTTGCGTTCCGTTGAAAGACAAGCCATTTTCGGAGTGTGACACGAGTATGGAGCATGTGCTGTTCGGCTGGACCGGAAAAATCCTGCGCCTGGACCTGACCAGCGGCGCGGCGACCACCCTCACCCCGGCCCCGGCCGTGTACCGGACCTTCATGGGCGGCCGGGGGCTGGCCGGGCATTTCCTGCGGCCATACGCCACCTTGGCCTGGGACGACCCGGACCTGCCGCTCATCTTCATGGCCGGGCCGCTCACCGGCACCATCGCCCCCACCTCGGGCCGCATGACGGCCATGTCCATTTCCCCGCTGACCGGCACGGCCTTTGACAGCTCCGTGGGCGGCAAGCTGGGCACCATGCTCAAGCGGGCCGGGTGGGACGGGCTCATGCTCACGGGCCGGGCCACCGAACTTTCAGGCCTGCGCATCACGGATCAGGCCGCCACCCTGGAATCGGCCACGGCCATGGCCAGGGCCAGCGCGCTGGCGGTCATGGACTTTCTCGCCCTGGACAAGGAGGCCTCGGTGGCGGCCGTGGGTCCGGCGGCCGAGACCGGCAGCCCCCTGGCCTCCATCCTGGTGGACCGCCACCACGCCGTGGGCCGGGGGGGCCTGGGCCTGGTCATGGCCGCCAAGAACCTGAAATATCTGACCGTGCGCGGCTCGGGCCATGTGCCGGTCAAGGACAAGAAGGCCCTCATGTCCGCCCGGGAGGACATCTTCCGGCTCACGGCCGCGTCCCCGGCCCTGCTCGGCGAGCACGGCTTCTCCTGCTACGGCACGGGGGCGCTCTACGACCTCATCTCCTCGCGCCGGATGATGCCCACGGCCAATTTCCGGCACACCCACTTCTCCGAAGCCGCGCACCTGAACGCGGCCAAGTTCAAGGAGCGCTACCAGCCCCACAAGGCCGGGTGCAAGGGCTGCCACGTGCTGTGCAAGAAGGTCTCGGACCAAGGCGTGCCCATGCCGGAATTCGAGACCATGTCCCATTTCAGCGCCCTGGTGGAGAACCACGACCTGGACACCGTGGTGGCCGCCAACATGCTCTGCAACGAGATGGGCCTGGACACCATCTCGGCCGCCTCCACCCTGGCCTGCCACGCCGAGATCACCGGCCGGGTCCTGGCCCCAACGGAAATCCTCTCCCTGCTCACGGACATGGGCCTGGGCCACGGCCCCGGGGCCGAGCTGGCCCAGGGCAGCCGCCGCTACGCCACGGCCCACGGGCGGCCCGAACTGTCCATGTCGGTCAAGGGCCTGGAGCTTCCGGCCTACGACCCGCGCGGGGTGTACGGCATGGCCCTGGCCTACGCCGTGTCCACCCGGGGGGGATGTCATCTGCGAGCCTATCCGGTGAGCCACGAGATCCTGCGCAAGCCCGTGTCCACGGACCGCTTCAGCTTCAGCGGCAAGGCCCGGATCATCAAGATCGCCGAGGATGCGGCAGCCACGGTGGACAGCCTCACGGCCTGCAAGTTCCTGTTCTTTGCCGCCAGCCTGGAGGAATACGCCAAGGCCTACACGGCCGTGACCGGCGAGCAGTCCTCGGCCCAGGACCTCCTGGCCACGGGCGAGCGCATCTGCCTGGCCGAGCGGCTCCTGAACGCCGAGCGGGGCTTCACCGCGGCGGACGACGACCTGCCCCCCCGGTTTTTCGCCGAGGCCGGGTCCAGTGGGAACAACATCACGGTCCAGGCCCTGGACCGGGCGGAGTTCCTCAAGGCCCGGGCGGCCTACTACCGGGTGCGGGGGCTGGACGAAGAGGGACGGCCCACGGCGGCGGCCTTGAAAAAGGCCGGGCTGGAATAAAAAAAGGGAGCCGCTCGGGCTCCCTTGGATTCTCCCAAAAGAATACAGAAGGCGACAGGACGGACTTTATCCGGCCGAGACCTGCTCTTCCTCGATCTCGGCGGCCGGCGCGGGGCGCGCGGCCTGGGGCGCGGGAATGGCCCCGACCTTCTCCTTGTAGTACTCCACGATGGCCCGCTCCAGACCGTACTTGGTCAGAAAGGCCTTCATGGGCACGGCGGTCTTGATCTCGGCCCTCAGAAAGAGGCGGGCGTCCACGATGTCGCGCATGAGGGCGGCCACCACTTCCCGGACCTGATGGTCGCGGGAAAAGGCGTTGTCCTTCTGCATCAGGTTGCGCAGGGCGTCCGCGATACGGGGCAGGACGCTTCCGGCGTCGGCAAAATCAACGGCCTCGGCGTTGCACAAATAACAGCGCACCAAGCAGCAGGGTTCCGGCTTGTCAAAACAACTCTCGTCCAGGACCTTCTTCTCCCGGTCCAGGATGAAAAGCTTGCTGGCCGGCTGCTCGTGGTAGAATTTCCCGTGCAGGGGGTCCGAGACGCAGTAGAGATGCTCAGGGCGAAGGGGCGTGATCATGGGTCCTCACAGGGCCGAGGTGGCTGACGAACGATTCTGGATGTACAGTCTAGCGATTTTCTAGACAAGAGTCCAGCCCTACGCCAAGGAATTCTCCGAGAGAATTACTCCACCAGAAGAAGCCCGGTCCCGGCCTTGTCCGCAGGCAGGACCCGGCCCACCTCGGCGGCCAGATCGCCTGCGGCCAGAAGCAGATCCCGGGCCGCAGCCACCTTGCCCTCGGGCACGGCCAGGAGCAGCCCGCCCGAGGTCTGGGCGTCAAAGACCAGGTCGACCTTGAGGGGGTCCAGAGTCCCCGCGCGCCGGGTGCGGCAGGCGTAGTACGCGGTGTTGGCGTGGCTGCCGCCCGGGACCAGGCCCGTGGCCGCCAGCTCCATGGCCCAGTCCAGAATGGGGATGCGCGCCAGGGACAGCTCCACCACCACCCCGGAGGCCTGGGCCATTTCCAGGGCGTGCCCGCCCAGGCCGAAGCCGGTCACGTCGGTGGCGGCTGAAAGCGCCAGCTCCCGGATGACCTGGGCTCCGCCCGCGTTCAAGCGCGAGGCCCAGCGAAACAGCTCTTCCTCCAGGGCCTCGGCCCCGGCCCAGTCGGCCTTGATTGCCGTGGCCAGGATTCCAGTGCCCAGGGGCTTGGTCAAAAACAGGCGGTCACCGGCTCGCAGCCCGTCGTTGCGGGCAATGCACCCGGGATCGATGAACCCGGACACGGCCAGGCCGTATTTCAGTTCCGGGTCCTCCACGGAATGCCCGCCAGCCAGGGCCGCCCCGGCCTCGTTCATGGCGTCGAGGCCCCCGCGCAGGATGTCGCGCAGGACCGAGATGGGCAGGGTGGCCCGGGGAAAGCAGACGATGTTCATGGCCGAAAGCGGCTCGCCGCCCATGGCGTAGACATCGGACAGGGCGTTGGCCGCCGCGATGCGACCAAAGCGGTAGGGGTCGTTCACGATGGGGGTGAAGAAGTCCACGGTCTGGACCAGGGCCTTTCCGGCCGGAAAGCGCACCACTGCGGCGTCCTCGTTCACACCGCTGCCGGTGAGAAGACGGGGATCGGAGTAGCCCGCGAACGGGGCCAGTGCTTCCTCCAGGACCCCTGGAGGGAGTTTGGCGGCTCAACCCGCGGCTTTCACCCCGCGGGTCAGGGCGTGTCCGGCGACCGGGTCAAGGCCCGGTTTCGGACTCCCCAAAGGCGCCATGCCCAACATCTGTCCTTTCATGTTCCCTCTCTTCTACCAGATCATCCTCATGGGCACGCCGCGCGCGGCGATGTGCTCCTTGATCTGGGGAATGGTGTACTCCCCGTAATGCACGATGGAGGCGATGAGCGCGGCCGAGGCCTGGCCCTTGGTCAGGGCGTCGGCCATATGGTCCGGGTGCCCGGCTCCGCCCGAGGCGATGACCGGAATGTGCACGCTTTTGGCCACCAGCCGGGTCAGCTCCAGGTCGTAGCCGTCCTTGGTCCCGTCGGCGTCGATGGAGTTCAGGCAGATCTCTCCCGCGCCCAAGGCCTCGCCGGTCTTGGCCCATTCGAGGGCGTCCAGTCCGGTGAATTTGCGGCCGCCGTGGATGACCACCTCGAATCCCGAGGGAATGGCCTCGGATTTGGCCACTCTTTTGACGTCCATGCCCAGGACCACGCACTGAGAGCCGAAGGCCACGGCCCCTTCGCTGATGATGTCCGGGTTCTTCACCGCGCCGGAATTCACCGAGACCTTCTCGGCCCCGGCCAGGAGCACGGCCCGCATGTCGGCCACGGAGCCTATGCCCCCGCCCACGGAAAAGGGGATGAAAATCTGGGAGGCCACCTTCTCCACCACGTCCAGGAAGATGCCCCGGCCTTCCGCCGAAGCGGTGATGTCGTAGAACACGATCTCGTCCGCGCCCTGCTCGTAGTAGATGCGGGCCGTTTCCACCGGATCGCCGATGTCCACGTTGCCCTTGAACTTGACGCCCTTGGTCAGCTTGCCGTCGCGCACGTCCAGGCAGGGGATGATGCGTTTACTCAGCACGGCGGCCTCCTGTCTGCTGGCAGTACTTGGCGAAATTGGAGAGCACGGCCAGGCCAGGACGGCCGCTTTTTTCCGGGTGGAACTGCACGGCCCACAGGCCTGGACGGCCGTGCACCGCGCAGAACGGGCGGCCGTATTCCGTGACCCCGATGACGAATTCGTCCTTGGGGGCCGGGTAGTAGCTGTGCACGAAATAGAACCAGGAGGCCGGGTCGATGCCCTCGAACAGGGGGCACTCCTGGGTCAGGCGCACGGTGTTCCAGCCCATGTGCGGGACCCGGATGGGCGTGCCGTCCTCGTCGATCCAGGAGGGGTTGAACAGGCGGCACTCGCCCGGGATGACCCCCAGGGCGTTGGTGTCGTTCTCCTCGCTGTAGTCCAGCAGCACCTGGCAGCCCACGCAGATGCCCAGCAGCGGCTTCTCTTCCCATATCTGGGCCTTGAGCACCGCGTCCAGCCCGCCCTGGATCAGGTCGAACATGGCCTGCCCGGCCGCGCCCACGCCCGGGAAGATGATGCCCGAGGAGGCCGCGATCTCGTCCGGATCGTCGGTGATGACGCAGGGAATGCCCAGGTGGTCCAGGGCGCGGCGCACGCTGGTCTGGTTCCCGGCCTTGTATTTCAGTATGGCGAGCATGCGCCCTCCTTGGTCTTCAAACGGTGTCGAGGCTCCCTCGATAGAGGATAATCCCGGTGAACTCAAGGGGGCGGCGTAAGGCCTGCGACCGTCGTTTCCGGGACTACCCCTCGCGGCCCATCTCGGCCCGCAAACAGCGCAGCAGCTCGTACCCGTAGCGGCCGCCCAGAAGGTCAAAGGCCGGTTTCAGCTCGAACACTCCCTGCTCCATGAGGGAAAAAAGCACCCGGCGCACCTTGCGCAAATCCTCCTCGGGCAGGGGGAAGACCTGGGCCGCGTCCAGGAGACCTTGGCGCACGGCAGGCAGGAGGTGGTTGTAGACCGAGGTGGCGGTCAGGCCCCGAGCCTTGGCCACGGCGGCCACGTCGCCCAGTTCCTTGAACAGGCGCAGGCTCTCCAGGGCCGTGGGCCGCTCCCCGGCCTCGGGCTGTTCCCGGTCGGGAACAATGGCCGCGACCGGAGGCGGAACGCTGCTCTCTCCCCGCCCTTCCCGTCCATAAAAATCCTGGAGCAGGGCCAGAAGGCCCTCCCCGTAGCGCTCCATCTTGGCCTGGCCCATGCCCGGCACGGCCAGGAGCTCCCGATCCGTGGCCGGTTTGCGGGCGGCCACCTCCAGCAGGGCGCGGTCGTGAAAGATGACGTAGGGCGGCACGCCCTGGCGCACGGCCTGCTCCTTGCGCCAGGCCCGCAGCTCGTCCCAGAGTTTTTGCTCCCGCTCTCCGGCCAGGAACTCCTCGGCGAACCGGGAGCGGGCCTTGTCCCGGCCCGAGCCTTTGCGCTTGCGGGCCTTGGGCTCGGGGTCCGGGTCCAGGCGCAGGCGCACGGGCAGTTGGTCCTTCATGATCTCCCAGGACCGGGCGTTGAGCGCGAGCCCGCCGAACTGGGGGTCCACGTCCAGGGCGCCCAGGCCCAGGAGCTGGCGATAGACCCCGGTCCACTGCCGCTTGGAGAATTCCGGGCCGATGCCAAAGGTGCTCACCTGGTCGTGGCCCAGAGACTCGACCCGTTCCGTGCGATGCCCCAGGAGCACGTCGATCAAATGCCCCACGCCAAAGCGCTGGCCAGTGCGAAACACGCAGGACAGGGCCTTCTTGGCCGGGATGGTCCCGTCCACGGCCTCGACCGGGGACAGGCAGGTGTCGCAGTTGCCGCAGGGCTCGGCCAGGCTCTCCCCGAAATAGCCCAGGAGGGCCTGGCGGCGGCAGCCCGGGGTTTCGCAGAAGCCCACCAGGGCTTCGAGCTTGCGGAATTTCAACCGGCGCTGGGGGCTGTCCGGCTCCTGCTCCAGCATCTTGCGCATGACGATCACGTCGGACAGGCCGAAGGCCATCCAGGCCTGGGCGGGCAGGCCGTCGCGCCCGGCCCGGCCGGTCTCCTGGTGGTAGGCCTCCAGGCTTTTGGGCGGGTCCAGATGAGCCACGAAGCGCACCCCGGGCTTGTCCACGCCCATGCCAAAGGCCACGGTGGCCACCATGACCATATCGTCGGCGCGCATGAAGGCGTCCTGGTTGCGCTCCCGCTCCTGGGAGGAAAGCCCGGCATGGTAGGGCAGGGCGCTGACCCCCTGCTCGGCCAGCCACTTGGCCGTGTCCTCCACCTTGGCCCGGGAGGAGCGGTACACGATGCCCGACTCCCCGGCATGGCCCTCGGTGATGAAGGAGAGCAGCGAGCGGCGGGCCTGGCCCTCCTTGGGGGCCACGGTGTAGCGGATGTTGGGCCGGTCGAACCCGCAGGCGAATACCCGGGCCGTGGTCATGTGCAGTTGGTCCAGGATGTCCGCGCGAGTGGGCGTGTCCGCCGTGGCGGTCAGGGCTAGCCGGGGCACGCCCGGATAGCGCTCCCCGAGCATGGCCAACTCCCGGTACTCGGGCCGGAAATCATGCCCCCACTGGGAGATGCAATGGGCCTCGTCAATGGCGAAGAGCCCGGGCCGGGAGCGGTCCAGGAGGCTTAAGAACGAGGGCATAACCAGGCGTTCCGGGGCCACGTAGATGAGGTCCAGCTCCCCCTGGGAGAGCCTGCGGACCACATCGGCGGCCTCGGCCGGGGCCAGGGAGGAATTGAGCGCCGCAGCCCGCACCCCGAGCTGGATGAGGGCGCTGACCTGGTCACGCATGAGCGCGATGAGGGGCGAGACCACCACGGCCACGCCAGGCAGGATCAGGGCCGGAATCTGGTAGCACAGGGACTTGCCCCCGCCCGTGGGCATGAGCGCCAGGGCGTCGCCCCCGGACAGGACCTGGGCGATGATCTCTTCCTGGCGGCCGATGAAGCGGTCGTAGCCGAAGACGGATTTAAGCAGGGCCTGGGCATCCATGGCCGAGTGGTAGGCGGGCCAGGCCCGGGAGTCAAGAAAAGGACGACAGGCGTTCAGCCCGGTTCGCGTCCTATCCCGGTCAGCCCACGATATGCACGATCGTACCGGTCATGCGCTCGGGCACCACGCCCTGGGTGGCCGGGGAGGTGATCACATGCCCGCCTGGGGACACGTCCACATGCCCGGCCGGGGCGGCGTTGAAATGTCCGGTGGGGGTGGCCTCCACGTGCCCGGGCGGGGCGGCCTGGGTGTAGCCGGGCGGCCCGGCCACGATATTATCGGTCAGTCCGGTGACGTTCATGGCCCACTCCTTTTCCTCAAATATAGTTCCGAGGGAGGGTCTTGGCAAGGGAGGGGCGTGCCCCCACGAATTCATTGCGAATGAAGGAAAAACAAGGGAGGCCGAAGCCTCCCTTCAATATTCGCAAATCCGGGCCGTCTACCAGGCGAACAGCGGGAACTGCCGGGCGAAGACCTCCACGCGCTGGCGGATGTCCTCCAGCCGGGTGTCGTTGGTGATGTTTTTCAAGGCCTCGTCGATCCAGGCCACGATGGTGGTCATGTCCCCTTCCTTCATGCCCCGGGTGGTCAGGGCCGGGGTGCCCAGGCGGATGCCCGAGGTGACAAAGGGGGAGCGGGTCTCAAAGGGGATGGTGTTCTTGTTGGCCGTGATCCCGGCCTTGTCCAGGGCGATCTGGGCGTCCTTGCCGGTGATGTCTTGGGGCGTTAAGTCCATCATCATGAGGTGGTTGTCCGTGCCGCCGGAGACCAGGCTGTAGCCCGCGTCCATGAGCCCCTTGGCCAGGGCCTGGGCGTTTTTGACCACCTGGGTCTGGTAGATATTGAACTGAGGCCGCAGGGCCTCGCCAAAGGCCACGGCCTTGGCCGCGATGATATGCATGAGCGGGCCGCCCTGGATGCCCGGGAATATCTGGGAGTTCAGGTTCTTTTCCTGGTCCTCGCTGGACAGGATCATGCCCCCGCGCGGGCCGCGCAGGGTCTTGTGCGTGGTGGTGGTGGTGTACTGGGCCTGCCCGATGGAGGTGGGGTGCAGTCCGGCCACGATGAGCCCGGCGATGTGGGCGATGTCGGCCATGAGCACGGCCCCGACCTCGTCGGCCACCTTGCGGAAGCGGGCGAAGTCCAGGATGCGCGGGTAGGCGCTGGCCCCCACGATGATCATCTTGGGGCGGTTCTCCTTGGCGATCTTCTCCATCTCGTCGTAGTCGATGGTCTGGGTCTCGCGGTTCACCCCGTAGGACACGATCTTGAACAGCTTGCCGGAGAAATTCACCGGGCTGCCGTGGGTCAGGTGCCCGCCGTGGGACAGGTCCATGCCCATGACCGTGTCCCCGGGCGAAAGCGCGGCGAAATACACGGCCATGTTGGCCTGGGATCCGGAATGGGGCTGCACGTTGGCGTAGCCGCAGCCAAACAGGGCCTTGGCCCGGTCCCGGGCCAGATCCTCGGCCTGGTCCACGAATTCGCAGCCGCCGTAGTAGCGCTTGTGCGGGTACCCTTCCGCGTACTTGTGGGTCATGAGGCTGCCCGCGGCCTGGCGCACGGCCGTGGACACGAAATTTTCCGAGGCGATCATCTCCAGGCCGCCGGTCTGGCGGTCCACTTCGCGAACCAGGGCGTGGCCCACGGCCGGGTCCTGAATGAGCAGTTCTTCCATGCTTCCCTCACCTGTCAGAAGTTGCCGGCTAGCCCTCGAAACGCTTGTACAAAACGCAGGCGTTAGTCCCGCCGAATCCAAACGAGTTGCACAGGGCGTACTGGATGTCCCGCTTGCGCGGGGCATTGGGGGTGTAGTCCAGGTCGCACTCGGGGTCCGGGGTCTCGTAGTTGATGGTCGGGGGAACGATCCCGTGGTACAGGGACAGGACCGAGAAGACCGACTCCATGCCCCCGGCCGCGCCGAGCAGATGCCCGGTCTGGGACTTGTTGGCGCTGATGGAGATGTTTTTGGCCTGGTCGCCGAACAGGTTCTTGATGGCCCGGGTCTCGCACAGGTCGTTTAGGTAGGTGGAGGTGCCGTGGGCGTTGATGTGGTCGATCTCGCTGGGGTCCACCTCGGCCTCGCGCAGGGCGTTGCGCATGGCCAGGAACATGCCCGAGGCGTCCTCGGGCGGCGAGGTCATGTGATAGGCGTCGGACGAGGCCCCCAGCCCCACCACCTCGGCGTAGATGGTGGCCCCGCGCTCGCGGGCCTGCTCCAGGGATTCCAGAAGGAGCAGGCCGCTGCCCTCGCCCATGACGAATCCGTCACGGTCCTTGTCAAAGGGCCGGGAGGCGCGCTCGGGCTCGTCGTTGCGGCAGGACAGGGCCCTGGCCGCCGTGAACCCGGACACGCCCAAGGGGGAGATGGTGCCCTCGGCCCCGCCGCAGATCATGGCGTCAGCCCGGCCGAGCTGGATGTCCGTGTAGGCGTAGCCGATGGCGTGGGTTCCCGAGGCGCAGGCCGTGGTGGTGCACAGGTTGGGACCCTTGGCCCCGGCCATGATGGACACCTGCCCGGCGGCCATGTTGGCGATGAGCAGGGGAATGAAAAAGGGCGACACGCGCCCTGGTCCGGACTCCACAAGCTTGGTGTGGTGGGTCTCGATGGTGTGGATGCCGCCCAGTCCCACGCCCACGTTGACCCCGGTGCGGTCGGCCTTGGCCGGGTCCACGGCGTAGTTGGCGTGCTTAAGCAGCATGTTGGCCGCAGCCACGGCAAAGAGGCAGAACCGGTCCATGCGCTTGACCTGTTTGGCGGGCATGTACAGGCCCGGATCGAAATCACGGACCTGCCCGGCGATGCGGGCGTCAAACTGCGAGCAGTCAAAAGCAGTGATGGGACCGATGCCTGATTTGCAGGCCAACAGGTTGTCCCAGCTGGTCTGATAGTCGTTGCCGATGGGCGTAACTGCGGCCAGGCCGGTGACCACTACCCTGCGAAATTGCTTCATAACACTCCCGTGGGTGGGCTTGCCAAGGTCCCGGCCCGGGGAAAACACCAGCCCCTTGCGCCCGAAACGGGCGAAGGGACGGGCCGGGGTGGGGAAAGGGCCGCGACTTGAGCGGCCACGGCACTACTTGGCGTTCTTCGAAATGTAATCGATGGCGTCCTTGACCTTGAGAATCTTCTGGGCGTCCTCATCTTCGATCTCCACCCCGAATTCCTCTTCCATGGCCATGATCAGCTCGGTCAGGTCCAGGGAGTCCGCGCCCAGATCCTCGACAAAAGAGGCCTCTTCCTTCACTTCGTCCATCGAGACGCCCAACTGATCCACAATGATGTTTTTCACTTTTTCAGCAGCGGACATGGTATCCTCCAAGTAGTATCGTTTCGTTGTGTTACAGGAGAGCGGCCTTTTGGCGACATCGCGTCAAAAAGCGTTCCCCCGGTTTCAAGTCCGCCGCAAGGCGCGGCGAAAAAAGTCGCAGTCTACATGTACATGCCGCCGTTCACGGCCAGCACCTGCCCGGTGATGTACCCAGCCCCGGGCGAGGCCAGAAAGGCCACGGCCGCGGCAATGTCCTCGGCCGCACCAAGACGTCCCAGCGGGATCTTCTCGGTGTATGCGACCATGACGGCCTCGGGCAGACCGGCGGTCATGTCCGTGGCGATGAACCCAGGGGCCACCGCGTTCACGGTCACGCCGCGCCCGGCCAGCTCCAGGGCCGCGGTCTTGGTCAGGCCGATGAGCCCGGCCTTGGCCGCCACGTAGTTGGCCTGGCCCGCGTTGCCCGCCTGGCCCACCACCGAGGAGATGTTCACGATGCGCCCGCCGCGCTGCTTGGCCATGATCTTCGCGGCCTCGCGCAGCACAGTGAAGGCCCCGGTCAGGTTCACGGAGATCACCCGGTCCCAGTCCTCGTCCTTCATGCGGATCATGAGGCCGTCCTTGGTGATGCCCGCGTTGTTGACCAGCACGGACAGGGTGGCCTTGTCCTTGACGGTCTCCTTGAAAAAGGCGGCCACGGCTTCCCGATCCGAGGAGTCCAGGCGAAAGGCCTGAGCCTTGCCCCCGGCCGATTCAATCTCGGCGCAGACCTTGGCCGCTTCTTCGGGTTTGGACACATAGGTCAGCCAGACCTCGTATCCATCCCTGGCCAGGCGCAGGGCCACGGCCTTGCCGATGCCCCGGGAACCGCCGGTGACCAGGGCCACGCTTGGCATTTCACTCATGAACTCACCCCTGCACAAGGCTCTTGGGTTCAAAAAAAATCGTCGTACCCGAATCCCGGAGGATGCGCAACAACCCGCCGGGAACGCGGGGTGGCCTGCCCCCTCGCCCAGGTCGGAGAAAATGTCAAGCCCTGTCGAAAAGCATTGCCCCCTGGCCGGAAACAGCGCTCGGCCAGGACCCGGCGCACCGGGCAAAAGGCGTCCCCACCAGAGAAGGCGGCAGGCCGCACTCCGGTGAGGGATGATGAAGAAAACAAGGTGAAAAATGACTCAACAGCGCGGATTTCAAGATATTTTCAAGACAGAGACGGGTTCTACTCCAGTTCCTCGGCCAGGACCGCGATCTCCTCCCGGATGATCCGGGCGGCTGCGGCCGGGACCAGGCTCTCCAGCCGGGCCGCGACCTCTTCCAGGACGCCCCGCCTGAGCTCCTGGGCAAAGGGGGAGTCGGGCCGCAGGGCCTCGCGCAAGGCGTTTTCCAGGGGTCCCGGGGCCCCGGTCAGGGGCGCGCTTTCCAGGGCGGCCAGGCGCAGTTCCAGGGCCTGGATGGCGCTGTCCTTGGCCCGGAGGGTCTCCTCCAGATGGGCCGCCCGATCCGCCTGGTTGGTGGACAAGGGGGTCTGGTCCAGGCTGGCCCCGCCAGGGCCGTCCCCCTGGGCCAGCAAGGCGTCCATGTCCATATCGTGGGCTGCGGGCAGGAGTTCCGGCAGGTCCAGGACCGAGGCCGAGATGTTGTCGGGGTCCAAGCCCTGTTCGGCCAAAAGCTGGGCGAATTCGTCATCCTCGGTCGGCGGGGCCACGAAGAGTCCGGCTTCCTCAGGGGTCAGCGCCTCGGCGCTGCTCTCACCCGGGGATGCGGCAGGGTCTTCCATGGCCGCCAGGAGCGCGTCCAGTTCGTTGTCCGGCGAGGACAGGTCGGGCAACTCGGGCTCGGCCGCAACGGCCGCAGCGCCGTCCATCTCGGCCAAAAGGGTGTCCACGTCCGGCTCGGCCGCGCTGTCCGCGGGCTGATCCAGACCCATGTCCAGACCCACATCCAGGCCTGGGTCGTCCAGGCCCGCGATCAGGGCGTCCAGGTTGTCCTCACCCGACTGGGGCGTCTCGGCCTGGAACGGATCGTCCAGGGTCAGTTCGCCAGCCCCGGGTCCGGGCTGGCCGAGATTGTCCAGGCCGGAGAGCAGGCTGGACATATCCTCGTCAGAGCCCTGGTCGGGATCAGCGAAAATTTCAGGCTCGGCCGGGGCCGGGGCCAGGGGCTCGTCCAGACCGGCCAGGAGGTCGGCCATGTCGTCCGCAACGGCCGGGGTCTCAGGGACAAAGGCTCCAGAACTGACGGCAGGGGACGGCTCGTCCTCCACCGAGGACAAAAGGTCCTCCAGGTCCGGGACCGGCTCGGATTCAGGCCCGGAGGCCGGGGCCGCGCTCTCCCCCAGGTCGCCGAACAGGGCGTCCAGGTCGTCGTGGTCCGTGGCGGCCTGGGCAGGCTCGGGAGCTCCCTGGTCCATGCCCGAAAGCAGGGCGTCCAGTTCATCGTCGGCAGGGACGGCCGTGGGGGTCGGCTCCGGAGAACTCTCGCCCAGGAGCGCGTCCAGATCGTCGTCCAGGTCGGTGGCAGAGGAAGCGGCAGGGGGAGGGGCCGCCTTGGTCCGGGAAGGCTCACCCAGGTCGTCGATCAGATCGTCCAGACCGGCCCGGTCGATGTCCCCGCCCTTGGCCCCGCCCTCGTCTCCAGGCAGGTCGAACTCGATCTCCTCGGCCGCGCCAAGCACCAGATCCACGTCATCGTCGCCGGATTCTTCCACGACGTCCTCCAGCAGGAGGGCGTCTTCATCAACGGCCGAATCTGGACCGGAAAGGAGGTCGTCCAAGGGATCGGAGGCTTGCTGGCCAGCCGAAGCCTGGGCAGGCTTGGGCGCGGGATCGTCGGCGAAAAGGTCTTCGAGCTCCTTTTCAAAATCCATGTCCACGCTGGCGGCCCCAGGATCACCGGGATGGGCGGAGGCGGAATCGATGTCGGCCAGAAGGTCGTCGAGGCCCATATCGTCATTGGGCTTCGGATCGTCAGGGGGGGCCGCTGTCATTGTTCCACCTCGGAAAAGTGAGGGGCTGAAAAAAGGGGGCGCAGGCGGGCCGCCCCCTTTTGGTCAGGCTTGTTTACTGAGCAGCTCCGGGAGCCTTGGGATGGCAATCCGTACACTTGGCCGGGCCCTTGGCCTTGGCCTTGTGGCAGCCCAGGCAGGACTTGGCGTCAGCAGGCTTGTGATAGGCGATGTAGAAGGACTTTTCGCCCTGCTTCACAGCGCCGTCGTCATGGCAACCGGCAGAAGAGCACTTGTAGTCCTTGGGGCTCTTGTCCAGCTTGTGGTGGCACTCTTTGCACTCGATCTTGGCGACAGTCCCGTGCTTGGCGTGGGAGAACTTCACCGGGGCCTGGGTGGCCTTCATGGCGGGCAGGGCCTTAATCTCCAGGTCCTTGGGGGCCTCGGGACCGGCGGCCAGGCTCGGCATGGCGAAAGCGACCACCAGGGCCGTGGCCATCAGGCCGATCAACAACGTACGTTTCATCCTCTACTCCTCCTTCTGCTTTTGCGAAAATAAATGCACCCTTCACACAAAAACACGAACTCTCTCTTCAGGCCCGAAGCAGGCTTTTGACCCGAAGGCGCGAAGGCACATTACCCCTTCACCTTTTTTTTGGCAACTGCCAATGGGGGGTCGAGAGACCATATTTTCGCCGGTATCCCCGGGGAGTGTACATTATTTTCCGGTCCGTGGCCAGGGTCAGACGGGTCTCGCTGTTGCCCACCACCAGGATGGAGAGCATGTCCACCTCCTCGGGCCTGGCCTGAGCCAGGGTGGTCACCACCACCTCCTGCCCGGGCCGAAAGGCCTGGCGCACCACGCCCAGAGGGGTGTCCGGCCCCCGGTGTCCGGATATGATGGAAAGGGCCTTGGCCAGGTTGTCCTTGCGGCGGCTGGAGCGCGGGTTGTACAAGACAATCACGAAATCCCCCCGGGCCGCGCATTCGAGGCGGGTCTCGATGCGCTCCATGGGCGTGAGCAGGTCGCTCAAACTGATGCAGGCGAAATCATGGGTCAGGGGCGCGCCCAGGAGCGCGGCCGCGGCCACAAAGGCCGGAACCCCGGGGATGACCGTGAGCGGCAGGCGCTCGGCCAGACCGCCCGCGTCGAGCATCTCCCAGAGCAGCCCGGCCATGGCGTAGATTCCGGAGTCGCCGCTGGAGAGCACCACGGTGTCCCGGCCGGACAGGGCCAGTTCGATGGCCCGTTCGCAGCGCTCGACCTCGGCGGTCATGCCCGTGGCCACCACCTCCTTGCCTTCCAGCAAGGCCGGGTCCACCAGGCCCACGTAGCGGGTATAGCCCACCACAGCCTGGGCCTTGGCGATGGCGGCCAAGGCGGCCGGAGCCAGGAGGCAGGGGTCGCCCGGTCCCAGGCCTACGGCCAGGAGCGAACCCAATCCGGGATGGCGGCCAGGGTCACGGCCAAGGTGATGGTCCTGGTCTTGGTCTTGGGCAGGATGAGCCTCCCGCCCGGGCAAAGCAGTTGGGCCACGGCCTCGCATACGCCGTCCACTCCTATGTGTTTGGCCACCAGGGCCGAGGGGTTGGGTCCCGGCCTCCGGCGGATGTCGTCCAGGGAAAAGAACCGGGGGGCAAGCCCCAGTTCGGCCAGGGCCTCGTGCAACCCGGGCTCCTCGGCCTTGATCTCGGCGCTCCCGGCTTGAGCCAGGCTCAAAGGCGAAAGTCCGTTTGCGAACAGGGCCTGGCGGATGGCCGCCAGGATCTCCCGGGCCGGGACCCCCCGGCGGCAGCCCAGGCCCAGGTGCAGGCAGGCCGGACGCAGAATGAGCGCCCCGGCAGGCTCCCCGCCTTCCCGGAAATCCACATACACGCCAGGGGCGTCAATATGATAGTCCACCAGCCGAGGCAGGAGCCGGTAGCCCGGGGTGGCGGGCTCAAGCCCCAGCCAGTCCTCGGGGTCGAAGACCTGCACGGCCTGCCCGGCCAGCATGGCCGCGCTCACGGCCTTGATGGCCTCGGGATTCTCCACTTTCAGCCCGCGTTTCCGGGCCAGTTCGTCCACGGCCACAAGCCCGGCCGTGTCCGTGGCCGTGGTGATGACCGCGGTTCCGCCGGTCAGGGCCGCCACCTGCCGGGCCAAATCGTTGGCCCCGCCCAGATGGCCGGAAAGCAGGCTGACCACGTGCGTCCCGGCCTGGTCCAGGACCACCACGGCCGGGTCCCGGGTCTTGTCCATGAGCAGCGGGGCCAGGCAGCGTACCACCAGGCCTGCTGCGGCCACGAACACATGCCCCTGGTAGCAGGCAAAGGTCCGGGTGGCCAGTTCGGGCAGGGAGGAGAAAGATTGTTCCCCTTCATCAGCCACCGCAGCGGCCAGGAACAGGTCCGCATCCAGGGAGCAGGCCAGGGAGCGGCCCAGCACCGCCCCGGCCGGGGTCAGGGCGTAGACGGCCAGGAAAGGCTTTGGGGACACCTAGAACCCGTGCTTGGCCAAGAAATCCGGGGTGATGCCTGACCCGGCCCGGCCCTGCGCGGCCTGGGCATGGGGGGCCAGCATGCGCTGCACGTACTTGCCGATCACATCGCATTCCATGTTGGCCTCGTACCCGGGCGACCACTGGCCGATGGTGGTCTCTTTCTGGGTGACCGGAATGATGTTCACGCTTAAATAATCCGGGCCACACTCGTTCACCGTGAGGCTGATCCCGTCCAAGGCCACGGAGCCTTTGGGCACCACCAGCGCGCCCAGGTCCGGGTCGAAGCGCAGGGTGTAGCGGGTGGACTGGCCCGCCGGGCGGACCTCGGTCACGGCCGCCAGACAGTCCACGTGCCCGCTGACCATATGCCCGCCCAAACGGTCGCCCAGGGCCAAGGCGCGCTCCAGGTTGACCAGAGAGCCCGCGCGCAAGCGGCCCAGATTGGTGCGGGACAGGGTCTCGGCGCTGGCGTAGGCCGTGAACGCCCCGCCGCTCCAGGTCTCCACCGTGAGGCAGGCCCCGTTCACCGCGATGGATTCCCCGAGCACCACCTGGTCCAGGCCGAACAGCGGCCGGATGGCCAAGCGGCTCTCGCCTCCTCGGGCGTCCAAAGCCTCCACCCGGCCCTTGCCGAGAACCAGTCCGGTGAACACGTCTAAACCCGCCGGGGTTTCAGGGTGATGAGCACGTCCGGTCCGCAGCGGCCCAGGTCCACCACGCGGTAGTCGATGGCCTCGGTCAGGCTGCGGATGTTGCGGCCGGAAAACAGGCTCTTGGCCTGGCCGTCGCCCAGGATGCGCGGGGCCAGAAAGAGCTGGAACTCGTCCACCAGGCCCTCTTCCACCAGGGTCATGGCCAGGGTCCCGCCGCCCTCGCACATGGTCAGGTGGCAGCCGCAGTCCTGACGCAGGCGGGTGAAGCCAGGCTCAAGCTCGAAGCGGCCGTCCTTGTCCGGCAGGCTCCAGACCTGACAACCCCGGTCGCGCAAAAACCAGGCGTCCGGGGTTTCGGCCGAGGCGGCCGTGGTCCAGAAGATGACCCGCTCGGGATCGTCGCGGAGCAGGTTGTAGTTGGCCACGGGCTTGGGCAGACGGGAGGTGACCACCACGGCCTTGGGCTGGCGGAGGTCCTCGAAGGCGCCCTGGGCCAGGGACTCGGGGGCCAGTTCCGGTCGGCAGTTCAGCCGGGGATTGTCCCCGTAAAAGGTGTTGGAGCCCACCAGGATGGCGTCCACCTGGGAGCGCAGGACATGGACGCAGGCCAGGGACTCGGGCGAGCTGACCGCCTCGGGCCGACCGCCCCGGGCCGCGATCTTGCCGTCCAGGGTGGAGGCCATCTTGAGCAGGTTGTAGGTGCGGGTCTGGTTTTTCCAGAGCACGAAATCATCGATCAGGTCCCGGCAGCGCTCCTCGAGCACCCCCACCTCCACGGCAATGCCCCGGGAGCGCAGGAACTCGACCCCGCCTCCGGTCACGTCCGGGTTGGGGTCCAGCGTCCCCACCACTACCCGGGCCAGCCTGGCCTCGATCAGGGCCTCGGTGCAGGGCGGGGTCTGGCCCTGATGGTTGCAGGGCTCGAGCGTCACGAACAGGGTGGTCCCGGCCGGGTCCACGCCCCGGCGCTTGGCGTCGGCCAGGCATTCCCGCTCGGCATGGGGCGCGCCAAAAGCCGTGTGCCAGCCCCGGGCCACGACCCGGTCGTCCTTGACCAGCACCGCCCCCACGCAGGGGTTGGGCGCGGTTCGGCCCCGTCCATTCAAGGCCAGGCCCACGGCCTGGGCCATGCGCTCTTCCTTAACTATGGTAGTCTCCGGGAAGGTATTCAAGGCGCACCCCCGCTTCCGCACACATGGTTTCGGACAGGTCGTCGGGATAGCTCTGGGAGAAATAAATGGCCTGCACCCGGCAGTTGATGAGCATCTTGGAGCAGATCAGGCAGGGCTGGGTGGTGCAGTAGATGTCCGAGCCCGCCAGGCACAGGGCGTGCAGAGCCCCCTGGATGATGACGTTCTGCTCGGCGTGCAGCCCCCGGCACAACTCGTGCCGCTGGCCCGAGGGAATGCCCATCTGCTCCCGCAGGCAGCCCACGTCCAGGCAGTGGGCCACGCCCGAGGGCGTGCCGTTGTAGCCCGTGGCCAGGATGCGTTTGTCCTTGACCGCCACGGCCCCCACCTTGCGGCGGAGGCAGGTGGAGCGTTCGGCTACCAGGTGGGCGATGCGCATGAAATAGTCGGGCCAGGGCAATCGGGTGTGCATGGAAAGGGTGTACACCCGCGCGCCCCAGGACGCAACCGAGGGCTGTACCGAAAAGCGAACGCCCACGTCTCCTGCCCCGTCCCGCAGCCCCTTTCCGGCCATAGCCCCAACCCCAACAATATGCGTTGACACACGACAGCCCTTGCGTAAAATGCGTACATATTTCCACAAGGTGATATTCATCTGTCTTGCGGCCCTGGCAGGGCAGGCCGCTTCCGACCCGACCAGTCAGCGGGCGTCTACCGGAACAGCAGAGAGTACCTGAACGGCTTCACGCAGACATTCGACGAGCTGCACATGAAAATCTACTGGGCTGATACGAGACGGCATCAGGAAAAAATACATGAATTTACGCGGACAACAGATAAATCATCCCGTTGACAGGCCAGGGGGGATATGAAACAGAACCCGTGCCGTGCGGGAAAATCCAGCCATTCCCTGGCCGGGACTCGGTCAACAAATCGGCAAATCGACCTTCCCACTGAAAAGCACATGATTCTTTTCTGTTCCTCTATTTACAAGAACGCGGGAATGTGTATCATGACAGTTGCGAAGATTTCCGAGGGCGACCAGGCGGGTTGCTCGGCACCGGGAGGAACTCCCTGGGGATGCCCAGGGCGGCCAACTGCTCGATGCGCTTGGCCGGAGCCCGCTCGGAATTGAGGATGCGGGTGATCATTGAAGGGTGGACCGCAAGGGCCAGGGCCAGTTTGTTCCGGGGCATCCGGTGCACGGCGAGCCAGGCCGCCAGGGCTTCCCGGCGATTGGCGAAAGTGAGGGTATACACCATTGGTTCTGCCTTCAAGAGTGTGGTGACTCCCTTATATCATATCAGCTATGGCGTCAATGGATTTTCGCGACAATCACGCATATGTTTCGGGAATAAATAATACAACCGATAATCATGTCCTTACCAAGAGACAACGAAGGAGGAGACACCGTGTCCACCCATTTCGATCAAGCCCTGGACCGGATCAAAAAGGCCACTGGAGCCAGGACCCAGGTGCAGCTCGCCGAGATTCTGGGCATCCGTCAGTCCAGCATCTCAGACGCCAAACGCCGCAATTCCGTTCCGGCCGACTGGTATCTGAAACTCTACCGCATATACGGGCTCAATCCCGACTGGCTGGCCGACAGCATCGAACCGGTCTACTTGAAGCCCGGCATGGGCAAATTCCCGGCTGACCAACTGGTCAGCGAAAATCCGGCCCCCTACGGCCTGGCCCAGTCCCGGGGCCGGGTGGTGCTGGTTTCCTCCATGGCCGGAGCAGCCACGGAGAAATGGGAAAACCTGCCCATCGGCGAGCTGAACATCCCGGAGACCTTCTTCCGCCCCAACCTGGTGGTGGTCAAGATGGACGGGGCCAGCATGGAGCCGGTCATCCGCCGGGGCGCCTTCGTGGGCATCGACGAGCACCAGCGCCGACTGCTGGCCGGAGAGATCTACGCCATCCAGATGCCCCACCAGGGCATGGTGCTCAAGCGCGTGTATTTCGATCCGGAGACCAACCGCTTCATCCTCCGGTCCGAGGACAAGAACCACCCGGAACTGTCCTTCCCGGCCGAAGAGCGGGAAGCCCGGACCATCGGCCGGGTCATCTGGGTCCTTCAGGAGCTTTAGACGGCACGAACTTACGTAAGGGGGCGGGACATACCGCCCCCTTTTTTTTGGCTCAATCCTCTTGACTTGTGGCCGCCTCCCGGACACCTTCCTTTTTCGCCCCGGGCCGTGAGCGGCCGAATCCGGCCCCCAAAGTCAAAACGCCCTGCCCCGCGTCCCAAGGCGCGGGCCCAAAGGTTCTCACGCCATGACCAAGCGCGTCACCGCCCCTGATATCGCCGCGGCCAAGGGTCTGCGCCGCCTGTCCTGCCTCACTGCCTGCGACTATCCCACGGGCCGCCTGGCCGACGAATCCGGGGTGGACATGGTCCTGGTGGGCGACTCCCTGGCCATGGTGGCCCTGGGCCATGAGGACACCCTGTCCGTGACCATGGACGAGATGGTCCACCACACCAAGGCCGTGACCCGGGGCGTGTCCCGGGCCTTGGTCATCGCGGACATGCCCTTTCTCTCCTACCAGCCCGGGGTGGACAAGGCCGTGGCCAACGCCGGGCGCTTTCTGTCCGAAGCACGGGCCCAGGCGGTCAAGGTCGAAGGCGGACGGGCCGTGATCGAGCCCATCCGGGCCATGGTCCGGGCCGGAATCCCGGTCATGGGCCACATCGGGCTCACCCCCCAGCACCTGGCCGCCCTGGGCGGATTCAAGGTCCAGGGCAAGACCGCCGAGGCCGCCATGATCCTCATGGAGGACGCCCTGGCCCTGGCCGAGGCCGGGTGCTTCAGCCTGGTCCTGGAATGCGTGCCCGGGGAACTGGCCCGGCGCATCACCCAGGCCGCAAACGTACCCACCATCGGCATCGGCTCCGGCCCGGACACCGACGGCCAGGTCCTGGTCATCCACGACGTGCTCGGGCTCTACGACCGCTTCCGCCCCAAATTCGTCAAGGCCTACGCCGACCTCTGGAACCAGGGATTGGACGCCCTGCGCGCCTATCGAACGGACGTGGAGTCCGGGGCCTTTCCGGCGGCCGAGCACACCTTCGCCATGCCCGACGAGGAACTGGCCAAACTGGACCGGAAATAGGGTCGTGCTCCCCAATTGGCCGCGAACCTGAACCTGGAGCCTCTGCATGATCGATTCCCTGCTTTCGCTCATCGACCAACGCCGCGATCTGGTCATTGACCTGCACGAAAAGCTGGCCGCTATCCCGGCCCTGGGTCCGGCCAACGGGGGCGAGGGAGAGAAGGCCAAGGCCGATTTCCTCACCGAATACCTGAAGGCCATGGGCTTTTCGGACATCCGCCAAATGAACGCCCCGGACCCCCGGGTGCCCTGCGGATACCGGCCCAACCTGGCCGCCCGCATCCCGGGCCGCACGAACCGCACCCTGTGGGTCATCGGGCACACGGACATCGTGCCCCCGGGCGATCTGGCCCTGTGGGAGAGCGACCCGTATCTTCTCAAGGTGGACGGGGACAACCTGGTGGCCCGGGGGGTGGAGGATAACCACCAGGCCATCGTGTCCGGCCTGATCCTGGCCCAGTCCCTGCTGGACCTGGGCGCCACCCCGGACCTCGGCCTGGGTCTGGTCCTGGTGGCCGACGAGGAGACCGGCAGCGATTTCGGTCTGGAATACGTGCTCACGGCCCACCCGGATATGTTCGGAGAGAACGACCTGTTTCTCATCCCGGATTTCGGCACGGCTGATTCCGAGATGGTGGAAGTGGCTGAAAAAAGCCTGCTCTGGCTGAAAGTCACCATCAGCGGCAAGCAGTGCCACGGGTCCACCCCGGCCCAGGGCCGGAACACCCTGGTGGCCTGCGCGGATTTCATCATGCGCCTGCGCGGCCTGTACCATGATTTCCCCCAGGCCCTGCCCCTGTTCGACCCGCCCACCTCCACCTTCGAGCCCACCAAGAAAGAGGCCAATGTGGAGAACGTGAACACCATCCCGGGCCGGGACGTGTTCCATATGGACTGCCGCATCCTGCCCGGCGTGGGCCTGGACGAGGTCCTGGACAGGATCAAGGAGTACGGAAACGCCGTGGCCCAGGACCACGGGGTGAGCCTGGACTACGCCGTGGAGCAGCGCCAGGACTGCGCCCCGCCCACCTCCCCGGAGTCCGAGGTAGTGCGCCGCCTGTTGGCCGCCATCCGCACCGTGTACGGGACCGAGCCACGACCCATGGGCATCGGCGGCGGGACCGTGGCCGCCCAGCTCCGGCGGCGCGGGCATTCGGCCGTGGTCTGGGCCACCTGGCTGGGCACCGCCCACCAGCCCAACGAGCGGGCCTTGATCTCGGCCAACATGGGCGACGCCAAGGTCATGGCCCACATGTTGTTCGGGGAGTAACCGTGCGGGCTGGATTTCCCGATTGCTTCGACCTCATCGTGGTCGGGGCCGGGCATGCCGGGTGCGAGGCGGCCATGGCCGCTTCCGGCTGCGGCCTGTCCACCCTGCTTCTGACCGGAAACGTGGACCGCATCGGGCATCTGTCCTGCAACCCGGCCATCGGCGGCCTGGCCAAGGGCCATCTGGTCAAGGAGATCGACGCACTCGGCGGGCGCATGGGCCTGTGGGCCGACGCGGCCGGCATCCAGTTCCGACTCCTGAACACCCGCAAAGGCCCGGCCGTGCGCTCCAGCCGCGCCCAGATCGACCGCGCGGCCTATCTGCGGGTGGTGCAGCGGGACATCTTCGCCCAGCCCGGCCTCTTCGTGCGCCAGGACACGGCCCTGGCCGTGCTGGCCGAAAACGGCCGGGCGGCCGGGGTGCGCACCGGGTTCGGGGAGAACTTCGCGACCAAAAACGTGCTCCTGACCACCGGGACCTTTCTCATGGGCCTCATCCACGTGGGCCTGACCCAGCAGAGCGGCGGCCGCCTGGGCGATCCGGCCTCCTTCGGGCTGTCCGACAACCTGCGCGCACTCGGCCTGACCCTGGGCCGCCTGAAAACCGGGACCACCCCGCGTCTGCGCAAGGACAGCGTGGATTTCTCGGTCATGGAAGAACAGCCCGGGGACGACCCGCCCCGGCCCTTCAGCTTCCTGAACCGCACCGTACCCCTGGCCCAGGTCCCCTGCCACGTGACCTACACCAACGAGGCGGCCCACGCGGCCATCCGGGAGGGCTTTGACCGCTCCCCGCTGTTCACCGGGGTGATAAAGGGCACGGGCGCGCGCTACTGCCCGTCCATCGAGGACAAGGTGGCCCGCTTCCCGGACAAGGACCGGCACCAGATTTTCGTGGAGCCCGAGGGTCTGCACAGCCCGGAGGTGTATCCCAACGGCATCCCCACCAGCCTGCCCCTGGACATTCAGAAAAAGATGCTGGCCGCCATCCCCGGCCTGGAGCAGGCCCAGATCGTGCGGCCGGGTTACGCAATCGAATACGATTTCTCCCCGCCCACCCAGCTTTTGCCCACCCTGGAGACCAAGGTCCTGCCCGGGCTGTTTTTGGCCGGGCAGATCAACGGGACCTCGGGCTACGAGGAGGCCGCGGCCCAGGGCCTGTGGGCGGCCCTGAACGTGGTGGCCGCGTCCCGGGGGATGCCGCCCTTCCTGCTCTCCCGGGACCAGGCCTACATGGCCGTGCTGGTGGACGACCTGGTGACCAAGGGAACAAACGAGCCCTACCGCATGTTCACCTCCCGGGCCGAGCACCGCCTGCTCCTGCGCGAAGGCAACGCCGACTCCCGGCTCACGCCCGCTGGCCGGGACCTGGGCCTGGTGGACGCGGACCGCTGGGCGCTGTTTACGCGCAAGGAGGCGCTCCTGGCCGAGGCCTTCGAGGGCCTGGATTCCGTGACCATCCGGCCCGACGCCCCCACCCGGGAAATCCTGACCTCGCTCGGCGCGGCCATCCCGGGCAAGGCCGTGCCCCTGTCCCAGATCCTGCGCCAGCCCGAGGTGAGGATCGAGAGCCTGGCCCCGTTCTGGCCGCGCCTGTCCGAGCTGCCCGCCGAGGTGCTGGAGGAGGCCGAAATCCGGACCAAGTACGAGGGCTACCTGAAACGGCAGCAGGAAATGGTGGTCCGCCTGGGCCGCAACGAGGCCGTGGCCCTGCCCCCGGACCTGGACTTTCGCCAGGTGGCCGGGCTCACCCGGGAGGCGGTGGAGAAGCTCACCAGCATCCGGCCCCTGACCCTGGGCCAGGCCGGCCGCATCCAGGGCTTGACCCCGGCCGTGGTCTGCTGCCTGGAGATTCATTTGAAAAAAATTGGGGCTTCCACTCCCGGCATCTAATCATTCGCCTTTTTCCCGAAAATAGCCGCGAAAGGCCCTCCTGAAGAGCGGGGAGGGGTATTTTTAGGGTTGACGGGGCCGCTTATTTCTTGTCTAAGCTGCGCCGACCCTTCACTCCGCGCCTCCTCTTCCCGCGATACTGCCCTCCTGGCGAGGGCCAGCGTTGCTGCCCAAGCCACCGGAGTGGACACTTACATACAACACTCTTTTATGCCTGGCCTTTTCTAAAAAAGGACTTATATTCCTTGCGAGGTCCTGCGTTCATGCCCGGCCAGAAGGCTGCACCCTCCACCTGGAGTTCAGGGAGGTTCGCGATGAAGCCCAGCGCCCCCCTGCTCGCGATGCTCCCCCTGGGATTTCGCCTGGCGGGCTTGGCTCTGGGCTATTTTCTTCTCTCCCAGTTCGCCTTTCTGATCTCCCCCCCGGGCCAGCCCTGCGCCACCTTCTGGCCAGCCAGCGGCCTGCTCCTGGCCGCCCTGGTGACCCACGAATACCAGGCCTGGCCCTGGTTCCTGCTGGTGGCCTTTCCGGCCAGCCTGGCCGCCCATCTCCTGCGCCAAACGCCCATCGAAGCCAGCCTGACCTATGCCCTGGCCAACATCGCCGCCCCCCTGTTCGGGGCCTGGATGTTCCAGGCCTGCTCGGTCAGATGCAAACAAGATCGGTCCCGCCTCTGCCGCGCCCTGTGCCTGATCATCTTCTCCGCGGGCGCGGGCAGCGCCCTGGCCTCCTCCATTCACACCACGAGCATGCTCTGGTTCTCCGGCGGAGAGTCCTACGTCCCGGTATGGATCACCAACTGGGCCGGGGACGCCATCGGCATGCTCAGCGCAGCGCCGGTGCTCCTGGCCTGGCTGGACATGACCCCCGAGGACTTCACCCGGGACTGGTCCCGCCGTACGGTCGAGACCCTGACCATTTGCGCCAGCACAGGCCTGTTCACCTGGCTGGTGATGACCAACCGGCTCTTCCCCACCGCCCAGATTGCCTACTACCTGCTGCTCCCGGTGCTGGCCTGGGCTCTGGTCCGGCTCAACCCGCCCGGGGTGGCCCTGGTCGGGTTCATCCTTTCGGCCGTGGCCCTGGCCAGTATCGAGAACGGCGCTTCCCTGGTCTGGGCGCCCAGCACCGGGGCCTCCCTCTCCTCGGCCCACGTCTACCTGATCTCGGCCCTGCCCACCCTGCTGATCCTGTCCGAGACCCTGGCCGAGCGAAAGACGGCCTTGAAAGACCTGGAGTATTCCCGGGCCTCCTTGCGGGCCATGCTGGACAACATGCCCTATCTGGCCTGGCTCAAGGACAGCGCGGGCCGTTACCTGGCCGTGAACCAGGCCTTTGCCCGGGTCATGGAGACCCCGGTGGAGGACATCATCGGCCGCACGGATAAGGATTTCCGCCCGGCCGAACGGGCCGCCAGGGTCCAAGCCGACGACGCCAAGACCCTGGCTGCGGACGGCCAGCTCTATGTGGAGGAGCGCCTCCAGACCAGGGAAGGCCGGGTCGTCTGGTACGAAACCTACCGGGCGCCCTTCCGGGACGAGACCGGGACCGTGGTCGGGACCACGGGTTTGAGCCGGGAATTCACCTCCCGCAAGCTCCTGGACGAGGAACTCATCCGCTCCCGGGTGGCGGCCGAGGACGCCAACCAGGCCAAGAGCGAATTTCTGGCCTCCATGAGCCATGAGATCCGCGCCCCTTTGAGCGGGATCATGGGGGCCATCCGCATGACCCTGCTGGACGATCTTTCCCCCCGCCAGCGGGACCTCATGGGCATGGCCCTGGAAACCGCCGATTCCCTGTTGTCCATCATCAACGACATCCTGGACTTCTCCCGCATCGAGGCCCGCCGCTTCGAGCTGACCCCCACGGACTTCAACCTGCCCGAAGTCCTGCAACGCCTGCTCAATCCCTTCTGCCTCCAGGCCGACCAGAAGGGCCTGTCCCTGCAACTGTCCATCGACCCGGACGTGCCCCACGACCTGCACGGGGACGCCGAACGCCTGGGCCAGGTGGTGCGCAACCTGGTGAGCAACGCCATCAAGTTCACCCGGCACGGGGTGGTCAAGGTCTCGGTGCGCATGGCCGAGAGCGCCGACCAGTCCCACCGCCTCTCTTTTTCCGTGTCCGACGAGGGCATCGGCATTCCCAAGGACAAGATTCCCTGCCTTTTCCGTAGCTTCACCCAGGTCCATTCGGACGAGACCGGGGGCTATGGGGGCTCCGGCCTGGGCCTGGCCATCTCCAAGCGGCTGGTGGAGCTCATGGGCGGAACGGTCGGAGTGGAGAGCACCTTGGGCCAGGGCAGCACCTTTTTCTTCACGGCCTGGTTCGCGGACTCCAAGGGCGGGGACACCGGCCCGGCCTGGATCAAGGCCGGAGAGGCGGCTGAGCCCACCGTGGCCCTGCCCCCCCTGCGCGTGCTGGTGGCGGACGACACCCGCCTCTCGCGCATGTTCGTGACCCATTTCCTGGAGCGGCAAGGGCACACCACGGTCTGCGTGGAGAACGGCCGCGAGGCCCTGGAGGCCATGCGCCGCGAACGTTTCGACGTGGTGCTCATGGACGTGCGCATGCCCGAGGTGGATGGCCTCCAGGCCACGGCCAGCATCCGCTCGGACACCTCGGGCCTGTTCGATCCGCGCATTCCCATCATCGCGCTCACGGCCCACGCCATGAAGGGCGACAAGGACCGCTTCCTCTCGGCGGGCATGGACGACTACGTGAGCAAGCCCGTGGACTTAGACGAACTCTTCGCGGTGCTGAGGAGGGTGGTCTTCCAGCAGACCGTGTCCGGCGGGCTCGGGGACCTGGCCTTGCAGCACGGCCCCCGGCACGCCCTGGTCCTGGACGAGGAGGTGGTCAAGCGCCGGTTCGTGGGCAACCGGGCCTTCTGGATCAATCTTCTGGAGGAGCTCACGGCCAACCAGCTTCCGGTGGACCGCCAGGCCCTGCAACAGGCTGCCCAGGCCCCGGATATGGACGCGGTGCGCAAGCTGGCCCACAAGATCAAGGGCAGTTGCGCCACGGTCGGGGCCATGCCCGCCTTTGCCGCGGCCCAGAAGCTGGAGAGTGCGGACGAGAAATCCCTGGACCGACGGATGGCCGATCTGGAGGCCGAACTGGACACCCTGGCCGATACGGTCCGGGGCATGTCCGCTTAAGGACCCTAGAACAGCCAGATATGGTCCAGGGACTCCCCGTGGCGTCCGTCGGTCTGGCGCTGCCGGACCACCACGGCCGGACTTCCGGCAGCCACGGCGTTCATGGGCACGTTCTGGCCCACCACGGCCCCGGACGAGACAATGGCCTCACGGCCGATGCTCACCCCGGGCAGGATGATGGCCCCGGTGGAGATCTTGGCGAAATCCTCAATGACCACGGGTTTGTAGAAGCGCTCGATGTGCGAGGCCTCGGAATGGGCGTGGGTGAAGATGCGCACGTCCTCGCCGATGCTCACGGAATGGCCGATGGTCAGCCCCCCCTGGGTGTCCAGGATCGCCCCGCGCCGCAAATAGACGTTGTCCCCCACTTCCAGGTCCTGGCCAAAATTGAAACGGACGCCTTCCTCGGCCAAAAAGGCCTTGCCGCATTTCTTGAAGATCCGGGCGGCCAGGAGCCGACGCAGGGGCAGGGACAGGGGGACCATGAGGCTGGCCGGGAGCCGGTCCAGGGCCTCCCAGAGAAAGTGCAGCAGGCGCTCTTCCTGGGTGAAAGGCCTCTCCAGGGCCTTGGGCAGGGTCTCGGCCGCGAGTTTCATGCCCCCAAGCCAGGCCTCGGGCAAAGGCTGGCCCCCGAGGAGCCCCCAGATGACCTGGGTCCCCCGGATGTCCAGCCCGGCCGCGAGAATATCCTGGATCTCGGCCAGCAGAGGATCAAAGACCGGGGTCATGCACGTCCCCCATGGGGTCGTTTAATCCGCCGAATTCCTCAAAGGGCAGGGGCTCCCTCTCGGGCAGGATCTCTTCCATGATCTGGCGCAGGTCTTCGGTGGAAAGGTCCAGGGGCGGGTTGAAACGCACCCCGCAAAAGAGGTCCTCGCGCCAGACCACCGTGCCCTGGCGGTCGGCCAGGGCGCGGCGCAGGGAGGTGGGCAGGTCGGAGATGATGACCTCCCGGATTTCCCGGAAGGCCCGGCGCAGTTCCTCCGGGCAGTCGGCAAAGACCGCCTGGGTCCCGGGCGCGGGCAGGACCGTGACCTCCGGGTCCAGGATGCGGATGAGCAGCCCGGTGCTGCTGATGTTCTCCACTCCGAACAGGAGTTTGTCGCCCGAGTCCAGGATCAGGGGAAAGAAATTGAGGGTCCCCCGGAGCACCCGGGTCGCTGCGCGTTTTTCATCCGACATGGCCACCTCCCTCTTCATCGGACCATACGCCAAGCCGGGACCGGGAACAAGGGGGCCTGGCCCGGGTTTGACAGGCACATGTATACCGTATACAAAATCGCCCAAGAGGACCCATGGCGGCTCACGCGGCGCTCAGCCAATATCTCATCAGCGGGCTCACCACAGGCTCGGTCTATGCCCTGACCGCCCTGGGCTACTGCCTGATCTACAATGCCACCAAGGTGGTCAATTTCGCCCAGGGGGACTTCCTCAGCCTGGGCGGGCTGCTTTTCTATTCCCTGCTCTCGGGCCTGGGCCTGCCGCTTGTTCCGGCCTTTGTCCTGGCCGTGGCCGGGGTGGCCCTGGCCGGGGCGCTCATGGAGCGGCTCTGCCTTCGCCCGGCGCGCAGCCGGGACCTGATGGTCCTCATCTTCATCACCGTGGCCGCCAGCATCCTGGCCCGGGGCCTGATGAAGACCGTCTGGGGCAAGCAGACCCTGCCCCTGCCCTCCATCAGCCCGGAGATTCCCCTGCGCTTCATGGGCGCGGCCTTCACCCCCCAGAACCTCTGGGTCCTGGGCATCACCCTGGCGGCCATCCTGGGCCTGAAACATTTCTTCGACCGCACCCTGACCGGCAAGGCCATGCGGGCCATGGCCGCCAACCCCCGGGCGGCCTCGCTCATGGGCATCGACACGGCCGGACTGACCACCCTGTCCTTTGCCCTGGCCGGGGCCTTGGGCGCCCTGGCCGGAATCCTGATCACCCCCATCACTTCCCTGTCCTACGACGTGGGCGTGCTCCTGGGGCTCAAGGGCTTTGCCGCCGCCGTGCTGGGCGGGTACGGGAGCTTTGCCGGGGCCGTGGCCGGGGGCCTCATCCTGGGCCTGCTGGAAAGTCTGTGCGCGGGTCTTTTATCCAGCGCCTACAAGGACGTGCTGGCCTTCCTGGTCCTGCTCCTGGTCCTTTTCCTGCGCCCCAGCGGCATCCTGGGCGTCAAGGAAGGCCGGTCATGAACCTGACCGTCCAGGCCCGGCGCTTCATGGCCGGACTCCTGCCCCTCATCCTGCTGGTGGGCCTGACCCCCTTGGTGGTCACCAACGCCTATTACCTGAACGTGCTGAACGTCACGGCCCTGAACGTGCTGGTGGTCACGGGCCTGAACCTGCTCATCGGGTGCGCGGGCCAGATCAGCCTGGGGCATGCGGCCTTTTTCGGAATCGGGGCGTACGTGAGCGCCATCCTGACCGCCACCTACGGGGTGAATCCCTGGCTGGCCCTCGTGGCCGCCGCCCTGGCCACGGCCCTGTGCGCCCTGGCCGTGGGCGCGCCCACCTTAAGGCTCAAGGGCAACTACCTGGTCATGGCCACCCTGGGCTTCAACATCATCGTCAATGTGCTGCTCATCCAGTGGGACGATTTGACCGGCGGGTCCGGGGGCCTGACCGGGGTCCCGCCCCTGGTCCTCTTCGGCCTGCCCCTGGACACGGACTACCGCTTCTTCTGGCTGGCCTGGGGCGCGGCCCTCATCGGCCTGCTCCCGGCCCGCAACCTGCTCCATTCTCATGTAGGCCGGGCCTTGCGCGCCCTGCACGACTCCCCGGCCGCAGCCGCCTCCTGCGGGGTGCCCATCGAGGGCTACAAGATCAAGGTCTTTGTCGTGAGCGCGGTCTACGCCTCGGTGGCCGGGTCCCTGTACGCCCATTATTTCGGCATCGTCACCCCGCGCACCTTTGACATCTTCAAGTCCGTGGAGCTGGTGACCATGTGCCTGGTGGGCGGCATCGGCTCCCTGTGGGGCGGACTGTTCGGGGCCTCCTTCCTCACCCCCCTGCCCCAGCTCCTGCACGTGTTCGAGGAGCATCAGGACATCATCTTCGGGGCCGTGCTCCTGCTCCTGCTCATCTTCCTGCCCCAGGGTCTGGTCGGGCGGCTGGAAGAGGCCCTGGCCCGGCGCGGCATTGGCGGCGCGGTCATGCCTGGGGACAGCCTGGAGGAGCGGCCGTGAGCGAACTTTTGCAGGTCAGCGGCCTGACCATTGCCTACGGCGGGGTCAAGGCCCTGGACGGCCTGACCTTCTCGGCCCGGGCCGGGGAGATCACCGCCCTCATCGGCCCCAATGGCGCGGGCAAGACCACGGCCATCAACTGCGTCAGCGGCCACACCCGGCCTGACGCGGGCCAGGTCCTGTTCAACGGCCGGGACATCCTGGGCCTCCCGGCCCGGGCCATGACCGGCCTGGGCCTCACCCGCACCTTCCAGCACCTGCGCATGTTCGGGCGCATGAACGTGCTGGAGAACGTCATGGTCGGGCTGCACGGCACGGCCCGGGCCGGATTCACCGCAGCCATGCTCCGCTTCCCGTCGCTTCGCCGGGAGGAGCGCCGCATGGCCGAGAAGGCCATGGACACCCTGTCGTTTTTGGGTCTGGCCGACCTGGCCGGAAGGACAGCCGGGGCCTTGCCCTACGGGGACCAGAAGCGCCTGGCCCTGGCCCGGGCCCTGGTCAGCGAGCCCAGGCTCATGCTTCTGGACGAGCCCGTGGCTGGGCTGAACACGGCCGAAACCGGGACCATGGGCCGCCTCATCCTGGCCCTGCGCGAGAAGGGCCTGGCCCTGGTCCTGGTGGAGCACGACATGTCCCTGGTCATGCGCGTGAGCGACCGGGTGGTGGTCATGTGCTCGGGCGCGAAAATCGCCGACGGTCCTCCCCAGGAGGTCCAGCGCCACCCGGAAGTGGTGGCCGCCTACCTGGGCGGGGGCAAGGAGTTCGGACTCTGTGCTTGAGGTCAGCGGCGTTCATTATTTCTACGGCCAGGCCCGGGCTCTCTCGGACGTGAGCCTGAACTTGGACCGGGGCGAGGTGGTCAGCCTCCTGGGCATGAACGGGGCGGGCAAGACCACCCTCCTGAACATCCTGAGCGGGGTTTTGAAACCCACGCGCGGCCAGGTGCTCCTGGACGGCAACCCGGCCCCCAAAGGCCCGGTCGCCCTGGTGCGCGCGGGCGTGGTCCAGGTGCCCGAAGGCCGTCAGGTCTTTGCCCCGCTCACGGTGCGCGAGAATCTGGAAATGGGCGCGTACATCCGCCTGAAAGCGGGCGAAAAGGCTGCCGTGGCCCGGGACCTGGAACGCATGCTGGCCCTGTTCCCCATCCTGGGTACTCGCATAGGCGGCCGGGCCGGGGACCTCTCGGGCGGGGAGCAGCAGATGCTGGCCATGGCTCGGGGGCTCATGGCCGCGCCCCGCTACCTGCTCCTGGACGAGCCCAGCCTGGGGCTTTCGCCCAAGGTGGCCGCCGAGATCTTTCGGGTCATCCGGGACCTGCCCGCCACCGGGTGCGGGGTGCTCCTGGTGGAGCAGAACGCCCTGGGCGCTCTCTCGGTGTCCAAACGGGGCTTCATCCTGACCACGGGCAGCATCCGATTTTCCGGCGACCCGGCGGACATCCTGCGGGACGCCCAACTGCGGGAAGCCTTCCTGGGCCAGGCCTGCCAGCCCGATCTCTCAAGAGACGGCCAGACGGACGCCCAGGCGGGCCAGGCCTGAACCAGGACGGAGGCTACATGGAACGATTGAACCGACAGTCCCTGGGCCGGGAAGTCACCCGGATGCTCAGGCGCATGATCATCGAGGGCGAGATTCGGCCCGGCGAACGCCTGGTGGAGGACCGTCTGGCCCAAAGCATCGGGGCCAGCCGCACCCCCTTGCGCGAGGCCCTGCACCGCCTGGAGCAGGAAGGCGTGCTCACCCGGCGCGAACACGGGGGCTACGAACTGCCCCGGCTCTCGGCCGCCGAGGTGGAGGAGGCCGTGGAGACCCGAGCCCTGCTCGAATCCTACGCCGCCTCCCTGGCCGCCCGCCGGGCCAAGCCGGAGACCCTCACGGCCATGGAGCAGTGCATGGCCTCCTTCAGCCAGGCCCTGGCCCAGGCCGACCACAAGCAGATGGTCCTGTCCAACGCCCAGTTCCACCTCCTGCTCGGACAGGCCGCCGGGTCCAAACTTCTCTCCCGGCTCCTGGAGGAACTGGAAGCCCTGGTGGAGCGCATCTCGGTCACCTCTATCGACGGCCAGGAGGCCGGGACCTGGTCCGCGCCCGAGCACGACCGCATCCTGGCCGCCCTGCGCGCCCGGGACCCCGAGGCCGCGGCCCAGGCCGCCGGAGACCACGTGCGCCGGGGCGGGACCTGGCTTCTGGCCCGTTTGGCCCGGGAGCAGCATTCTTCCGATTTATAAACAAGGAGGATTCCATGAAAAAGCTTTTCACAGCGCTTCTGTTCGTGGCGGTTCTGACCCTGGCCCTGGCCCTGTCTGCCCAGGCGGCCGAGCCGGTGAAGATCGGGGCCTTTTTCGCCCTGTCCGGGCCAGCGGCGGCCATTGGCACGCCCACCAAGCTGGTGGCCCAGATGGCGGCGGACAAGATCAACAAGGAAGGCGGCATTGACGGCCGTCCCATCGAGCTGGTCCTGGGGGACACCGAGAGCGAGCCCACCAAGGCGGTCATGGTGTTCAAGAAATTCCTCTCCGTGGACAAGGTGGTGGCCATCATCGGCCCCACGCGCACGGACTCGGGCATGGCCGTGAAGAAGCAGGCCGAGACGGCCATGATGCCCACGATGATGACCGTGGGGGGCGATCCGGTGATCATGGAGGGCATGGTCGGGGACAAGGATTTCGGCACGGCCCGGTACGTGTTCAAAGCCCCCCAACGCTCGTCCACGGCCGTGGCCAAGGTGTACGGCTATCTCAAGAAAAAGGGCCTGACCAGGATTGGGCTGCTCACGGCCGGGGACGGATTCGGCCAGGACGGCGAGCGCTGGCTCAAGAAGATGGCCCCGGAGTACGGAATCGAGATCGTGGGCGAGGAGCAGTTCAAGCCCAGCGACCAGGACATGAAGCCCCAGTTGGCCAACCTGGCGGCCAAGAAACCCCAGGCCATCGTGTGCTGGACCATCGGACCGGCCGGGGCCTTGGTGTCCAAGAACCACCACGCCCTGGGCCTGGACCTGCCCCTGGTGCAGTGCCATGGCCAGCCTGACCCGACCTACATCAAGCTGGCGGGCCTGGCCGCCGAGGGCGACCTCATGCCCTCCACCAAGCTCCTGGCCGTGAAGCAGCTGCCGGACTCGGACCCCCAGAAGAAGGTCATCACCGAGTTCGTGCGCCTGTATACCGAGGTCTACCACTACGACAAGGACTTCCCCATCAACACCCACTCGGGCTACGCCTGGGACGCCATCTCCCTTCTGGCCGAGGCCATCCGTTCGGCCAAGAGCACCGAGCCGGGCAAAATCCGGGATGCCCTGGAGAATATCAAGGGCCACGTGGGCGTGAGCGGGGTGTTCACCTTAAGCCCCACGGACCACAACGGGCTGGATGAAAGCTCCATGGTCATGCTCCAGGTCAAGAACGGGCAGTTCGTGCTGGCCGACTAGGAGGGCATGGGGAAATTGGCCTTGGCCTTCAAAAACGCGCGCCGCCAGGGCCGGACTCCGGGCAATGCCGGGGTCCGGCCTTTTGGCTTTCCAGACCCGGGGCCAGGCCAGGCTCTGCTTCGGCCAGGGCACGCGTCTGCCCATGCCCAATTAATCATTCTCTTGGCAACGGGTCGGAGTTCTGGTATTTTCCTAGATGGGGCAAACGACCTACCCCAAGCCTCCAGTCACCTCAAGGGAGCCGCGCATGAAACCCCTGTTCCTCGCTCTGCAGAGCCTAGCCCTGATCCTGGCCCTGACCCTGGCCGCCCTGGCCTATTCCGGGGCCTCGGCCCAGGCGCTCACGGCCCTGGCCCTGGCCCTGGCCGCGCCCCTGGCCGCTCTCCTGGCGGCCATGCCGGCCAATGTGTTCAAGCCCCTGGACCGGATTCTGGAAGCGGCCAGGACCTGCGGCCTTCCGGACCAGAAAGCCCCGGTCGAGGCCGCCGGACAGATGGGCCTGCTGGCCCAGGCCGTGGCCGACCTGCGCGGCCAAGTGTGCGAGGCCCAGGCCCAGGCCAAGGATCGGGACCAGGAGCTCCAGGAAAACCGGGCCAAGGCCGAGCAGGCCGTGGCCCAGGCCCAGGTGGCCACCAGCATGGCCGAGCGGGCGCGCCTGGAGGTTCTGCAGCATGCGGCGGGCAAGTTGGAAGGGGTCGTCCAGGGCATTTCCGGCTCTTCGGAGCAACTCTCCGCCCAGATGGGCAAGATTTCCACCGGGGCCGAGACCCAGAAGGACCGCATGCGCGAGACCGCCCTGGCCATGGAGCAGATGAACGCGGCCGTGGTGGACGTGTCCCGCAACGCCGGAGAAGCGGCCGTGAGCGTTGAGAACGCCTCCAGCAAGGCCAGGGAAAGCTCGGCGGTCATCAACCGGTCCATCGAGGCCATCGACCGCATGAACTCCCTGACCGGGGAACTCAAATCCAATATGAGCGAACTGGGCGCACAGGCCCAGTCCATCGACCGCATCATCAATACCATCAACGACATCGCGGACCAGACCAACCTCCTGGCCCTGAACGCGGCCATTGAGGCGGCCCGGGCGGGCGAGGCTGGCCGAGGATTCGCCGTGGTGGCCGACGAGGTCAGAAAGCTGGCGGAAAAGACCATGGTGGCCACCAAGGAAGTGGGCGACAGCATCCGGGCCATCCAGGAAGCCACCCGCAGCAACATCGCGGGCATGGACCAGGCCGCCTCCCAGGCCCGCGAGGCCACGGACATGGCCCGGCAGGCGGGCGAGGCCTTTTCCGAGATCGTGCAGTTCGCCGAGCACAACGCCGAGCAGGTGAGAAGCATCGCGGCCGCGGCCGAGGAGCAGTCGGCCAGCGCCACGGAGATCAACCGCTCGGTGGACCAGGTCACCCAGGTGGCCATCGAGATGGCCGAAGGCATGCACCACTCGGTCCAGGCCATCGAGGCCCTGGCCGGGCAGGCCCTGGACCTGGGCGGACTCATCCAGGACATGAAGAACGACACGGGCGACAAGCTCATCTCCTGGAACTCGGACCTTTCCGTGGGTATCCGGGAGATCGACACCCAGCACCAGAAGCTCATCGACCTGATCAACGACCTCTACGCGGGCATGCGCTCGGGCCAGGCCACGGCCACCATGGGCCAACTCCTGGACAAGCTGGCCGAATACACGGTCTTCCATTTCGGCCACGAGGAAAAGCTCTTCGACCAGCACAACTACCCGGAAACAGCGGCCCACAAGCAACTCCACAAGAAGCTGACCCAGAGCGTCCTGGACTACATCGCGGACTTCAAGGCCGGCAAGGCCACGGTGTCCAACGATCTCATGGACTTTTTGCGCGACTGGCTCATCAAGCACATCAAGGGCACGGACAAGCGCTACAGCCCCTTCTTCAACAAGCTCGGGATACGCTAGGGGCTCGCCCGTGTGGCAGGCAGCAGAAGAAGAGAAGAAAAAATAATTTCTTCTTGATGTTGCGCGCCGCGCGCCGCCTGAAAGGATTTGAGGACCGACACCGGGGGGGATTTTCAGGACGCGGCTCCGACAGGACGAAAGACCAAAAAATCAAAAGGGAAGGGGGATCAACCTCCTTCCCTTTTTTCATGCTTCCAATGAGAATCCGAGGGCCATATCCGCCCCCGGTCCTGCCCGGAGCGGACAAGCCTACTTGCCGCCGAAAACCTTGCGCAGGAGGTCCGTGGACCGGGCGGCCGGGTTCACGCGGATGTCCTTCTCCTCCTTGCCCACCATGACAAAGAGCCCGTCCACGGCCTTCTGGGTCACGTAGCCGTCCAGGTCCAGGCCCGCGCCCTGGGACAGGGCCGAGGCCGCCGGGCTGGCGGTCAGGTCCTTGTAGGCCTTGGTGGCCCCCACGGACTGGGTGGCCTGGGCGATGAGCGGCTTCATGCGCTCGGCGATTTTTCCCGCGCTGGTCTTCTGGAAATAGCGGGTGGCCGAGTCCTCGGGGCCGGTCAGGATGGCCCGGGCATCGGTCAGGGTCATGGCCCGCACCGCGTCGGCCAGGATGGAGGCGGCCTCGGGCACGGCCTTTTCCGCAGCCCGGTTCATGGACAGGACAAAGGCGTCCAGGAGCCCGCCCTGCCCGGCCAGGCGCAAGGGGGTCTCCAGGCTGCGCAGGGATTCGGGCAGCAGGATGCGCACGGCCTGGTCCCCGAAATACCCGTCGGCGCGGCCGAGTGCGGTCACGGCCTTCTGGGTTCCCTGGGCCAGGGCCTCCTTGAGCCCCTGCCCGATCTCGTTATCGGTGAGACCCGAGCCGGAATGTGCGCCCGATTGGCCGCCCGGCTGACCACCAGTCACGGCCGGGACCTGGGATTTGACCGTGTCCAGCACCTCCCCCCAACCGGCGGCCCGGGCCGGGGTTGCGGAAAGACAGAAGCACAGGGCCAGGGCCAGTGGGGGGACCAGGGCGCGAAGAGGATTCATGGCGGCTCCAGGGTTGACGGTCAGGTTCAGGAGGCGTCCCCGAGACAGGCCCGGCACGGATCGCGCCATGGGGATAGGCCTTATGCCTCTCTACACCGGACGCCCGCCTGATGGCAAGGAATCCCGGGGCCGTGTGCACGAAACAGGACCCGAAGGGAGGGAAGAAGCGGAAGACCCGACACGCGGCCGCCACCCCTTTTCGGTGGACGCCCCTTTCGCGCCCGGCTATCGTCGGCCCAGAAGCCGCAAGGAGGAAGGACCATGGACATGAAACTGGATGACTGGATCGTGGGCGAGGGGGCCGAGAGCGGCCGGGAATACTTGGTGCGCACCAAGAAACCCCGCTGCGTGGTGGCCATGGATGAGCCCGAGGAGACCGTGCTCGCGCCCATCGTGTTCGTGAACGACTTCGGCGAGGGATTCTACGTGGAGGCCTGGCTGGACCCCGAGCCCTCCAAGGCCGAGCACGAGGAAATCCTGCGCGAGGCCTCCCGGGCCTTGGACACCTTCACCGAAAAGGCCGCCCAGGCCAATTCCGGGGAAGGAGACTAGGGGGCGTCCGAGAAAGAGGCAGAAGAAAAAGGAAAAATAATATTTTCTTTGTGTTGCGCGCCAGGAATAACCGTGTCTTTTGTGGGCACGCAAGAATAATAACTACTTATTTTTATTCTTCTTTCTTGGTTGGTCATATTTCTGGACGCAACGAGGACGGAGGGGTTTGACTCAGCCAGGTCAGGCCCCCCGGCTGGCGGCGATGATCCGGGCCAATTCCCGGGCCGCTGCCTCGGGGTCTGCCGCCGAACACAGGGCCGAGACCACGGCCGCGCCATCAGCTCCGGCCCGCATCACCTGACCCGCATTGGCCGCGCTGAGTCCCCCGATGGCCACCAGGGGCACGTCCGTGGCCTGGCGAATCTCAGCCAGGCCGTCCAGGCCCAGGGGCGAGGCGGCGTCGGCCTTGGTCGGGGTGGGAAAGATCGGGCCGACCCCCAGATAGTCCACGGGCTTCCCCCAGGCCTGAAGGGCCTCCTCCAGACTGCTCACCGAAAGTCCCAGGATCATGTCCGGCCCCACGAGCCGCCTCGCGTCGGCCGGGGCCATATCCTTCTGGCCCACGTGCACCCCGTCCGCGCCGCAGGCCAGGGCCACGTCCACCCGGTCGTTGACGATCAGCGGCACGCCCGTGGGGGCCAGCAATTTTTTCACGGCCCGGGCCAGCTCCACGAACTGGCGGGTTCCGCAGTCCTTTTCCCTGATCTGGACCAGGGTCGCGCCCCCGCGCACAGCCGCGGCCACCACCTCCAGCAGGTCCCGGCCCAGGCAGGCCGCCCGGTCAGTGACCAGGTAGAGGCTCAAATCCGGGACCCCGGTCACGAACGGACCATCCGCAGCCGGGCCACGATGTCCGCCTCGCCCATCTGGTACAGGGCGTCGTAGAAACGCACCTGAAGGGAGCCCGGTCCAATGGAAATTCCGGGCGCCTCCTCGGCCGCCATCTCTCCGGCCAGACCCATGACCGCCATGGCGTGGGCCGTGGCCAGGAGCGGGTCGGGATTCACGGCCGCAAAGGCCCCGATCAGCGCCGTGGCCGTGCAGCCCAGGCCCGTGACCCGGGGCATGAGCGGATGGCCGTTGACCACATACCACACCCCCTGGCCGTCGGTGACGATGTCCCGGGGGCCGCTCGCGCAGACCACGGCCCCTTGGGCCTGGGCCAGGGCCTTGGCCGCGTCCAGGGCCTCGTCGCTTCCGTTCAGGCTGTCCACGCCCTTGGCCTGGGCCTTTTCCCCGGCCAGAAAGAGGATCTCCGAGGCGTTGCCCCGGATCACCGCCACCTTGACCTGATCCAGGATGGACCGGGCCGCCTGGCGGCGGTAGGCCGTGACCCCCACGGCCACGGGGTCCAGGACCACGGGCGCGCCTTTTTCATTGGCCGCGCGCCCGGCCGCCAGCATGCTGGCGATGCGCCCCGGGTCCGGGGTGCCGATGTTTAAGACCACGGCCCCGGCATAGGCGGCCAGTTCGGCCGCGTCCTCGGGCGCGTGGGTCATGGCCGGGGAGGCCCCCAGGGCCAGAAGCGCGTTGGCCGTGGAATTGGTGACCACGTCGTTGGTGATGTTCAGGACCAGGGGGCGCAACTCGCGGATGCGCGCGAGATCGGCCCAGACGGCTGCGGCGTGATTCATGGACGAGACTCCGTGTCTTCGGGACGGGTGAAAGCCCCGGGGCAGGCAGGGGACGGGGAAGGAGGGATGCGGCCAATCCGAATTCCCTCCGGCAGTCCGAACTGCGTCAGGTTCAATGGGTATGCTCTCAGTTCCGCCCTTTCTGGCCGGAACACCCCAATCGGATCACTGGGATCGTTGTCCGACGCTAGCCCAAACCCGCCGTCCCGGCAAGAGTCCGTCCAGCGCGGGCCTGGGTGCTGGTCCTGGAGTTCCGTCAGGACGATTTTCGAATGGACCGGACACGACAAATCTGTTGATAATATTGTTACAGTTCCGTAACGAAGCAATAAATATCGTATATCGCGTGATATCGAATCGAAAAGCCTCACCCGACAAAAATATCACGTCCTTCGTCGGCCAGGGTACGGGCAAGCCGAAAGAACAGGGAAGAGAAGGAGATCACCGATGCGGTTGCAGAATCTGAAGATAGGCACGAGACTGTTTTCCCTGGTCGTCATCGCCTCCATTTTCCTGGTGGGCATCGGCCTGTTCAGCATTGCCAGCGTGGCCCGGGTCGATGAAAGATTCACCTCCCAGCTCGCCAGGGACAGCGATATCAAGCGCAGCATCGACCTGGCCAGAAGCGCCCAGGTCGCTTTCAAGATCCAAGTCCAGGAGTGGAAGAACGTCCTGATTCGCGGCAATGATTCGGAAAAATATAAGAAATATTTTGAGTCCTTCCACAAGGAACACGCCTCGGTGCAGGACAAGCTGCGGGAACTCCAGGCCCTCATGGCCCGGCTCGGAATGAACCCGGAAAACGCTCAGTTGGCGGCCAAGGCCCATGCAGAGCTCCTGGAAAAATATCAGGGGGCCTTGAAGCAGTTTGATCCGGGCGATGAAAACACCGGGAAGAAGGTGGACAAGCTGGTGACCGGCATCGATCGGGCTCCGACCGAGGCTGTGGACCGGGTGGTGGATGGCATCCTGGCGGCCACCGAGGACATGCACCACCAGGCCGAGGCCCAGGCCAGGGCCAGCTACCAGGAAACAAAGCAGGTGTTCCTGGCCGGGATCGCCCTGGCCCTGTTCGTGATGGTCGCGGTTTCCCTGGCCATCATCAGGAGCATCACCGCCCCCCTGCGCCGCACCGTGCATTTCTCCGAAGCCGTGGCCCAGGGCCAGCTCGAAGCCACGCTCGACGTGGACGGCGACAGCGAGACCGGGCTCCTGGCCGATGGCCTCCGGCAGATGGTGGCGAACTTGAAGGCCAAGATCGCCGAGGCCGAGGCCAAGGGCGTCCAAGCCAGCCAGGAGACCGAACGGGCCTCGGCCGCCACGCGCGAGGCCCGGGAGGCCCTGGAGAAGGCGCGGACCGCCCGGCAGGAAGGCATGCTCCATGCCGCGGACAAACTGCAAGGGGTGGTGGGCGCGGTCACCGACGCCTCCGCCGAACTGTCCTCCCAGATCGAGCAGTCCAGCCAGGGCGCGGACCAGCAGGCCGGACGCGTGGGCGAGACGGCCACGGCCATGGAAGAGATGACCGCCACGGTGCTGGAAGTGGCCCGGAACGCTTCCGAGGCCTCCAGCACAGCGGGCCAGGCCAGGGTAAAGGCCCAGGAAGGGGCCAGCGTGGTCAGCCAGGTGGTCCAGGGCATTTCAGAGGTGCAGCGCCAGGCCCTGTCGCTGAAGACCGACATGGTCTCCCTGGGCGAACAGGCCGAGGGCATCGGCAAGATCATGGGCGTCATCTCGGACATCGCGGACCAGACCAACCTCCTGGCCCTGAACGCGGCCATCGAGGCCGCCCGGGCCGGGGATGCGGGCCGGGGATTCGCCGTGGTGGCCGACGAGGTGCGCAAACTGGCCGAAAAGACCATGACCGCCACCAAGGAAGTGGACCAGTCCGTGCGCGGCATCCAGCAGAGCGCGCAGAAGAACATGGAGAACGTGGACCAGGCCGTGGCCACCATCGACCAGGCCACCACCCTGGCCGACCAGTCCGGCCAGGCCCTGCGGGAAATCGTGGCCATGGTGGAGCTGACCACGGACCAGGTCCGCTCCATCGCCACGGCGGCCGAGGAGCAGTCCTCCACCAGCGAGGAGATCAACCGCTCCATCGAGGACGTGAGCCGGATATCCTCGGAAACCTCGTCCGCCATGCGCGAGTCGGCCCAGGTGGTTTCCCGCCTGGCCGAGCAGGCCCGGTCCCTGCGCGACCTGATCCAGGAGATGCAGGACTCCTGCGTCTAGGCTGGCGCTCCGGGATCGGCAGGGCCTTTCACCGGACGGCCGCCGGTTATTGCGCCCGGCCGAAACGGGTGCTCCGCTGCTCTTTCAACTCCTCCTGACGGGCCTGCTCCAGGGTCAACTCCATCTCCCGGACCAGGTCCTCGGGGCTGATCTCGGTCCTGGCCCGCAGACGCCGGGCCGCGTCAGCCACGATCTGCTGCTCGCGCGGGGCCTGCCAGTGACGGTAACTCGTGAGCAGGGCGAAGCCCTGGTCCCGCTCCCCGGTCCCCACCTTGGCCAGCCCCAGGTACAGGGTGGCCGCCGGATCGCCCGGGACCTCGGCCAGAACCCCTTCCAGAACCGTGACGGCCTCGGAATAATCCCTGGCATGGACCAAGGCCTGGGCCAACTGGCGGCGGACATGGAGATCGCCCGGGGTCTGGGCCAGGGCCTGCCGGTAGCTGGACACGGCCTGGCTGAAGTCTCCCCGGGCCAAGGCCTGGCCCCCCCTGGTGGTGTCCGAGCAGCCGGTCAGGGCCAGAACAAGGAGGCCGAGGCACAACCCCCCGGCCCCTTTGGACCAGGACAATGGATGAAAAAGCCTATTGAAATTCAGCCAGTTGACTTTATCGGCGCGAAGAATGTACCATTTGGGCCACATGGGGAATCCCGAGATCAGGGTGGGGTCAGGCCAGTTGGCCTGGCTTTCTGACATGGTAGCCCCATCCCCGGTGTCTGTCCACGGCCGGGAAGCGCCCGGACTTGCTGGCGTCGGCCCTTCTTCACCAAACTGTAACCGGCCTGCCATCATGGCAGAGGTTCCCGTGCGTAAAAGTATGACCCGGCAAGCATGACGAATTGCTGGCCTCGGCCCGATTTCCGAGGTCTGGGCCAGCCCCAAAGGAGCGTGTTCATGAGTGCACGAGAAATCAAGCTGAGCAAGACCCTGCCCAAGGACGGACTGGCGGATTTCTTCGCGGAATTGTCCACTTGGCTGTCCGGCCAGGAGGCGGCCGAAGGCCTGCCCAAGCCAGGCGAAGTGGCCTCTCTCAAACTGCGGGTGGAGGACGCCGGGTCGAACTACACGGTCAAGGTCAAGATCAAGCGCACCACCGAGACCGAGGCGGCCCAGGCCGAGAGCGCCCCACCTCCGGTTCTAGGCTACAAGACCCTGAAGAAAAAGCTCCGGGCCAACATGAAGAGCCTGGCCTGGTACGTGTCCGAGAACCGCCTGCCCCCGGGACACGAGTTGGAGGGCTTCCTGAACCACTGTCTGGCCATGACCAAGTTTCCGGGTAAGGGTGAGGAGTACTACGCCCCCTTCCTGGCCACCCTGGAGCAGCTCAAGGCTGCTGTGGCCGCCCAGGATTTCGACCTCATCACCACCGCCTTGCAGCAGATCAACCGGGTGAAAAAGGAATGCCACGCCAAATACAAATAGCCCACCGGGCCTCTGATCCGCAGAAGCCCCTGGCTTGCGGCCGCATGGCCCTTCAGGATTTCCCCCGGGAGCTGACCGCCGAGGACCAGGACCTGTTTTTTCAGGTCACGGCCACGGCCCTTGATCCCGAGCAGGTGGAGCGCATCCTGGCCCCGGCCCAGGTCCATCCGGAGACCCGGAGCGTCCTGGCCGTGCACTGGCACCCGGAATTCGTGCCCCTGGACCTGATCGCGAGGCGCATCGAGGCCACTTTTCCGAACAAGACCGATGAACTGATCATCCCCACCCAGCACAACGAGCTCATGAGCTACGGACCCTGGACCGGGGCCGAGGTGGACTGCTACGCCTCGGGCTTTGACCAGAAGGTCCAGCTCCTCATCCATTTCGAGAATTCCCGGGTGGCCGAGGCGGGCGTGCTCAAATCCATGCTGGCCCACACCTTCACCTACCGCTCCTCCCAGCTCCACGAGTTCCTGCGGGCCATCACCACCCCGGACAGCCTGGTCTTTGAGCGGGCCGTGCGCGAATGCGGGGCCGACGAGGAACTCATCGGCTTTGTGCACACCGTGGCCAGCCGCATCGAGAGCCTTCTGGACCGGCATCAGGACGGTCTGCCCCGGGGCGCGATCAAGAACAAGCTGGTCCGCGACTTTCTCGACGGCCTGAGGCCCCGGGTGGGCGACGTGGCCATCAACCGCGCCCAGGCCCTGCTCAAGGCGGTCAAGGAAGGGGTCAAGACCGCCTTCTCCCTCAAGCATTTTTACCGGGCCACCGAGGTCATCGAGGAAGTCCGGCACTTACGCGGCGGGGTGGTCATCCCCCACCCCGAACAGTTCTGGCCCATCCTGCTGGGCGGATACGACGTGGACGGGGTGGAGGTCTGGAATCCCGAGTCCCAGCGCTACACCGATTTCCTCATCCGCATCATCAGCGAAAAGAACCGGGAGCGCCCCAGGTCCGAGCGCAGGCTCCTGGTGTTCATGGGCGACGACTGCCACATGGGGGAGAAGACCAAGCATCCCCAGGTCCAGAATCCGGCCAAGGCCTCCCGCCAGATCGGGGTCCAGCCCGGATGGACCAACTTGGGTATCCGCAAGATGCTGCTCAAGGCGGACATGGCCAAGGAAACCGTCATCGCCGAGTACACCAACCGGCTCAATCCATAGCCCCGCAAGGAGGCCTTCCATATGTCCGGCAACAAGCGTTTTGAATTCGAATCCTTCCAGGACCCGGCGACCCTGCGCGAGCAGCTGGCCTCCATCCTGGACGGCCTGGCCAAGGGCCAGGTCCGCCTGGCCACCGAGGACCAGGAAATCGTGCTCACCCCCGGCCCCCTGCTCAAGGTCTCGGTCAAGGCCAAGCGCAAGGAGGACGAAAGCCGTCTGTCCGTGAAGATCAGTTGGAAGGACGCCAAGCGCGACGAAGAAACAACCGGCAAGAGCATCACCATCCGGTCCTGACCATGATTACCCTGGACAGCATCGAAGAGAACTTCCGCTTCCTGGCCCTGGAAGTGACCCATCAGGCCAAGGCCACGTCCACCTTCCTGGACGCGCCCAGCCATTCCCTGTTCGACAAGATCGTCTCCCGGGACGACTACATCGACAACTTGAAAAACGTCATCGAGAACAGTTGCTTCTCGAAAATCCACAGCGACGCGGCCATCACCAAGCGGGGCATCGACCATATCCGCGCCCTGCACATCATCGCCGTGAACCTGGAACGCATCGCGGACTTCTGCGTGAACATCGCCAAACAGATGGCCTATTTCAACGACCCGCACTTCCTCAAGCGCTTCGACCACCAGGCCATGCTCAACGAGATCATCACCGGGCTGGAGACGGTCCAGAACATGAGCGAGAAGCAGGACCTCTCGGCCGCCCTGGCCGTGTGCCGCTGCGAGCACACCCTGGACAGCCAGTACAAGGAGAGCTTCGACCGGATCATGGCCATGCTGCGCACGGGCTTGCAGGTGGAGAACCTGCTCACCACCCTGTTCATCTTCCGCTATCTGGAGCGCATCGGCGACTCCCTGCTGAACATCGGCGAGGCCATGATCTTTTCCATCATCGGGGAGAAGATCAAGATCGAGCAGTTCCAGGCCCTGCAGCAGACCTTGAACAAGAGCGGCTTTTCCGGGTCCATCTCGGAAATCGATTTCCAGTCCATCTGGGGCACGCGCTCGGGCTGCCGCATCAGCCGGGTGGGAACCCACCTGGCCAAGGACCCGGCCCAGGGCAGCATCTTCAAGGAAGGCGCCCTGGCCAAGGTGCGCAAAGAGAAGGAGAACATCGAGAGCTGGGACATCATCGCCCCGGGCATCGGGCCGAAGATATTTAGCTACCACGAGGAGGGCGACAAGGCCTCCATGCTCGTGGAGTTTTTGTCCGGCTGCACCCTGGAGGAGATGGTCCTGACCTCGGCCCATGACGACCTCATGCGTGTGCTGTCCCTTTTCGAACAGACCCTCATGGAGGTCTGGGAAGCCACGGAAATGACCGGCCCCGCTCCCACGGACTACATGGGCCAGCTCAGCTCCCGCCTGGACGCCGTGCGCCAGGTGCACAAGAACTTCGAACGGCCCGTGCAGTTTTTAAACGATACCCGGGTGGCCTCCACCCGCGAACTGCTCAAGACCTGCGCTGATATCGAACAGACCCTGCCCGCCCCGCGCACCATGTTCATCCACGGCGATTTCAACGTGAACAACATCGTGTACGACCACTCCAGGGAGCGCATCCATTTCATCGATCTGTACCGCTCCCGCCGGGCCGACGTGGTCCAGGACATCTCCGTGTTCCTGGTGTCCAACTTCCGGCTGCCGGTCATGGAGCACAATCTGCGGGAGCGCATCGCCTCGGTGAGCCAGTCCTTCTTCCAGTTCGCTTGCGAATACGCCGCGTCCAAAGAGGACGCGACCTTCCAGGCCCGGCTCTGCCTGGCCCTGGCCCGCTCCTTCTTCACCTCCACCCGTTTCGAGCTGGCCCCCAATTTCGCCAAGGAGATGTTTTTGCGCGGCCATTACCTCATGGAAAAGATGGCCACCCACACCGGCGCCTGGGCTGCCTTCAGCATCCCGGAACACATCTTCTCGGCCTAAAAAGCAGCCAACCAAAGGACAGGCACATGCCCCGCATCGGCGTCATCGGCATCAGCGACGGCTGGTCCTCGCAAAGTCTGGCCCAGGCCGCGAGCCAGGCCACCGGCCACCCCCCCCTGCTCATCGAGATGAACCGGGTGCGCCTGGACCTGCCCTCGGGCCGGGTCCTGTTCGGGGACCTAAACCTGGCGGACCTGGACGCGCTCATCGTGAAGAAGATCGGAGCCCAGTACTCCCCGGACCTCCTGGACCGCCTGGAAATCCTGCGCCTCCTGTCCGCCCGGGGCCTGCCCGTGTTCTCCGAGCCCAGCCGCATCATGGGCATGCTGGACCGCCTGGCCTGCACCGTGACCTTGCAACTGGCTGGCATCCCCATGCCCAAGACCACCCTGACCGAGGACCCGGACCAGGCCGCCGCCGCCCTGGCGGAGTACGGCCGGGCCGTGTTCAAGCCACTCTACAGCACCAAGGCCCGGGGCATGATCCTGCTGGAGCACGGCCCGGACTCCCGGGAGCGCATCGCGGCCTACGCCCGGGAATTTCCCATGATGTACATCCAGAAGGCCGTGACCATCGAGAACGACCGGGACCTGGGCCTGGTCTTTCTGGGCGGGGAGTACCTGACCACCTACGCCCGGTGCAAGACCAACGATTCCTGGAACACCACCACGGCCTCGGGCGGACGCTACGCGCCCTTTGACCCGCCCCGGGAGATCATCGACCTGGCGGACAAGGCCCAGGCCGCCTTTGGCCTGGATTTCACCTGCGTGGACGTGGCCCTGACCAGCGAGGGGCCGCTGGTTTTCGAGGTCTCGGCCTTTGGCGGATTTCGGGGGGTGGAGAAGGCCCGGGGCTTTGATCCGGCCCCCCTGCTGGTCGAGCACGTCTTAAACCGCATCGGAGGCCGCCCATGACCAGCGCCCTGCACGACCTGGTCCGCCATGTGCGGACCAAGTACCCGACCAAATACATCTTTTTTCTGCACCTGGGCGACTGCGTCATCGAGGTGCGCAGCAACAGCCCGGAGCTGAACACCGAGCTGACCTCCTATTTCGGCTCCTTTGCCCAGGCTCAGGGAAAGGCGGACCTGCTGGTCACCGTGCACGAGGCCCCGGCCCCGGATCTGCCCTTTGCCTTTGAGTCCAAGACCCCGGACCCGGGCAAGAGCAAGATCAAGGAGGAATGGGCGGACATCCCGGGCGGCCGGGTGGTGCGCAAGCGACTGACCGGCATGGTCATGGTCTTTGGCCAGGGCGAGCACCTGGTGGTGGGTCCCTGTCTGGAAAATCCCAACCAGGTCGTGAACTTCATCAACAACCGTTACATCGAGCGCAAGCTGGACCAGGGCGCCATCCTGGGCCATGCGGCGGCCGTGGCCTTGGGTCCGCGCGGACTGGCCATGGCCGGGTTCTCGGGCATGGGCAAGTCCACCCTGGCCCTGCACGTCATGAGCCTGGGCGCGGACTTCGTGAGCAACGACCGGGTGCTGGTGAACGGGAGCGGCCACGGCCCGGCCATGCTCTACGGCGTGGCCAAGCACCCGCGCATCAATCCGGGCACGGCCCTGAACAACCCGGACCTCTCCTCGGTGGTGGCCGAGACGGACAAGGCCCGCTTCCTGGCCCTGCCTCCGGCCGAACTCTGGGCCCTGGAGCACAAATACGACGCCATCATCGAAGACTGCTTCGGCCCCGGACGCTTCCGCCTGGCCGTGCCCTTCTCCGGGCTGGCCCTGCTCAACTGGAAGAGGGATGGCGGGGCCTGCCGCGTGGCCCGGGTGAATCCGGCCGAGCGGGGAGACCTGCTCCCGGCCATCATGAAATCCCCGGGCCTGTTCTATCCCGAGGCCGAGGTCCGGGAGGAGGAGGAACTTCCGAAGGAGGCCTGGCTTCAGGCCTTGCGCGACCGGGTGGTCCTGGAGTTTTCCGGGGGCGTGAATTTTGCGCTGGCCGCCCGGGTGTGCCTGGACTTTCTGCGCACCGGGGAGACGCCCCGGGACAGCGCGGGGTGAGCCGTGGTCCAGGTCCGGCTGGTCTCCCACCGGGTTCTTCCGGACCCGGTTCTGGCGGCGCGCTCGCGCAAAAGCCCGGAGCTTGGGCCGCGCATCCTGTTTTTCAGCGGAGGCACGGCCCTGCGCGGCCTGTCCCGGACCCTGACCGCGTATACCCACAACTCCATCCATCTCATCACCCCCTTTGATTCCGGGGGCAGCTCGGCCAAGCTGCGCCAGGCCTTCGGCATGCCCGCCGTGGGCGACATCCGCAACCGGCTCATGTCCCTGGCCGATCAAAGCCTGCACGGCAATCCCGAGATTTTCGACCTGTTCATCCACCGCCTGCCCAAGGACCAGGAAATCCCCAAGCTGCGCGAGGATTTCACCCGCATGGCCCACGGCAGCCATCCCCTGGTGGCGGCCATTCCCGACCCCATGCGCAAGATTATCCGGGCGCATTTCTACGATTTCCTGCAAGCCGCGCCCGAGGACTTCGATCTGCGCGGGGCCAGCCTGGGCAACCTGGTCCTGGCCGGGGGATACCTGGCCAACCGCCGCCACCTGGACCCCACCATCTACCTCTTCTCCATGCTGGTGCGCGTGCTCGGCGTGGTCCGGCCCGTGGTCAACGAGGACCTGCACCTGGCCGTGGAGCTGCAGAACGGCCGCACCCTGGTGGGCCAGCACCTGATCACCGGCAAGGAGGTCCCGGGACTGTCCGAGCCCATCCGGCGCATCTGGCTGGCCGCAAGCCTGACCGACCCCACCCCCCGGGAGACCGCCATCCGGCCCAAGACCGCCTCCCTCATCCACCGGGCCGACCTGATCTGCTATCCCATGGGCAGCTTCTATTCCAGCCTGGCCGCCTGCCTCCTGCCCCAAGGGGTGGGCCGGGAAATCGCCCGCACCGCCTGCCCCAAGGTGTTCATCCCCAACACCGGGCAGGACCCCGAACTCCTGGGCCACGATCTGGACTGCCAGATCGAGGTCCTTCTGGAGCTTCTGGCCCGGGACTGCGGCGCCGGGGTCGAGGCCGAGCAACTCCTGAATTTCGTGCTCGTGGACCAGGCCCAGAACCAGGACCAGGACCGTCGGCCCAGCCCCTCCTGCCGTGAACGCTGGGCCAGGCGCGGCATCCAGATCGTGGAATGCCCCCTGGCCTCGCCCCAAAGCGCCCCGCACCTGGACCCGGACCTTCTGGCCCCGGTCCTGGTGTCCTTATCCTGAACCCCAACCCCCAAGGAGATGCGCATGGACAAGGACAAGCTCGCCTATCGCCAGATCATGACCGCCGCCGAAGCCGTGACCTACCTGGAGGGCCTGATCCAGGGCTTCAAGGCCGGTTCCGTGCTGGTTTCCCAGGGTGAGGACAGCCTGGCCCTGGCCCCGGGCCAGGACATCGAGGTGGAAGTGGAGGCCAGGCGCAAAAAGGACAAGGAACGTTTCAGCCTGGAGTTCTCCTGGCGCGTGGCCCCGGAAATCGACGCCGCGGCCAAGTTGAACGTGGGCGCGCCCGAGGCCGACAAGGCTTAAAGACCCACAGCCCCCTGACAGGAGGGGGGACCCGGTCCTCCCTCCTGCCCTTCATCCCGACAAGCAATCCTTCCGCACTCGCCTGTCACTCATTTGTCATGGGCCTGCCATGCAGCCCGGCCCGTTCCGGCCTATATTCTCTAGACATTGGCCGGACGGCTCCGGCGGATCGCCGCCCCCCCGCCCGGCAACCCTTCAGCGCGGAGGCCAGCCATGGAAAGCCGTCAGCATTTCGGAGATCTTCTGCCCCAGCCCAGGCCCGTGAGCGAAGCCGGGATCATCAAGGGCCTCTACTCCTCCCTCAGGCACAAGACCCTGAACACGGTCATGTGCATCCCGAAAATCGACGGGCTCTACGCCGACCTGCCCCAGTCCGGAGACTCCCTGGCCTTCACCGAACTGGCCTTGAGCGGGCTGAACGTCTCCCTGCGCTTGAGCCAGGAGGATTTCCAGCGCATCCCGACCACTGGGCCGGTCATGGTGGTGGCCAACCATCCCTTCGGGGCCGTGGAAGGGCTCCTTCTGGCCAATGTCCTGCGCAAGCGCCGTCCCGACGCCAAGATCCTGGCCAATTCCCTGCTGAGTTCCGTGCCGGAACTGGCGGACATGTTCATCCTGGTGGACCCCTTCGGCGGACAGGGGGCGGCGGCGCGCAACCTGGGACCTCTGCGCGAGAGCCTGAAATGGCTGAAAAGCGGCGGCCTGCTCGGGGTCTTTCCGGCCGGGGAGGTCTCCCACTACCAGGTGGGTCGGGGCATATCCGACCCCCAGTGGAGCCCGCTGGTGGCCCGCATCGCGCGCATGACCGCCTGCCCGGTCCTGCCCATGTATTTCCACGGGGCCAACGGCCCGCTCTTCCAGCTCATGGGCCTCATCCACCCCCGGCTGCGCACCCTCATGCTCCCCCGGGAGATGCTGAACAAGGGCGGCCAGACCATCGAGCTGCGCATCGGCGCGCCCATTCCGGCGGCCAAGATCGCCGAGTACCCGAGCGACGAAGATCTGATGACTTTCTTAAGGCTGCGCACCTACAACCTGAAGCACGCGGCCCTGCGCCGGGAGAGGACGGATCGGGCTCAGGTCCAGGCTCTGGACCAAACCCCTGGACAGGCCCAGGCCCAGAACCAGGCCCCGATCATCGCGCCCGTCGACCCCGAGGATCTGGCCCGGGAGATGGCCAGCCTGCCCGAGGACCGGCTGGTGTCCAAGTCCGGGACCCTGCACACCTACTGGGCCAGGGCCGGGGAGATTCCGGACACCCTGCGCGAGATCGGCCGGTTGCGGGAGATATCCTTCCGGGAGGTGGGCGAGGGCACGGGCGAGGCCCTGGACCTGGACCCCTTTGACGACTACTACGTTCACCTGGTGCTTTGGAACGCCGAGACCCGCGAGGTGGTCGGGGCCTACCGTCTGGGCCTGACCGACGAAATCCGGCCCCGGTTCGGCAAAAAGGGCATGTATACCTGCACCCTGTTCAAGTACAAAAAGGCCTTTCTCTCGGCCATCGACAATTCCATCGAGCTGGGCCGCTCCTTTGTCCGGCCCGAGTACCAGCGCCACTCCCAGGCCCTGCCCCTGCTCTGGAAGGGCCTGGCCCGGTTCGTGACCCGGCACCCCAAATACCGCTTTCTCTTCGGCCCGGTGAGCATCACCGACCGCTACGAGACCGTGTCCCGCCAGTACATGCTGGAGTTTTTGCGGCGCAACAACCTGCACGGGGAGTTGTCCCACCTGGTCCGGGCCAAGACCCCGCCCCGGTTCAAGCCCCTGAAGAAGAAGATGGACTCCGGCAGCAGCCTGGACGTGGTGAAAACCATCGAGGACGTGAACGCCCTGGTGGCGGACATTGAAATGGGCGGCCGGGGGCTCCCGGTCCTGCTCAAGCAGTATTTGAAATTCGGGGGCGAGCTCCTGGGCTTCAACATAGACCAGGGCTTCGGCAACTGCCTGGACGGGCTCATCCTGGTGGACCTGCTGCGCACGGATCGCAAGATCCTCTCCCGGTACATGGGCAAGGAAGAGATGGCCGCCTACCTGACCTACCACGGCCGGGACGCCGAGATGTAGAGGCCTAGCCCTGGCCACGGCCTATGCGAACGAAAGAGACGCAGACAATAACATCCCCTGGCCCAGGCCGGGGGATGTTTCTTATTGGGAGCGGGCAAGGACAAAATCCGTACAGAAAAGAGTGCGCGAAGAAACACGCAACGAACACAAGAACAAGAAATATTTATATCATTCTTATTCTTGTTCTTGGTTTGGGTTCATTTCTTGCCTGGTGTCTGAAAGGACTGCGGCTTTTAATGGGCCTGCAACAGATACCCGAAGCCGCGCTCGGTCTTCAAGTACCCCCCGCAGGGACCGAGCTTGCGGCGCAGGCGGCGGATCATGGTGTCCACGGCCCGGGTCGAGACCGCCTTGGGGTGGCCGCGCCACACCCGGGTCAGATGCCCCCGGGAGAGGACCCGGCCCTCGTGCCGGGCCAGTTCGCCCAGGAGCTGGAACTCGGCGGCCGTGAGCCGAGGATGTTCACCCATGGACTCCACCTGGAATCCGTCGAAATCAATGCTGAGTTCTCCCCCCCGCCAGACCGCCCCGGGCGCGGCCGGGACCTGGTCCATGCGCTTGAGGATATTGCGGATGCGCAGGCAGAGCTCCCGCAGGCTGAAGGGCTTGGGCACGCAGTCGTCGGCCCCCTGCTCAAAGGCCGCCACCCGGTTGGATTCGCTGTCGTTGGCGGTCAGGATCACCACTGGTATCCGGGCCGTGCGGGGGTCCTTGCGCATGAGCGAGCAGACCTCCAGCCCCCCCAGGCCGGGCAGGAGCAGATCCAGGATCACCAGGTCCGGTCCCCAGCTCCTGGCCTGGGCCAGTCCGATCTGGCCGTCCTCGGCCCCCTGGGCCGCGAACCCCAGGGACCTTAAGGCGAACTCCAGCATGATCCGGGTGTCGGAATCATCCTCAATGACCAGAATGCGTTTGCTCACCAGGCTGCCCCCTTGTCGCGTCATGGCGCTGTCCACTCAGCACCCTGTACCCGGGCCATCTTTCCGCCGGGAGACGAGGGGGTCACGGTTCTGCAACAAATGGCTCAGGGGAGACAGGCGGCCTCTGGACTGACCACGGGGTCAGGCCGCTTTGGGTCGCAAGGCCTGGGCGATGGATTCCTGCAACCGGTCCACGGTGTAGGGCCGGGATACGCAGTGGTCCATGCCTGCGGCCAGAAAGCGCTCCACCTCCTCGCGCAAGACGCGGCCGGTGAGCGCGATGATGGGAACGCCGGAATAGCGTTTGCGCGAGCTGCGGATGATCTCGGCCGTGGCCACGCCGCCGAGGATCGGCATGTGCACATCCAGGACCAGGACGTCGAAATCCTGGTTCTCCAGGGCCTCCAGGACCTCGGCCCCGTTGGCCACCCCCCGCACCCGGTGCCCCCGGGCGCTGAGCTGGCGGGTGACCACGAAACGCCTCAGGGTATCCTCTTGGGCGACCAGAACATCGGCCATGACGCCTCCGGCAAAACTGGCTGGAGTGGCAAGATGAAAACCCGGCCCGGCAGAGCACCGGGACGGCCAGGCGGCTCTTCCGCCTTCCTTGTTCCTTACTCCTGCCAGCAGCCAGAGCATGGCGATCCGGTGACGATCCGGCGACATTTCCAGCCGCCCTGTTTTCAAATTTATACAATGAATTTATATAATTACAATATAGCCCTGAAAGGTCGGCCGGTTGGGGGCCCGCGCAAAATCGTCGGGCAAGCGCAACACAACCGCAACCTGGGCGGGGTAAGGACCTCGGCATGTACAACGACGAACCTGCAACTGGACCCAAACTGCACAACCGGCGGTACCCAATGTCTCACACGGAATGTTCACTCCATCCGGAATCCTTGTCGCTCGGGGAGCTTGGCTCCCTGGCCCAGGCCGTTCCCGGCATGGTTTTGGAGCTCGGGTGGGACGGTCTGGTCCGCCGGGCCATCCCCTTGGGCGGCCAGGCCGCCCAGACCCTGTGCCCGGGTCTGGGCGGACGCCCCCTGGCCGATTTCCTGCCCGCGGACCAGGCCGGGTCGATCATGGCCGCCCTGGTCCAGGGCCAGGTGGTGGATATCCCCACTCCGGGCCGGGACTCCTGGTTCGAATCCAGCCCCATCGGCCGCACCAACGAGGGCATGCTCCTGTTCTGGAAGGACGTGTCCCGGTGCCGACGGGTGGAGGAGCACTACCGGGAGATGGTCAACCTGGCCAACTGCGTCATCTTGCGCCTGAACTTAAGCGGCGAGGTCACGTTCTTGAACGAGTTCGGGGAGAGCTTCTTCGGATACAGCCCCGAGGAGATCTTGGGCCGCTCCGTGATCGGGACCATCATCCCCGAGGAGGACACCCGGGGAAACCGGGGCCAGGACCTGCTCGGCGAACTCCTCCACGACCCCGAGCGCTTCGCCCATCACGAGAACGAGAACGTGCTCAAGTCCGGCCGTCGGGTCTGGATGGCCTGGATCAACAAGCCCATCCTCGAGGACGGGGCCTATGCCGGGGTGGTCTGCATCGGCCGGGACATCACCGCCCAGGTCACGGCCCGGGACGAGCTGCTCTGCCGGGAGCGCTACTACACCGCGCTCATCGAACGCTCCTCGGACCTGACCACCATCATCAGCGACACCGGGACCATTCTTTTCGAGAGTCCGGCCATTCACGGCATCCTGGGCTTCGAGCCCGGGGACGCGGCCGGGCGGAACATCCATGATTTCCTGCATCCCGAGGACCTGCCCATGTTCCAGGCCGGGGTCCGGAGCATCTCCTTAAATGACCGGGCCACGGATCGCCTGGAGTTCCGGCGGCGGCACATAAACGGCAGCCACGTGTACCTGGAGGCCCAGGCCACCAATTTCCTGGGCGACCGGGCCGTGGCCGGGATCGTGCTCAACTGCCGGGACGTGAGCGAGCGCCGCCTCTTTGAGGAGGAGATGCGCCGCCAGGTATTCGTGGACCGCTTGACCGGCCTGCCCAACCGGGCGCTGATCCTGGACCGCATCGAACACGCCCTGGAGCGCTCCCGTCGCCGGGCGGGCTACCAGTTCGCCGTGCTCCTGGTGGACCTGGACCGCTTCAAGGTGGTCAACGAGAGCCTGGGGCACGCCGTGGGCGACGTGCTCCTGCGCAAGGTGGGCGAGCGCCTGCTGGAATGCGTGCGCAAGGTGGACACCGTGGCCCGCCTGGGCGGGGACGAATTTCTGCTCCTTTTGGAAGACATCGACGACGACCGCGAGGCCATCCGGGTGGCCGAGCGCATCCTGACCTCTTTGAGCCGGGCCTTCACCATCAGCGAACAGGAGGTATTCACCTCGGCCAGCATCGGCATCGTGTACAGCGCCCCGGAATACGACCAGGCCGACCAGGTGGTGCGCGACGCGGACACGGCCATGTACAAGGCCAAGGCCGGAGGCAAGGGCCGCTACCGGGTCTTCCACTCCAAGATGCACAAGCAGGCCCTGGCCCTGCTGGAGATGGAGACGGACATGCGCAAGGCCCTGCAGAACGAGGAGTTCGTGGTCCACTACCAGCCCATCCACGATCTCGCCCAGGGTCACATCGTAGGCATGGAGGCCCTGCTCCGCTGGCAGCACCCGACCAAGGGACTCATCTCGCCCATGAACTTCATCCCCCTGGCCGAGGAGACCGGCCTGATCCTCCCCTTGGGCGAATGGGTCCTGCGCCGAGCCTGCACCGAGATGCAGGAGCAGGGCCTGCTGGGACCCGACGGCAGCCCTTTAAGCCTGTCCGTGAACCTCTCGCCCAAGCAGATGGTCCAGGCCAATCTGGCCGGGCGCATCCAGGACATCCTGGCCGAGACCGGGTTCGATCCCTGCCGGATCAAGCTGGAGATCACCGAGAGCGCCCTCATGGAGAACCCCCAGGAGGCCCTGGACCTGCTCCTGGAACTGAAAAAAGGGGGTCTCGAACTGGCCCTGGACGATTTCGGGACCGGCTATTCCTCGCTCAGCACCCTGCACAGCTACCCCTTCGACACCTTGAAGATCGACCGCTCCTTCATCAGCCGCCTCGGCCCCAACGGGGACCGCAACAGCCGCACGGTCCAGACCATCATCGCCTTTGCCGCCAACCTGGGCATGAACGTGGTGGCCGAGGGAATCGAGGCCGGGCTGCAACTGGCCCGTTTGCGGGAATTCAACTGCCGGTTCGGCCAGGGCTACCTGCTGGGCAGACCGGCCCCTATCGAGCACATCGCCTTGACCCTTCAGGCTGCCTGAAAAAGGGGGAAAGCATGAACTCCGTGACCAAGCTCCCGAACGTGCGTTTCAACGGCGCCCTGGAGGCCAACAAGAACAAGGACGGCCAGACGGACTTCGGCCGCAGGCTGTCCTTTTTGTCCTCCCAGGTCTGCACCGGGCTGGCCTGCGCCAGTCCCGAGGAGGTTCTGGGCATGCTCACCCTGCGCCTGGGGGACTCCTACTCCCTCATCGGGGTTCTGGGCGAGGAGCTGTCCTTCCGCATTCTGGAAGCCGTGCTGGAGCTGACCCGGGAGGCCTTCTCCATCTTTTTCAGCCAGGCCGTGCTCCTGCACGAGGAGCGCCTGGGATTCGGGGAATACGCCCTGTTCTTCCGGGCCCCCCGCGAGGCCAAGGACGGACTGTTCCAGAGCTACGCGGCCCTGCGCTTCTCCCTGCTGACCCAGGCCGAAAGCCGGATCTTCGCCCAGACCGAGTATCCCGTGAACCTGCACGTGGGCTACGCCCTGCTGGCCGAAGAACCCTCGGTGGACCCGGAACTCCTGGTCTTCCGGGCCTTTTGCCAGGGCCAGCGCCTGGCCCGGGCCAAGCTGGACCCCCGCTGGCTGAACATGCGCGAGGAGCTGGCCTCCATCGTGTCCGAAGACCGCATCGACATGGTCTATCAGCCCATCGTGGATTTCCGGCTGGGCACCATCCTGGGTTGGGAGGCCCTGGCCCGGGGACCGGCCGGGAGCCTTTTGCACTCCCCCACCCACCTTTTCGCCTTTGCCGAGGAAGTGGGCCTGGCCCAGGCCGCCGACCGCCTCTGCCGGGAGCGGGCCATCCGCCGGGCCGGGGACCTGTCCCCGGAGCACAAGCTTTTCGTGAACATCCAGCCCAGTTCCTTGCGCGGCCCCTCCCTGACCCCGGAGTCCATGGCCGAGCTTCTGGCCGAGGCGAACCTGGCCCCCTCCAACCTGGTCCTGGAGTTCCCGGAAAAGGGCATCCTCTCAGACATCAACCTCTTTCTCAAGAAGATCGAGCCGTTTCGGGCCATGGGCCTGCTCCTGGCCATTGACGACGTGGGCTCGGCCAACTCCACCCTGCGCGCCCTGTCCCTGGTGCGGCCGGACTTCATCAAGGTGGACGTGTCCCTGGTCAGCACCGTGGAGTCCAACCCCTTCAAGCGCATGATGATGGAATCCCTGCTGCTTTTAAGCGAAAAGCTGGGCTGCCGACTCATTGCCGAGGGTGTGGAGACGGACACGGAGTTCAGCTCCCTGGTGTCCATGGGCGTGCACGCGGGCCAGGGCTTTTTCTTCGGCCAGCCCGCGACCCAGCGGGCCATCCCCGAGGTCCGGCTCCCGGCCAAGGTGGGCGTGGGCGACGTGCAGGACAATGTCTGGAACTGCTCCATCCCCATGCGCAAGCTCATCCAGGCCGCCTTTGCCGTGGATACCTCCCTGACCATCCAGGGGGTCAAGGACCTGCTGAAAGACAAGCCCCCTTTAAGCAGCGTGGTGGTGGTCCACGCGGGCAAGCCCCTGGGCCTGATCATGAACTACAACCTGGACCGGCACTTGAGCACCATGTTCGGGATATCCCTGTACTACAACCGGGACGTGACCCGGCTCATGGACCCCAAGCCGCTCATCGTGGATGCGGACCAGTCCGTGGAGGACGTGGCCAAGAAGGCCATGAACCGCGACAGCGAAAAGATTTACGACGACATCATCGTGGCTGAGAACGACCAACTGCTCGGCATCGTGTCCGTGCAGAAGATGCTGGACACCCTGGCCAAGGTGCACATGGAGCTGGCCAAGGGCTCCAACCCCCTGACCGGCCTGCCGGGCAACGTGTCCATCGAGATGGAGATATCCCTGCGGGCCAAGAACAAGACCTCCTCCTGCATCATCTACGTGGATCTGGACAACTTCAAGGTCTACAACGACGTGTACGGATTCACCAACGGCGACCGGGTCATCCTGGCCACGGCCAAGATATTGCGCGAGGCCATGGCCGCCCGCGACCCCTCGGGCGGATTCGTGGGCCATGTGGGCGGGGACGATTTCGTGGTCATCGCCACGCCCGACGCGGCCGAGGACATCTGCCGCCTGGTGATCCAGGGCTTCGAACGCGAGATTCCGGCCCTGTACAACGAACAGGACCGCTTAAACGGCTATATCACCGGCACGGGCCGGGACGGGATATTGACCCGCTTCCCCCTGGTGTCCGCGTCCCTGGGCGTGGTGGATTGCGCCTTCCAGTTCCCCTTCACCCCGGCCGAGATGAGCCGCCGCACTGCGGAGATGAAGAAGCTGGCCAAGTCCAAGCCGGGCAATTCCTGGGTCCGGGACCGCCGCACGCCCCTGGGGTCGGCCCCGGCCGTTGCCGCCGTTGGGACCGAGGGAGAGAAGGCCGAATGCGCCCACCTGACCGTGGTGCACACGGCCGCCACCGCCTAGCCTGACCTCGCTCCGTATCTCCGAATCAATCCCTGGGGGGAAGGCGGCCGTCACCGCCCTCCCCCTGTTTTTTCCCTGCCCGCAGACGGGGTTTCTTGACCCAATTGTTCCTCAGTTTCGCCCAACAGTCACCGGAACGCCACCCACTTTTTTTGAGAAAGGCTAGACACGACCTGCGCCCGGCCACAAGCCCCAGAACGCCCACCCCTGTCGCCAGGGGCAGCCCGAACAGGAGAGAGCCGCATGAAAATCGACCTGCACGTGCACTCCAAGTGCTCCACCCGGCCGTCCCAGTGGATTCTCCAGAAGCTCGGATGCCCGGAAAGCTTCACCCCGCCGGCCTTGATCCACAAGCTGGCCCGGGAGCGGGGCATGGACCTGGTGACCATCGCGGACCACAACACCCTTGACGGGGTCCTGGAGATCGCCCACCTGGACGATGTCTTCATCAGCCTGGAGATCACCTCCTATTTTCCCGAGGACCGCTGCAAGGTCCATGTGCTGGCCTTAAACATCACCGAGGCCCAGTTCCAGGACATCCAGAAGATCCGGGAGAACGTCTACGAACTGGTCCCGTTCCTGCGCGAGCAGGCCATCCCCCACATCTGCGCCCACCCCCTGTACGGGGTGAACGGCAAGCTCACCGTGGACCATGTGGAGAAGCTCCTGCTCCTGTTCAAGAACCTGGAGATGAACGGCTCGCGCTGCACCGAGGCCAACCAGCTCCTGCGCCGCCTGGTCGAGTCCCTGACCCCGGAGGGCATGGCCCGCCTGGCGGACAAGCACGGCATTCAGCCGGGCTTTCCCGAACCCTGGCGCAAGACGCTGACCGGCGGGTCCGACGACCACGGGGGCCTGAATATCGCCCGCAAGCACACCGTGGTCCCGGAGGCCCGCACCCTGGACGAATTCCTGCTCGGCCTGGCGCAAGGGCGGGCCTATCCGGCCGGTGAGGACGCCCGGCCCGAGACCATGGCCCACAACTTGAGCTCCATCGCCTACCAGTTCTACAAGGGCAAGTTCAACCTTGAGAAGGTGGTGGGCAAGGACGTGTGCATCAATTTCGTGGACCGCTTCCTGTCCCCGGACCCGGTCCCAGAGAGCGGGATGATGGACCGGATCAAGACCTTCATCGGCGCGCGGCGCTACCGCAACACCAAGTCCTCCTCCCTCACGGGACTGCGGGACATCATCCAGCACGAGGCGGCCCGGATGATCATGGACGACCCCACCCTGCTCGGGGTGTCCCAGGGCGTGGGCCTGCCCCGGCACAGCAAGGGCCTGGAATGGTACCGATTCGTCAACGGGGTGTCCAACCAGGTGCTCAAAATCTTCGCCGACCGCCTCTTTACGGTCCTGTCCGGGGGCAATCTCCTGGACATCTTCCACGTGCTGGGCTCGGCCGGGGCCTTGTACACCATGCTGGCCCCCCATTTCGTGTCCTACACCATCTTCGGCGAGGACCGGCAGTTCGCCCAGACCGCGGCCGACCGCTTCCTGCCCGGCCAGCCCGGGGTCCAGCCCAAAGACGGACGCATCGCCCACTGCACGGACACCTATTTCGAGCTGAACGGGGTGGCCAAATCCTTGCGCGACAGCGTGGCCCGGGCCGAGCGCCTGGGCCTGGACATGCGCGTCTTGACCTGCGGCCCGGACCCCCGGGACTGCGGCCCGGCCGTGGTGAATTTCACCCCCATCGGAGTGTACAGCCTGCCCGAATACCCCCAGCAGTCCATCTCCTACCCGCCCATCCTGGACGTGATCCGGGCCGTGCACGAGCAGGGCTTCACCCACCTGCACGCCGAGACCCCCGGTCCCATGGGCCTGGCGGCCATCCTGGCGGCCAAGGTCCTGCACCTGCCCGTGCACGCCTCCTACCACACCCAGATCCCCCAGTACGTGCACCAGCTCACCGGGGACGACAGCATGGAGGAGATGTCCTGGCGGTACATGCGCTGGTTCTACAACCAGATGGACAAGATTTTCGCCCCCTCCCGGTCCACGGCCCAGGAGCTCATCGACCACGGCATCGCGGCCCACAAGGTCTCGGTCTATCCCCGGGGCGTGGACACCGAGGTCTTCCATCCCCGAAAACGCAACGGATTCCTGCACCGCTACGGGTTCGAGACCGGGCTGACCCTGCTCTACGTGGGGCGGCTGTCCAAGGAGAAGAACCTGGACCTTCTGGCCGACTCCTTCCTGAGCCTGGCCGGGGAGCGCGACGACCTGAACCTGCTCATCGTGGGCGACGGCCCCCAGGCCGAGCCCCTGCGCCAGAAGCTCAAACACCCCCGCTGCCGCTTCGCCGGGGTGCTCGGGGGCGAGGACCTGGCCGCCTGCTACGCCTCCAGCGACCTCTTCGTGTTCCCCAGCCTGACCGACACCTTTGGCAACGTGGTCCTGGAGGCCCAGGCTTCGGGCCTGCCCATCATCGTCAGCGACCAGGGCGGCCCGCCCGAGAACGTGCTGCACGACGAGACCGGCCTGGTGCTGAGCGCCATGACCGTGGAGGGCCTGGCCCAGGGCATCCGCGTCCTGGCCGACGACCCGGCCCGCCGGGAGCGGATGGGGGTCAAGGCCAGGTCCGAGATGGAGTCCCGGGGCTTCGACCAGGCCCTGCGCCGGACCTGGGAACTGTATCTGGCCTGAAGGACTCGCGCCAGAACAACCCGGAACCAAAACTCGGCCTTCTTCACTCAACCGACATCGCTCCGAAATACATTCTCCACGGATTCGCGGATAGGATGTTCCCGGCGATAGAGTTCTTCCCCTGGTTTCCTGCAAGGAGGAATGACATGACCGAAGTCGAACGCGGCGAAATCCGGCGGCACATGCAAGAGCGGCTGGCCTGTCTGCGCGGCCGTCTGGAAAACGCGGACCTCTTTCCCCTGTCCTGCGCGGACGAGAACGAACTGGCCTCCCGGGTCTCCGAACTGGCCATGACCCTGGCCCTGCGCAAGCGGGACAGCGGGCTCTTCTCCGAGATCACCCAGGCCCTGCGCCGGGTGGAGGACCCGGAGTTCGGCCTGTGCACCCGGTGCGGCGAGGACATCCCCAAGGCCCGGCTCAAGGCCCACCCCACCACCCGCCTGTGCCTGGACTGCATGCGGGAGATGGAAGAGACCCAGCGCTCGGCCCGGGCCTGCTGAAGGGACGACCCGGCCATGCGCATCGGCGGGGTCATTTTCGATGTCAACGGCACCCTCATCGACATCCACACCGATGAGGGCTGCCGCCGGGTGTACCGGGCCATCAGCCATTTCCTGACCTATCAGGGCATCAGCGTCCACCGCTCGGCCATCCAGGAGGAATACTGCCAGATCCTCCGAGAGCAGCGCCGGGCCAGCGGCCAGGCCCACCCGGAGTATGACGCCCAGGCCGTGTGGCGGGAGTTCCTGCACCGCCGCTGCCAGGGCGCACCCGGCCTGACCCAGGCCAAGGCCGAGATCCTGCCCCTGTTCCTGGCCGAGCTGTTCCGGGGGGTGTCCCGCCGCCGCCTGGAGCTGTATCCGGGTGTGCGCGAGACCCTGGACCACCTGCGCCACCACCACCGACTGGCCGTGATCTCGGACGGCCAATCGGCCTGGGCCAGGCCGGAGATGCGGGCCGTGGGCATCGAGCACTACTTCGACCCTATCGTGGTCTCGGGCGACCACGGGTTCCGCAAGCCCGACCGGCGGCTGTTCGAGAACGCCCTTCACCGCCTGGGCATCCCCGCCTGGGAGGCGGTCTACGTGGGCAACGACATGTACCGGGACGTGTTCGGCCCCAAGCAACTGGGGATGAAGACCGTGTTCTTCGACTCCAACCAGGGCCGCAAGCACTGGGAAGGGGTGGCCCCGGACTACATCATCCGCCATTTCGGCGAACTACCCCGGGCCATCGAGTTTCTCCAGCACAACCATTAGGCCTTCCCGCCAATACCCCGGCCCTCCCCTCCCGACTTGCATGTTCCCGGCAGCGGCACTATACTTCCATAGCCCGACAGCCGCCTCTTCCCAGGCTGCGGCCAGGAAGGAAAGAGCCCTGACTCCATGAAGAAAAAACTCGACCTCATCCGCTTCGTCCAGTTCCACTACTGCACGGGCGTGAACCTGGACACCTTCAAGACCATCTTCTCCCGCAAGCGCTGGTCGGAAAAGAACAAAAAGGTCTTCCTGTACAACGTGGTCATCGGCATTGTGACCCTGGCCGTGCTCTCTCTCATCAACAACTCCACCTTTGGCCAGAAGCTTTTGAACGACCTCTACGACTCCATCGTGGTGGCCGACTTTCTGGACGGGGCCGCCCGGCCCGAGCGCATCGTGGACAACCTGAAGCTGGTGGAGTTCGACCCCTTCACCTACGAGCACGCCGAGAACCGGGGATTCTGGACCCCCCGGCACACCCTGGGGGCTTGCATCGAGCGGGCCGTGGACTTGGGCGCCAAGGTGGTGCTGGTGGACTTCACGGTTTCCCGCAAGGTCCCGGTGTACTTGAGGGACGGGCAGGCCCTGGACGAAAACGAGCTGTTCCTGGCCACCCTGACCCGGGCCGTGGCCAAGGCCGAGGCCTCCGAGGCCGTGATCGTCCTGCCCCTGGTGGAGACCGCGCCCCCTGACGACGAGTACGCCCACAAGCTGGCCGCCTTGATCCAGGCCCACCCGGCCGTGGTCAAGACCGGCCTGACCTCGGTCATGACCGACCGCTACGACGAAACCGTGCGCAACATGCTCTTCTACAAGGTGGCCGGATCGACCCCGGGTCCGGACAGCGTGGTCCTGTCCATGCCGGTCCTGGCCTATCTCTACGCCAGCCTGCCCCGTCCGGCCGCCGACCAGGAAGTGGCCAGACTCAAGGGCCGCATCGCTACGGACCCGGATTTCACCGGCGCGCCCCTGCCGGGCAATGGAGGCAAGGTGGTGCTCTACCGCTACGACCCGGACCGGGAATGCCTCCCGGCCAAGCTGCGCTACCGCATCGCCGACCGGGACACCTACGCCCGGTTCGGGGTGGACGAGGACCCCTTTTTCGAGCGCCGCTTCCGGCCCGCGGCCTGGCTTTCACAATCCCAGGACCAGTCACAGGACGGGGACAAGGACGCCATCGTGGTCATCGGGTCCACCAACCCGGAGATGGGCGACGCGCACAAGACCCCGCTGGGGGTCATGCAGGGGGTCTATGTCCTGGCCAACGAGGTGAACATGCTCATGAAGGCCGAGCAGATCAACCAGAACCTGTACCTGAAATACTTAACGGATATCTGCTCCATCCTCATCCTGTCCGCCCTGTTCACCCACATCCCCCTGACCCTGTCCCTCATGGTCCTGGGCTTTCTCATCTCCTCCATCCGCACCAGCGTGGCCAGCTATCTGTTCATCCGCTTCGGCATTTTCCTGGACGCCTGGGTGCCCATGATGGGCATCTGCTTCTACGCCAACATCCACAATTTCGTGACGTCCTACATTGATTTCAAAACAGAGAGGACAAAATGCGCCTGAAAACCTCGTCTTTTCTCCGGTTGATCCTGACGCTCGGCCTGGCCCTGGGCCTTCTGTCCCCGTCCGCATCCCTGGCCGCCGAGAAAGAGACGGCCACGGCCCGCTCCACCTCGGGCGCGGCCGGAGACCCGGGCTTCTTCGTCCTGCGCGGGGAGACCCGCATCAACCCGGAGAAGTCGGAAATGAAGTTGTTTACAGGTGATGTGGTCACGCCCCTGCCCGGACGAACCGTGGAGATCGTGCACAAGAGCATGGCCTGCGGCACGCTCACCGTGGACCGGCCCTTTACGGTCAACTGCACGGCCACGGCCCAGTCCGGATCCTTCATGAAGAACGTGTTCAACGACTACATCGAGGACATGAAGACCTACATCTACCGCACCCCCCAGAAGGAGGCCCACTCGGAGACCACCCGGGCGGTCGCTCTGAGAGGGCCTGGCGACATTTTCAAGAACGTGTCCCTGCCCTACTGGCCCATGGACCAGGCCTCGGTCCTGGCGGGTGAGCCCATGCAGTTCCAGTGGGGACCAAGGACTCCTGACGCTGTCCACCGCGACCAGCCCTGGACCCTGATCGTGTCTCCCGTCCTGGCCCCGGACGATACCGTGGCCACCCGGCCATTCAAGCCGGGCCAACTCAACACCCTGCCGCCCACCCTGCCTCCCGGGGTCTACCTCTGGCATGTGGAGCACAGCGGGATCAATGTCTCCGGCTTCCACTCCTTCCGTATCCTGGACACGGATGTCTCCGCGTCCGTGAAGGCCGACCTGGCCGCCTTTGAAAAGCAGATCAAGGACGAGTGCATCCTCATGGGCAAGTCCATCTACCTCCAGATGCAGAGCCGCCCGGACGAGGGCGTCGATCTCTTCCCGGACAGCCTGCGCATAGCGACCACGGGCAACTGCTTCCTGAATTCCGCGTACAACATGATCTTCATCCACAACTTGAACGAGTACCTCGCGGACAAGGCCCAGCCCGCCCCGGCCCCCTGATCCGGCCCCTCCCGAATGAGGCATGAAGCGGCCCGGACCCTGGCTTGAAGGCCAAGGTCCGGGCCGCTTCCTTGCCCAGGCCCCGGAGCCCGGCAGTATTTGCAATATAAATGTCACGGAATTTCAACAGAATAGACACAACGCAAGCTGACCTGCCGATATCTCTAGACTTTTTCTAGTTGACTCCGCCCCGGGGCCGGGTACAGTCCCCCGAACCCCAAGCAAAGGAGTTCCCCATGGCCACTCCCAGAACCTGTCGGGACTGCCGCCACTGGCAGATCAGCCGAAGCGCCGAGTATTTCAGCGGACACGAGATGCGCCGGTGCGCGGAACTGCGGAAATGGCGGCTGCACAAGGACCCGGCGCCCAACGCCTGCTTCACGCCCGTGCGCGAAGTCCAGACCGAGCCCGAGTACGCCCTGGCCGCCGTGGGCTACTAGGAAACATCGCCTCTTTGGGCCCTGTTCCGGCCCGAGTTCCAACCTGACGCCAAGCGCGGAAGGCCGCAGGGACACGGGCCTGAACCAGGCCGCTGACCCTTCCCGCGCGTGTCGGCCCTGCCTCCCGCCCCTGTCTTTCAGCCTCTCATCCCCGCCCCCTGCGCCAGTCAGTCTGCCCGCCCCTGAAGCCGCCAGCAATGCCTTGCCGTTTCAAACAGAAAAGGTGATTGACTCGCCCCCCGATCCGTGCTCAAAAAAATAGAAGCTAGAATTTCGACAGACTCCTCGTTCCCGGGGGTTGGTCATGAAGATCGCGGTTTCTGGAAAGGGCGGGGTGGGCAAGACTTCTCTCACGGCCTGGATGGGGGATTACCTCACCCGCCAGGGCCGGGAGGTCTGGCTGGTGGACGCGGACACCGCCCTGTCCCTGGGGGCCGCTCTCGGCCTCTCCCCGGACACCATCCCCACCGCCCTGTGCCAGGAGCATGAGCTCATCACCCAGCGCACCGGCGGCGGCGGGGTCATCGACTTAAACCCCCAGGTGAACGATCTGCCCCAGCGCCTGGCCCTGTCCGTGCAGGGCATGCGGCTCATGGTCATGGGCACCGTGGCCGGGGCGGGCGGCGGGTGCGCCTGCGCGGCCAACTCCCTGCTCAAGGCCCTTCTGGCCCATCTTTTTCTGGAAAACAGCCAGTGGGTTCTGGTGGACCTGGAGGCCGGGGTGGAGCACCTGGGCCGGGGCACCGTGGCCTCGGCCGACGCCCTGGTGGTGGTCAGCGACCCGAGCCTGCGCGGGCTCCAGGCTGCGGCCCGCATCGGGCTCATGGCCCGGGACCTGGGCCTGACCCGCCAGGTCCTGGTGCTCAATCGGAACGAGGGACTGGTCGGGGGACTGGCCGGGGACTGGACCCAAGGCTGGCCCGATTTGCCGGACCTTCAGGGCCTGCCGCCCCTGGCCGCCGTGCTGCCCGCCCTGCCCTCCCTGCGTGAGCGGCAACTGACCGTGTCCTCGGTCCTGGGCCTGCCCGAGCGGCCGGACATCGACCTGGCCTGCGGCCGCATCCTGGAACGTTTGAACGGGTCCGGCACAACATCAAGAATGCCTTAGGCCATCAACCAGTGAGGTGCCCCATGCGCTACGTGGTTGTCGGACTGCACGCCGCCGGTCGCAGCGCCTGCGCCTGGCTCAGGCGGCTGGACAAAAGCGCCGAGATCGTGGGCGTGGACCCCAAACCCGCCCCGGCCTACGCCCGCCCCCTCATCAGCCACGTCCTGGCCGGGGAGATCGAACCCGAACTCCTTGAGCTCAAGGAGCCCGACCCCTTTGCCGGGCTGGGCGTGGCCGTGGAGGCCGAGCGGGCCGCAGCCCTGGCCCCGGATCGCCAGGTCCTGACCCTGGAATCAGGGAAGGAGATCGCCTATGACCGCCTGCTCATCGCCACCGGGGCCAGCCCTCGGAGGGTGGAGGTGGCCGGGGACAAGGCCGGGGAGATCCGCTATTTCCGGGGCCGCGAGGACCTGGCGGCCGTTCTTGACGGGATCAAACCCGGGGGCCTGGCCGTGGTCCTGGGCGGAGGCCTGGTGGGGTTCAAGCTGACCCACGGCCTGCTGGCCCGGCGCATGCGCGTGCGCCTCATCGTGGCCTCGCCCCGGCCCCTGGCCCTGAACGTGGACGAGTATCTGGGCGGGATCATCGGCCGCAACCTGGCCTCCCTGCCTGGCGTGGAACTGTCCATCAACACCTCGGTCACGGCCATGGAAACGGGCCAGGAGCGCCGCTACAAGCTAACTTTGAGCACCGGCGCGACCCTGGAGGCCGACCTGGTGGCCGCGGGCAAGGGCGTGATCCCGGCCGTGGGTTGGCTTACGGGCAGCGGGCTCTTCGATGGAGAGGGCCAGGACGGGCTGCCCGTGGACGAACATCTGAAGACCCGGGCGGCGCATGTGTACGCGGCCGGGGACCTGGCCCAGGCCCACGACCTAGCCCTGGACGCGTCCCAGGTCAACGCCATCTGGCCCCTGGCCGTGGAGCAGGGACGCTACGCGGCCTGGAACATGGCCGGGCAGCCTGCGGCCTATCCCGGCGGCCTGGCCATGAACTCCATCCCCATGTTCGGCTCCCACCTGGTCTCCGTGGGCGCGGTGAATCCGCGCTATACGGCGGGCTGCGAGAGCCTGGCCATCGAGCCGCGCAAGGGCTCGTACCTGAAACTGGTGTTCCGGCAGGACGTGCTCATCGGCGCCGTGGGTTTTGACGCCGCGCCCCGCCTGGGAGAACTGGCCTGGGCCATCCGGCAGGGCTTACGGCGCGGGCGCATCCCCCGGACCTGGCTGGAGAATACGGTGAATGCCGCCCCCCTGGCCGACGCGACCTGGGGGCTGAGTCGCAACGTGCAACCATAGCATCGGCGGGGGACGCGCCAAGGAGGCGTTATGATCGTGAAAACCGTCATCGTCAGGCCAGAACTCTGCGTGGGCTGCATGCAGTGCATGATCCGCTGCGCCGAGGCCCACTCCCAAAGCAAGGATCTCTTCTCGGCCATCAGCGAGGAGGTCCTGGCCAAACCGCGCATCCACATCGGCGTGGGACCGGAGCAGCGGCCCTTTCCCAACAAATGCCGCCACTGCGAACCGGCCCCCTGCCTGGAGGCGTGCATGCCCGGGGCCATCCACCCGGACATGGCCGGGGCCTTGAAGATCGTGGACGAGACCCGGTGCATCGATTGCGGCATGTGCTCCATGACCTGCCCCTATTACGTCATCCGCTACTACCCGGACCACAAGGCCCCGGGCGGGCGCACCGTGGCCGTCAAATGCGACGGCTGCCAGGAGCGGGTGGCGGCCGGGCTCATCCCGGCCTGCGTCGCGGCCTGCAAGACCGAGGCCCTGACCTATGGGGACGTAAACGTAGCCATGAACCAGGGAACCGACCGCCTGGCCCACGTGGCCTCGGGCGTGGCCGGGTCCTGAACCCGAGGAGGGAGCGCATATGGCCAGACCAAATTACAAAGAGTTGACCATCCGCCCGGAAGTGGAGCGGTTGCTGGAAAAGGCCCATGACGAAGGGGTGGAGACCGTCTGGGACCGCAAAAAGGCCCAGGAGCCCCACTGCGGATTCTGCGAACTGGGACTGTCCTGCCGCAACTGCGTCATGGGTCCCTGCCGCATCGACCCCTTTGGCCACGGCCCCCAGCGCGGGGTCTGCGGGGCGGACGCGGACGTCATCGTGGCCCGCAATTTCGGGCGCATGATCGCGGCCGGGGCGGCCTCGCACTCGGACCACGGCCGGGACCTGGCCGAGACGCTTCTGGCCATCGGCGAGGGCGAGACCGCTGACTACGGGGTCCGCGACGAGGCCAAGCTCAAGCGCCTGACCGAAGAAGTGGGCATCGACACCACGAGCCTCACCCCCAAACAGATGGCCAAGGCCCTGGCCGAACTGCTCCTGGACGACTTCGGCTGCCGCAAGGGCCAGGTGACCTACGTGGCCCGCGCGCCGAGCAAGCGCAAGGAGCTGTGGGCCAAGCTGGGGGTCACCCCGCGCGGCGTGGACCGGGAAGTGGTGGAGATGATGCACCGCACCCACATGGGCGTGGACAACGAGGCCGTGAGCCTGCTCCTGCACGCGGCCCGGGTCAGCCTGTCCGACGGCTGGGGCGGGTCCATGATCGCCACCGAGCTGTCCGACGTGATCTTCGGCACCCCCACCCCGCGCACCTCCTCGGCCAATCTGGCCGTGCTGAAAAAAGACCAGGTGAACATCCTGGTGCACGGCCACAACCCCATTGTCTCGGAAATGATCGCCGACGCCGTGCGCGACCCGGGGCTCATCGCCAAGGCCAAGGCCGCCGGGGCCTCGGGGCTCAACCTGGCCGGGCTGTGCTGTACGGGCAACGAGATCCTCATGCGCCAGGGCGTGCCCATGGCCGGAAACCACTTGATGACCGAGATGGCCATTGTCACCGGGGCCGTTGAGCTGATCATGGTGGACTACCAGTGCATCATGCCCAGCCTGGTCCAGGTGGCGGCCTGCTACCACACCAAGATCGTGTCCACCTCGCCCAAGGCCCATTTCGCCGGGGCCACCCACATCGAGTTCAATCTCCAGAACGCCAAGGCCAAGGCCCGGGAGGTGGTGGAGCTGGCCATCGAGACCTTCAAGTCCCGCAACCCCGACCGGGTGGACATCCCGGGCACGCCCGTGGAGCTCATGACCGGATTCTCCAACGAGGCCGTGCTCGGCGCACTCGGCGGCACCCTGGCCCCGCTGCTGGAGGCCATCAAGTCCGGGTCCATTCGCGGGGCCGTGGGCGTGGTGGGCTGCGGCAACCCCCGGGTCAAGCACGACCACGGGCACGTGGAACTCACCAAGGCGCTCATCAAGAAGGACATCCTGGTCCTGGACACGGGCTGCGCGGCCGTGGCCCACGGCATGTCCGGGCTCAAGGTCCCGGCCGCCGCCGAGCTGGCCGGGCCGGGCTTAAAAGCCGTGTGCCAGGCCCTGGGCATCCCCCCGGTCCTGCACGTGGGCAGTTGCGTGGACAACTCCCGGATCATGCATCTGTGCGCGCTTCTGGCCGACGCCTTAAGCGTGGACATCTCGGCCCTGCCCGTGGCCGCCGCAGCCATGGAATGGTACTCGGAAAAGGCCGCCACCATCGGGCTCTACGCCGTGGCCAGCGGCATCTACACCGTGCTCGGGGTGGTCCCGCCCATCCTGGGCTCCAAGACCGTGACCAACCTGGCCGTGTCCGGGCTGGAGGACGTGTTCGGGGCCACCTTTGCCGTGGAGCCCGACCCGATCAAGGCCGCCGAACTCATCGACAACCGCATCCGGTCCAAGCGCCTGGCCCTGGGACTGACCCCGTAAACCCGCCAGAAGGGACCAACCACAGACGCGAAAAAGGGGTTGCAGCGAAAGCTGCAACCCCTTGTCTTGTCATGGTGGGCAATACAGGACTCGAACCTGTGGCCTTTGGCTCCGGAGGCCAACGCTCTATCCACCTGAGCTAATTGCCCGAGGAGCGGGACAATGCCCCAGGGTCAGGGTCTTGTCAAGCCGGAGCCCGCGCCCTCGGGCACATCCGGCCAGGGGCCGGTCCCCTGCCGTTACGCGGCCCGGCCCGTTCCGGTCTGACGTATTCCGACCTGGCTCAGGCTGGCGTCGGCCGCCAGGACGCCCAGGATCTTCCCCTGGCCGTCCCGCACGGGCGTGGACACCGTGATGCAGTTCGCGCCCGTGGCGCTGGACACGTACACGTCGGACACGGTCAGGCCGCCGGTCTGCATGGGGGCCGTGAACCAGGGCCGGGTGGACCAGTCCTTGTTGAAAGAGGCCTTGTCCTCGGGCTTGTCCTGCCCGGGCCTGGGGATGTTGGACACCACCTGCACCCCCCGGGCGTCGGTGATGTACAGAAGCTCCAGAAAACTCGATCCCCGCACGGCCTCGCGCAGGGCCTTTTCCTGTTCCTCGCGCTTGAAACTGACGATGGCCGAAGACCTGGCCATGGTGTTGATCAGGTCCTGGACCTCGCCCTGGCCCAGGGTCTGGAACACGGAATTCAAGGTCAGGAGTTCCTCCACCTGGCCCCATAACCCGGTCACGGCCTCCTCGGCCTGGGCCGTGCCCTGGCCCGTGCGCTCGGAAATGTCGCTGACCCGGTGGATGGAGCGGTTGATCTCCTCCCCGGCCCGGGACTGCTGCTCGGCAGCCACGGCAATGGCCTGGACCTGCTCGGCGCTGGCGCTGGCCAGGCCCACGATCTCCTCCAAGGACCGGCCGGAATCCTGGGCTCTGGCTACGGCCTTGACCACCAGGCCCACGGCCTGGCCCATGCCCTCCCGGGTCCGGCCCACCCCCTGCTGGATGGCCCCGATCTGGGCGGCCACGTCCTTGGTGGCGTTCATGGTCTTTTCCGCGAGCTTTCGCACCTCGTCGGCCACCACCGCGAATCCCCGCCCGGCCTCTCCGGCCCGGGCGGCCTCGATGGCCGCGTTCAAGGCCAAAAGATTGGTCTGGTCCGCGATGTCCGAGATCACCTCCATGATCCGTTCCACGGCCTCGGCCTGGGTTCCCAGGCTGGACACCACCGCCTCCAACTCCCCGGTCTTGGCGGACACGGCCTGGATGGAGGCCACGGTCTCGGCCACCAGGCTGGAGCCCTCGCTGGCCTTGCGCATGGCCTTTTCCGCTTCGGCCGCGGCCCGGGCCGCGCTCCCCGCCACCTGCACCACCGAGGCGGACATCTCCTCCATGGCCGAGGCGGCCTCGGTCGTAAGCCCGCGCTGCTCGGCCGCGCCCTTGCCGGTCTGGCCGGACACCTGGCGCAGGTCCTCGGAACTCTTGCGGATGCCGCTGGCCACCTGGCTGATGGTCCTTGATGCGGACAGCAAGCCCTGGCGCTGGGACAGCTCGGCCTTTTCCCGGGCCTCCTGGACCTGGGCCTGGGCCTGGGCGCAGCGTTCGCGTTCCCGGTCCAGCCCGGCCTGAAGCTCCTGAGTCTGGCCGTTCAGATTGCCCATTTTGTCAAGCAGGCCATCCACGGCCTGGCCCAGCCGGGCCGTTGCGCTGGTCCCATCCAGGCCGCACCGGGCCTTGGGGTCGGCGCTGGCGGCAGCCAGGACCTCCAGGACGGCCTGGGTCCTCCGGACCTGGCCCACGGCCCAGACCAGGACGGCCAGGCCCAGGGCCAGGGCCGTAAAGGCCACGATCCAGGCCAGATTCCAGTCTTCCCCGGTCGGCTGTCCCGAGGCCTGGGCTGCGGCCAGGGTCGCCCCTGGGAACAGGCCCCACCCTCCCCAGAACATGCCCCCCAGAATAATATGGGGGCAGGCCCGGGAAATCCTTCGTAACAATTCAGTCATACTGTACTCCTTGGCCTTGGCCTTGCCCTGCTGGTCTAGCAAAATCAGGACCGATCCCGGGGGGCTGGGGGCTTGGACGCAAGCCAGGGCCAAGGGGGAAGGAATACGGGCTATAAATTACATTTATGTAATATCAAGGCATAGTCTTATTTGCATAACGGCAGGAAATGACAGAAATGCAGAACGCATTCCTGGGACCGGAGAGGCCATCCCACAGGGCCAGGAGGGATCAGGCCGGGGAGGCGCCCCGGAAGGGAAATATCCGGCGGTGGCGGAGCCATTCCACCAGGCCGAAGGTCTTTTCCCGGGCGGCCAGGCGGATTCCGGCCAGGGCCAGAAACAGGAACAGGAGGTTGGGCATCCACAGTCCGATTTCCGGGGACAGGGTCCCGGACTCGCCCAGGGAGACGCCCACGGAAAAGAGGGTGTAGTAGAGCAGGAACAGGCCCATGGACAGGACCAGGCCGTAGGACTGCTTGAGCCCGCTGAAGGCCGTGGCGATGGGCAGGGCGAACAGCCCCAGGATCAGGCAGGCAAAGGGCAAGGCCAGGCGCTTTTGCTTTTCCGTGACCACCTTGCGATAGAAAAGGCCCCGATCCGAATTGCGCAAGGCCGGGTCATCCTCGGCCTGGCTCAAACCCGACCAGGACATGTCCCGGGCCTTGACCTCGGCCGGATCGTAGCCCTTGATCAAAAGTCCCAAGGGGATGCGCACGGAATAGGACCCGAATTTGAGCACCCCGAACCGGTCGCCCTGGCTCTGATAGATGCGGCCGTCCTCAAGCTGGAGCAGGATTTCCCCCCGCACCGAGTCGGTCTCGAAATGCCCCTGGCGGCCCACGATGGTGGCGTCCATGTCCTTGCGGGTGCGGTCCCGCACGAACACGGACTCCAGGTCCCCGGCCTGGTTGTCCACCCGGTGGGCGTAGAAGGTCAGCCCGGGCAGGTCGGTGTTGAACACCCCGGGCTGGAGCACGAGCTGGGTGCGGGTCTTGACCATGGACAGGATCTCACCCCGGAACTGGTCCGCCCCCCAGGAAATGCCCCACAACCCGTTGGCCAGGTTGAAAGCCGTCAGCGCCAGGCAGAAGAAGACCGGGGCAGGCAGCAACTCGTACAGGCTGACCCCCGAGGCCCGCAAGGCCACCAGCTCCCGATCCGTGCTCATGCGCAGAAAGGTCAGAAAGACCCCGAGCATTCCGGCAATGGGCAGGAGCAGGAGCAGGAAAAAGGGGGTCATGTAGAAAAACAGCCGTCCCAGGTCGGCCAGCCCCAGGTTCAGGGCCAGGAACAGGTCCCGGAGCTGGAGCATGCGCCCGACCAGGAGCAGGACCAGGAGCACGCCCAGACACAGGCCCGAGACCGAGAAAAGGTCCTTGAGAATCCGGCGTTGCAGGATGCCGGCGCGACAGTGGCGGATGTGGACGGCCATGGGGGAAGGCCTTACGGATTCAGTTCCAGAATCATGTCAATGGTTTCTTCTTCCCGGTTGCGGCTCACGGCAAATCCCAAATGCCGGGCCAGTCCGGCCATGGCCGCGTTCTCCGGCATGGTCTGACCCTTGATGCGCGTGGTGCCCCGCTCCCGGGTGTAGCGGATCATCTTCTCGAACAGGACCTTGCCCAGGCTCATCCCTTTCAAGTCCGAGCGGACCACAATGGCGAACTCGGCCTCGGAATTGTCCGGGTTGGTGGAGGTGCGGATGACCCCCAGGGTCTCGGTCCCGCCGCCCTCGGTCTCGCCCGTGGCGATGAAGGCCATCTCCCGGTCGTAGTCGATCTGGGTGAAACGGGCCATGTCCTTGTGGTCGAACTCCCGGCGCACCACCCCGAAAAAGCGCAGGCGCAGGTCGTCGTCCGTGAGCCGGGCGATGAAGACCCGGTGGGCTGGTTCGTCCTCGGGCCGGATGGGCCGAAGCGTGACCTTGCGGCCGTTTTTCAGCACCACGCACTCTTCCAGTTCCCGGGGGTAGGGCCGGATGGCCAGGCGATCCGGCCCGGTGCCCGTGGCCGGGGCCACCAGGATCTTGGCGTTTAAGGCCAGGACCCCGTGGTCGTCGGCGAAAAGCGGGTTGATGTCCAGGCCCACGATCTCCGGGACATCGATGATCAGCTGGGAAATCTGGATCAGCGTCAGGCACACGTCGTCCATGTCCACCTGGGGCTGCGAAGGGGTCCCGCGCAAGAGCTTGGAGATGCGCGTGCGGGAGATGAGCTCCCGGGCCAGGCTCATGTTCAAGGGGGGCAGGGTCAGGCTCTGGTCCTTGATCATTTCCCGGGCCATGCCCCCGTGGCCAAAGGCGATGGCCGGGCCAAAGACCGGGTCCACGAAGGCGCTGATGAACAGCTCGTGCGCCCCGGGCCTGCGTCCCATCTTCTGCACGGTGAACCCGTCGATGTAGGCGTCGGGCCGCTGGCGGGACACCCGGGCCAGGATTCCGGCTGCCGCGTCCCAGACCTTTTCCCCGCTCTCCAGGTCCAGGGCTATCCCGCCCACCTCGTAGGGCTGGCGGATCTGCGGGGAGCGGAGCTTCAAGGCCACCGGATAGCCCATGGCCTCGGCCGCGATGACCGCCTCCTTGGAGGAGCGGGTCACCCGGGTCTCCACCATGGGCACCCCGTAGGCGGCCAGGACCTTGCGGGCCTCGGGCTCCAGCAACTCCGAGCGGCCCTCGGCCAGGGCCTGGGCCACCAGCTCCCGGGCCTGGGTGGTGTCCGGGAAAAAATCCGTGGGCAGGGAGTCCGGGGTCTGCATGAGCAGTTCCTGGCCCTTCTGGTAGTCCACCATGTAGAAAAAGGCCATGATGGCCGCTTCGGGCGTGTCGTAGGCCGGGAGCCCCGCATCCTGGAAGACCTGCCGGGGCCGCTCCCCGGAACCGGCCCCGAGCCAGGCGGTCAGGGCCATGATCTTGGCCTTTTTCATGGCCTGGGCAATGGCCTGGGCCGTATCCACCTCGGGCAGGCCGGCAAAGGGCACGTGCAGGACCAGGAGCGCGTCCACATCCGGGTCCTTGGTCAGGAGCCGGATGGCCTCGGCATAGAGTCCACCCGGCGCGTTGTAGGGCAGGTCCACCGGCCCGGTCCCGTTCCAGGTCTCGCCCAAAAGGGTGAGCAACGCGCCCCGGGTGGGGTCGCTGGGGCAGGCCAGCTTGCCGCCCCCGGCCAGGAGCGCGTCAGCGGCCAGCACGCCCGCGCTGCCGCCGTTGGTCAGGATGGCCAGACGGTTGCCGAACACCGGTTGCAGGCGGTTCAGGGTCTGGGCCGCGTCGAACAGGCTGTCGATGCGGTGCACCCGGAGCATGCCCGCCCGGCTGAAGGCCACGTCATAGATGTCCGCGCCAGCCAGGTAGGGGGCCTTGGACGGCGCGCCCTCGGGCTGGGCCACGCAGGACAGGGAGTCCAGGGCCTGGCCCGGCCGGATGACCAGGATGGGCTTGTTGCGGGCCGCGGCCCGGGCGGCGGACAGGAAGTACCGGGCGTTCATAATGTTTTCGATATACAGCAGGATGGACCGGGCATTGGGGTCCGAGCCCAGGTAGTCCAGCACGTCGCTGAAGGACACGTCCAGGCGCGCGCCCAGGGAGATCAGATGGGAAAAGCCGATGCCCTTGGACCCGGCCCAGTCCAGAACCGCGGTGAACAGGCTGTCGGACTGGGTGATGAAGGCGATCTTGCCGGGCTGGACGCTGGCGTGGGCCAGGCTGGCGTTGAGGCCTATGCCCGGGACCACGATGCCCAGGCATTTGGGTCCCACCAAGCGGATGCCCGCCTTGCGGGCCGCAGCCAGCAGCCGGGCGGAAAACTCCACCTGGGCCTCGCTGGACATGGTCCCGAAACCCGGACTCACGCACACGGCCGCTCGCCCGCCCTTGGCCCCAAGCCGGGCCAGGATGTCCGGGGCGTCTTTCAGCGGGCCGCAGAGCACGGCCAGGTCCGGGGCCATGGGCAGGCTCTCCACGTCCGGGTAGGTGAGCACCCCGGCAATGGCCTTGGCCCCCGACACGGGCATGACCGGCCCCATGAACCCGCCGCCCATGATGTTCTTCATCACCCGCAGGCCCGGGTTCTCCGGGTCGTTGGCCGCGCCGATGACGGCCACGGACTGGGGCCGGAACAGGGATTCGAGGGAATTCGAGGCCATGGGGGTATCCTTGGATGGTTCCGAGGGCGGTGGTCGCGGGCCAAAGGCCCCCTTACCCTTTTTTCCGGCCAGGGAAAAGGGGCCGCTGGGGTCAGGCCCGGAACGAGTCCATGATCTCGCCCAGCACGGTCTTGTCCACCTTGCGCAGGGCCAGGGGTCCGGCTGAGAGCGAGGGCAGGCGGCTCTCAAAGGTGGGCCGCTCGTTCCTGTAGATCACGCCCAGGGGAATCTTGTCCCCGAATTCCGTGGCCCTGGCCATGGCCGCCACCGGGTCCGTGGGGTCGTGCTCGGGACCGAGCTTGTAGCAACGCTCCTTGTACCAGGCGTAGGTGTTCACCTTGTTGAAGGACACGCAGGGCTGGAGGATGTCCACCAGGGAGAAGCCCTTGTGCCGGTAAGCCTCCTGGATGAGCCCCGTCAGGTGCTCCACGTCCCCGGAAAATCCCCGGGCCACGAAAGAGGCCCGCATGGCCACGGCCACGGCCATGGGATTGAAGGACTCCGAAAGATAGCCGTTGGGCTGGGCCTTGGTCTTGTGCCCCTGGCCCGTGGTCGGGCTGGCCTGGCCCTTGGTCAGGCCGTAGATCTGGTTGTCGTGCACCAGATAGGTCAGGTCCAGATTGCGGCGCAGGGCGGCCAGGAAATGGTTCCCGCCCTCGCCGTAGGAGCAGCCGTCCCCGCTTTCCGCGAACACGGCCAGGCCCGGATTGGCCAGCTTGGCCCCCTGGGCCGGAGGCAGGCTGCGGCCGTGCAGGCCGGTGAACATGTTGCAGTTCATGTATTGTGGGGACTTGGCCGCCTGGCCGATGCCGGTCACCACCAGCACCTGGGGGGGGGAGAGTCCCAGCCCGGCCAGGGCCGCTTTCAGGGCCCGGATGATGGAGTGGTCCCCGCACCCGGGGCACCAGGCCGTGTCGAACGCGCCGTATTCCTCGATGGTCGCCATGCGAAACTCCTTGGGGCTGGGTTAGAGCAGGCCGTCCAGGCCCTTCAGGATGTAGTCGACGGTGAACGGCCAGCCGTCGAAGCGCAGGATCAGGTCCTGGATGTCGAACCCGGTCTCCTGGCGGATGAGCCGGGCCATCTGCCCGGACTCGTTGCCCTCCACGGCCACCACCCGTCCGGCCGCCTCCAGGATGGGCAGGAACTGGTCCTCCAGCAGGGGCCAGACCTGGCAGAAATGGAGCACGGCCGCTGATTTTCCCGAATGACGCAGGATATGGGCCGCTTCCAGGGCCGCGCCCAGGGTGGAGCCCCAGCAGACCAGGAGCAGGTCCGTGTCCCGCTCGCCGTAGAGTTCCGGGGGAATGGTCTCCTGCAACAGGGCCAGGCCCTTGGACTGGCGCTTGGCGCACATGGCCATGCGCACGGCCGGGCTTTCGGTGATGTGCCCGGCCTCGTCGTGCTCGTCGCTGTCCACCTTGACCAGGGCCTGGGAAAATCCCGGGATCACCCGAGGGGAGACGCCGTCCGGGGTCAGGGCGTAGCGTTTGTAGTCCGGCCCGGCCTGGGTGGGGGCCTTGGCGATCTCGGGCAGCTCGTCCAGGTCAAAGGGGGCCACGGAGCGGTAGGAGTCGGACTGGTACTGGTCCGTGAGCACGAAGCAGGGGGTCTGGTATTTCTCGGCCATGTCAAAGGCCCGGTAGGTCAGGCTGAAGCACTCCTCCACCGTGCCCGGGGCGAAGATGGCCCGGGGGAACTCCCCGTGCCCGGCGTACAGGGCCAGGTTCAGGTCCCCCTGCATGGTCCGGGTGGGCAGGCCCGTGGCCGGGCCGGGTCGCTGGGCCAGGACAAAAACCACCGGGGTCTCGAGCATCCCGGCCAGGGAAACCGCCTCGACCATGAGGGCAAAGCCGCCCCCGGCCGTGGGCACGATGGCCCGAGCCCCGGCGTAGGCCGCGCCAATGGCCATGTTGGCCGCCGCGATCTCGTCCTCGGCCTGCTCCACGACCACGCCCGCGCGCTGGCCCTGGTCGGCCAGGGTCAGGGCCACGGTGGTGCCCGGGGTCATGGGATAGAAGGAGCAGAAGTCCACCCCGGCGGCCAGGGCGCCCAGGGCGATGGCCTCGTTGCCGTGCAGCATGAGCCGCCCGGTGGCCTCGGGGTTGGGCGGGGCCAGGCACTCGAAGAGGAAGGGCTGGTCCTTGACCCAGGCATAGGCCGCGCGCAGGACCCCCAGGTTGGTGGCCAGCACCTCGGCCCCTTTTTTCTCAAAGGCCTCGGTCAAAAGAGACTCCAGCACCCCGATGTCGTGGCAGATGGCTGACCCGAGCACGCCGAGAGCGGCCGTGTTCCAGTACATGGACTTGGCCGAGAAGGATTTGAAGGGCACCTTCAAGGCCTTGAGCCCGGTGGTGTCGATGGCCTCGTCAGCCACCACCACCCCGCGCTCCGTGAGCTCGTCGCGGTGGAGCTGCACGGACAGGGCGTCCAGGGCCACCAGGATGTCCACGCCCTCGCGCGGGCCGTGGATGGGCTCGGGTCCGGTGCGGATGATGAAGAGGTTGTGCCCGCCCCGGATGCGGGACATGTAGTCCTGGGTGACCACCACCTCGTAGCCCGAACGGATGAGGGCCCGGGTCATGAGCTGGCCGATGGTCACCAGTCCCTGCCCGGCCTCGCCCGCGACCACGATGTTGATGCTTGCGTCGGCCATTGCTGCTACGCTCCCTTGGCCGGGGGGGTGAACACCCAGGCGGCCAGCTCCTGGTCCAGGAGGTACAGGGACGGCCCTTCTCCCACCAGTTTGATCTTGTCCAGGACCGCGGCCACGCTGGCCTCCTCCTCCACCTGCTCGGAAACGTACCATTGCAGGAAGATCACGGCCGCATGGTCCTTCTCCTTCATGGCCAGGTCCATCAAGTCATTGATCCGCTTGGTCACGCTCTGCTCGTGCTTCTTGGTCTGCTCGAACACGGCCGTGAGCGACTTCCAGTCAATCTCCGGGGCGTCGATGGCCTGCAGGGCCACGGCCCCGCCGCGCTCGATGACATAGCCGTAGAATTTCATGGCGTGAAAGATCTCTTCCTCGCGCTGGACCTTCATCCAGTTGGCGCAGCCAAGCAGGCCTTTGCGCTCGCACCAGGCGGCCATGGACAGGTACAGATAGGCTGAATAGAATTCCCATTTGATCTGGTCGTTGATGGCTTTTTCCATTTTCTTGCTGATCATCCTTCAGGCTCCTTGGCGTGCGTGGTTTGTTCCGCTGAAATGGCGGATGATACGTCATTTAGACCATTTTTCCGGCCGCATGGCAAGGGGAGCCCCAAGGCCTTAAGCCGGGCGGGCTCAGTGTTCCCAGAACAGGTAGTTCTTCACTTCCAGCACGCCCGCGACGCCCCGGGCCACGCCCTCCACCCGCCGGGCCTCCTCGGACGAGGCCACCACGCCCAGGAGCACGGCGTTGCACTGGACCACTTCCACGTCGATGTTGGTGGAGCGGACCTCGGATGCGCCGATGAGGGCGGCGCGGATTTTTCCGGCCAGGTACAGGTTGTCAGGACGGCCGCAGAAGGACGCGCCCTTGGGAAACAGGTAGCCGGTCACGGACACCACCCCGGGCGTGCCCTTGGCGATAGACACCAGACGGCGGACCTGGGCCCTGTTCTGGTACTCGCCGAGCAGAAAGACCCGGCCGGAATAGCTGTAGGTGTGCATGTTCAGGTAGCTCAAGGAGTCGTCGGCCATGATCTCGGCCACGATATTGGCCCGGATGCCCGTGTCGGCAAGCATCTCGCCGCTGCCGCGCTCCTCCTGGGAGAACTTGTAGGCCGTGGCGCTGGCCGGGGCCACGGCCACCACAAAGGACACCACCGGCCCCGAGGCCGGAACCATGGCCGCCAGGCATCCGGTGAACAGACTGGCGTTACAGGCCAAAAGAAGGGCCGCGCCCAGGCCAAGGCAAACCCTCTGGCCCCTCTGGCCTCCGGGAATCAGCATTCCCCCTCACAAGAATGCAAGAATATGAAATAATGAATTATTATTTGTTTCAGTCTTCGAAATCGGCAGCGTCCCGAATCCAAGGACAAGAAAAAAAAATATGAATTTTTCATATTCATTTGTCGCGCCTTTGAATTCCGTTCCCTTGAATGTGCTTGCGACATAACAGACTTATTTTATTATTTTTCTTCTTTTCTTCTGGCCCATTCCGCAGACGACTCCCTAGGCCCTCCGCTCCAGGCCCACGGCCGCAAGCAGGGCCGTGACCCTCTGTCCATAGGTGTGCTCCCGGGCCACCAGGGCGGCGAACTCCCGGCGCACCTCTTCCCGAAGCGGGCGGCCCGGCCCCAGGCGCTCGGCCAGGGCCGGGATGTCCCCGGCCTGGGCAAAGCTCACCTCCCGGACCAGGTCGGCCGGAAAGAGGTCCAGGCCTGGCGTGGCGTCGGTGATGAGCACCCCGCCCGCGGCCCAGACGTCGAAATGGCGCTGGGTCAGGCCCCGGGGCAGGAGCAGGCTGGTCAGATTCAGGTTCAGCCCGGCCTGGCGGTAGATGCTCGGCAGGGGACCGTAATAGTCCACCTCGGGCCTCAAGGCCGAAAGCCCGGGGACCAGCTCCCGCCAGCGGGCGTCGCCGAACACCGTGAGCCCGGCCGCGCAGGCGGACTCAAGGCACAGGGCGCGCCAGGCCTCGGCGCAGGTCTCGGCCGCCAGTCCCACCCTCCGGGCCTCCTGGCCCGGCCACAGGATGCGGGCGGAATATTGGGCGCGCCACCAGGCGTAGTCCGGCCGCAAACCCCGCTCAAGCATGGCCCGGGCAGCCACCTCCCGGCCAGGGTCCAGGGACTGGCCCGCGAAAAAATCCTCCTTGCCCGGAAAGCGCGAACGGCCCACGAAGACCACCTGCTCTCCCAGGCCCTGGGCCGCCTCGATCAGCCCGGCCGAACTGGCCGAACTGGCCTGGAACATATGCTGGGCAGCGGCCAGGGGCAGGTGGAAGACCCTGGCCGCCCCGTGCTGGCGCAAGGGGTCCAGGAACCAGGAGTCCGTGACCAGCAGGCTGCACTGGGTCCAGAACCCGGAGCGCAGCCGGGACACCAGATGGAAGGGATTGTCCACGCACCACACGGCCACCGGAACCCCGGCCTCGGCCAGGAGGTGGTAACTCTCGCCCAAGGGGTCCAGGCCCTGGAAATTCACGCTCAGGAAAAGCTTGGGCTTCCCCTCCTTGAGCAGGCCCAAAAGGTCCCCGGGCGAAATCTGGGGGTCCAGCAGGCGCACCCCGTATCCGGCCTCGTGCAGGGCCTGGATCAGTTCCCGGCGCACCAGGGAGGTCTCGGAGCCCGGCAGCCAGACCTCGGTTCGGCAGGGACCGGGCGGGTCGTGCAGATGGAGGCGCACCCGGGCCCAGAGCGGCCCCCAGAACGAGGGGAAGAGCTTCAAGTTGGGGCGGTACCAGAACAGGGTGGAGGTGCGCACGAAATCCCGGGTCAGGGCCTCGGGCTTGATGCGCTTGAATCCCAGGGGATTGCGGCCGCCGGGATGGCCCGGAAGCTGGGCCTCAAGCTCCGGGCATTCCAGGAAGAAGGTCTCCCGTCCCCGGCGCACCTGGCCCGGGAACACCCCAGGGTTCGGCCCCAGGCCCAGGAACACGAAGCGGGACCCCCGGCCGAGCTGGATGAACTCGCCCGGCCCCTCGGGCAGGCTTTGGCTCTGGCCCACCTCGTTGACCACCTGGATACGTTCGGGCCTCTGGGTCACGGGCGTCTCCGGGGCTCGGTCATTACGCTCACCATCGGGGTTCTCTCCCGGCGACAAACTTGTACTTGAATTCCAGGCAATTGTCACCCTTGGCGGCCGGGCCGACCTGAGGTATGGTGGCTGGATGAAACAGTATCAGGATCACTACTTCAAAAAAGCCAAGCAGGAGAACTATCCGGCCCGCGCGGTGTACAAGCTCCAGGAGATGAACAACAAATTCAAGCTGTTGAAACCAGGCATGGCGGTCCTGGACTTAGGGGCCGCGCCAGGCTCCTGGTCCCTATACGCCTCCCAGAAGCTCGGTGACAAGGGCCGTCTCCTGGCCGTGGACCTCCAGGAAATCCAGCAGGGCTTCGGCCCCCTGGCCACGGTGCTGGCCTGCGACGTGTTTTCCGACGCGCCGGAACTGACTGCCGCCCTGGCCGAGATCGGCCCCTTTGACCTGGTCATGAGCGACATGGCCCCGGCCACCATCGGGATCAAATTCGCGGACCAGGCCCGCTCGGCCGCCCTGTGCGAACGAGCCAGGGACCTGGCCCTGGCGAACTTGAAATTCCACGGCAATTTCGTGGCCAAGATCTTCGAAGGCCCGGACTCCAAGCCCTTCAAGGAATCGCTGCGGCCCCATTTCGACACCGTGCGCGGATTCAAGCCCAAAAGCTCCCGCTCGGAAAGCAAGGAGACCTTCATCCTGGGGCTTGGCTTTCGGCCCGCCCGAGGGTAGCATGTTCGATCTTTTGGCCAAGGGCTCCCGCAAATCCACGGACATCCGGGACCCGGGCCTGCGCATCACCGCGATATCACATTCTATTGGAGGCATATACGCATGGCTGGACACAGCAAATGGAAAAACATCCAGGTCCGTAAAGGGGCCCAGGACATCAAAAAGGGCAAGGACTTCACCAAGGCGGCCAAGGACCTGATCCTGGCGGCCAAGGCCGGAGGCGGGGACCCGGTGCACAACGCCACCCTGCGCACGGCCATCGCCAAGGCCAAGGCCGTGAACCTGCCCAAGGACAAGATCGACCAGGCCATCAAGAAGGGCACGGGCGAACTGGCCGGCGGGGACCTCTACGAGGTCATGTACGAGGGCTACGCGCCAGGCGGGGTGGCCATCATGGTCGAGGCGGCCACGGAGAACAAGAACCGCTCCGCGGCCGACATCCGGCACTTGATCAGCAAGGGCGGCGGGAACATGGGCGAGCCCAATTGCGTGGGCTGGATGTTCGACCGCAAGGGGGTCATCTCCTTTGACGCCGCGAAATACACCGAGGACCAGATCATGGAGGCCGGGCTCGAGGCCGGGGCTGACGACGTGGTCAGCGAAGGGGATTCCATCGAGGTGTACACGGCCGTGGAGCACTTCGCCGCCGTGCAAAAGGCCTTCGAGGACGCCGAAATGGCCTTTGAGAACGCCGAACTGACCCTGATCCCCCAGAATCTGGTGGCCGTGGACGCCACGGCCGGGCAGAAAATCCTGAATTTGATCGAGAAGCTCGAAGAATACGAGGACGTGCAGAACGTGTACGTCAACGCCGACTTCCCTGACGAACTGATGGGTTAGCGTCACACACGCATGGCAGGAAACGGCGTTCTCATCCTGGGGCTGGACCCCGGCTCCCGGGTGACCGGGTTCGGCCTGGTGCGCGAAATTTCCGGCGCGGCCAGCCTGGTGGAGGCCGGGACCATCCGCTGTTCCCAGGAGCAGGAGGCCGACCGCCTGGGGCACATCTTCAGCGAACTGGCCAAGATCATCGCCCGACACCAGCCGGACGAGGCCGCCGTGGAGGACGTGTTCACAGCCAAGAACGCCCGCTCGGCCTTGAAGCTCGGGCAGGCCCGGGGCTCGGCCCTGGCCGCCTGCGCCCTGGCCGGACTGGCTGTCTCCGGATACGCGCCCACCCATGTGAAGAAGAACATCGTGGGCCAGGGCCGGGCCGAGAAGGAGCAGGTGGCCTTCATGGTGGCCCAGATCCTGGGCGTGCGCAAGCCGGACTGGGCCAAGGACGCCTCGGACGCCCTGGCCGTGGCCGTGTGCCACTTGAACGAGCGGCGCTTCAAGCGCCTGACAGGGAGCCCATGATCGCCCATGTCGCCGGAACGCTCATCGCGGCCACGGACAAGTCCCTGGTGGTGCTCACCCCGGGCGGGGTGGGCTACGAACTCTTTGTCACGGCCCAGGCCCTGCTCGAACACCGGGTCATGAACGTGCAGGCGGCCTTCTTCACCCAGACCGTGGTCCGGGAGGACGCCCTGGAGCTCTACGGCTTCGACACCTCCGAGGAACGCCGCTATTTCCAGATACTCACCTCCATCCCCAACCTCGGGCCGAAAAAGGCCCTGGCCATCCTCTCGGCCTTCCCGCCCCCGCGCCTGCGCGAGATCGCGGCCCGGGAGGACGTGAAGGCCATGACCTCGGTGTCCGGCATCGGGCAGAAGTCCGCCCAGCAGATCGTCTGGGACTTGAAACACCGGCTGAAATCCGAGACCGGCCTGCCCGGGGCCGTGGGCATGAGCCGGGACGAGAAGGTGAGCGAATTCGCCGACGCCCTGCTGGGCTTAAGGGGCCTGGGCTATGCCGAGGACGAGGTGCGGCCCCTGCTGGCCCAGGCCTTCGAGGCCGAGCCTGATCTTGAGGCGGCCACGGCCATCCGGGCCGCCCTGAAAAAACTGGGCGGGAAACGCACATGACCAAGCCCGCCGCCGCTGTCGTTGACGAGCACATCCGGCCCCGCCAACTGGCCGACTTCATCGGCCAGGACGACCTGCGGGCCAACCTAGCCGTGTTCATCCGGGCCGCCCGGGAGCGCGGCAAGCAGATGGACCATACGCTCTTCTACGGCAGCCCGGGCCTGGGCAAGACCACTCTGGCCCAGATCGTGGCCGGGGAGCTGGGCGTGAACCTGGTGTCCACCTCCGGCCCGGTGCTGGAGCGCTCCGGCGACCTGGCCGCCATCCTGACCAACCTGGGCCGTCACGACATCCTCTTCGTGGACGAGATCCACCGCATGCCTCCCACGGTGGAGGAAATCCTCTACCCGGCCATGGAGGACTTCAAGCTCGACCTGATCATCGGCCAGGGACCGGGCGCTCGCTCGGTGAAGATCGACCTGGAGCCCTTCACCCTGGTGGGGGCCACCACCCGCATCGGGCTTCTGACCTCGCCTTTGCGCGACCGCTTCGGGGTCATCCTGCGCCTGGACTATTATTCGCCCGAGGAGCTGTCCCGCATTGTCACCCGGGCGGCCCGGATCATCAAGGCCGAGATCACCCCGGACGGGGCCTTGACCATCGGCAGCCGCTCCCGGGGCACCCCGCGCATCGCCAACCGCCTCCTGCGCCGGGTGCGCGATTTCGCCGAGGTGCAGGGCGCGCGGACCATTGACGCGGAACTGGCCTCGGCGGCCTTGAAGCGCATGGACGTGGACGCCCTGGGCCTGGACCAGATGGACCGCAAGATTCTCTCGCTGATCATCAATCATTTCCAGGGTGGCCCGGTGGGGGTGAAGACCATTGCCGTGGCCTGCTCCGAAGAAGTCCGCACGGTGGAGGACATCTACGAGCCCTTCCTCATCCAGTGCGGATTCTTGAAACGCACCCCGCGCGGCCGGGTGGCCACGGCCCGGGCCTATCAGCATCTGAAGCGCCTGGGCGAGGACGTGGACGAAGGCGGATTCTTGACCCTGCCCGAGTGAGGTTTTCATGCCCAGCCCCCGCATCCTCTATCTCTGCCCGGACATCCCCCAGCCCTCGGGCGGGGTGGCGGCCATCTACGAGCATGTGCGCACCTTAAACCGCCACGGCCACTTAGCCTTTGTCCTGCATTTCATCGACCGGGAGCCCAACCGCTTCGCCGGGCCGCCCCCGCCCGTGCTCTCCTTCTGGGACGGCCTGACGCTCAGCAAATCCGACATCCTGGTGGTCCCCGAGGGCTGCCTGTTCAACGAGTTGAAGGACCTTTCGGGCCTGCGCAAAATCGCCTTTGTCCAGAGCTGCCTGTTCGCCTTTGACGGCCCGGGCGGCCCCGGCCTGTGGGAGGACCTGGATTTTTCCGGGGCCATCTGCTGCTCGGAACTGACCGCCTCCTTCGCCCGCTCCACCTTGGGCATCGCCGACGCCCGCGTGGTCTTAAACGCCGTGGACCCGGCCCTGTTCAGGCCCGGGGAAAAGACCCTGGCCATCGCCACCATGCCCCGCAAACAGCCGGTGGAGCTGCGCTTCCTGCGCCAGGCCTTCCAGTTGCGCAACCCGGGATGGCGGAACATCCCCTGGCTGGCCCTGGAGAACCTGACCCGGGCCGAGGTGGGCCAGGCCCTGGCCACCAGCGCGGTGTTCCTGTCCACCTGCCTGTTCGAGGGCTTCGGGCTTCCGGCCCTGGAGGCCATGGCCTGCGGGTGTCTGGTCACCGGTTTCCACGGGTACGGGGGCCTGGAGTACGCCAATTCCTCCAACGGCCTGTGGTGCGACCAGGGCGATCTCCTGGGCGCGCTCACGGCCCTGGAGCGGGCCGTGGCCCTGCACATGGAGAACGGCCCGGCGGCCCAGGCCCTGCGCCGGGAGGCCATGGCAACGGCCGCCACCTACTCCCCCCGGGAGCAGGAAAACGCCCTGCTCGCGGTCTGGGCCGACTGGCGTGCCTGATACCGGACTGACCGAGGGGTCGGCCCGGAGCCAGGCCCGCGCGTCAGCCCGTTTCGGCCGCCGTCCCCGGATTCTGGTCCTGCGCTTCGAGTATTTCCTGGAGCGGGAGATCCTGGCCGCCCTGGCTTGCCTGGACGCCGAGGTGCGGGTGTTTTCGCCTGCTTCCGAGGAGGAGAAGACCTCGGCCGGATACGCCCAGGCCTTACTAGCGGCCACGGCCTCGTTCAAGCCCCATTTCCTCCTGTCCGTGAATCTCCTGGGGGCCGACCCCGAGGGCCGCATGTTCGAGGTCATGGCCCGACTGGGCGTGGCCTGGGCAATCTGGCTGGTGGACAGCCCGGAGCTGTTCCTGCACGGCGCGGCCTCGCCCCTGCCCGGCCGGGCCTCCTTTTTCTGCTGCGACCCGGACCACGCGGCCAAGTTCGCGGCCATGGGCCTGGCCAATTCCCACGCCCTGCCCCTGGCCTGCGACCACACCCGCTTCGACCTCACCGCGCCCGTGGACCTGGGGCCGCACCCGGAACGGGACCGCTTCCAGGTCTCCTTCCTGGGCGCGACCTGGGTGGAGAAACTGGCCGCCTGCCACCGGGATTTCCGCTTTCCGGCCGGGGTGCTCAGGGGATTTACGGCCGTGGCCCGGGATCTGGCCGAGCAGGCCATGGACCAGATGAAGGGACTGGCGACAGTGGGGGCAGGCCAGGCGACGCCCCAGGCAGCCTCGCCGGTCCTGGCCGAGTTCTGTGCCGACCGCCACCCCGGATTCTGGCAACAATGCCTGGAGCTGGACGCGCCCATGCGCCGTGGGGTGCTGCACCTGCTCTGCTGGGAGGCCAACCGGGTCTACCGCCTGGCCTGCGTGCGCACCATCCTGCCCTTTGCCCCGCTCATCGCGGGCGACCGGCACTGGGTGCGGGCGCTCGGCGATCCGGCCGGGCGCTACCTGCACCACCCGCCCATCGCCTATTACGGGACGGACCTGGCCCGGTTCTACCGCCTGGCCCGGGTCAATTTCTGCTGCTCCGGGGTGCAGATGCCCCGGGCCTTGACCCAGCGGGCCTTCGACATCCCGGCCTCGGGCGCCCTGGCCCTCCTGGACTACCGCGACCAGTTGGCCGAATGCTTCGAGATTGGCCAGGAGGTCGCATGTTACCGAACCCTGGAGGAAGTGCCGGAGTTGGTGGAGCGTTACAGCAGGGACCGGGACGCGGCCAAGAAGATCATCGAGGCCGGGCGCAAACGCATCGCGGCCGAGCACACCTACCGGCATCGGTTGGAGCGGATGATCGGGGTGATGCGGGAGGGATAACGCCCTACTTCACCTCCACCCGCTCCAGAATCTTCCACTGCCCGTCTTCCTGGATCAGGGTGAAGTCGTCGCCCTCTTCCTCTTCCTCGGTGATTCCGCCCACCAGCACCAGCAGGGTGCCCGTGACCCGGACCTTGGCCCGGGTTTCGTCCTTTTCCAGGACCCGCAGGGTCAGGCCCTTGGTGTCCACATAGGCCTTGCGGAAGCGCTCGAAGACGCCCCGGCCCTTTTGCATGGCCTGAAGCTTGCCGAAGGACTGCGCCTCGTGCTCCCGGGGGCCTCGGGCGAAGAGTTGGGGGAAGGTGTCGTCCAGGGTCCAGACCCGGATGAAATAGTCCAGCACAGGCTGGGCCGCCGCATCGACAGGGGGCTCGGGCAGGACTTCCGGCTTGGGCTTGGCCGGTTCGGGCTTTTCCTTGCGGCCCTTGTCCTTGTCCTTGTTCTTGGCCTTGTCCTTGTTCTTGCCCTTGCCATTAACCTTGCCATTGTCCATCTCGGGCTTGCCGGGCGCGGGCTGGTCGGGAGTTCCGGGCGCGGGCTGGACTTCGGCCTGGGCTTCGGGCTGGGCGGCTAGTTTATCATTCGGGGCCGGGGCTTTCAACAGGGGCTGGGCGTCGGTGGACGGATCGTCCAGACTGACCGGCGCGGTGAGCTTGCGGGCCGGGGGCTTGGACCAGCGCTCCTCGGGACCCAGGGGCGCTGGATCGGGTGAGCCTTGCGCACCGGCCGGGATGACCGGAAGCAGGACCAGAAGGCCCAGCAGGATCAAAAGGCGCAGGGGCCGCAGGGCCGACCAAGGGGAGGGGAAAGGAGTTTTCACCGATACATCCTCATAATAAAAAAAGAATAAAAATTTCCTTATGTTGCGAATCATCGCCTCGACGAAATTCAAGCACGCGGCCCTTGTGTCCCGTTCCAGAATCGGCCGTCTCTTTCAGACGCACAAGAAGAGAACTCACTATTTTTATTCTTCATTCTTGGGAGATCACCGTTCGGGAATGCGGCACTAGGGCTTGAAAAAACGCAGCCGCAGGGCGTTTGTAACCACCATGACCGAACTGGCGGCCATGGCCCCGCCCGCCAGCATGGGCGAGAGCGTGGGGCCGCCGAAGAGATGCAGGACCCCGGCCGCCACCGGGATGCCCAGGACGTTGAAGGCAAAGGCCCAGAACAGGTTCTGGCGCATGTTGCGCACCACGGCCCGGCTTAAGGCCAGGGCCGTGAGCAGGCCGCGCAAGTCCGGGCGCATGAGCACCATGTCCCCGGATTCGATGGCGATGTCGATGCCCGACCCCATGGCCACGCCCAGGTCGGCCAGGGCCAGGGCCGGGGCGTCGTTGATCCCGTCCCCGACCATGGCCGTGGGCAGGCCCTGGGCCTTGATTTCGGCGATGACCTCGGCCTTGCGGTCGGGCAGGACCCCTGCCCGCACCTCGTCCACCCCGGCCTGGCGGGCGATGATCCGGGCCGCAGCCTCCACGTCGCCGGTGAGCATGACCACCCGGATGCCCTGGGCCTTGAGCCCGGCCACCACCTCGGCGCTTTCCTCCCGCAGCCTGTCGGCCACGGACAAGAGCCCGGCAAAAGCGTTGTCCACAGCCGCCCAGAGCACGGTCTGGCCCGCCTCGAACAGGGCGGCCGGGGCCAGGGCGGGCAGGCCCGTGACCTGCTCCTGTTCCAGAAGCGCCCGGTTCCCGGCCAGGACCGCCCGGCCCCCCACCCGGGCGCGCACGCCCAGGCCCGGCAGGGCCAGGAACTCCTCGGCCTGGGGCAGGGCCAGGCCCTCCTCCTCGGCCGCCCGGACCACGGCCCGGGCCAGGGGATGCTCCGAGGGCCGCTCGGCCCCGGCGATGAGGCCCAGGAATTCCTCCCGGCCCAGGCCGGGCTCGGGCAGGACGCTCGCCACCTCGGGCCGCCCCACAGTCAGGGTCCCGGTCTTGTCCAGGACCACGGCCCGGATGCGCGAGGCGGTCTCCAGGGCCAGGCCGCTTTTGATGAGCACGCCCAGGCGCGCGCCCCGGCCCGTGCCCACCATGATGGCCGTGGGCACGGCCAGGCCCATGGCGCAGGGGCAGGCGATGACCAGGACGCTGACGAAAATCTTCAGGCCAAAGGCTGCGGGCTCGCTGCTGAAAAGCGCCCAGGCCGCGCCGGAAAGCACGGCCACGGCCATGACCGCGGGCACGAAATACAGGCTGACCCGGTCGGCCAGGTTGGCCATGGGGGCCTTGGAGCCCTGGGCCTCGCGCACCAGTTGCACGATGCGCGAGAGCAGGGTGTCCCGGCCTACCTTGAGGGCCGTGATGGTCAGGCTGCCCTCCTGGTTCAGGGTCCCGGCCCGCACGGCCTGGCCTGGCCCCCGGGTCACGGGCAGGGGCTCGCCGGTGAGCATGGACTCGTCCAGGCTGGACTGCCCGGCGACCACCTCGCCGTCCACGCACAGCCGCTCGCCCGGCCGCACCAAAAGGAGGTCCCCGGCCCGGACCTCGGCCACGGGCACCAGCACCTCCCGGTCGCCCTCCAGGCGGGTGGCCATCTTGGGGGTCAGGTCCAGCAGGCCCTTGACCGCGTCCGAGGTGCGCGAGCGCGCCCGGGTCTCCTGAAACTTGCCCAGGGTGATCAGGGTCAAAAGCACGACGGCGGATTCGAAATAGAGGTCGTGCGCGCCCGAGGCCGGGTCCGGCCCCAAAAGCATTCCGGCCAGGGTCCACAGGCTCATGGCCACGGCCGCGCCTGTGCCCAGGGCCACCAGGGAGTCCATATTCGGAGTCCGCCGCCAGAGGTTGGGGAATCCGGCCAGGTAGAAATGGCGGCAGAACCAGAGCACGGGCAGAGTCAGGGTCAGTTGGGCCAGGGCAAAGGCCCGGGGCGCGTGCATGGGGGACAGCCAGTGCGGCAGGGGCAGGCCGACCATGTGGCCCATGGACAAGACCAGCAGGGGCGCGGAAAACAGGGCGGACATGGTCAGGCGTTTCTTCAGTTCGGCCAGGCGGGACCTGGTCTCGGCCTGCTGGATCTCGAAATCCGAGGGGCCTTCGGGGGTCAGGCGCTCCGGGGTGAACCCGGCATCGCGCACGGTCTGCTCCAGGTCCTTGATCCCCAGGCGCTCGGGGTCAAAGGACACCTCGGCGGTCTCCGTGGCCAGGTTCACGCTGGTCGCCGAAACCCCGTCCAGCCCTGAGAGCATGCGCTCCAGGCGGGAGGAGCAGGCCGCGCAGGCCATGCCCCTGACCGCCAGTCGTTCCTTGGTCGTGCTCATGATCCATCCTTGCCGATTCCGGGCCGATTCAGAGCCCGTTCAAAATCAGTGCCCATCCCCTTTCTGATATGACCCCGGGGCGGCCGAGTCAACGCGGGCCGCGGGAACCCCCTTCAAGGCCCCGGGGGCCGTCTTGCCTTGGCCCCCTGGAAAGTGTTACCCCGCTTTGGTGCCGCCGGTTTTCCGGCCACGGGGGTTGTGCATGAAAAAATCCAAGACCATCCTGAGCAAGGCCGAGATGTCCAAGACGCTCACGCGCCTGGCCTTTGAGATCATCGAGCGCCGGGGCGCGGACGCGAACCTGGCCCTGGTGGGCGTGCAGCGCCGGGGCGCGGACCTGGCCGAACGGCTCAAGGCCATCCTGGAAAAAGAACTGGACCGCCGCGTGCCCCTGGGCCGGCTGGACATCAGCCTGTACCGCGACGACTGGATCAGCCCCAACCACAAGCCCAACATCGCCTGCACGGCCATCCCCTTCAATCCCGAGGGTCAGAGCATCGTGCTGGTGGACGACGTGCTCTATTCCGGCCGCACCGTGCGCGCCGCCCTGGAGGCCATCCTGGACTACGGGCGGCCCAAGCGGGTGGAGCTTCTGGTGCTCATCGACCGGGGCCACCGGGAGCTGCCCATCCAGGCCGACTACGTGGGCAAGAAGGTGGAGACCGACGAAACCCAGCACGTGGACGTGTTCACCGTGGAGCGCGACGGCGAGGACAAGGTCTGTCTGGTCAAAGAAATCCCGGCATGACCCAAGCCTTAAGGGCCGAGAATTTCGGACCCACGAGTTGCCTGAGCCTGGTGGGCATGGCCGGGGCCGGGAAATCCACCCTGGGCCTGCTCCTGGCCGAGGCCTTGGGGTTCGCCCACCTGGACACGGACAAGGTCATCGAGGCCCACTACGGCTGCGCCCTGCAGGACATCCTGGACCGCTTCGGCCCGGCGGGCTTCCTGGACGCCGAGGAGATGGTGGTCCGCCAGCTTTTCTTGCGCCGCACCGTGGTTTCCACCGGGGGCAGCGTGGTCTACCGCCCCCCGGCCGTGGCCAAGCTCAAATCCCTGGGTCCGGTGGTGCACCTGGACATCTGCCAGGACACCTTCCTGCAACGGGTGGGCTCGGCCGAGAACCGGGGCTTTGTCCGGCTGGAGGGCCGGGACATGACCGGGGTGTATGAGGAGCGCACGCCCTTGTACCGGGCCGCCGCTGATTTCACGGTGTGCACGGACACCATGCCCCCGGAAGAGTGCGTGGACAACATCCTGGGCTGGCTGGGGGCCGGGAAATGAGCGCCAAAAAGCCCAGTCGGCCCAAACGCCTGGCCAAGCCCCCTCTTTTGGCCCCGGCCCTGGCCGCCCGCCTAGCCGATCTCTACAGCCGCATGCAGGAGGCCTACGCCACGGCCGCCCAGGCCATCGGCCTGTCTTGCCAGGCTTGCGCGGACAACTGCTGCGTGAGTTTTTTCCAGCACCATACCCATGTGGAATGGGCCTATCTCTGGCAGGGCTTAAGCGCCCTACCCGAGGACCGGCGCGCGGCCTATCTCCAGCGGGCCGAGGACTATCTGCGTCAGGCCCGCTTCCTCCTGGCCCAAGGTTTGCGGCCCCGGCTCATGTGCCCGGTCAACGACAACGGGCTGTGCGGGATCTATGCCCACCGTCTGATGATCTGCCGTTTGCACGGGGTGCCCAATGTCCTGCGGCGGCCCGACGGCCGGGAAATCGCCTTTCCGGGCTGCGAGCCCTGCCAGGGATTGACTCAGGGCCTGGCCAAAGGCCAGGAGGCCGCCCCGGTCCTGGACCGCACCCCCTTCTACACCGAACTGGCCGCGCTGGAGATGGAGCTTCTGGGGGCCAGGCCCCGGGCCTTGTCCCGGGTGGACCTGACCCTGGCCGAGATGCTCGTGCTCGGCCCGCCGAAATTGTAAGCAAACACTTGCGCTTCCCCCGGGACTAGGCGAGAATTTACCGACCCGCGCGACATTGCCGCCACAGGGAGGTTGGCCTTGGAGAGCCCCTGGACCGCTGCTTCGGCCCCCAATGAACAGGCCGCCCTCGACTTCGAGGCGGCCCCCCTGTTCGACCTCCTGGACCAGTCCGCCCGGCGCTGCCCCACGCGCACGGCCCTGGTCTTCCGCAACTATCGTCTCACCTACGCCCGCTTAAAAGACCTGGCCGAGGCCATGGCCTTCAACCTGCGGCGCGAGGGCCTGGTCCCAGGCGAGCGCGTGGCCCTCATGCTCCCCAACTGCCCGCAGATGGTCCTGTCCTACTGGGCCGTGCTCAAGGCCGGGGGCGTGGTGGTCATGACCAACCCCCTGTACATGGAGACCGAACTCACCCATCAGTTGAACGACAGCGGGGCGCGCTTCCTCATCACCCTGGACCTGACCTGGCCCAAGATCGAGAAGCTTCTCGGCCGCATCGGGGTGGACAAGGTCTTTGTCTCGCGCATGTCCGACGGCCTGCGCTTCCCCTTGAACCTGCTCTACGACTACAAGGCCCGCCGCGAGGGCCAGGCCAGGGTCGTGCCCTTTGACCAGCGCACGGTCCTGCCCTTCGCCCCGCTCTTGCGCGGACGAAACCGCTATTCCCACCAGGAGATCAACCCGCGCAAGGACCCGGCCCTGCTCCAGTACACTGGCGGCACCACCGGGCTGCCCAAGGGCTGCGTGCTGACCCATTTCAACCTCTCGGCCAATGCCCAGCAGTGCCGCAAGGTCCTGGACACCCTGGCCAAGGACCGGGAAATATTTTTAGGCGTCCTGCCCTATTTCCACATCTACGGGCTCACGGTCTGCCTGAACCTGCCCACCCTGCTCGGGGCCACCCTGGCCCCCATTCCCCGGTTCGTGCCCCGGGACCTCCTGGAGGTGGCCGCCCGAGCCAAGCCCACGGTCTTTCCCGGCGCGCCCTCGGTGTACCTGGCCATGCTCCAGCAAAAGGACATCGGCCGCTTCGACCTGTCCTCCATCCGTTTCTGCGTCTCGGGCTCGGCCCCCATGCCCGTGGAGCAGCTCCGCCGCTTCGAGCAGGCCACGGGCGGGCTGATCCTGGAGGGCTACGGCCTGTCCGAGGCCTCGCCCGTGACCCACATCAACCCGCCCCGAGGCCCGCGCAAGGTGGGCTCCATCGGCCCGGTCCTGCCCGGCACCGAGGCCCGCATCGTGGACCCGGACCATGGCCTGACCGATATGCCCCAGGGCCAGGTGGGTGAACTCATCCTGCGCGGCCCCCAGGTCATGCGCGGCTACTACCACCGGCCCGAAGACACGGCCGAGGTTTTGCGCGACGGCTGGCTGTTCACCGGGGATTTGGCCCGGCAGGACGAGGACGAGTATTTCTTCATCGTGGACCGCAAGAAGGACTTGGTCATCTCCGGGGGCTACAACATCTATCCCCGGGAGATCGACGAGGTGTTGCACGCCCACCCCAAGATCAGGGAGGCGGTCACCGTGGGCCTTCCCCACCCGGCCCGGGGCGAGGCGATCAAGGCCTATGTGGTGCTGAACGAGGGGGAGTCCATGACCAAGAGCGAGGTCATGGGCTGGTGCCGGGAGCGCCTGGCCAGCTACAAGATTCCCCGGGAAGTGGAGTTTCGGGCCGAACTGCCCAAGACCGCCGTGGGCAAGGTCCTGCGCCGGGTCTTGAGGGACGAGGAACTGGCCCGGAGCCGGAAAGACTAAAGGGACCCGTGCTTGGCTTCCAAGGCGCGCAGCTTGGCGGTCAGGCCCGCCAGCTCCCCTTCCAGGGCCTTGGTGGCCTCGAAGCGCACGGCCAGTTCGTCACCGGCCTTGCGCAGCCGGGCCGAAAGGTGTTCGGCCGCCACCCGGAAGAACACGGCCTCGAAAATCATGCGCTGCTCCGGGGCGAAGCGGTCCATGACCGAGCCGTCCAGGGACAGGCAGAGCGAGGGTTTGACCGCCAGGATGGTGGCGCTGCGCGGAGCAGCCTCGACCACCCCCATCTCCCCGAACACGTCCCCGGGCCGCAGCAGGCGGTTGATCTCCACCCCGTCCCGGACCACGGCCACCCCGCCGGACAGAAGCAGGTACACCCACTGGTCCAGCACCCCCTGTTTGATGATCGTCTCGTTCGCATCGTAGCGTTTGATCTTGCACAGGGTGACGATGTCCAGCAGGCCCTTTTCGTCCAGGGTGTCGAAGATGGGCAGCTTGGCCAGCCTGGCCAGCACGTCGGCCTCGGCCTTCAAGTAGTCGCTCTCGCGCATGGCCGCCTCCGCTGGAATGTCTAGGCCAGGGGGCCGTACTTGGCCTGATAGCGGCGCAGAAGTTTGGTCTTGCGGGCCAGGTCGTAATCGACTTCCCGGAGCCGGTCGGCCATTTTCTCGGACAGGACCCGGTGGAACACGGCGTGGAACACGATGAGCTCGTCCGGGGACATGAGCTCCACCACGCTCATGTCCAGGGCCAGGCAGATGGTCTTTTTCAAGGCCCGCACCGTGGCCCCGCTGGGGGTCTGGTCCATGGCCCCGAGTTCGCCGAACACGTCCCCGAAGCGCTGGAGGCTGGCAATGGGAACGCCCTGCTTGCGCACCTCCACCCTCCCCGAGAGCATGACGAACATCCACTCTTCCTTGCGGCCCTCGACCAGGATGTCCTCGCCCGGGTCATAGGTCCTGGTCTTGCACCGGCACAGGACCGACTCCACGTTGCCCCGGGGCATGTTGCAGAACACCGGCACGTTCAAGGCCTCGCGTACGGAATCATCATCAGGAGTGATGAAATCGGATTCGATCATGAACGCCTCTCCTCCCGGATCAGGACTTGGCCAAGCTCAAGGCCGCCTGCTTCATGGCCTGCTTGTCGATGCCCGCCTTGTTCCGCAACACCCTGGGCGCGCCGTGCTCCACGAACTGGTCCTGGATGCCCACCCGCTTGATCTTGAGCCCGGACAGGAGGTCCTGATCGGCCAAAAACTCCAGCACGGCCGAGGAGAAGCCCCCGGCCAGGGCGTTTTCCTCGGCCAGAAGGATCTTCGTGTAGCGTCCGGCCAGATCAATGAGGGCGGCCTCGGGCAGGGGCTTGACGAAGCGGGCGTTGAACACCGCGAAATCGATCCCCGCCTCGATTTTGAGCTCCTCGGCAGCCTCCATGGCCGGACAGACCCGGCTGCCGATGGCCACGATGACCCCGTCCGCGCCCTCGCGCAGCATTTCGCCCTCGCCGATGGGCAGGGGCTCGGGATCGTCGGACAGGGCCGCGCCCACGCCCACGCCCCGGGGGTAGCGCACGGCCACCGGCCCGGGATGGGCAAAGGCCGTGACCATCATGCGCTGCAACTCGGCCTCGTCCTTGGGGGCCATGATGACCAGTCCCGGGATGTGCCGCAGATAGCTCAAGTCAAAGGCCCCGTGATGGGTGCCCCCGTCCTCGCCCACCAGGCCGGCCCGGTCCAGGAAGAACTTGACCCCCAGGTTCTGAAGACAGACGTCGTGCACGATCTGATCGTAGGAGCGCTGCAAAAAGGTGGAATAGATGGCCACGGCAGGCTTGAACCCCTGGGTGGCCAGACCGGCGGCAAAGGTCACGGCGTGCTGTTCGCAGATGCCCGCGTCCACGAAGCGATCCGGATAGGTCGTCCGGAAGCAGTCCGTGCCCGTGCCTTCGGGCATGGCCGCGGTGATGGCCACGATGCGCTTGTCCTTCTTGGCCAGTTGGCAGAGGGTCTTGCCGAACACCTCGGTGTAGGAGGGCATCTTCTGGCCCACGTACTGCTGGGCCTTGCCGGTCTCGGGCGTGAACTTGCCCACCCCGTGAAAATAGGTGGGGTTCTTCATGGCCGGGTCGTAGCCCTTGCCCTTGATGGTCTGCACATGCACCAGGATGGGGCCGCCCAGGAGTTTCACCTGGTCGAAGACCTCGATGAGCCCCTCCACGTTGTGCCCGTCATAGGGTCCCACGTAATTGAAGTGGAAGGCTTCGAACAGCATGCCCGGGGTGAAGAAGGCCTTGAAGGACTCGTCGCTGCGCTTGGCGTAGATGGCCAGTTCGTCGCCGATGAGCGGGATCTGGCGCAGAAAATGCCCCACGTCCTTCTTCAGCTTGGCCACCTTGGGGTGGGAGATGTTGCGGGAGAGGAATGAGGACAGGGCGCCCACGTTCTTGGAGATGGACATGCCGTTGTCGTTTAAGATCACCACCAGGTCCCGGTCCATGTCCCCGGCCTGGTTCAGGGCCTCATAGGCCATGCCCGCGGTCATGGACCCGTCGCCGATGACCGCCACCACATTGTGGTCCTTCTTGCGCAGGTCCCGGGCCATGGCCAGGCCCAGGGCGGCCGAGATGGAGGTGGAGGAATGGCCCACGCCGAAATGGTCGTAGGGGCTCTCGGCCATGCGCGGAAACCCGCTGATCCCGCCGTACTGCCGCAGGGTGTGGAAATCCTTGAGCCTGCCGGTCAAAAGCTTGTGGGCGTAGGCCTGGTGCCCCACGTCCCAGACGATCTTGTCCTTCTCGAAATCAAAGGAGTGGAACAGGGCCAGGGTCAGTTCGATGACCCCCAGGGAAGGGGCCAGATGCCCGCCCACCCGGGAGACCGTGTCGATGATGGTGGCCCGAAGCTCCCCGGCCAGTTGGATCAGCTCCCGGGGGGTGAGCTTGGCCACCTGCCCGGGGCGTTTGATGCTCGAAAGGATGGGGGTTTCCCCGTTCTGGGCCGGGATGTTCGTGCTCATGGACTCCAACCGTTGAAATAAGGTGAGTTACTGGACCCGGTCCACGATGTAACGGGCCAGGGCGCGCAGGAAATCGGCCTGGACACCCTGGTAGGGGGCCAGGCATTCCAGAGCCTTGTCCCGGTATTTCTCGGCCTGCCGCTTGCTTTCCTCCAGGCCCAGGAGCTTGGGGTAGGTGGTCTTGTCGTTGCCCTGGTCGCTGCCCACGGGCTTGCCCAGGGTCTTCTCGTCGCCCACCACGTCCAGGATGTCGTCCACGATCTGGAAGGACACCCCGATGGCCCGGCCATAGCGGTCGGCCCGGCCCAGATCCTCGGCCGAGGCCCCGGCCAGGATGGCTCCGGCCAGGCAGGACACGGTGATGAGCGCCCCGGTCTTCATGGAATGCATGGTTTTCAGCTCTTCCAGGCTCACGGCGTCCTTGCCGGTGTACTGCATGTCCAGAACCTGGCCGCCGACCATGCCCCTGGCCCCGGCCGCCTCGGCCACGGCCTGGGCCGCGCTGACCACCCGCTCCGGGGGAAGCGCGGCCGAGAGCATGAGCCCGAAGGCCTCGGTGAGCAGGCCGTCGCCAGCCAGGATGGCCGTGGCCTCGTCGAACTGCTTGTGGTTGGTGGGCTTGCCCCGGCGCAGATCGTCGTTATCCATGGCCGGAAGGTCGTCGTGGATCAGGGAATAGGTGTGGATCAGCTCCAGGCTGGCCGCAAAGGGCATGGCCGCCTCGGGGTCCAGCCCGAGCAACTCGGCCCAGACCAGGACCAGGACCGGCCGCAGGCGCTTGCCCCCGGCCATGAGGCTGTAGTCCATGGCCGCCCGCAGGCGCTCGGGGATGTTGCGGTGGTTCAGACAATCAGCCAGAAAGGCCTCCACGTCCCGGGCCTTGGCTCTCAGTTCGTCCTTCACGTTCATGCCCCGTCCTCTCCCTCGCCGGGCGCGCGGCCCCCGGCCTCTTCGGCCCGGAAGGCCTCGAATTCCTGGATCAGCCCGTCGGCCGCCACCTTGACCTCGTTCCTGGCCTTTTTCAACTGTCCCGAGCAGGACTTGGCCAGTCCCAGGCCTTCCTTGAACAGGGCCACGCCGGACTCCAGGGGCAGGTCCCCCTGCTCCAACTGGGCCACGATCTTTTTCAGGCGCTCCAGGTTCCGCTCGAATTCGTCCACGCGCTTGGCCATGTTCTTCCTGCTGGATAACAAAAATTCACCGCCGGGCCTCAGCCCAGCAGCGGGGCCGGGTCCACCAGTCCGCCGGGCACGCGCAGGCCCAGGTGCAGATGCGGCCCCGTGGCCCTTCCGCTGGCCCCCACGGCCCCGAGCACGGTTCCGCGCCCCACTGTTTCCCCCTCTTTAACCGATATTTCCGAGAGGTGGAAGTACATGGAGAAGACCCCGCCGCCATGATCCAGGTATACGGATCGGCCCGAATAGTAGTGCTCGGCGGCCAGAACCACCTGTCCCTGGGCACAGGCCTGGACCGGCGTGCCCACTGCCCCGCGAAAATCCAGGCCCCGGTGTGGGGCCTTGGGCTTGTTGTTGAGCACCCGGCGCAGGCCGTAGGGGCTTAAAATCACGCCGTCCACGGGCCGCAAAAGGGGCAGGGTCCACAGCCTGCGCGCGCTGGCCTGGGCCAGGATGCGGGCCACGGCCTCGCGTTCGACGCGGGTGCGCTCCTCCACGGCCGGGCTCGGGGGCGTGACCATGGCCTCGGGCAGATTCAGTCTCTCCTGCGGATAGGCCCGGCCAATGATCTCCACCTTCTGCCGAAAGGTCCGCGCCCCGGACACGGACTCCAGGGACACGGCCAGGTCCCGGGTGGCGGTCCAGGTCTGGGCCTTGGCCGTCCCGCTCATGTGGGTCAGGTCCAGGCCGACGAGTTCCTGGGCCAGGCCCGGCTCGTTCGCCGGGCCCACCGGGTCAAGGCCCCGGTCCACGAAAAGCTCCAGCCGCGCCCCGTCCCAGTCCAGGAAGACCCTGGCCCGGGGCGGCACGTTCTCCACCCGGAGTTCAAAGGCTTGGCCCACGGCCGCCCGGGCCGGACAGACCAGCCAGGGCTCGGGCGTCCCGGTTGAGGCCGAATTGGTGGCCGGATTGGCGGCCCAAGTCATGGCCGGACAGGCCAGCCAGGCCCCGGCCAGGGCGGTTCGACCCAAAAGGCCCAGAAATTCGCGGCGATCCGAAATTCCTTGGGGATATTTCACGGCCGCTCCCCCTCACCGTCCACCGTGGCCGCCACCTGGCCGTCGGCCACGGTGATGTCCAGGCCGTCCCCGGGCCGCACCTCGCCAGGGTGGCGCAGGAACCGGCCGGTGCGCCGCACCCGCACCAGGCTGTAGCCCTGCTCCAGGGGCCGCATGGGGTCCAGGGGCAGGAACCCGGCCTGCAAGGTCCCGAAGCGGGCCTCGGTCGCGGCCAGATGGGCCTGCCCGGCCCGGCCCAGGCGTCCGGCCAAGGAAAAAAGATCGTTCTCGCGCGACGTGAGGTCCCGCAAAGGGGCGTCCAGTCTCAGGGCCGCCACCTGCCGGGCCAGGTCATCCTCGCGCACCCGCAGGAAATCCGTCCCGGCCCGGTTCAGGCCGGACAGGGCGTTCTCGAAACGCTCGGAAAGATTTTCCAGCCGTTTCCGCGGGGAGACCAGGCCAAGCGAGCGCACCAGCCGAGCCAAATCCTCGTGCTTGTCCGCGTGAAAATGGGCGAAGGCCCGGCGCACATCCAGCTCCAGGTCGTCCACGGCCTGGACCAGGGTGGCCCGCTCGGTCCACAGGAGCTGGGCCGCATGCGACGGCGTGGCTGCCCGCAGGTCGGCGCAATAATCCGCGATGGTCACGTCCACCTCGTGCCCCACCCCGCAGACCACCGGGACCGGGCAGTCCTTCACGGCCCGGGCCACGGTCTCGGTGTTGAAGGCCCAGAGGTCCTCGATGGACCCGCCGCCCCGGATCAGGGCCACGGCCTGGGGCCAACCCTGGGCGCAGGCCTCGCTCATGGCCCGGGCGATCATCTCCGGCGCAGCCTCGCCCTGGACCAGGGTGGGATGGATGCGTATTTCCGCGCCCAGGCCCCGGCCTTGAGCCAGGCGTAAAAAATCATGCACGGCCGCGCCGCCCAGGGCCGTGACCACGGCCACCCGGGCCGGGTTCACGGGCAGGGGCCGCTTGCGGGCCGCGTCGAACCAGCCCCGCTCGGCCAGGTCGCGCTTCAAGGTCTCGAAAGCCAGGTACAGGTCGCCCAGGCCCTGGGGCTGGACCAGTTCGGCGGCCAGTTGGTAGGCCCCGCGCGGGGGATAGACCGTGAGCCGCCCGGCGCACAGGGCCTCGGCCCCGTCAGCCAGGACCGGCATCGGGCCTTCGATCACCTCTCCGGTCAGGGGATGCACCCGGGCCTGGCTCGAAACAGTGGCGTCCGCCCCGTCCCCGTCCTCCCCGTCACCGCCCAGGCCGAACTGGCGGTTGCGGAACCAGACCACGGACAGGGAGGCGTTCGTGTCCTTCAGGGTGAAGTATATATGCCCCGAGGAGGGCCGGGCCAGGTTGCTCACCTGGCCCTTGACCCAGACAAAAGGGAACTCGGCTTCCAGAGAGTCCTTGACCTGGCGGGTCAGTTCGGAGACGGAGAGGATGCGGGGCATGGCGGCGGGTCAGGCGATATCCACCCGTACCCCATGACGCCGGGCCAGTTCGACCACCATGCTGGAATCGTCCTCGTCGTACTGGCGCTGACCGCAGGGTATGGGTTCGATACGGCTGTCCGTGCGGGCGGCCAGTCGCCACAGGGACTGGGCGTCGGCCCGGTCCCGGGGGCCGTCGTAACGCGGGGAGACCACCAGAAGATCAATGTCGCTCTCCCCGTGGGCCAGGCCGGTGGCCTGGGAGCCGAACACGACCCCATGGTCCACGGCGATTCCGCTGGCCTGCACGGCCCGCAAGAAAGTCCGCACCGACGTGATTACTGATTCATCAACCATCGCGCCTCCGGTCTCTCGGACCAGGGTTACGCCCCCCAGCCCCCGTGCACGTCCTTGCGCCAGGCCGCGAATGCGGCCGCGAAATCAGCCACGGGAAGCTCGGTCTTGACGCCCGTGCGGCGGTCCTTGGCCTCCACGATGCCGTTGGCCAGGCCCTTGCCGCCCACCACGATCTGCATGGGATAGCCCACCAGGTCCGCGTCCTTGAACTTGACCCCGGGCCGCTCGTCCCGGTCGTCCAGGGCGGCCTCGATCCCGGCCTCGATCATGGCCAGGTACAGTTCCTCGGCCTTGGCCGCCACCTCGGGCTCCTTGCCGCCCAGGGACATGACCACCACCTCGAAGGGCGCGATGGCCGGGGGCCAGATGATCCCGTTCTCGTCGTGGTTCTGCTCAATGGCCGCGGCCACGATCCGGGACACCCCGATGCCGTAACAGCCCATGATCATGAACTGCTCGCGGCCATTCTCGTCCAGGAACTTGGCGTTCATGGTCTGGCTGTATTTCAAGCCCAGCTTGAACACGTGCCCGACCTCGATGCCCCGCTTGAACTCGATGCCGCCCCCGCAGCGCGGGCAGGGGTCCGTGGCCGCGATGACCCGCAGGTCGCCGAATTCGATGTTCGCCCCGCAATCCCGGGACAGGCTCACATTGGTGTAGTGGGCATCGGTCTTGTTGGCCCCGGTGACCCAGGCGTCACCGTGTTTCAGCTCGTTGTCGGCCAGGATGCGCGTGACCGAGAGCATGCCCCGCACCGGCCCGGCGAACCCGACCTCGGCCGAGGTCCAGGCCTTGACCTGCTCGGGCGTGGCCAGGGTCACGGTGGTGGCGTTCAAACGGTTCTTCAGCTTCACCTCGTTCATCTCCCGGTCCCCGCGCACCAGGGCGGCCACTGCTTGTCCATCCACATCATAGAGCAGGGTCTTGATCAGCCGGGCGGCCGGAATCTTCAGAAAGGCGCAGACCTCCTCCACGGTGTGCTTGCCCGGGGTGGACACCTCGGCCAGGGCGCCGCAGCCGCAGGCCTCGCCGCTGGGCTTATCAGAGGACGGGGTGGCATCCATCACCTCGGCCCGCTCCAGGTTGGCGGCGTAGGCGCAGGCCGTACAGGCCGCGATGGTGTCCTCGCCGGTCTCGGCCAGGACCATGAATTCGTGGGAGAAATTTCCGCCGATGGCCCCGGAGTCGGCCTCCACGGCCCGGAACATGAGGCCTAAGCGCCGGAAGGTCCGGTCATAGGCGTGGTACATGTCCCAGTAGCTCTTGTCCGCCCCGGCCTCGTCCTTGTCAAAGGAGTAGGCGTCCTTCATGACGAACTCCCGGCCGCGCATGAGCCCGAAACGGGGCCGGATCTCGTCCCGGAACTTGGTCTGGACCTGGTAGAGATTCAGTGGGAGCTGGCGGTAGGAGCGCACCTCGCCGCGCACCAGGTCCGTGACCACCTCCTCGTGGGTGGGTCCCAGGCAGTAGTCCCGGCCGTGGCGGTCGGCAAAACGCAGGAGCTCCTTGCCGTAGTACTCCCAGCGGCCGGTCTCGCGCCAGAGGTCAGCGGGCTGCACCGAGGGCATGAGAATTTCCTGAGCCCCGGCCCGGTTCATCTCGGCCCGGCAGATGTCCGCGACCTTGTTCAATATTTTCAGGCCCAGGGGCAGATAGGTGTAGATGCCCGAGGTCAGTTTGCGGATCATCCCGGCCCGCAGAAGCAGTTTATGGCTGATGACCTCGGCCTCGGCCGGGACTTCCTTCAGGGTGGGGGCGTAGAAACGGCTCAAACGCATGACTTATGCTCTCCTTTCGGCCAAAAAAGCTTCCAGTTCCTTCATGAACTCAGGGATGAGGTTCTCCTCGCCCCGGATTTTCCGCACCACTTCGCCTTTCTTGAAAATGACCCCCAGGCCCCGGCCTCCGGCAATGCCGATGTCCGCCTCCCGGGCCTCGCCCGGGCCGTTCACCACGCAGCCCATGACCGCCACGGAAAACACCTCGCTCACCCCACGCAGCTTGTCCTCCACAGCCTCGGCCAGCTCGATGAGCTCGATCTCGGTGCGGCCGCAGGTGGGGCAGGACACGATCTCCGGGCCGCGCGCGCGCAGGCCGAGGGCGCGGAGTATCTCCCAGGCCACCCCGATCTCGGCCACCGGGTCGTGGGTCAAAGACACCCGCAGGGTGTCGCCCAGGCCCTCGTGGAGCAGAATCCCAAGACCCACGGCGGATTTCACCGCGCCGCGCAACAACGTCCCGGCCTCGGTGATGCCGATGTGCAGGGGGTAGTCCACCCGGGTGGACAGCAGCCTATAGGCCGCGATGGTGTCCAGGACATTGGAGGATTTGAGGGAAATCTTGATGGCCTCGAAGTTGCGGTCCTCAAGCAGGCGCACGTGTTCGAGCGCGCTCTCGACCATGGCCTCGGGCGTGGGGCCGCCGAATTTCTCCAGGAGCTTCTTGTCCACGGACCCGCTGTTCACCCCGATGCGGATGGGCACGCCCGCCTTCTTGGCCGCGTCCACCACGGCGTCCACCTTGCGCTTGCCGCCGATGTTGCCCGGGTTGATGCGCAGGCCCTGGATGCCCGCGTCCACGGCAGTCAGGGCCAGGCGGTAGTCGAAATGGATGTCGGCCACCAGGGGCACGGGCGAGGCCTTGCACAGGTCGAACAGGGCCTTGGCCGCAGCCTCGTCGGGCACGGCCAGGCGCACGATCTCGCACCCGGCCTCGGCCAGGCGGCCAATCTGCCCGGACGTGGACAAGACGTCGCGGGTGTCCGTGTTGCACATGCTCTGCACCCGCACGGGGTTGTCCCCGCCGATGCCCACATTGCCGATGCTGATGGCCCGGGTTCGTTTGCGCTCGATCATCGGGAGGGGATACTTCATTTCCCCGGGCAAGCCAAGATGGAGGCTACCCGACCACAAAATACCCCACCGTCACCAACGCGATGGAGGCGGCCCGCAGGAGCTGGTTCTGGAAGATGAGCTTGGCGGCCAGTCGGGGCTTGAAGATGCCCGCGTAGTAGGGGAACTGGTGGCGCACGGCGCGCATGGGTGAGGACAGGATGTTGCCCAAAAGCAGGGCCAGCACGGTCTGCTTGGCCGTGAGTCCGCCAGCGCCCAGGAGCGACCCGGCTGCGGCCAGACCGGCCGTGGATTCGGCCGCGATGTGGAACACCACCACGCCCAAGGCCTCGGAGGGCAGCCAGGAGAAGAGCCCGCCGGTGCTATTCAGCAGGTCCTGGAGCCGGTCGAACAGCCCGTAGCGCTTGAGAAAAAAGAAGAGCACGAAGATGGGCGCGGTGATGAACACCACCTTGGGCAGACGGCGCAGAAAGCGTTTCCAGGCCTTGGCCAGGGCAGCCCGGAAGTCGGTCTTCTGCTCGTCTTTCAGCATGCAGGACACGCAACCCTCGGGCAGGGGCGGCAGAAGGACATGGCCCATGCAGACGATGAGCGCCGTACGCAGAACGGCCGCGAACAGGGTCAGGCCCACGTAGATGAAGGCGATCGGTCCCAGAAAGGGCGCGGCCACGAAGAAGATGGTGGGCAGGTGCAGAAAGAAGGTGGGCAGGCTGTTGAATAGGTTGGAGATGACCACCTCGCGCTCGGTGAGCTTTCCCTGTTCCAGGGCCTCGGAGAGCATGGAGTTGGAGGCCACCCCGGAAAAAAAGGCCATGGAAAAGCTGGCCCCGGAGATGTCTTTCAACCGAGCCCAGCGCACCAGGACCGAGGCAGGCCGGGCCATGGCCCGGGTCCAGTTCAGGGCCTCGATGATGTTGCCGATAATCAGCCCAATGCTGATGGAAACCGTCAAGCTTATCAAAGGCTTGACAATAGCAGACCACAACAGGGTCACTGAGAGTTCAGCGTTCATTCTCTTTATACCCAAAAGTCAAATTATCTTCTTATAATCCACCCCGCCCTCGACCAGGGAGAGGGTCACTTCCAGCCGGGACAGGGAGGCCTCCTCCAGGCGCACGGTGATGCGTTCGCCCAGGCGGAAGGCCCGGCCCGAGCGTTCGCCCACGATGATCTGCCGGTCGGGCCAGAAGGCGTAGTAGTCGTCGTTCAAGGTGGACAGGCGGACCATGCCCTCGGCCATGACCTCGGTCAGCTCCACCCAGAACCCGTACTCGGCCATGGAGGAGATGATCCCGGTAAACTGCTGGCCGATCTTGTCCCGCAGGAAGAGGATGGTCAGACGCTTCAAAATCTCGCGCTCGGCCTCCATGGCCACGCGCTCCCGGGCGCTGATGTGCTCGCAGTCCTGGGCCAGACGCTTCTGGCCGGGCACGTGGTCGTGAGCAGCCGCTCCTGACAAGGCGGTCTTGACCAGGCGGTGGACCATCAGGTCCGCGTAGCGCCGGATGGGCGAGGTGAAGTGGCAGTAGCACTCCGAGGCCAGGCCGAAATGGTGCTGGTTTTCCGGAGAGTATTTGGCCTGCTTCATGGAGCGCAGGGCCAGGCGGCTGACCAAAAATTCCTGGTCCGTGCCCTGGGCGTCGTGCAAGAGGGCCTGGAGGGACTGGGGGGTGAACTCCTTGGGCAGCTTGGGGGCCAGCGGGGTCCCGGACAAAAGCTTGGCCAGGGCGCGCAAACGGTCCCCGTCCGGCTCGGGATGGATGCGGTACACGCAGGGCAGGCCCTTTTCCTCCAGGAACGCAGCCACGGCCTCGTTGGCCGAGATCATGAACTCCTCGATGAGCTGGTGCCCGAAATGGCGCTGCTTGGGCTTAATGTCCAGGGTCTCGCCCTCGTCGCCCAGCACGATGCCCGCCTCGGGCAGGTCGAAGTCCAGGCTGCCGCGCTCGGTGCGCCGGGCGTTGATCAGCCGGGCCAATCTCTCGGCCTCTTCCAGCATGGGCAGGACCTCGGCCACGCGCTCCCGCTCCTCGGGCTCTTTCAGCAGGATGGCCCGGTTCACCTGACCGTAAGTCAGACGGGCCTGGCTCTGCATCACGGCGCTCATGACCCGCTTGGAGCGCGGGCGGCCCTTGGAATCGAAGTCCATGGCCACGGCCATGCACAACCGGGGCACGGCCGGATTCAGGCTGCACAGGCCGTTGGACAGGGCGTGGGGGAGCATGGGCTCCACCGAGGCCGGAAAATAGTAGGAATTGCCGCGCTCGAAGGCCTCCTTGTCCAGGGCCGAGCCGGGCTTCACGTAATGGGCCACGTCCGCGATGGCCACGGTCAGGCGAAAGCCCGTGGGGGTCTTGGCCACGTGGATGGCGTCGTCGAAATCCCGGGCCGTGGCCCCGTCGATGGTCACCAGTTGGAGCGGCCTCAGGTCCTCGCGTCCGGCGAAATCGGCCGGGGACGGCTCCACGGGAAGGACGGCGGCCTCGTCCAGGGCGGCCTGGGGAAAGGCGATGGGGATGCGGCCGGACACCTTGACCAGGCGCTCCTGCACGGCCACATCCCCCTCGTCGCCCAATATCTCCAGGATGTGCCCCTCCCAGAGCCCCTGCTCCAGGCGCTCGCCCGGGGCCACCAGCACAATGTCCCCGCGCTTGGGGAGCTTTACGGGCTGGGGCCGGACCTCGGGCGCAGCCGGTTCAGTCCCGGCCTCATCCTGGCGCGGCTTGCGGACCCGGGCCGGGGCCTGGCAGGTGGCCACCAGGGCGAAACCCAGGCGCGGGTCCGTGGGCCGGACCAGGAAGTCCGAGCGGCCCATGCCTTTGACCACCGTGCCGGGCAGCACCTGGCTGCCCCGCTCGATGACCCGGACCACGCGGCCCTCGGCGCTTTTTTTCTCCCCGCCCTCGCGGGTCAGGGCCACGGCCACCCGGTCCCCGTGCCAGGCGTCGCCGAAATTCCTGGGGTCGATGAAGATATCCTTGCGCCTGGGGTCCTCGGGAATGACGAAGCCCACGCCCGAACGGCGCACGTCCAGGCGGCCGGAGACCACGTTCATGCGGTCGGTGAGCCCGTAGGCCCCTTTCAGGCGGATGATCTTGCCCTGGTCCAGGAGCTGGAACAGGGCCTCGTCCAGGTCGCCCCGGTTCTTCTTGGACAGGTGCAGGAGGGAGAGAAGCTCGGCGCTGGACAGAGGCTTGTTGCCCTCCTTGAACAGCTTGAGCAGGACAGCGGGGTTGATGCGGGAGGTGGACTTTCCGGCAGGACGCCTTCCCGGGGAGCGGGTCCCCTGGGATTGGGTCCCCTGGGGTCGGTTTCCCGTGGATTTCTTCGATTCTTGATTGGTCTTGGATCGTTTTCTCATGGTCTCTCTTTGGGCCGTGGGGCAGGCCGTTTCCGGCCGGACCTTCAGGCCGCCCGGGCGTCCAGGAATTCCCGGATGCATTCGCCCAGGCGTTTGATGCCTTCCTCGATGCGCTCGGGGTCGGCGTTGGAAAAATTCAGGCGCATGGTGTTCTTTCCACCGCCATCAGCATAAAAAGGCGCGCCGGGCACAAAGGCCACCTTGCGGGTGACGGCCTTGTCGAACAGGTCCAGGGCCGAGCAGCCCTCGGGCAGCCGCACCCAGAGGAACATGCCCCCGTCGGGTTTCGAGCAGGTGACGGTCTCGGGGAAATGCCGCTCGATGGCCGCCACCATGGCGTCCCGCTGGGCGCCGTAGCGCTGCCGGATGCGTTCGATGTGGGCATCCAGGTCGTTGTCCGTCAGGTGCCGCCACATGATGCGCTGGGTCAGCGTGCTGGTGTGCAGGTCCGCGGCCTGCTTGGCCGTGACCAGCTTGTCCATGACCGGCTTTTCCGCCACCACCCAGCCGATGCGGAACCCCGGGGCGGCCACCTTGGAAAAGGACCCCAGAAGCAGGGAACGCGACCTCAAAAACGAGCGCACGGGCGGCAGATGGCGTCCCCGGAAGCGCAGCTCGCCGTAGGGGTCGTCCTCCACGAACAGGGTGGAGGAGTCGCGCAGAAGCTCGGCCACGGCCCGACGTTTCTCCTCGGAGTAGCTTAAGCCCGAGGGATTCTGGAAATTGGGCACGGCGTAGTAGAGCTTGGGTCCGGTGGCCAGGGCGGCTGCCAGGGCGTCCAGGTCCGGGCCGTCCTCCAGCAGGGGGATGCTTAAGAAAGTGGGCTCGAACAGGGAAAAGGCCTGGATGGCCCCCAGGTAGCCGGGCCGCTCGATAATCAGCCCGTCCCCCGGGTCCAGGAATATCTTCCCGATCAGGTCCAGGCCCTGCTGGGAGCCGGTGGTGATGAGGATTTCCTCGGGCTTGATGTCCAGGCCCCATTTCTCCCGATAGCGGCCCGCGATGAACTCCCGCAGGGGCGGATAGCCCTCGGTGGTGGAGTATTGCAGGGCGGCCCGGCCCCTGGACGCAAACGTGTCGGCCGAGGCCCGGGCGATGTCCTCCAGGGGGAAGAGCTCCGGGCTGGGCAGGCCCCCGGCAAAGGAGATGATGGAGGGATCGGCCGTGACCTTCAAAATCTCACGGATGAAGGAGCGCTTCACGGCCGACATGCGTTTGGCAAAGGCAGGGGCCATGTTCATTCCTCGGACGTTCGGGTTGCGGCCTCACGCTCGGCCGGAACCCGGGCCAGGGCCTTTTCCAGCCAGATATCGAAGGGGTCCTCGGACCACAGGCGCGGCCCCAGGGCCAGGTCCGGCACCAGGGACCAGACATTGTCCACGGCCATGCGCTCGATCTTCACCGAATCCTTGGGCGTGACCAGGATCACGGCCTGGTCCAGGGCCTCGGCCGCGCGGCCCACCTCGCGCAGGTCCGTGGCCGAAAAGGGATGGTGGTCCGGGAAAAAGAAGCGCTCGCGCGGCTCGTACCCGAGCAAGGCCCGAGCCGAGGCCTCCACGCTCTGGGGATCGGCCACGGCGGTCATGAGCACGTAGGGCGCGCCGCCCAAATCCGGGGCCGTGCGGCCGGTCTTCAGGCTGGCCAGGCGCTTGGAGGCCAGGGTGAAGCTGAACACCGGGCAGCCGTAAGGCCCCAGGCGGTCGGCCAGGCGCGGCCCCAGGTACTCAAACTCCCGGGGCTCGACCTTGATGAGAAAGGCGTGGGCGCGGCCTAAGGCCGAGAGCCCCTCGCGCCAGGTCCCGGAGGGAAAGACCCGGCCCCAGTCCCGCTCCAGGTCCTCGGCCGTGAGCAGGACCAGGTCGAGGTCCCGCTTCAGGGCATGGTGCTGGAACCCGTCGTCCAGCACGATCAAGTCGGCCAGGAAGCGGCGCTCGGCCATTTCCGCGCCCCGGCAACGATCCGGGTCCACCAGGACCTTGGCCTTCTGGGCCATGCGGGACAAAAGCAGGGGCTCGTCCCCGGCCTGGACGGCCTGGCTGTCCGGCTCAACCACAAAGGGCAGGCGGGGCGGATGCGCCCCGTAGCCCCGGGTGAGCAGGGCCGGGGTCAAGCCCTGGCGCACGGCCCAGGTCAGGATGTGGGCGCAGACCGGGGTCTTGCCCGTGCCGCCCCAGGAAATGTTGCCCACGGACAGGCAGGGGGCCTGGGTGCCCTGGCTGGGCAGGGCCCCGCCCTGGTACAGGCGCAGACGGACGTCCATGACCAGCCCCCACAGGGCGCCAAAGGGCAGGAGCAGGGGTCTCAGGAGGCGTTGCAGACGTAGGACCGAATGGGTGGGTGGGGTGGAGGATGCCTTCACGTGCTCTTTCCGAAAAAAAATATCGGGGAACCCCGGACCGGCCGAGGTTCCCCGAAGCGTTCGCGTCAGTCGGTGGCCTCGGCCGTTAGTCCCTGCTGGAGCCGAACAGGCGGACCAGCATGAGGAAAAGATTGATGAAGTCCAGGTACAGGGTGAGCGCGCCCAGGATGGTGCCCCGGCGCACGGCCAAGGCGTCGTCCATGGGGGCCACGGAGCCCATGTCCTTGAGCTTCTGGGTGTCGTAGGCGGTTAAGCCCGTGAACACGATGACCCCGATGATGGAGATCACGAAGTCCATGCCCGGGCTGTGCAGGAACATGTTCACCACCGAGGCCAGCAGGATGCCGATGAGCCCCATGAACATGAACGCGCCCATGGAGGTCAGGTCCTTCTTGGTGGTCAGGCCGTACAGGGACATGGCCCCGAACATGCCGGCGCACACGATGAAGGCCTTGGCCACCGAGCCTCCGGTGTACACGATGAGCACCGAGGACAGGGTGATGCCCGTGAGCGCGCTGTAGAGCAGGAACAGGCCCGTGGCCGCGCCGCCCGAGAGCCGGTTCACCGCAGCCGAAAGGCCGATGACGATGCCCAGTTGGGCGATGATCAGCACGATGAGCAGCACGGGATTGCCGAAGATGGCGGTCAAGATGGTCGGGCTGGAAGCCACGTACAGGGCCACCACGGCCGTGACCCCGAGACCGGCGGTCATCCAGCCATAGATCCCGCGCATGAAGGCGTTGACCACCTCGGCCTGGGATTTGGCCGGGGACAGAGTACGATACTGGGTCATGGGATACCTCCTCGGATCTCGTTTGAGAGCCGATCCTTATGTTCAATAATCATGTTCGCGCCGCTCGGCAAGGGGAAATGCCGCCCCTGGCCACGGGCCTGACCCCGGAAACCCTCCCCTGGCCGCCACTCCCGGTTCCCTGCATTGACCCCGGCCAAAGTTCTGTATTATTTTGCCTAAAAACTGTCCCGGCAAGGAGCCTGGTTATGCCCGTCCCCCGCTCTTCCTCCTCCCGACCCCAGATGGTGGTGCAGACCTTCAGCCAGGGCTACAATTGTTCCCAGTCCATGCTCATGGTGCATGGCCCGGAGTTCGACCTGGACCCGGTCGCGGCCATGCGTCTGGCCACGGCTTTAGGCATCGGCTGCTCCCGGGGCGAACAGTGCGGAGCCGTGACCGGGGCGCTGCTGGTTATCGGCCTGAAAAACGGGGACGGGGGAGCGGACGGGGCCGAGGGCAAGGCCTTCACCTACCACCTGGCCCGGGAATTCATGCGCCGGTTCACGGCCCGGCGCGGAACGCTCATCTGCCGGGAGATGCTCGGCCTGGACCCCTCCACCCCGGACGGTCTGCGCCAGGCCCGGGCCGAGGGCCGGTTCACCACCGTGTGCCACGGGGTGCTGACCGACGCGGCGGAAATCCTGGAGGAGATCCTGGCCATCGAATAGGCCCGCGCGCCCCTGAAACAGAATTTTCACGGACAAGCGGTTGCCAGAAGGTTGAAAAAGCATTACCAGTTAAGACATTGGGCCTTACCCCGCAACCTGTTCCCGGAAGGGTAGAATGGTCGGCAAGAAAGCCAAACTGGAAGTTCCGGACCTGGTCAACGAGGAATACTACCAGATCAATACCGAGATTCTGGACAGCTTCCCCAAGTACCACCCCCCCTTGAACCTCTTCTTCTTCAAGGAGGACGTGTCCCGCATCGCCCCCTGGTTCACCATGGGCGGGCGCTTAAGGCCGGACCAAGTGGAAGAGCTGGCCCAGATGGTCAAGGACGGGCTCATCTTCGTGTCCCGCGTGGACCACGCCGTGTATGTCAAGCACATCAGCTACCAGTTGGACCTGGTCCTTCTGGACAAGCACCTCATGGAAGGGGAGATCGCGGACATCTTCATGGAGGCCCTGACCATGCGGGTCAAGGACTTCTTCGACCAGCCCGTGAAGGTGGTCTTCGACAAGCTCCAGGCCGACGTGCTGGTGCTCACCGAATATCTGTTCAGCGACCTGTTCCGCATCAAGTCCCTGCTGCGGAGGATGAACATCGAGCACACCCTGGCCAACCACGCGGTGAACACCACCCTGGTCGGCCTGGCCCTCTACGCCCAGGCCCGGGCCGAGGACTTCCAGCGCGGGCAGGTCAAGCGCAAGTATTACGACCTGATCGCCATGGGCCTCATGCTCCACGACTTAGGGATGAGCAAGGTGCCCACCTTCATCCTGGACAAAAACAAGCCGCTCACCCCGGACGAGAATCAGAAGATCATCCAGCACCCCAAGCTGGGCTTTGCCGCCCTGGCCAAACTGGATCTCAAGTACCCGGAAGTGGAGGAATGCGTCCTGGACCACCACGAACGCATGAACGGCACGGGCTATCCCCAGAAGAAGCAGGGCAAGGAGTTGGGCCTCTCCGGCAAGATCTGCGCCGTGGCCGACTCCTTTTGCGCCATGATCAGCATCCGCACGTACGCCTCGGCCGTGAGCAAGATCCAGGCCGCCACCTCCCTGGCCGACGACAAGCGCTACGACGCCCGCCTGACCAAGCTGCTTCAGGCCCTGATCGTGACCTATTTCAAGGACGAGACGGACAAGGCCCCGGCCAAGTCCTGAACCCGGCCCCGGCAAGCGGTTTGTTATCTGGAGAACTCATGAATCCGGAAGAAATCCGGGAGCTTTTCTCCCAGAAGAACACCTTCGCCCGGGAAACCGGAGTGGTCATCGAGGAGCTTGAGCCGGGCCGGGCCGTGGCCTCCCTGGCCCTGGCCCCCCGGCACCTGAACCTCTTCGGCACGGCCAATGCCGGGGCCCTGTTCACCCTGGCCGAAACCGCCTTTGGGGCCGCGGCCAATTCCTGGGGCCAGGTGGCCGTGGCCGCCAGCTTCACCATCAGCTATCTGAAACCGGCCAGCGAGGGGACCCTGACCGCCCGGGCCGAGCAGGTGGCCGACAGCGGCCCCCTGGCCACCTACGCCATCACCCTGCACGACCAGTCCGGGGCGACCGTCGCCCAGGCCCAGGGCCTGGCCTATCGCAAGAAGCAGTCCCTGGCCGATCTGGTCGGCTGATCCTGGCCCAAAAAAGCCCCGAACCCAGCCCAGGCCTCCGGCCTTCCGCAGGCCCGGCTAGTCCCCGGTCTTGTCCGGGCTGAAGGTTTTCACCATCTCCCGGGCGAACTCCCGGTACAGGTCCAGGGCCAGGACCAGGCCGATGACCTTGCCCCCTTCCTCGACCACGGCATAGGAGCGGTTCTTGTCCAGAAAGGCCTGGAGCACGGTGAACAGGCTGTCCGAGGGCTTGAGCACCGCGAAATCCGTGTCCATGACCCCTTCCAGGCCCACGTGGGTGCACACCGTGCAGGCCCGCTGGAAATTGCGGTCCCAGTCCTGTTCCGCAGAACGCAGCAATCCTGAATCCTTGATGATCCCATGCTCCACAGCCCGGAACATGGTCCAGGTGGACACCGCGCCCACGACCTGTCCGCGCGGCCCGGTGATGATGCAGACGTTCATCTCCGGGGTTTTCTTCATGAATTCGTAGAGGATGCGCCCGGCCTCGGCCAGGGTCACCGAGGCGTCGGCCTTGGGGAAATCCTCGCGCATCACGTCCCAGGCGCGTTTTCTTTGCAGCATGCATGGCTCCTTGTGGAATGGCTCGCGGCCAGGGCTGAACGGAAGGAACCACCCCGCTCCCTTCCCTGCCCGGCATCTTTCCCTTTCTATCCTCCCAGGCCAGGAGAAATCAACCGCTCATCGCCCCAAAGTCCCGGTTTCCTGCCCAAGGACCCGAATTTTTCCTGTCCCCGGCCTTTCTGATGAGATTCCTTGGCCCAAGGAGGTATTGTTGATTCAAGTCATATTCCTGGCCCCGGGACCGGGGCAGACTGACCTCAATGGATCAGCCCCGGGGTCCGGGAGCAACAGCCGGGCGTCCGCGCCCGGCGCAACCCATTTGCGAGGTTTCCATGCCGAACATCACTGCTTGTCCGGACCCGCTCCGGGACGTGGACGCCGGGGACATCCTGGCGGCCATGAAAGAGGCCAACGGGTACCTGGACATCACTCCGGCCGACGCCCTGGAGTTGTACCGGGCCGCCTATGCCCATGCGGAGGCCAGGATACGGGACAGCCTGGCCGTGGGCCGGATCATGACCCGTCAGGTGGTCAGCGCGCCCGAGGACCTGCCTGCGGTCCAGGTGGCCCGGCTCCTGGCCCTGGCCGGGGTGTCCGGGCTCCCGGTCCTGCGTGGGGACGGACTGACCATGGAGTTGGCCGGGGTCATCTCCATCAAGGATTTCCTCATCCGCCTGAGCCTCCCGAGGCAGGCCACGGCCATGACCCTGGTGGCCGAGCTGCTCTCGGGCGCCCTGGGCCCGGCCCCGGACTTAAGCCAGGCCGTGGCCCGAGAGATCATGAGCGCCCCGGCCGTGAGCATCTCGCCCGAGGTCTCCTCGGGCCAGGCCGCCGCCCTCATGCTGGAGCACGGCATCAACCGGCTTCCGGTCCTTCAGGACGGAAAGATCGTGGGCATGGTCACCCGGGGGGACCTGGTCCGGGCCTGCCACCTGAGCCTCCAGGAGAACGGGGCATGAACATTTTCCGGAAGATGCAGGGCAAGGGCCAGAGCCCCCCGCGCGTGGCCTGGGCCGAGATCATGCACTCCTGGGTGGGGGCCGTGTGCGGCATGGCCGCGGTGGGGGTCTTGCACGAGCGGGTGGCCGACCCGGCCGACGCCGTGCTGCTCATCGGATCCTTCGGGGCCTCGGCCGTGCTGCTCTACGGAGCGCCCAAAAGCCCCCTGGCCCAGCCGCGCAACCTGGTGCTCGGGCACGTGCTCTCGGCCCTGGCCGGGGTCAGCCTGCGGCTGCTGATGCCCGGGCCGGTCTGGCTCTGCGCGGCCCTGGCCGTGGCCACGGCCATTGCGCTCATGCACTGGGCCAAGGCCCTGCACCCGCCGGGCGGGGCCACGGCCCTCATCGCGGTCATCGGCGGGCCGAAAATCGCGGCCCTGGGCTACTGGTACGCCCTGGTCCCGGCCGGGGCCGGAGCCCTGATCATGCTCGGCGTGGCCCTGGTGGCCAACAACCTGGCCCGGAACCGGAGCTATCCGGAATATTGGCGGTGAGGACGCATGGAAGGATGGGTTGCGATGTGACCTGAGGGAAACGGGCTTGATTTCTCCCGGTGTTGGCTTATCCTGACCGGGAAGGAGACCACCATGCCCGAAAAATTCACCATCAACGCCAGTTGGGATGACCAGGCCAAGGTCTGGATCGCCACCAGCGAGGACGTGCCCGGCCTGTGCTGCGAGGATAAGTCCCTGGAAGGGCTCATTGAGGTCGTGACCGGCCTGGTTCCTGAGTTGCTGGCCGCCAACGGGATCGTGACCGATGCCCGGGACATCCCGTTGAACGTCCTGGCCCAACGCCAGACCACCATCCACCGGGCCGCCTGATGCCCGAACTGTACCGGGACCTGGCCCGGCTCCTGCGGGAGGCGGGCTGTTCTTTTTTGCGGGAGGGCAAGGGCAGCCATGAGATATGGCGCAGCCCCCTTTCCGGCCGGACCTTCACGGTCCCGGCCAACATCACTTCCAGGGTTCTGGCCAACGCCATCCTGAAGCAGGCCGGTCTGCCCAAGGCCTTTTGACCGACGACCAAACAGGCAAGGCCCTCATAGGTTAACCGCTGCGAACCTTGTGCATCGCAAAAATTTGTGGTGTCAGTATTTGTACATTTCGCACAGCCGTTCCGACAGACCATCTAGATCTGGGAACGCAATAGCCGCGTGTATTCCACATCGGTCCAGTTCTGTTTTCATTTGAAATATTTTACGCATACTTATTTCTATTTTTGTTATACGACTCCGTTGCATCTTTATCTTTTCTAAGGGAATAAATCTATTTTCTTCTTCTATATATTTATGGACAGTAAATGCTCCAGACTGCGCCCTTATTCTTGGTATTACATGTCGTGGTACAAATATTTTCGTCTTATCGCCGCTAAATGGTTTTTCTCCCTTAGCTACATCATGTATAATATCATTTTTTCTGGGCTCAAACACCCAAACACTAGGACATAATTTCATACTATCATTGCACTTGGCTTCACCCTCTTCGTTTTCATTGAATTTTTCTATTATAGATTCTGTGACCCCTCTAAGTGCAAACCAAATTGCCAATAGCGGATTAGTTGTCCAATCCAATAATCTTGTTGCCAATCCATGGTGTTGGGCAATTGCAAGCCAGTCCCAGTCATTATTCGGAATTTTCTCAAGAAAAAATCTTGCTTCTCGCTTAAATTGATCAAACATTTCCATTTCATCGCTGATATTGAACAGAGATGCTGAACGGCGGGCAATTTTTGGCAGAAGAGGCCAATCACGCGATTGTCCTCGAAAATATGCATCTTTGGTCTCTATCTTTCTCTGGCAAAATTCTATCAAATCAGAGACATCGGTAATATGCCAAACAGGATAGCCCCTTGTTATTTGTGAGACTTTATTTAGTGCCAACTCGAGACACCTTGTATTTTATTTCATTTTCCGTTTCAGTTGCTGCCTGGGGCCATTCCATCTGTAGATTGTACAAACTCAGCATTAGGCTCAACTGACTCAGTCGAAATCAGCCAACAACGCGCCCACGTGGATGCCGGCCACCAGGCTCTGCTGCTGGTACTGCTTGCGCAGCCGCCAGATGGCCTCCTGGAGCTGGTCCGAGGTGATGCCGTTGCGCACGGCCGTGTAGGCCTCGATGAAGGCGGCCAAGGAGTCGCAGACCTTGACCAGCTCCCCGTCCCGGGGGTCCAGGCGGTCCTCGTTGGCCTGGGCCTGAAGCTCCTCGCTGTGCATGACTCGAGTGACGCCGTTCTCCCGGCAGGTGGCCTTGAACTCGCTGCCCACGTCCAGGCCCAGGAAATAGCGCAGGCGGTCGGCGATGTCCTGGTATCCGCCCTGGTCCAGGGGGGTGAGCACCCGGGAGAGCAGCTCCCGCTCCTCGTATTCCCGGATCAGATCGCCTATGGCCCGGGCCGAGCGCTTGACCGGGGAGATGATGTCCCGGGTCAAAAGCTCGGGCAGGTCGTGGAACAGCCCGGCGAAGAAATTGTTCTGCAAGCCCGCCTGGCAGAACCCGATCTCCAGGCTGAAGAACCAGGAATAGGCGGCCACGATGAACATGTGCCCCAGGACCGAGGTCTCCGGGATGCGCGGGGTCTGGGACCAGCGGGTCTGGTAGCGCAGGCGGCCGCAGAGCTGGGCGAAACGACCGAACTCCCCAGGCGTGGGGCTCAAGAGGTCGGCCACCCCGGGCAGGTGCAGGTGCCGGGCCAGGCCGTCCTTGAAGCTCTTCTCAATGTCTTTGAGCTCCTCGTCCTCGCTGTTCACGCTTTTGATGAGCAAAAATTCCGAATAGCTGGCGTAGAGGTGGGCGGCGGACAGGATGGAGCGGGCCAGGCCCGTGGTCTCGGGCTCGGTCCAGTAGGCCGCGAAATCGTTCCAGAAGGCCTCGCCCAGGGGCAGGAGCCGGGGTTTGAGCTGCTCCAGGACCCAGTCGGACAGGAGCTTGAAATGCTCGGGGTTCTCCTTGATGCGATAGAAAACCGGGGGCTTGATGTCCGTGATGACCAGGCGGAAGAGGTAGTCGTAGAGCCCGCCCTCCACGATCTCCCGGCCCAGGGTCAGGCGCTCCTGCTCACCCATGCCCCGGCTGGCGAGCATGAACAGGAGCCAGGCGGTCATCATCTTGTGGGCCTGCTTGTCCATCTCCACCAGGTTCATGGGACGGAGCTTGTCGTTCCAGCGCTTCATGTACGCGCCGGTAAAAAGGAGCTGGAGCAGGCTCTTGCGGATGGCCGGGGTCTCACGCAGGTTTCTACTCATAGGAGAACACCCAGCGCGGGCCGTACGCGGAATTCTGGGGATCAAAGCCCAGGATGCTCAAGATGCGCTCCACCAGGCCGCGCTTTTCCTTGGGGGCTTCCAGAAGCGGGACCTTGCCCGAGAGGTCGCACCTGGCCTTGAGCAAGGCCACGGCCTCATCGCGGCCGCCCAGGCGGTCCACCAGCTTGAGCGCCAGGGCCTGGCGTCCGGTGAAGCCCCGGCCGTCGGCCACGCTCTCCACCTCGGCCCGGGTCATATTGCGGGCCTTGGCCACGTCGTCCACGAACTGGTCGTGCAGGTCCATGACCATGGTTTGGAGATAGGCCCGATCCTCCGGGGTCAGCGGCCGCATGGGCGAACCCGCGCCCTTGAACTTGCCCGAGGCGATGAGCTCCTGGCGGATGCCCAGCTTGTCCATGAGGGAGGAGACATCGGCCAGTTCGGCCTTGACCCCGATGGAGCCCGTGACCGTGCCGGGATTGGCGAAAATGACCGTGGCCGGTGCTGCGGCGTAGTAGCCGCCCGAGGCAGCCACATTGCCCATGGAGACCACCACGGGCTTGGCCAGGGCCAGGTCCTTCACGGCCCGGTACAGCTCCTGGGACGGGGCCACCAGCCCGCCGGGGGAATCCACACGCAGCAGCACGCCCTTGACCTCGGGGTCGTCGGCCAGCTTGCTCATCCACTCGGTGGCCGGTCCGGAATCCGTGATGAGCCCCTCGATCCGGACCAGCCCGATCTTGCCGGACGAGCCGAAGGAGAAGTCCCCCTCCCCGGTCATGATCCGAAAAAAGGCCATGGTCCCGAAGAACAGGACCATGGCCGTGGCTATCAGAATGAGACCGAAGAGCAGCGGATGGCGCTGGGAGAAACTAGCCTTCCTTTCCATCTGCTTCGGCTTCCGAGGCGCTTTCCTGGGCATCCTCGAACTTGGCCCGGATCAAGTCGCCCAGGTTGCTGCCGGTCTCGCCGCCAGCGCGGAACTCCTTGGGCTTCTTGCGCTCTTCTTCTTCCTTGAGCTGCTTGATGGACAGACCCAGGCGGCGCTCGTCGGCCGAGACGTGGATGACCTTGGCCTGGATGGTGGCCCCTTCGGCATAGGCCTCGGAGGGGCTCTTGATCTTCTTGCGGCTGATCTCGGACACGTGGACCAGGCCCTCGATGCCCTCTTCCACTTCCACGAACAGGCCGAAGTCGGTGATGTTGGTCACCACGCCGTTGACCAGCGCGCCCACGGGGTATTTGCTGGGCACCATGGACCAGGGGTCCTCGGTGAGCTGCTTGACGCCCAGGGTGAACTTCTCGTTCTCCTTGTCCACGGTGAGCACCTTGGCCTGGACCGCGTCCCCGACCTTGTACAGCTCGTTGGGATGGCGGATCTTCTTGGTCCAGGAGATGTCGGACACGTGGATCAGGCCGTCGATGCCGTCCTCGATGCCGATGAACACGCCGAATTCGGTGATGTTCTTGATCACGCCCTCAAGCACGGTGCCCTCGGGGTACTTCTCGGCCACCACGTCCCAGGGATTGGGCTTGACCTGCTTCATGCCCAGGGAGATGCGCTTCTTGCCCGGGTCCACGCCGAGCACCACCACTTCCACCTCATCGCCCACGCGAACCATCTGGGAGGGATGACGGAGCTTTCTGGTCCAGGACATCTCGGAGATGTGCACCAGGCCTTCCACGCCGGGCTCCAGCTCCACGAAGGCGCCGTAGTCGGTCAAATTGGTGACCTTGCCGGTGAACTTTCCGTCCGGCGGGTACTTGGCGGCGATGTTCTCCCAGGGATCGGGAACGAGCTGCTTTAAGCCCAGGGAGACCTTCTGGCCTTCGCGGTCGAAATTGAGGACCTTGAGCTCCAGTTCCTGGCTGAGCTGGACCATCTCCTTGGGATGCTTGATGCGCTTCCAGGACATGTCCGTGATGTGCAACAGGCCGTCCAGGCCGCCTAAGTCGATGAACACGCCGTATTCGGTGATGTTCTTGACCTTGCCGATGACCGTCTGGCCCTCGGACAGGGTGGTGAGCAGTTCGGAGCGCATCTGGCTGCGGGCGGCTTCGAGCAGCACGCGGCGGGACACGATGACGTTGCTGCGACGGCGATTTATCTTCAGGACCTTGAATTCGAACTCCTGACCGACGAGTGCGTCCATGTCCGGGACCGGACGCAGATCCACATGGGAGCCGGGAAGGAAGGCTTCGACCCCGCCCAGATCGACGGTGTAGCCGCCCTTGATGCGGCGGACGATCTTGCCGGTGACAATGGCCTCGCCCTCCTGGATGTCCTCCAGGCGGTCGAAAAGCTGCATGCGCTTGGCCTTGTCCCGGGACAGGTGGATGGTGCCCTCGGACTCGTTCTTGTTCACCACGAACACGTCCACCCGGTCGCCCACGGCAACGGTGACGTTGCCCTCGATGTCCAGGAATTCGTGCAGGGGAATCTGTCCTTCGGACTTGAAATTCACGTCCACCAGGATGTGGTCTTTCTCCACCCTGACCACCGTGCCCGGGACGATGCTGCCTTCGTCCAGGTCCCCGAAATCGGGTTGCAGGTAGTTTTCCAGAGCGTCTTCAAAGCTCAGTTCCATGTCTGGGGATTCGGTCTTTTCAGGAGTATTTTCCATGGGTTGCCTCCAACGACAATTTCCTCGGACAAGCAAGCAGTTCAAAGGTTGCCTGTGGTCCAGCGGGGCCGAACCCGCTGTCGCCTGTGCCCGGTTTTGAGTGATACGCCCGCATGGCCCCGTTCAAGACCCCGCCTCCGCGTGATGCGGTCGGCCGGAACCTGGACCCGTCTCCATTCAGGAAGCCCGCTCTTATCCGAATTCCCAACGGCTGTAAACCGTTTTCCGTATGAAACAGGCCGTGCTTTCCCGGAGGGCGCGGCCTTTTTCGGCGGGGCGGGCGGCCGCTTCCCGAAAGCAGGCTTAAAGGCCCTTTCAGGGCGCTGGGGTAAGGCCGAGCAGGCGCGGCCCCTGGTACACCTTGCGGCGGTCGAAGACATGGGCCACCCGGGCAGTCCCGGCCCGCTCGCAGGCGTGGCAGCCGTCCAGCAGGGGATAGGCGAACACGAAACGCTGACCGCCCCCGGGTTCGCCCTCCCGGGCCAGGAACTCGGGCTCCACGGTCCACAGCTCGGCCTGGGGAAAGCGCGCCCGGATGGCTGGGAACTCGGGGTCGGCCGAGAGGTCCAGGTCGGTGGCCGAAAACTCCGTGGACACCATGGCCGGGCGGCCGCCCAGGATGCAGGGCACATTGTTGGTGTTGGCTCGGGCCGGATAGGTCAGCACGGCCAGGCCCAGGTCGCCCATGGGGGTGTACTGGCTGACGTAGGCCTCGCCCTGGGCCAGACGGGCGGCGGCCAGGGCCTGGGACGAGGCCCCGGTGGCCCGCATGATCCGCCGCAGGCAGGGAACCACGCCCTGCCCCCGGTCCAGGCAGGCCCGGAAGTCCCTGACCAGGGCCGGGGCCTGCTTCTCGTCCGGGAAACGCCAGATGAGCGCGGACTCGAGCTCTGCCGCCCACAGGGGCTGGCCCGCCAGGACAACGAGCAACGCGGCCGCGCCCCCGGCCCGGGCCAGAAGGCCCAGAAGCCGGAGCCCGTCGCGGGCCAGAAGGACGGCAAAACCCAGGAGCAGCGCGCCCAGCACGCGCATGGCCCAGGCATAGGCCTGGCCCTGGAACAGGCCCCGGGAGCGAGCCGCCAGCCAGGCCACCAGGATCTTCGCGCCCACCAGGCAGACGAAAAACCCGGCCAGGAAGGCGACCACGGTCCCAGGCCCCTGGGCCTGGCCCTGGATGAGCAGGGGAACCCCGACCATGAGCCAGAACAGGTAGGGGTGGGGGGAGAGCAGGTTCACCAGGGTGCCCTTGACCAGGGAGCGGGGCGCCTGGGCCGGGGGCAGGACCGGAATCCCCCTGGCTCGGAAGCCCTCCAGCCCGAGCCAGGCCACGAAGCATCCTCCGGCCAGGGAGAGCAGGCCCAGCACGGACTGGTGCCCGGACCAGCGGGAGAGGATGAGCAGGCAGATCAGGATGATGAAGGTGTCCGTGACCAGGGGGGTGAGGGCCACCTTGAGGCCTTCGACAAAGCCGTGGCGCAGGGACTGGGAGACCACCAGGGCCAGGAGCGGCCCGGGGGTCAGCCCGGCGGACAGACCCAGGAGGATTCCGGCGGCGAGAAGCTCCATCAGGATCGACCCCTGCTCATCGCTTCAGGGCAGCGGACTCGATGTCCTTCAGGTGGGCGCGCATGGCCTCCCGGGCCGCGTCCGGGTCCCGGGCCTGAAGGGCCGCCAGGATGCGGCCGTGGCCCTGAAGGGACAGGCGCTTGCGCTCGGGGCTCTGGAGCGGAGGCACCCGGCTTTCCCGCAACAGGTCGTGGAGCACGGCCACGGTTTCCCGGATGACCTCGTTCTTGGTGGCCCGGGCCAGGGCCAGGTGGAAGCGTTGATCGGCTTCCCCGTCGCCCGTGGCGTCAGACTCCTGGTCCGGGGCCTGGGCGTTCAGGATGGCGTCCAGGCGGGCCAAGTCCTTTTCATCGGCGTTCCGGGCGGCCAGGGCCGCGATTTCCGGCTCCAGGAGGCTGCGGAATTCGATGATCTCCGCCTGCCGCTTGCTGTTGCGGGCTATGACCTGGTCCGCGAGCAGGGAATGAAGGGCGTCACGCATGGTCGGGGCAACCTCGCTGAAAAATATCCGCGCCTGGTGCGGGCGCGACGGGTCCAGGATAACGCGGCGGGCGGCCCCAGGGCAAGCCCGGATACGGCCCAGGGCCTATTGGGGGACAGGACCCGAATCCGGCTGGGAGTCCTGGCTGACCGCCGGGTCCCGGGGGAGGTTGCGCGTCAGGACCTGGGAAAGCTGGGCCAGGTCCACGGGCTTGGAAATATAGTCGTTCAACCCGGCCGAGAGGAACAACTCCCGGTCCCCGTCCATGGCGTGGGCGGTCATGGCGATGACCGGGACGTCCCGCCAGGGCTTGTCCGATTCCCGGATGAGCTTGGTGGCCGTGATCCCGTCCATGTTCGGCATCTGGATGTCCATGAGCACGCAGTCGTAGGCCTCGGCCTCCAGGGCGTCCAGCACTTGGGACCCGTCGGCCAGGGAGACGTGGCTTAAGCCCAGCATGTCCAGAAATTTTTCTGCGGACAACCGGTTGATCTGGTCGTCCTCGACCACCAGGACCCGCCCGCCTCCAGGCAGGACGCCGATTTCAGGCCGCTGGTCCAGGACCTGGGCATACTCCCCGGCCACCCCGTGCTCCAAGCAGACCGAGAAGGACACCGTGGTGCCCTGGCCCGGGGAGCTTTCCACCTGAACATAACCGCCCATGAGCTCGATGAGCTTCTTGACGATGCTGAGTCCCAGGCCGATCCCTCCGAACTTGCGGGTCAGGGAGCCGTCCACCTGGGTGAAGGGCTCGAAGATGAAGTCGAGTTTGTCACCCGGAATGCCGATGCCCGTGTCCCGGACCTGGAAGAGCAGATGGACCTGGCCCTGGACCCGGGACAGGAGGCGCACCTCAGTGGTGATGTCCCCGCGCACGGTGAACTTGGCCGCATTGCCGACCAGGTTGAACAGGACCTGGCGCAGCCTGGCCTGGTCCCCGATCAGGTCGTCGGGCACCTCCTCGTGCACTACGGCCGTGATCCCCACCATGGGGTTCCGGCCGGAATACCGGAAGGAGTCCACCACATCCCGCACCAGGCTGCGCACCCTGACCGGGCCGGAATGCAGGCGCACCATGCCCCGCTCGATGCGGGACAGGTCCAGGATGTCCGCGATGATCTGGGCCAGGGCCCGGGAGGACCCCAGGGCCACCTGGACCAGCTCCTTCTGCTCCTGGGCCAGCGCGCCCATATCCAGGAGCTGGAGCATACCCATGATGCCGTTCAAGGGGGTGCGAATCTCATGGCTCACGTTGGCCAGGAATTCCGATTTGGCCCGGTTGGCGGCCTCGGCCGCCTCCTTGGCCAGAAACAGCTCGTGCTGGGCTCTTTTGCGTTCGGAAATGTCCCGGTTGCACCCCCGCCGCCCCAAAAAAACCCCTTCGGGGCTGTGGATGGGCTTGCAGGTGTGGGCGATCCAGACCACCTCGCCCGTGGGTTTGATGATCCGAAAATCGATCTCCCGATGGCCCGGGCGCTCGCTGTCCACCTCATGGATATGGTCGAACCAGATGGCTGCGTCCTCGGGATGGAGGATCTGGCGCACCGTGGCCCCGCCCCCGGCCAGAAAGGCCTCGGGAGGATATCCGCTGATGGCTTCGCAGGACGGGGAGACCCACAGATACTCCCCCTGGGGGGACCGCCAATATTCCCAGTCGAAGGTGTTGTCAGCGATGATGCGCAGGCGCTCCTCGGTCTGGAGCCGGGAGGCCAGGGCAGACACCTCGACATCGGGGTCCTGGCTGAAATGGGCCACTGAGCGCTCCTGGATGCACGACGTGGGATCCTGGACTTCGCAATGCCTTATTCCGCTGATGAATAGCCATTATAACTGGTATTATTACACTTGGGAAGTAGGAAATGCAGAAGGGTCCCGATCCGCGGCCCCAAAAGAAAAGGGCCGGACATCCGGCCCCTTCCCTTGTCCGTGGATGGCTAGAGGTAGTCTCCCCGATTGAACTTGACCTTTTCGGTGGCCAGCACCGTGTCCAAGTTCTGGAAGATTTCCTTCAATTTCGGGCTCTTGTCAGCCAGGTCCTGGTATTTTTCCTTGAGCGCCGCGGTCTGGACCGAGGCGGCCTCGAGCTGCCCGTAGGCGGCCTTCAGGCTGTCGCTGCTCTTGGAATTTCCAAGCTTTTCGGCATAATCCGACCACTTGTCCAGCACCTTCTCCACCGATTGAACCACCTCGTCCTCCGTCCCGGAGGTCGCATCCACCGCGCTGGTGGACTGAACCCCCAGCAGGGGATTCATGGTGAAGAGTCCGCCCGGGGGAGGAGGCGCAACGGCCTTGGTCCCGGTCTTGGACACTTCCTGGCTCAACAGGTCTCCGAAAGCCTGGCCGGTGGGGGCCGCCGTCCTGGTCTTGGCCTGCTCCCGATTGAGGGCCTCCACGGATTGATCAGAGTGGATCTTGACCATAGGCACCTCACTCTGTTTGCACATGTTCAGCAATAAGCTTGCCAAAAGCGGGCCAAGAGAAACGCTTTGAAATCATTGCATTTTGATTTCTGGACCGGGCATTTTTTTCCGGCCACTCCCTGGGCTTGGGCGGTCTGGACCATAATCCACAAAAAAAACCTTGTCTATCCGGGCGGATTCTGGCAAATAAAATATGGAAAACATTGACGGGAAGGCCCATGGCGGACCACTCCCGGACCCTGGCCGAACACCCGCTGATCCTTCAAAGGAGGCGAAGCATATGGCTGAGATCAAGAAGATCCTGTGCGCCGTTGACTTTTCCGAACACAGCCCGCGCGTGGCCGATTACGCGGCCACCCTGGCCCGGACCACCGGGGCCTCCATCATCTGTCTGTACGTGGCCCCGTCTTTGAGCCAGTACGTCGGATTCCACGTGCCCCCGAGCTCCATCGAGAATTTCGTGGGCGAGATCGTGGCTGGCGCGGACTCCACCATGAACGCCTTTTTGAACGAGAATTTCAAGGACCTGGAAGTGGTCAGCAAGGTGGTCACGGGCTATGCGGCCGAGGAGATCATCTCCCTGGCCGAGAGCGAGAACGCGGATCTCATCATCATGGGCACCCACGGCCGCAAGGGCATCGACCGCATCCTCTTCGGGTCCGTGGCTGAAAAGGTGGTCAAGACCGCCCGCTGCCCGGTGATGACCGTCCGCCCCGCGTAGTACGGCGTCGACGAGATAACCAATCAGAAAATAAAGGAAAAATATTTTCTTCTTCTTGTTGCGCCGCCCTGGGAGTGACAAAATTCGATGACCCGGCGCTGGCCGCCAGCGGCCCCCCCGTCGGCCCTTTACGGCCGGACCTGAAGACGATAGAAGAACGGCCCCTTGGCCGTTCTTCGTATTTCTAGACCTGGAGAAAGACATGAGCCTTTTCAACGGGATCCGTCCCGAACTTCTGGACATGGAGCCCTACAAGCCCGGGCTGACCGTGGAGGAGATCAAAGCCCGCTACGGGCTGTCCCGGGTCATCAAGCTGGCGGGCAACGAGAACCCCCTGGGCGTCTCGGCCCGGGTCCTTGAGGCCCTCACGCAGTCCCTGCCCTCGGCCCATCAGTATCCGCAGAACGGCAGCCCCCGGCTGAAAGCCGCCTTGGCCCGGGAGCTGGACGTGGACCCGGCCCGGCTGGTGGTGGGCTGCGGCTCTGACGAGCTCATCGACCTGATCGTCCGGGTCAAGGCCCGGCCAGGCCTGGATCACGTCCTGGCCCACGAGAAATGTTTCAGCGTGTACGGCGCGGTCTGCCTCTTAAGCGGGGTCGAGTACCGCCAGATCCCCCGGGACGAGGGTTACGGCGTGCCCGTGGCCGCTCTGGCCGAGGCGGCCGACGAGCACACGGCCGTGGTCTTTGTCACCTCCCCGGACAACCCCACGGGAGATGCGCCCTCGGCCGACGAACTCTCGGTCCTGGCCGGAGCCTTGCCCACGTCCACGCTGCTGGTGGTGGACGAGGCCTACATCGATTTCGCCTGGCCGCCCGAGCAGTATTCCCTCCTGGCTTTCCTGGATAATCTGCCCAATGTGGCCATCATCCGGACCATGTCCAAGGCCTATGGCCTGGCCGGGCTGCGCGTGGGCTACGCGGTCCTGCCCCCGGACCTGGCCCGGGCCGTGGAGGCGGTGCGCATTCCCTTTACCGTGAACCGTCCGGCCGAGGACGCGGCCCTGGCCGCCTTGGAGGATAAGGACTTCTCCCTGTCCACCCTGGACGTGGTGCTGAAAGGTCGCACCTTCCTGACCCAGGCCCTGACCCGCCTGGGCTGCGAGCCCCTGCCCAGCCAGGGCAATTTCATCATGTTCAAGCCCACCAGGCCCGTGCCCCTGGTCTTCGAGGAACTTCTCCAGCGCGGGGTCATCGTGCGGCCCCTGGCCAGCTTCGGATTTCCGGAGCACATCCGGGTCACGGTGGGCACCCAGGAGGACAACGCCTTGTTCCTGGCCGCCCTGGAAGAGGCCCTGGCTCATGCCTGACTCCACGATCGTCACCCTGGACGGCCCGGCCGGAGTGGGCAAGACCACCCTGGCCAAGCGCCTGGCCGAGCACCTGGGCCTGGCCTATCTGGACACCGGGGCCATGTTCCGGGCCACGGCCTGCGCCCTGGGCCAGGATTCCTGGACCTGGCCCGAGGAGAAACTGCGCCAGGCCCTGTCCGGCCTGCACTTCACCCTGTCCGGCGCGGGCGCGGCCTCGATCCTGGCCGTGAACGGCGCGTCCCTGACCGAGGCCATCCGCACCGAGACCGTGGCCATGTGGGCCTCGAACCTGGCCGCCCTGCCCGTGGTCCGCGAGTTCCAGAAGATCGCCCAGCAGGACATCGGCCAAGGCTCCTCCCTGGTGGCCGAGGGCCGGGACATGGGCACGGTGATCTTCCCGACGGCCCGATGCAAGTTCTTCCTGGACGCCACGCCCGAGGAACGGGGCCGCCGCCGTTTCCTCCAGCTTGAGGCCCAGGGCCAGCCCGCCGATCTGGCCGGCATCATTGAGCAGATCCGCGCCCGGGACCTTCAGGACCGAACGAGGGCCACCGCCCCCCTGGTCCCGGCCGTTGACGCGGTGCTCATCGACACCACCAGCCTCGATCAGGACCAGGTCTTTGCGGCCATGGTCCAGGCCCTGAACCAGGGCTGAACCACTCCGACCGAACAAGACGGGATTTTGTTGCGGGAGACTATCCCCGACCGAAAGCCAAGCGCGCGGCCGCCAGGTCGAACATGGCGTGGCCCACGCTCTTGAACAGAACCGGGGCCGGGCCGGGCTCGGGGCGGGCCTTGGCCAGGGCCTCGCGCAAGGGCGTGACGGCCTTGAAGTCCACCCCGGCCAAAAGCAGGTCCCCGGCCTCGCGCATGGCCCCTTCCAGGGTATCCACATACAGCGTGCAGCGGCGCACCAGGGAGGCCGGAATCTCGGCCGTGTGCGGGGTGTAGGCCCCCACGGCGGCGATGAAACAGCCGTCCGGGACTTGGCCCGGGAGCACGGGCGTGGGGCTGGTGGTGGCCGTGACCACGATTCGGACATCGGCCAGGGCCTCGTCCAAAACCTCGGCCGGGCTCTCCTTCACCCGCACCCGCATCCCCCAGGCCTCGGCCTCCCGGGCCAGAGTCTGGGCGCGAGGCAGGGACCGGGAGCAGACCAAGGCCTCGGTGAACCCGAGCCCCAGGGCAAAGGCCTCCAGATGCGCCCGAGCCTGGGTGCCGGCCCCGACAACCAGCAGCGGCCCCTTGGCCGCCACCTGCGGAGCGGCCAGATGGGAGGCGGCCAGGAGGGTCAAGGCCGCCGTGCGCCGGGCCGTGACCGTGGGGCCGTCCAAAAGGCCCAGGGGCTGGCCCGTGGCCGGGTCCAGGCAGAGGACCGAGCCCTGGATGGTGGGCAGGCCCAGGCCGGAATTTTTCGGATGCACGGTGATGAGCTTGGTGATGGCCATGTCCCCCGTGGCCGCAGGCATGATGAGCAGCATGCCCTCCTGGCTCAGGGCCATGTGCTGGCGGGCCGGGGCCTGAACCTGGCCCTTGCGGCGCAAGGCCAGGATGGCGGCCACGGCCCGGGCCAGGTCCGGATAGGGCAGCAGGCGAGCCGTGGCTTCAGCGTCGAAAATGTCCATGCCCGCGCCCTACCCGAAACACAGGGTCAAGACAACGGCCACCACCAGGGAGGGCAGCAGATTGGAGAGCTTGATGCGCTTTATGTCCAGAAGGGTGATCCCGATGCCCAGGATGAGCACCCCGCCCACGGCCGTGAGCTGGGCGATCAAGGCTTCCGAGAACACGGACTGGAAGGCCCCGGCGAACAGGGTCAGGGCGCTCTGATAGACGAGGACCGGCACGAAGGAGAAGATCACCCCGGCCCCGAAACTCGAGGCCAGGGCCAGGGAGGCGAACCCGTCCAGCACGGATTTGGTGATCAGGATGGAGGGGTCCCCGCGCAGGCCTTCGTCGAAGGAGCCCACGATGGCCATGGCCCCGATGCAAAAAATCAGGGAGGCGGTGACCAGGCCCTCGGTGAACCGGGGGTTTTTCGAGCGCATGAGGCCCTTGACCCGGTCGCCCAGGCCCTCCAGGCGCTCCTCCAGGCGCAAGGCCTCGCCCGCCAGCCCGCCGATGAGCAGGCTGAAGATGACCACCAGGATGTTCTGGGCTTTCAAGGCCATTTGCAGCCCGAGCACGGTGACGCACAGGCCCAGACCCTGGAAGACCACCAGGCGGAAGCGTTCGGGAAAGCGGCCGTGGAGCAGAAGCCCCACCGTGCCGCCGCCGATGATGGCCAGGGCGTTGACCAGGGAGCCGACCGGGAGCATGGGGAAATCCTTGTTGATTGTTCGACGGGAGAGAGGAAGTAGCAAGTTCCCGCCCGGCCCGCAACAACCAGGCCCAAGGCCAAGGCCATTGCCTCCCGGCCCGATATTGATTAGTCAGGGTTGGCCCGGCCAATTGGCCCGGCCCATCGGCTCGAGCCGTCGACCTTGGGCCAAAAAAATGGAATCACCACCCGGCTTCGCCCGGATCGCAAGGAGGACGAAATGAAAAAGCTTCTGGCCGCCGCCCTGTGCGCGGTGCTGTTCGTGACCGGCTGCGCGGGCAGCAACCTGATCAATCTGAAATTCGCGCCCGTGGGGGCGGGCGGAGCCACCTGCTCCAAGACCGCCTCGGTGGTGCGTTTCGCCGATCCCAACGCGGGCAAGTCCATCGGCATGCGCGAGGGCAACGTGGCCCTGTACGCAGCCAACATGGAAGTGGGCGAATGGGTGGCCAAGGCCGTGAAGACCCAGCTCGCCGCCATCGGCTGCACGGCCGAATACCACGACGCCGACGGGGTGTTCAAATCCGACTACACCGTGGTCGGGTCCATCACCAAATGCCGGGTCGTTCAGCCCTCGAACACCGAGGTCAACGTGGACCTGCGCTTCAGCGTGACCGTGCTGAAAAAAGGCGAGAAGGTCTTCACCTACGAATATTCCAGCTCGGTGCAGAACAAGCAGCTCCCCTCCTCCACCCTGGTGGCCGACTCCATGGAGCAGTGCCTGCAGGAGATCATGCAGAAGCAGGTCATGCCGGACCTGGCCAAGGTCATGGGCTAGCTCGATGAGCAGGCATCCCGAAGGGTTCGTGCGCCGCTCGACCATGATCGTCGCGGTCATCGTGGCGCTGGTGGCCGGGGCCTATGTGGGCGGCATGTCCGTTCTGCTGTACCAGTCCAGCCAGTCCGACCAGGCCGGACAGTTCGGCCAGGATTCCGGGGGCGAGGCAGGCCTGCCGCCCGGAATGCCAGGAGCCATGCCCGGGGGCAAACCCCAGGGCATGCCCCCCGGTATGCCTGGCGGTGCGCCTGGCGGAATGCCAGGGAGCATGGGCCAGACCTCCTCGGACCTGACGCCCCACATCCTGGAGCTGGAAAAGGACCTGGCCCTCTCCCCGGGCAAGACCGACCAGTGGGTGGAGCTGGGCAACCTGTATTACGACGCGGACCAGCCCGCCAAATCCATCGCGGCCTACGACAAGGCCCTGGCCCTGGGCCTGAAGAACCCGGACGTGTATACGGACATGGGGGTCATGTACCGCCGCCTGGGCCAGCCGGAAAAAGCCATCGAGTACTTCGACCGGGCCATTGCCCTGGACCCCGGCCACGAGGTGGCCCACTACAACAAGGGCGTGGTGGCCCTGCATGACTTAAACAGCCCCGAGACAGCCATGAAGACCTGGGAGGTGCTCCTGGCCAAGAAGCCCCTGGCCAAGACCCCGGACGGACGGCCCCTGGCCGATCTTCTGGCCGAGATGAAGAAGAAGGCCGGAGCAGGGGTCGCAGCCCCCAAGCCCTGACGGGGCGTTCCGGGATGAACCAGGTCTTCGCAAACAAATAAGGATAAGAAATAATTATTTTTATTTCTTCATCTCGCTTGTGCGCCGTTCCGGAACCTGATCCGAAGGTCCGTTTCTCAACGCACCATCCCCAGGGCCGGGGGACATCCCCCGGCCCTTTTTGGCCATGGTCATGACCCTGATCCTCATCCTGCTCCTGGGCCTGCCCCTGGGCCTGACCGCCCTGTCCATGGTCCTGTTCCTGCGCCAGTCCCGGCGCGACGGGCATTGGGAGCGGCTGGGCCGGGAATGCGGCTCACCCTGGCGGGCCGTGCCCCGGGCCCTGGTCCTGGGCTGGGCCAGCATGGTCCTGGCCCTCATCCTGCTGCCCCTGCGCTTCGTCCGCTTTTCAGACCGGACCGCCGGGACGACCCCGGACAGCGACCCCGCGCCCTCGGTGATTCTGGTGCACGGCATCTTTCACAACGCCTCGGCCTGGCTCCTGTACCGCCCGATCCTGTCCCGGGCCGGGCTCAGACACCATTTCTTCCTGGAATACAACAGCGCCACGTCCATTTTCGCCGAGGCCGAGGACCGGCTGGCCGCCCTGACCGCAAAGGTCCTTCAGGCCCGACCCGGCCGCCAGGTGATCCTCATCGGCCACAGCCTGGGCGGACTCCTGGCCCGGACCACGGCCTCCCGGCCCGAGTTCGCCCCCCATCTGGCCGGGCTCATCACCCTGACCACCCCGCATGGGGGCTCGATTCTGGGCCGACTGGGGCTCACCCGCCTGGCCCGCTCCCTGCATCCGGACTCCGCGCTCATGCGCTCCCTGGCCCAGCGCCTCCCGCCCGCGAATCTGCCCAAGCTGGCCGTGGTCGTGCCCACGGACGGCCTGGTCCTGCCCAATACCGCAGCCGACCCGCCCGGCCCGGGCTGGACCGTGCGCCGCACCCCGCCCATGGGCCATATCGACGTGCTCTACCACCTGCCCACGGCCCGGCTGACGGCCGAGTTCGCGGCCCGGGCCTGGCAGGGCGGGCCAGGACAGGATGGGCCAGAGTCCGGGGTCTCCTGCCGGGACCTCATCTAGTGTGGCGTTCCAGAAATATGAGCAACCAAGAATGAAGAATAAGAATAATTTCCGGAACGTGACACTAGGACGGCCGCCATGTCCTGCGCCCTCGGAAGCAGCCCGCTGGCGCGCACCATGACCCAAGGCTTCAGGCGCTTCTGCGGCCACCCTCTCTTCCTGGGTTTTCTCCTGCTAGCGGCCAAATCCGCCTGGGAATACGGGACCGGCCCGGACCTTTTGGGCGACTCCTTCCAGGCCTACGCCTTTTTCAACACCTGCCTGGGCAATCTCCTGGCCGCCGGGGAGTTCCCCCTCTGGCTGCCCCATGCGGCCTGGGGCATCCCGGCCGGGTCCTACGCCCTGACCTTCCTCGGCCCCTTCCAGGTCCTGGCCGCCCTGATCGCTGCGGCCCTGAAGATCACCGACGCCTGGCCGCCCTTTTTCTGCTCCGTGCTCCTGGACCTGGCCGTCTTTGTGGTCTCGGCCTATCTCCTGGCCCGGGAGTGCTATGAAGAGTACGCCCCGCGCCTGGCCGTGACCCTGGGCGCCGTGCTCATGACCTATTGGCAGGCCCAGTATTTCTGGCCGCACAAGATGATCCTGCATCTGCCGCTCATCCTCTTCCTGCTCCTGCGCTTCTTTCGCGAGGGCCAGGCGGCCCGGCTCTGGCAGGCCGGAGTGGCCGCCCTGGCCTTTCTGTCCGGGAACCTGGCCTACACGGCCCCCATCCTGGCCATGCTCGGCCTGGTGTTCATGGCCGGGCTGGCCCTGTTCTCCGGGGCCTGGCCCCGGCTGCGACTCGCTGGGCTCCTGTCCCGGCCCTCGGTGCTCTGGTTCCTCATCCTGGCCGCCCTGGCCGCTTGTTACGCCCATCTCCTGGCCGCCAGCCTGGAAGGGGTGGTCATCTTGGCCCCGGGCCGGGGGCCGGGCGGGGTCGTGCCCCTGGACGCCTTCCTGGACTACGGCTACCCGGCCCTGGCCCGCCTGCCTGATTTCTTCCTGGGCCAGCCCGTGGCCGATCTGGAGATGAACGTGTTTGTCGGGATCGCGGCCTCGGCCCTGGCCGGGCTGGCCTGGACCCGGCCCCGCAGCCCGGTGCTCAAGGCCCTGGGCCTGCTGACCCTGTTCCTGCTCCTTCTGTCCCTGGGCCGGGCCGGGCTGGTGGCTTATGGGGCCTATCATTTCCCCCTGGCCGACCGCTTCCGGCACCTGGGCCATCTCCTGCCCCTGGTCCGAGTCCTGCTCCTGTTTTTGGCCGGATTCGGGCTGGAGGCCCTGGCCCGGGACCCCGACCGGAAGCGGGCATGGCGAAACGGGGCGCTTTTCGCCCTGGCCGCGATCCTGGTCTTCGCCGGGGCCAAATGGGGCCTGTACCGCCACTTGATCCCCCAGTCCGGGCTGAACCTGGCCCCGGAAACCGGCGCAGCCCTCCTGGTCCTGGGACTTTTGGCCGCTGCCTGGCGCAGATTGGGCGGCCGGTCCCTGGCCCTGGTCTTCGGCCTGGTCCTGACTGTCGAGTTGGCCCTGTCCCAACTGGCCCTGGACCGGGAGCTGCGGCCCCTGCTGGCCTCTGATCCGTCTGGCGGGGTTCACCTGTCGGGCCTCGACCTGCGCACGGCTCGGGCGCCGGCCTTCCATCCCCTGCGCCTGGCCGATCCGGCCACCGAGCCCCGCTGGCAGGGCTTGGCCGATCTGGCCTTGTACCGCTGGCCGGTGAACACCACCCTGTTCGAGTTCCTGGGCCTGGACCCCTGCCTGCCCCTGCTGCGCACGGACTTCCTCTGCCAGACCGTGGCCGACCGGGGCGGGCCGGGCCTGCTGGCCGCCCTCGCGGCCGTGAACCAGGAGATGGACCCCCGAGTCCTGCTCTCGGGACGGCACTGGGCGGCCTTCCGGGCCGAGGAGGCCTTCTTGTCCGCCTCGGGCTGCGGCTTTCCCAAGCTGACCCTGTGGACTGGCCCGCCCTCGTCCCCGCCTCGGGACTTGGGGCCGGACATCAATCATTTCTCGGCCAACCGGCTGGTGCTGGCCGTGGAGCATGCCAACCCGGCCGGGGCCACCCTGGCCTACGGGGACGCCTTTCACCCGGGCTGGAAGGCCTTTGTGGACGGACGGGCCGTGCCCCTGGCCCGGGCCGAGGGGGCCTTCAAGGCCCTGTTCGTGCCCCCGGGCCGCCACCGGGTGGAGTTCGTCTTTGGCCAGGCCTCGGATCGCCTGGAGATCCCGGTCCTGGGCCTGGGGCTGGCGGCCGCCCTGCTCCTGATCCAGGGCGCGGCCCTGAAGGGTCCCCGGAACCGGGAACGGGCGGCCTGATCCCAGGGCAGACCGGGGAAACGGCCGGAACCGGTCCTTGAATCCCGACCCGGTACGCGGTATAGGTTTCAGTCCCATGCCCAAACAGCACACCAAGAGACCCCGGCCCCACAAAGCAGTGGCCCTGGCAGGCAAGCAACGGTTCTTGTCCGTGGATTTCCTGCGCGGCCTGGCTGTGGCGGGCATGATCCTGGCCAACAATCCCGGGGACTACCAGTACGTCTATGAGCAGTTGACCCATGCCCAATGGCATGGCTGGACGGCCACGGACTTCATCTTTCCCCTGTTCCTGTTCCTGGTCGGGGTGTCCCTGGGCCTGACCGTGGACCGGGAGAAGGCCGAATACACCCCGGGTTTCTGGCCCAAGGCCTTGCGGCGCGCGGTCATCCTCTTCCTGCTCGGCCTGTTCGAGAACGGATTCCCGGATTTCAACCTGGAGAGCCTGCGCATCCCCGGGGTGCTCCAGCGCATCGCCGTGGTCTACATCATCGCCCTCTGGCTGCACGTCCGGCTGGACCGGCGCAAGATCCTGGCCCTCATCGTGGTCGTGCTCCTGGGCTACTGGGTGGCCCTGGAGCTGGTCCCGGTTCCCGGCCTGGGGTATCCGAGCCTGGGACCGGACAAGAACCTGGAGGGCTGGCTGGATCAGGTGCTCCTGCGCGGCCACCTGTGGACCCAGGACCGCGACTGGGACCCCGAGGGCATCTTGAGCACCTTCCCGGCCGTGACCCTGGCCCTGGTCGGCACCCTGGGCGGCTGCTGGCTCAAGAACAGCCGTGGCGAGGGCGCGGAACGGATATTCCGCTACGGTATCCTCCTCCTGCTGATCGGGCGCATCTGGAACGAATTCCTGCCCATCAATAAGATGCTCTGCACCAGCTCCTTTGTGACCTTCGTGTGCGGGGCCGGCCTCTTGGCCCTGGCCATGGGCCATCGCCTTCTGGACCGGGGTTTTCCCCGGATGTGGGCCAGGCCCTTTTTGGCCCTGGGCTCCAATTCCCTGGCCCTGTACATCACCTCGGAGACGTTTGAGCGCATTCTCTACGTCATCCATGTCCAGATCGGTCCGGGCCAGTCCATGGACCTGCACTCCTTCCTCTTCGAGTCCCTGTTCGGCACCGTGGAAAGCCGGGAAATGGCCTCTCTCCTCTGGTCCGCCTCCATTTTGACCCTGATGCTGAGCCTGGCCTGGGTGCTGCATGCCCGCAAGATATTCATCAAATTATAAAATCCTTTCCCCAACCAGCCGGAGACCCCATTGAACGGACCGCTTCCCGACTCGCCGGTCACTGAATCAGAACTGGACCTTTTGCGCGAACTCATCAACATCGGGGTGGGCCGCGCCGTGGGCATGCTGAACCAGATGGTCAGCTCCCACATCACCATGAACGTCCCCCAGATCGCGGTCCTGCACCCCGAGGACCTGGCCCGCCTCCAGTACGCCTCCTGGAGCCAGAAGGTGGCCGGCATCCGGCTGCCCTTCCAGGGGGCCATCGGGGGCACGGCGGTCCTGGCCTTCCCCCCGGACAGCGCCGCCCGGCTGGTGTCGGTCATCATCGGGGCCGAGGACGCCCCCCTGGACACCGACTCCCTGCGCGTGGCCACCCTGCAGGAGATCGGCAACATCGTGCTCAACGGGGTCATGGGCTCCATCGGCAACATCCTGGGCGAGCACATCGCCTACATCCCCCCGGACTATTTCGAGGGCGGCCTGGCCACCATGATCGACCTGGTCGAGACCCGCTTCGTCATCCTCTACGTGCGCACCCGCTTTGAAATCGAACGCCTGGACGTGGGCGGGGACATCATCGTCTTCTTCCATCTGGAGTCTTTTGACCTGCTGCTTTCGGCCATGAACGCCCTGCTCGAAAACTAGGTCCGGCGCAGCCAGCAGGAACCGGCCCGGGTTGGGCCTTGCCGCCTATTCAACAAATTTGTTACACTCCTCACGGCGCCCCCTTGCGTGTTTTCCAAAAAAGTGAAATAAAAGTCCTGACCTGAGGGGACATTCGTCGGCTATCCTTTTGAAATCAAAGCTTCCTTGGTTTTGGCCCGATTCTTGATCCATAAACGGGCCAGGGGTCGGGGAAACCTCCTTCGGCCGAGATTGTCGCCTGGAGGACCGAGCCGTTTTTTCGGTCAGGCCGGGCCTTGGGGGGCATCGGGGACCAGGGCTCCCAGGCCTTGCCCGGTTCTGGGGTTCACGGGCTTCCAACAATTTTGCAAAGAAACGTTTAACGCCATATCCACAGGAGAAATCCACTATGAGCGGAATCAAGGCACGCCTCAACGCCATCTCGGCTGTTATCAACTACAAACCGGCCCACGCCCCCTTAAACTTCCACGAAACCAAACCCACCGATGTTTTTGGCTCCAACGTGTTTAGCGAGATCGTCATGAAGGAGCGCCTGCCCAAGGAGGTATTCAAGTCTCTGAAGAAGACCATCGACCAGGGCCAGAAGCTCGATCCCACCATTGCCGACGTAGTGGCCAACGCCATGAAGGACTGGGCCATCGAGAAGGGGGCCACCCACTTCACCCACGTTTTCTACCCCCTGACCGGCCAGACCGCCGAGAAGCACGACGCCTTCCTGGTGCCGGACGGCAAGGGCAGCGCCGTGGCCGAGTTCAGCGGCAAGATGCTCATCCAGGGCGAGCCCGACGCCTCCAGCTTCCCCTCGGGCGGACTGCGCTCCACCTTCGAGGCTCGCGGCTACACCGCCTGGGACGTGACCAGCCCGGCCTTCCTCCTGGAGAATCCCAACGGCACGTTTTTGTGCATCCCCACGGCCTTCTTGTCCTGGACCGGCGAGGCCCTGGACAAGAAGACCCCGCTTTTGCGCGCCTCCCAGACCCTGAACAAGCAGGCCAAGCGCGTGCTCAAGCTGTTCGGGACCAAGACCACCCTGCCCGTGGTGTCCTATGCCGGTCCGGAGCAGGAATACTTCCTCATCGACCGCAATTTCGTGTTCTCCCGCCCGGACCTGCTCATCGCCGGCCGCACCCTGTTCGGGGCCAAACCGGCCAAGGGCCAGGAGTTCGAGGACCAGTACTTCGGGGTCATTCCCCGCCGGGTCCTGTCCTTCATGATGGAAGTGGAGAACCAACTGTTCAAGCTGGGCGTGCCGGTCAAGACCCGGCACAACGAAGTGGCCCCCAGCCAGTTCGAGATCGCGCCCATCTACGAGCAGAGCAACCTGGCCACGGACCACAACCAGTTGGTCATGACCACCATGCGCAGCGTGGCCAAGCGCTACGGCATGATCTGCCTGCTGCACGAGAAGCCCTTTGCGGGCATCAACGGCTCGGGCAAGCACTTGAACTACTCCATCGGCAACGCCGAGCTGGGCAGCCTGTTTGATCCGGGCGAGACCCCGCACAAAAATGCCCAGTTCCTGGTCTTCTGCGCTGCGGCCATCCGCGCCCTGCACAAGTACAGCACCCTCCTGCGGGCCACGGTGGCCACCCCCTCCAACGACCATCGCCTGGGCGCCAACGAGGCCCCGCCGGCCATCATGTCCATGTATCTGGGCGAGCAGCTCACCGACGTGTTCGAGCAGATCAAGAAAGGCGGGGCCAAGGGCTCCAAGCAGAAGGGCGTGATGACCGTGGGTGTGGACACCCTGCCCCCCCTGCCCATGGATCCGGGCGACCGCAACCGCACCAGCCCGTTTGCCTTCACCGGCAACCGCTTCGAGTTCCGGGCCGTGGGCTCCTCCCAGTCCATCGCCGGACCCCAGGTGGCCTTGAACTCCATGATGTCCGAGGCCCTGGACTACATCGCCACGGAGCTGGAAAAGGCCAAGGCCAAGGGCGTGAAACTCAATGACGCCGTGCAGACCGTGCTCCAGAAGATCATGAAGGACCACGACGCCATCATCTTCAACGGCGACAACTACTCCGAGGCCTGGCACAAGGAAGCGGCCAAGCGCGGCCTGCCCAACTTGAAGACCACCCCCGAGGCCCTGCCCGTGCTCACCAGCAAGCCCGTGGTCGATCTGTTCACCAAGTACGGGGTCTTCTCCGAGGCCGAACTGAAATCCCGCGAGGAAATCTACCTCGAACAGTACAACAAGACCCTGCTGACCGAGGCCAACCTCATGGTCCGCATGGCCCGGACCATCATCTTCCCGGCCGCCATGCGCTACCAGGGAGAACTGGCCTCCACCTGCACGGCCTTAAAGGGCATCGGGCACGACTTCAAGATGACCACCCTGGAGGACGTGACCGCCAAACTGCGCTCCCTGCAGGAGAGCGTGAGCAAGCTGGAGAAGCTCCTGGACCACAGCTCCGCCTCCACCCACGCCGAGGCCAAGTACCTCTGCGACAAGGTCCTGCCGGGCATGGCCGACGTGCGCTCCTGGGCCGACGCCCTGGAGGCCGTGGTGGCCGATGACCTGTGGGCCCTGCCCAGCTACCAGGAGATGCTGTTCATCCGCTAGTTCCCTGATCCCGCCTCTGACCACACACACATCAAGGGCCGCCTCTTTTGGGGCGGCCCTTTTTGTTTGGCCCTGGCCTGGATCAGCGGCCCAGGCGTTCCAGGACCGCGCGCAGGCGGCGCGCCCCCGGGCTTGCCCGCAGCCGGTGCAGGTCTTCCAGGGTGTCCAGGTCCGCGTGTTCGGGCAGGAGACGGGCCTGAAGCCCCTGGGCCGAAAGCGCGGCCAGGGTGCGGGCCAGGGTGTCCGGGCGGCTCATGGGGATGTCCGCAAAGGCGGCGGGGGTCAGGGACTGCGGGGTGAACCCGGCCAGATAGTAGCCGCCGTCCGGGGCCGGACCGAAGACCGGGGCCGGGCCGGTGGAAAGCCAATCCAGGGCCAGGGCCAGGTGCCCGGCAGGCAGGTCCGGCAGGTCCGAGCCCACCAGCACGGCCCGCCCAGCCCCCTGGGCAAAGGCCTGCTCAAAGGCGGCCAGCATGCGCGCCCCAAGCCCCTGGCCCGCCTGGGCCGCATAGTCCAGACCCGGTCCCAGCCAGGAGAGCACGGCCTCGCGGGCCGAGGCCGGGGCGAAACAGACGGTGATCGGGACAGGGACCTGAAGGGAATGCAGGACCTCCAGGGTGTCCTCGGCCATGGCCCGGTACAGGTCGGCCGCGGCCTGGTCGCCGACCTCCCGGGCCAGGCGGGTTTTCACCGCGCCGGGCCGGGGCTCCTTGAGAAAGAAGAGGATGCGGGCCGGGCTCATGGATGGTCCGAATGGTCGGTGCCCGGGCCGTCTGCGCCCTGCCCGCCGCTGCCCTGTCCGCCCGTGTCTGCTCCAGGCTGGTCCGGGTAGAAGGCCTTGAGCCGTTCCGGGGACAGCCCAAGATAAAAGCCCAGGCGCAGGGTCAGGTTGCGCAGGGCCTGGGTCCAGATTCCGGCCCCCTCGAAACGCCGGGCCGAGGTTCTGGCCCGCTCGGTCAGGATGGCCACGTCCTCTCCGGAGCGGCGCAGGCGCAGGAAAAAATCCACGTCCTCCATGAGGGGCATGTCCCCGAACCCGCCCAGGTCCCGGAACAGGTCGGCCAGGACAAAGACCCCCCGGTCGCCGTAGGGGATGCGCTCGGCCCGAGCGCGCAGCCGGGCGGCCCAGGCCAGGGCCGAGAGTCCGGCCCGATCCGAATCGAACTCCAGGTCAAAGGCCCCGGCCCGCACAAGCCCGCAGGACAGGACCCGGCCCAGGGCCACCAGGGCTGTTTCCGGCAGCCGGGTGTCCGCGTGCAGGAAGAGCAGGACCCGGCCGCAGGCCCGGGCCGCGCCCGCGTTCATCTGCGCGGCCCGGCCCCGGGGCGCGGTGATCCCCAGAACCCCGGGACGGTCCAGGCAAGCCAGGGTGTCGCCCCGGTCCTCCCCGTCCACCACGATGATCTCCAGATCCGCTCCGTGCGCCAGGGAGCGCAGATGGTCCACCACGGCGTTCACCCCTGGCCCTTCGCCCAGGACCGGGATGATCACCGATATGTGCGCGCGGCCTTCCTGTTCCATGGCCCGAGCATAGCCAAAACCCGTCTGGGGGGGAAGGGCCGCCAGGACCGCGCAGAGGCCGTATTGCCAGGACCGGGCCCAGGCCTTACTGTATGCTTTGATCGCGTTTTTGCCATGGAGGCACATATGCGCACCACATTGTTCGCCGTGTTGGCGGTCCTGATCCTGGTGGCCGGGTGTTCCCTTAAAACCCAGGGGGGCATGGCCATGAGTCGGCGCGACTACCCCCGGGCCATTGAGTTGTACACCCAGGCCATGACCGAGGACCCCTCGGATATGTTCGCCAAGCGCAAGCTGGGCCAGGCCCTGTTCTACAAGGGGGACTACGCCCCGGCCGAGACCCAGTTCCGCGAGTCCCTGGTGAAGATACCGAACGACTGGTTCTCCACCTTCTACCTGGGCCTGTCCCTCATCGGCCGGGGGGAAAGGGACCAGGGCTTCGATGTCCTGGCCGGGTACAAGAACCTCTGGGGCCACGAGGAGCAGCGCCTGGTGCTCGAGGCGGTCGCCTCCTTCCGGGCCAAGACCGAGATGCCGGTCCCGGAGGTCTTGAGCGGACTGGAGCAGGCCCTGGCCAAGGCCCAGGACGCCCAGGTCCAGTATGACCGGGACTCGGCCTCGGATGGAGGGATCGGGGGCCGCAACGAGGTGAAGTACCTGACCCCCATGTAGTTGGATCGGAACAAGGCTGATATGGGACGGCCCTTTTCCAGGCCCGGCAAACAGGCTCGGAAGGGGGCTGTTTTCTTTCCCCGCGCCTGGACCGGAATCCGGGCCTCTCCCGCCCGAAGCCCGATCCGACACCCCTCCTGCCCGGAACCGGGGCCGTTTCGCCCGTTGCTCCAGGGCTGGGCAAACAGCCTGGGAAAACAGTTGCGGCCATCCATTGAATCACGTATAAATATTGTCAGAGCGATATATTCTCATTGTTGCGCCTGAACCGCCCTGCGCTGGCCAGGAGGCTTCATGTCCGCTGCTCCCAAGTGCCTGCGCTCCCTGTTCTGGCTCCCGGCCGGGGCCTTCGTCCTGTTCCTGACCCTGTATCTCGGCATGCACGGCAACCTGAGCCTGCTCTGGCAGCCCGCAATCGTGCTCATCTGTCTGGGGCTGTGCTGGTTGGCCAGGGGGATCGGCGGCTGGGCCGGACTGGTCCCCTTGAGCCGGGCGGCGGCCAAAGACCCGCACCTCCGGCTGACCAAGGCGCTCCTCTCGGCCCGGGCCATCCCCACAGCCCTGGCGGCATACGCACTGATCTCAACCGGCATCCTGCTCTTCACCAACCTGGGCAACCCTCCGGAAGTTCTCGGCCATGTGGCCGGAGCGTTCCTGACGGGCGCCATCTATCTCTGCTTCGCCTTTCTTCTGTGCCTCCCCCGCATCCGCATCCTTGAGGCCCGGATTCCAGCTGGAACCGGCCCCCGTATCTCCCTGGCCGGGCCGACAGGGACCATGGTGGCGGGCATGGCCTTCATGCTGGCCTTCAACTCCCTGTTCCTGGACGCCTGCTTTCTGAATGTGGTGCAGGAGGGGACGGCCCTGGACCGTTTCGCCCTCTCCCTGCCCGTGAGTTGGGATGTCCTCAGCCTGGACGGCCTGGCCGAGGGTGCGGATCGGGTCCTGTCGGACGGACTCATCCCTTTGGTGGTCATGACTGTGGGAATATTGGGGCTTGTCCTGGGAATCGGAGGGCTCCGGGCCTTCCCCGGCCTGCGGAACACCGCCCGGGCCGTGGGTCATTCCGGGCTCTGCGCCGTCCTCCTGTTCAGCCCGGTCCTGGGCATGCAGGCCTACGGCCGCCTGGTCGAAGAATACTCCGGGTCGGTGTTCGCGGCCCTGATCCTGCTGCTGGTCCTGGACGCAGTGGCGGCAGCCCTGGGCCGCTGGCTCTTGCGGGACCCGAGCAGCGCGGTGATAAGAGAACCGGAGCCGGGCCAGGATCATGACCCAAGCCAGGCCCCGGAGCCGCGCCCCTCCCTTCGGGTCCAGCGACGTCGGCCGGTGCACAGGGACCTGGCCAGGACTTGCGCCGGTATCGCCGCCGAGACCGCTCCCAGACCAATCTTCGCGCCCTCGCGGACCACGGCCCTGGCCTGCGCCTTCCTGGCTCTGGCCGTGACCGCCCTTGGGCTGTACCTGCTCAATCTACCCGAGCTGTTCCGCGCGCCCTGAGCCGGACCCAAGCCGGAATCACGAACGCCCCGGCCGTGGAGCGGGCGGAAAGAGGCGCGTCCCTGAGCGGGAACGCACTATCATGAAATAATTATTCTTATTTATTTCTTGATCTGGTTTGAGAGACGCTTCCCTACCGCGAAAGCCTGGGGTCCAGCCAGTCGCGCAGGGCCTCGCCCAGGAGGTTGTAGCCCAGGACCGTGAACAGGATGGCCAGGCCCGGGAAGAGCGACTGCCAGGGCGCGATCTCCAGCACGTCCTTGCCCTCCATGAGCATGTTGCCCCAGGAAGGCGAGGGCGGCTGCACGCCCAGGCCGAGGAAGCTTAAGGCCGATTCCGTGAGGATGGCCCCGGCCACGCCCAGGGTGGCCGAGACCAGGACCGGGGCCACGGCATTGGGCAGGATGTGGCCGAAGATGATGCGGCCCGCACCAGCCCCGGCCAGGCGGGCTGCGGATACGAAGTCCCGCTCGCGCAGGGAAAGGGTCTCGGCCCGCACCAGCCGCGCGATGCCCATCCAGGAGGTCAGGCCGATGACGGCCATGATGGTCACCAGGCTGGGCTCCAGAAAGGCGATGACCGCCAGGATCAAAAAGAACGAGGGGAAGCAGAGCATGATGTCCACCCCGCGCATGACGATCTCGTCGGTGATCCCGCCGAAATAGCCCGAAGCCAGGCCCAGGACCAGGCCGATGGACACGGCCAGGCCCACGGACACGAACCCCACCCAAAGCGAGACCCGCGCGCCAAAGAGCATGCGCGAGAGGATGTCCCGGCCCAGGGCGTCGGTGCCCAGGGGATGCCCGGCCGAAGGCCCGCTGAGGGCGTTCATCACGTCCAGGGAGGTGGGGTCGAACGGGGCCAGGACCGGGGCCAGGAGCGCGGCCAGGGTCATGCCGCCGACCAGAAAGAGCCCCACGAAGAGCATGGCGTTGCGGCCGAGAAACGAGGGCCGGGCCGGCGCCTCGCGGGTCTTCACGAGCGCTCCCCGGTCGAACGGATGCGCGGGTCGGCCAGGGCGTAGCCCGTGTCAGCCAGGAGGTTCCCGGCCAGGGTGAGCACGGCCCCGAGCACCAGATTGCCCATGATCAGCGGGTAGTCCCGGGCCATGACCCCCTGGTAGAAGAGCTGGCCCAGGCCGGGCAGGGCGAAGATGGATTCGATGATCACGCTCCCGCCGATAAGCCCGGGCACGGACAGGCCCAGGATGGTGATGACCGGCAACAACGCGTTGCGCAGGGCGTGCTTGTACACCACCACCCGCTCGGACAGGCCCTTGGCCCGGGCGGTCATGACATAGTCCTGGCGCAGGACCTCCAGCATGCTGGCCCGCATGAACCGGGACATGCCCGCCAGGCTCCCGAAGGTGTAGATGAAGATGGGCATGGCCAGGTGGCGGCTTAAGTCCGCCAACTTGCCCCAGGCCGAGAACTGGTCGTAGTCCAGGGAGGTCAGCCCGGAGATGGGCAGGATGGGGATGGCGATGCCAAAGGCCAACATGAGCAAGAGGGCCAGCCAGAATCCGGGCATGGCGAACCCCAGGAAGACGAAGACCGTGAGGGCCTTGTCCAGGGCCGCCCCCCTTCGGCGCGCGGACACGATGCCGATGGGCACGGCCACGATCAGGGTCAGGGCCAGGGCCACCACGTTCATGCCGAAGGTGAGCGGCAGGCGCTCCTTGATCTTGTCCCAGACCGGCCGGGAGTCGCTGGACATGGACCGGCCGAAGTCCAGGGCGGCCAGGCGGCCCACCCAGCGGAAGTACTGCACGTGCAGGGGCTGGTCCAGGCCGTAGAGCTTCTCCAGGCGCTCCCGGGACTCCTGGGAGGCGTAAGGATTCAAGGTGGTCTGCAAATCCGTGGGCTTGCCCGGGGCCAGGTGGATGACCCAGAAGCTCAAGATCGTGATGCCCGCAAAGGTCACGGCCACGGACAGGACCTTGGTCAGGAGGCGGAGCAGGAGTTTGGGCATGGGGAAGCATAGCCTGCCTGGGCTTGCGAGGCAATGGCGGGCCAGCGCGGCCTTGAAATTTCAAAGGGCAAGGGAAAAATGGCCGGGGAGAAAACTTTTTCGTTGACAGCCCGGGCCTGGTCTCTATATACGCATTTCTCCCGATGCGTGGGGCTGTAGCTCAGTTGGGAGAGCGCTTGAATGGCATTCAAGAGGCCGTCAGTTCGATTCTGTCCAGCTCCACCACGCAAATCAAAGGGTTATCCAGCAATGGGTAACCCTTTTTTTATTGCCCGCCACACCGGAAAGTGTTGGCGGATGTTGGCTCCAGGTGATTCGGGGTATCAGCGAGGATGAATTACGAACGATGGGGGCTCTGGAGTAGAATTCAAGGGGCCATGGCCATGCCCCTTACACATTCGCCACCAACAACGCTTAAACATGTTCCTTTTGCCAGGGTCTTGGTAGCGGGGGGGGGGGGGTAGCGTACGGCATACTATACGCATCACCAAATTTTCATTTGACAAAAATATCTATTTGGCCCCAACTTGGTTTGCGATAGGTGAACCCCAACGTTACCTTCGGCACTCATCAATTTGCCCCACTCCATAGGAGCCCTCCATGCAGGATTCCGACAAGGCCAAAGAGCACGAACAACAGCGGCGAGGCAATCTAGTGGGCGCTCACTTTTTCTCGAGCATCAGCCGTAGCCTGTATGCACTGGTGGCTTGCGCAATCCTTCCATCCCTGTTGATCCTCCTGTATTCCGGCCTGACCCAAAGAAACAATGCCATGGAACTGGCAGATGACAAGCTTGACGACCTCACAAACAGCATCGCCAGCATGCAGTATGAAAGGGTTGAGATTGCGAAATTGCTTTTAACAACTCTTTCAGTATTGCCTGAAGTGCAAAATATAGACATTGAAAAATGCACTGCTCTTTTTCGAAGAATGGTGCAAGATAATAATGATCTCGCAAACATGTCATTATTGGATACGAATGGATTTGTGGTCGCTGCAGCCTTACCTTTGCCTGCCAACCGTGATCTTTCAGACCGAACATCCTTCAAGGATGCAATACGAACAAAGAAATTTAGCGTAGGTGACTACGTAATAAGTAGAATGGCAAATGTTCCTGTATTGCAGTATTGCTATCCAGTTGTCTCTGGTGAAGGAACATTACGTGGAGTTATATATGCAGTGTATAGCCTTGAAAAATATAAGGACTATTTCAACCGCATCAAACTCCTGCCAGGAAGTGCAGCAACGTTACTAGATCGAAATGGTGCGAGATTAATCTCCATGGCCATGCAGTCCGCTCCATCTCAGATTGGTGAACGGATTCCCTCTAGGAATTGGAACACCATTTCGAATTCAGACAGTGACACGGGCAAGTTCATTGGGACAAGGTTTGACGGGGCAGAAGGCATTTTTCATTTTAAAAAGTTGCGATTGAGGCCCGAAGAACAGCCATATATGATTGTGTTTATGAGCACACCCCTTGCTGTTGTATTTTCGGGTGCGAACTGGGCACTTATGGCGAATCTCTCGCTCTTGGTTCTGGTCTCTCTGCTAGCCATGTTCATCGCCCGGGTACTCGGCCGCCTTCTTGTCGGACGCCAAGTAGAGGTACTCCGAGAGAGCGAGATGCGACTGAACAAATCTCAAGAGATCGCCCATCTCGGAAGTTGGGAACTGGATATTGAAACCAACAGCCTCATATGGTCGGATGAGGTGTACCGCATTTTTGGCTTGCAACCCCAAGATTTTTCCGCATCGTATGAGGCTTTTCTTCAGGCCGTCCACCCAGAAGACCAGGACGCTGTGAATAGGGCGTATTCGGACTCGCTACAACATGGTGATGATAGCTATAACATTGAGCACAGGATCATTCGTAGACATACCGGTGAGATTCGAATCGTTCATGAAAGATGTGAGCACATAAAGGACACATCTGGGCGTATCATTCGTTCTGTTGGCATGGTGCAAGATATCACCTCAAGTAAACAGATTGGTGAACAGTTACGGACATCCAGTGCAATGCTGAAATCGGTCATTGACACCATCCCACATTACCTGTGTTGGAAGGACACTAACTCCGTATTTTTGGGATGCAACGCCAACTACGCCCGCCTGGTGGGCTTGGAAAGCCCTGATGAAATCGTGGGCAAGACCGACTGGGATCTTCCATGGAAAAAGGAGGAGACGGAGTTCTTTTTAGCCTGCGACAGACGGATCATAGAGTCAGACATCCCAGAGTTTCACATCGTTGAACAGGCTCTCAACGCATTAGGACAGGAATGCTGGTTGGACACGAATAAGGCACCATTGCATGATGCTGATGGGCTGGTAAAAGGTATTTTGGTGGCATTTGAAGACATCACAGATCGCAAAAAAGCCCTGGATGCTCTCCAGGCTAGTGAAAATCGGTTCAACCTCTTTATGCAGCATCTCCCCGCCGCCGTATTCATCAAGGATGACACGGAAAGGGTTCTCTTTGCTAACGCGTACTTGAGTGACATGTTCGGATGGAGTGACCCGGTGGGCAAGACGACCCAGGACTTGTTCCCGCCTGAAACAGCACAGAAAATGTTGGAGGGGGATAGACGGGCGACCGCCGCCGGGTATGTCCGCATTGAGATTGAACTGCCTGATCGGAATGGACAGTCCCTCACGTTTGCCACCCACAAATTCCTCATACCCGTGTCTACAGGAAAATCACTTCTGGGATGCATCGGAATTGACATCACTGCCCAAAAAGCGACCGAAGAGGCGCTGGAAAAGCGCATTGTGACGCTGACTCTCCCGCTGGATGCGACGGATGGTATCACCTTTGGGGACTTGTTCAGCCCAGAGGACATACAGCGGTTACAGGACGAGTTTGCCAGAGCCACCAACGTGGCATCCATTATCACCCACCCAGATGGCACTCCCATCACCGCCCCCAGCAACTTCAGCCGCCTATGCAAAGACATTATTCGCAACACCGAAAAAGGGCTAAAGAACTGCTTTGCTTCAGATGCGGTCATCGGAAAGTATTCCACAACGGGGCCAACCGTACGAAGGTGCATAAGTGGAGGCCTCTGGGACGCCGGAGCTGGTATCTCAGTGGGCGGGCGGCATATTGCCAACTGGTTAATCGGACAAGTACGTGACGAAGCTCAAACCGAAGACCAGATACGCCACTATGCGCGTGAAATCGGAGCTGACGAGGCATTGGCGGTTGAAGCCTTTCTTGAAATCCCGGCCATGTCCCATGAGCATTTTGTACAGGTAGCTCAGGCTCTGTTCACTCTGACCAACCAGCTTTCATCCATCGCCTACCAGAATATTCAGCAGGCACGCTTCATCACCGAACGAAAGTTGGTCGAGACTCAACTCATCGAATTGAAGGACAAGGCCGAAGCAGCCAACAAAGCGAAGAGCGAGTTTCTGGCCAACATGTCTCACGAGATACGTACCCCACTCAACGGGATTGTTGGCATGCTGCAAATAGTCCAAATGAGCGGACCTACTCCGGATCAGGCTGAATATCTGACCATGGCGCAGGTCTCGAGCCAGCGCTTGGCGCAGCTTCTGTCTGATATTTTGGATATCTCACGCCTTGAAGTTGGGAAGATTATTATTGTCGCGAAGGAGTTCTCTCCGGCGGCAACGTGTAAAGGAGTGAAGGATATTTTCTTGGCGGTGAGCAGGGAGAAGAATCTCCCCCTACGAACGATCCTCGAGCCTTCCGTGCCCAAGACCCTAGTGGGTGACGAACTACGCATCACCCAGATTCTGACCAATCTTGTGGGCAACTCATTCAAATACACGGACCACGGAGAAGTGAAAGTAACTTTAGCCACCCTACCAGGTGAGATACCCACCAAATGCCGCCTGCTTATGACCGTCAGCGATACAGGTATCGGCATACCAGAGGGCAAACTGATTGATATTTTTGAGCCATTTACGCAGGCTGATGGTTCATACACCCGAAAGTATCAAGGCGCAGGGTTGGGGCTCTCCATTGTACATCGTCTGACCAAAATAATGAATGGGAATATTTCCGTTGAAAGTGAGGTCGGGAAGGGAACTACTTTTCATTGCTGGGTAGAGTGCGGCCTATCTCACCCTGTTGGATTTGTTAAATCCAATCAAGCTGAATCAAAGACGATTAGAACCATGACCGGAAAAACTAAATTTAAAATCCTTCTGGCCGAAGATGATGCAGTGAACCTGATATCTACCAAGCGGTTGATGGAGAACGAAGGGCACACAGTCCTAGCCGTTACAGATGGGCAATTAGCTCTGCAAGCTCTGGTCAGTAACGACTTCGACCTCATCTTCATGGATATTCAAATGCCGGTCATGGATGGTGTTGAGGCTACCAGGGCTATCAGGAGTTCAACCATGCTGGGGGCAAAAACTCACATACCGATCATTGCCATGACTGCCTTCGCCATGGTCGGCGACAAAGAGAAGTTTTTAGAAGCTGGGATGGACGACTATATTTCGAAACCAGTCGATATTGATGCACTCAATCAATCAATTGAGCGAGTCGTGGCAACCAAGTGAGCGATTCAAGGATTTATTTCATAAACATAGTCAACTGGGACGAATCGCTTTCAGTCGGCAACGACAAAATAGACGCGCAGCACAAGTGGCTTATTTGTCTTATCAATAAGCTTCATGACCACATGGGCAAAGACAGCGAAGGTTTAATGAACAAGTCAATAATTGACTTATATAATTACGTTATAACACACTTTGAAGATGAAGACAGAATGATGGAGAAGTCAAAATACTCAAATATGGCTGAGCACAAAAAAGAACATGAATCTTTTATAATGACATTAAACAAACTGTTTTCCAGGTTTAACAGAAAAGAAGAGCACATAACAGAATCAATTGTAGCCTTCCTTGTTGACTGGTTCATCGACCATATTTCTAATACTGACAAAAAATTTGGCGAGTATCTTAAGAATCTCCAAACTTGAATGGGACTATCCATGGCACGAATCTTAATAGCTGAAGACGACATGTTCAGCCGCAAAGTCTGCTTCAAGCTTATCGACAAGATGGGTCACACGCCCATCTGTAGTCCTGATGGCAAACACGCGTACCAGACACTGTTGTCTGACAACAGCATTGACCTACTGATCACCGACATCATGATGCCAGAGATGGATGGTCGGACTTTGATCAAGACGCTTCGCGGAAACTCAAGTTTCATGAAGCTACCTCTAATCATTATGTCTGCTGTTGTTAGCATCGCTGAAATTGACGACCTAATCAAGTTAGGAGCGGACTTCTTTCTACCAAAGCCAATAGATAGCAAGCATCTTACTGAATATGTCGAGAGATGTTTGAAATTCAATTCAAACAGTAACTCCCTAGCGGTAGAAAACCATATGTGATCCCATGAATAGTATAATAACTTGGGATGAATCTCTATCCACTGGGATTGCTGAATTCGATTGTCAGCTTAAGTGGATCGTCAAGTATTTAAATTCATTAATTATGACGTCCGACTATGGCACTGACTCTAGCTTTATGTCCTCGCTACCTGAACTTCATGAATTTCTCATAGCCCACTCAGAAAATGAAGAAATTTTGATGAAAGAAATTGCATATCCTGGGTTAGATAGTCACAAGCATGAGCACAGATTTCTTTTAACTGCTTTTGATGAGATAATTCAGCGTCTAAATTCAAGAGAAAAATACTCAAACCAATCAGCAGTCGCTTTTATGGTTGACTGGTTTAATAACCATATATATAAATCTGACAGAGAGCTTGCAGCGCATTTAATATCAGTTGGATTTACAAACGAACAATACAAACACTTGCTCTCATGTGGAGAGGAGTCAGACAACTAATATGAAAATTTCAAAGTCAATAGTTGACAAAATAACTGAAAAGTTTAAATACGACGAGAATGACGCTGTGCAATTTTCTACAGTTGCTATTGAATCAATTGAAAGGAACATCGCAAAGATAGAAGAGTGTATTTTCAAAGGTGACTACGCAAATCTAATTTTCCCTGTTCATAATCTCAAAGGGAACTTGGGGACCATGGGACTGACTGAAGAAGCAAGTATGGCATCGAGGATACAAAGTCTGATTGAATTTGGAGATATATCTAAGGCGATCCAACTCTGTGCTGAATTGAAATCTAGGTTAATTGAGGTTGACTAGAATTTTCTGGTCTCATACCAAGATCCGAATTGAGTTGATGGGTTTAGTCGGCGGAAAACAGCTTCAGGCCCTCATCAACGCCGTTCCTTTTCCTTGCTCTTGTGATGCGCGAAGTTCACACTTGACAGGTATTGGCCATCCTCGCCCCTGCCGCGCCCAGACAAGTACATCACCAAGCTCAGGATCCCGATCAACAGCAAGCCACCGATGAGCCACCAACTGATTGTGTCCATAATCAGGAGCCTACACCTTTCCATCGACCAAGCCCATCCCCCCGGGTGGTCCCCTCCAGTCCCGGCCCTCGGGTCAGGGCCGGGCTGCTCCATATCTTGAGTCTACGGGATTTTTGGGGCTGTGGCATAGGGCTGGGCTACCCCATCAGGGGATCGGGCAGGAGAAGCGATTTTAGGGCCAATGTCCGATTTTACTGAGTACTGCCAGTCCAGTCCTGACTGCAAGAACCCGCCGTACCCCAAAATTCCCCCCCAAAATAGCACCCCTTCAACGCGAAATGGCCCAGTACAAACTGATAACTGATAACTTATGAGGAGAGCGGATTTACCTGAAGACCCAGTGTAGATTCAGACGGCCCCTCAAGAAATGGCACATGACCCAATAGGCGTGATGACCAACCGAATCGAGGTTGCCTGCTGAAAGAGGATTGGATATCGAAGGATATCGGACAGGCTGGCGAGTGATGGGAAAGAATCTCACCTGGACCTACCAAGCATCCAACCCGCGCAGACCACGGATGGAGAATCGCCATGACCGATTTCGAAGTGATTCTTGCCCGCATCCATCAGGTGGCCGGGACGAAGACCCAGGTTCAACTGGCCGCCGTCCTCGGTATCCGGCAATCATCAATTTCAGATGCCAAACGTCGTGGAAGTGTACCTTCGGACTGGGTGCTCAAAGTGTTCGAGCGTTTCGGCGTCAACCCGGAGTGGCTGAAGGCGGGTCACGGTGACATCTATCTCATCCCAGGCCGGGCCATTGTTAGCCAGGACTCCATTCGGCAGAACTTCCCTCGGGCCATGGAGTACAATCAATCAGTGGTGGTCCCGGTACAAGCCATGAACGCCTGCGACAGCACGACTCTGGATCACGCTGTCCTTGCCCATCTAGCAATCCCCGCGCCCATGAACTGTGAAGGGCTTCAGGTCTTCAAGGTTGGCGACTCTGCGATGGAGCCGCAGATCACACGGACGGCATTTGTAGGTGTGGACACCAGGCAGAAGAACATCGTGGCCGGTGAACTCTACATCTTTGCAGTGATGGATTCCCGGCTGGTTCTGCGGAGGGTTTACTTTGACCAGGCTACAAACTCCTTCCTCCTCCGGGCTGCCAAAGAGGATCACCCCGATATCAAGGTGGCCGTCGAGAACGCGAAGTCAGCGGCGTTGGGCCGAGTTGCCTGGATTATCCAGGAAGTGTAGGCCCGTTTCTAATCGAGCAGACCTTCCGGATGGGCGGCTCTTTTTCGGGATGCACGCTGAAAGCCATTGCGCACGGCAATTCCATATTAAAACAATATGAAACTGCATGTCCCAGCCAAGTGTAGGTAGCCGATTGATACCAAAAAATGCACATCAAAATAGTATGAATTGTTTGTGCAATGCAAAAGTGCAATATGCACAACTTCCGCGCAATAAATTGCACGAGTATGGCTTTAATCCTCATCGCCATCCCACTAACCCAATGGAATAATACGATGCTATACGCTGGCACATTAAGTGCTAGTCCTCTCTTGCGTTTGGTTCATCTAACCGGACAAGGAGGATATCATGAAAAAGCTTCTCGCCGTACTTTGTCTCGTTCTGTTGACTTCCCTTGCTGTTAACACCGCAATGGCCGCAAAGAATGATCAAAAGCAAACTCAAGACTCACAAGACTCTGCGACTTACCAAAAGTATCTTTCTGATACGGTTACAATTCGCCAGGAACTGGCAAGCAAGCGAGCTGAATTCCAAGCTCTTATGAGTGGCCAGAATCCAGACCCGGCTGCAGCTGCTAGCCTTTCCAAAGAAATATTCAATTTGCAGGAGAAGCTCCGCGCTCAAGCTCCTTCTAGAGGGTTTGGGCGTGGCGGTGGATATGGATATGGCGGTTGCCCTGGCTCTGGTGGATACGGAGTCGGTTGCGCAGTTGGTGGTGGGGGTGGCTGCGGAGGTGGAAACGGAGGACATGGTCGAGGCATGGGCTGGTATTAACCACGGGTGGATAGCCAACAAATAGCCCAAATAACCCGCAACATCTCAATTTTAAATGACTTGCCTTCTGTGTTCAACTGATTATTTATGCACCAAGGGAAGGGTCCTCTTCCCCCCGGCAAGGGGCCTCAGGCCGACCGTTCTCGCCCCACCTTTCGGTCAGGCTTGAGGCCCCAATAGTTGATGGTTTCCTGACGAAACCACACAATTCCGGGGACCAATTGAAAATCTTTCAGGACCTTATGCTCCCCATCGGTTGATTGGTAGTGGCCAGTGCGGAAAACCCGCTATCTCGAACTGATCCGCAGCATCGTCTCATCGACGTGGATATCTACTTCAACGTTCTGAAATCGTCCGAGGGCAAGGGTCCATGGCAATATGACTCGCTGCTGTTCGGAGTTTGAAAAGACCGCCCATCCTTGATCCAGCATCTGTACCCTCTCCATCCGGCATCCAATCAGCTTTCCCGATTTGGGCTCCCATTCCAAGATGGCCTTGGCCTGTTCAACTTCTTCCTGGGTGGGACCACGGCGCTTAAACTCTGTCACTCCGCTTAAGGGGCGAATCTTCGAGAAATTTGGTAGGCGCATAGAGATGGTGGTTTCTCCTTGCCGGGGCGGCTCTTTTCGTGGGCCTGCTCCTGGTGTTTGTGCTGTCCAGGCCACAACAGGACGATGTCCACCTTCACTGCGTGGACTTCGGTAGGCACAAGGGCAAGGAGAACGAGAGAAGATAGCCGCCACCATGAGGTCTGGGGAGCAACGGAACACGGCTTAAGGACTGCGGATGGGGGCCACTTTGGGGGCATATGGCAGACAGCACAAAAATAATATCTGCAAATTCATCTAGTTAAAATATTGATTCGATTCCTAGTATGAAATGTGATTGAACCCTCTGGTTTCTGCTAAAAGGTCAGCACCTTGTCCGATTCCTGGATAATGTCGAGCATGGTGCGCATATTGGACAGCGGGCAGAGTTCGGTCCCCTCCTTGGAATGGAGTTTAAGACAAGTCCCGCAGGCGAACACCCGCCCTCCGGCCTCGACGAATCCTCGCATCATCTCCATCACCTTGAACTGATCAGTGTCCAGATTTTCCGCCTCGACGCCCTTGCCGGTCAGGAAGCATTTCACGCTCTCTCCCTGCTTCAGCGAGAATGAGCCGAAGCGAAAGGCGTTCCAAACAGTCTCCGGATCGTTCGAGTAGAGTATGATGCCGATCTTCATGCGGAATCTCCTTTCAATCTCTTGATGATCGCCGGAATGAAGAAGGAAAAGATGAACAGCCCGACAGCAAAGAGGACCCGCCATCCGAGAAGCTCCGCCCATTGCCCGCTGGCCCAAATTTCCTTGATCGTGCCGATGGCGAAGGTGAAAATGAATGTTCCAACCAGGATTCCCACGGCTGTTCCGAAGAAGTAATCCCGAAAACGAACACCGGTCAATCCCATGCCGAAATTCATGACGTTGAAGGGGAAGTAGATGAGCCTCAAGTACAGGGTGGTGGCAAATCCGTTCCGCTCGATGGCCGCATCGTACCGCTTCAGCCCTTGGCCGATCATGGAGGCCGCGAAGTCGCGTCCCAGATGCCTGCCAATGAGAAAGGCCAGGGTCGGGCCGATCATGGCCCCCAGCCAGACATAGAGAAAGCCCAGATAGGGGCCGGCGACTGCGCCGACAACGGCCAGGAGTGTGCCCGGAGCGAGCAGGCAGACCCCGGCTGCGTAGCCCAGAATGTATATGATCGGTCCCCATATGCCCGCCCCCTCGATGAGCCCGCCGAGATGATCTGCCGTAAGATAGGACAGAAGCAGAGTGAACCGGACCAGTCCGAGGGCTGCCAGCAGAAAGGCTATGAAAAGCGCAGCGTTCCAGATTGTCTTTTTTGGTCTGGGGATTTCCATGATCGCAGCCCGGCTAACGTTTGAAGAGCCTGCCGAACAGACCCTTGGAAGACGGCTCGGGAAGCCCGAGATGCCTGCATATGCATGCCTCCAACTTGCCTTCGGACAGGTCGGAGCCTTCAACCACAATTTCGTCCCCGACCATGACTGCCGGAGCGGCCGGAAGATCCAACTCGAAATACTCGTCTGTCTGGTATTCAGCATTCGGCTTCGAAACAACTTCGAACTCCACCGCGTATTTGCTGCCCAACCTGGGCATCATGTCCTTAAAATGCTTTCAGGGCTTACCGTTTGGCTCGTTGAGAAAAAATCTGACCGTGAGCATGAAGCCTCCTATTGTGTCTTCTTGAGTTGTTCCATCCGCTTCAGAAACTCATCGGGGGGCAGGTAGTCCACGAGCCGCAGATCGCGCCGTTCCTTGCCATGGCCATCAATGAAGATCACCGTGGGCACCCCCTTCACCGCGTACTCCGAGAGGAGCCGTTCATGCACGGGGTCGCCGCTCCGGGTGAGGTCAATCTTGACCATGACCACACCCTTTTCCGCCACCCGGACGATGGCCGGATCGTGGAAGGTTTTCTCGTCAAGCTCCCGGCACGGGGTGCACCAGGTGGCTGAAAAATCAATGATGACCGGACGCCCGGCAGCCTTCGACTGGGACAGAAGGGAATCCGAATAGGGCTGCCACGGAACGCTCGGCCCCGTAAGAATCCACGATCCGGTAAGCACCACAGCCAGGACGATGGCACTTATTCCGACCCCATCCTTGGTGAAGGCGAAGGCCTTGAATCCGGCCTTGGATTTGTCTATCCACCCGAGATGCACACCGGCGGCCAGGGCGACCCCGGACATGGCCAACACTGCCATTGATTCAGAGAGGAGCGGCCGGATGAAATAGGCCGCCATGCCCACGAGCACCCAGCCCATGAGCTTGCGCACCCAGAGCATCCATTCGCCCGATCTTGGCAGCTTTTCCAGCTTGCCTGAAAACATGGCCAGAAAGAAAAGCGGCAGGCCGAGACCCAGGCTCAAGGTGAAGAAGACGAGGAACCCAAGCCAGGGACTGCCCATACTGGCAACCCAGGTCAAAAGCCCCAGGACGAACGGGCCAAGGCATGGAGCCGCGACAATGCCAAGGGTGAGCCCCATGAAGAAGGTGCCAAAATACCCCGCATGGGATTTCGAGGCCACCCTGGTCAGCCCGGCCGGGAGGCGCAGCTCCCAGAATCCGAACAGGCTCGTGGAGAACACGACCAGCAGCAGGGCGATGACCATGAGCACGAGAGGGCTCTGGAGCATGGCCCCCATCATCCCTCCGGTCAGGGCCGCGACCACGCCGAGAACCGAGTTCGTCAGGGCCAGCCCGATCATGTACAGCAACCCGTGCCCAACCAGGTTCCCATGGGCCTGTCCACTCCTCCCGCCGAAGTAGGATACCGTGATGGGGATGAGGGGATAGACGCAGGGCGTCATATTCAAAGCCATCCCGCCCAGAAAGATTCCGAGCAGGGTCCAGAGCATGCCCCATCCATAGAGAGGGCCAGGGGGAGCCTGATCTTGTACTCCTGATTGGTCCGGCGAGGCGCTTTCTATCGGCAGACCGGCCTCCTGCAACTCTGGAAAGCCTTTGGGGTCGCGGAAGATGTTTTTGTAACCTAAGGAGACGGCCACACGGGCCGCCGAGTCGCTGCGGACTCAAGTCAGGCCCGCTCAGTAAAAGACAATCGTCCGATTTTTGTTTGGACCAAGCGCTATCGCCAGTTCGTCTGCTTTCTTCCACCTGGCCCAGGCGGTCGGCTCCATCGAAAAAAGAACTGCTCCCTCGATGTGACCGGCCCAATATTCCCAATCTTGACGCGTATCCACCAGTAGAAATCCGTCCCGATCTTTCTGGTAGAGTTCAGCCAAACCTTCGGTTGTGATAATCTTATAGTTACCGGCCTTAGCTTCGGCCACAACGTCGTCCCAAGTCGGTGTCTTGGGCGTGACGGCGTTATTGGTGAGCCAAAGAGCGGTAATGGTAACGACTATGACTACGGAAGCCGAGAGGATGAAGGATTTGTTTCGCACAGCCAACTCCTGGAGTGGGCAAGTTCTATGAGAGCGCCCACATACCAACCATAGCTGACCTCAATCAGAATGCCAAGTATGCATAGATTTGCTCAATAGGTTGAAGGGGCAGCCTCCAATCCCGCGCCTCTTGACCACTCTTCTCTTTCTGGTAGTAGTGCAGTTTGAACTGGCACAGACCATTCTGCCCCTGCCCCCCCCGGCCTATTTCCGGCTGCATCGAGGCGCTCAGGCCAGGCGCGTGGGTAGTCTGGCCACGCTCTCGATGATTGAAGCGACTGGTGTAACAGGGTAAGGTCCGTCCATGGATATCCCGTGGTGGTTCATAGCCCTCGGCCTGCTTGTTATCGCCGCCTTGGGCTTCGCATTTGCCCTGTCCGGCCCAGTCAAGCAGGACGACGACCTATCCGGCGTGGACTTCTCCAGGTATAAGGACAGGGAGAAGTGATAGCCTTACGGGATGTTGGCCGCCCCCAGGGCTGTCCAACAAGATCATAGACCGTTCTGGGATTGCCCATTATTTAGTCCTCCTATACTCCCAACCAACCGTAATCATTAGCCGCAGTCCACTTCAAAAAATGCATCAATGTAGGGTTTATCAAATAGACTCAAGCGCCTTGCGCCCTGTGCGTTGTTCTTTCCTTTCTCGCAAATCCCTGAGAGATATCCTCGCTCAAAAATGAACTTGCCCAAGTGGTTGGTTGTGGGTAACAAGCATAAAGTCTGGAAAGGGCTTGCCCGGGGGAGGATTGCCATATGAACCAGCCAACCATAGAAGTCGTCATTGAGTACATCTACCAAAATATGTCTGCCATGGCTGGCGAGTTGGATCGACTCAAAACGGACCTGGACACTACTTTGGCCAATGAGGACAACCGTGGAAACCCTGAACTGCTTCAAGTCTTTTCCGGATACATGTTGACCATCCAAGGTTATGCGTCCGTCTTGAAGGATGTTTGCCATATGCTTCAGTCAATTGGCGCTTGTCCCGACTTGAGTGACCCAAGGGGACATTGCAATCTTAGGCACTAGAAAACAACCTTGCCACAACCAAGCTTACCGGAGGGAATATGCTGAAGAATCTGAAACTCGGGATCAAGATCGGTGGGGGATTCGGCGTGCTCATCATCCTGGCGGCATTCCTCGGGGGCTTGGCAATCCTGAACATGAGCAGGGTGGGGCATGACGCCACGCGTTTGGCCAATGAGTATGTGCCGGAAGTCGCTGTGGCCAACGAGGTGGAGCGCAACTCATTTGAAACCATGTACGCGATGCGGGGTTATGGTCTTACAGCGGACAAAGGCTACCTTGAATCGGCCAAAAAGCACTTCGTTGATGTGAGCAACAAGCTCAAGGCAGCCAAGGAACTGGCCACCAAGTATCCGGCCCTGGTCACGCTCAAGGAAGGGGCGGACAAGGCTGAGGCCAAGGTCACCGAATACGCTAAGCTGATAGACCAGACCGAGGCTCTCAACACTGCCATGGACAAGGACCGCCTTGAGATGGATGTCTCGGCCAAAGAGTTCATGGACAATTGCTATGCTTATTTAAAGACCCAGCAAGAAAGCTTGGACCAGGAAGTCAAGGGCGGGACGGCTGCGGCCAAGCTCTTGGAACGGATCAAGCAGGTCGACCTGATCAACGATGTCATAGACCTGGGTAATGATACGCGGATCAAGAACTTCAAGGCCCAGGCCCTGCGCAATCCCGAGCTGGTCCAAGAGGCCAAGAAGAACTTCCCGAAGATGGACGCCGTATTGGCTGAACTCAAGCCAATTACGCTCTTGCCCGTGGCCATCAAGCAGCTTGAGCAGGTCAAGATTTCAGCTGATCGTTATGGCAAGGCTCTCAATGGGTTTCTGGAAAACTGGCTGAAGATGCAGGAGGTGAACAAAAATCGCGGGGAGACCGGGGCTCAGGTGCTGCACGAGGCGCAAGTGGTGGCCAAGGGCGGCATCGACCAAACCAATGAGATTGCCAAGGAGGCCGTTGCCAACCTGGGCTCAGCCTCCACGGTCATGGTGGTGGGCTTGGTCATTGCCCTGATCATCGGTGTCCTTGTGGCCTTCTTCCTGACCAAGGGCATCACCGGCCCGGTTATCCTGGGCGTGGAGTTCGCCCGGCGCATGGCCCAGGGCGACTTCACCCAGACCCTGGCCATTGACCAGAACGACGAGATCGGCATCCTGGCCGCCTCCTTGAACGAGATGGTGGACAAGCTCTCCCAGGTGGTGGGCGACGTGTCCTCGGCCACCAGCAACGTGGCTTCGGGCAGTGAGGAATTGTCCGCCTCCTCCCAGACCCTATCACAGGGCGCCACGGAACAGGCCGCCAGCCTGGAGGAGGTCTCCTCCAGCATGGAGCAGATGACCTCCAACATCAAGCAGACCGCGAATAACGCTCAGCAGACCGAGAAGATTGCCCAGCAGGCCGCTAAGGATGCCCAGGAGTCAGGCCAGGCTGTCATCCAAGCTGTGGTCGCCATGAAGAACATCGCCGAGAAGATCTCCATTATCGAGGAGATCGCCCGCCAGACCAATCTGTTGGCGCTGAACGCGGCCATCGAGGCAGCCCGGGCGGGGGAGCACGGCAAGGGCTTCGCTGTGGTGGCCGCCGAGGTGCGCAAGCTGGCAGAACGCAGCGGCGCGGCCGCAGGCGAGATCGGCGAACTGTCAACCTCCACCGTGGCCATTTCGGAAAAGGCCGGAGCCATGCTCACCAAACTGGTCCCGGACATTCAGAAGACCGCAGACCTGGTCCAGGAGATCACGGCGGCCAGCAACGAGCAGAACACCGGGGCCGAGCAGATCAACAAGGCCCTCCAGCAGCTCGACCAAGTGGTGCAGCAGAACGCCGCAGCCTCGGAGGAGATGGCCTCCACGGCCGAGGAGCTTTCCAGCCAGGCTGTGCAGCTCCAGGAAACCATGTCCTTCTTTCAGGTCAGCAACCACGAAGGCAGCGGCCGCAGCCCAGTCAAACGGCCTGCGGCCCGAAAGATGGTCACGGCCCATGCCGCGCCCAAGCCCAAGCTGAGCCAGAAGAAGAGCGCCCTGGCCCTGGACATGGGCAGTGATGAGGGCGACCCCGGATTCGAGAAGTTCTAGGGGGCGGGTCATGGCTGAAACAGACACGAATCAGTACTTGATTTTCATTCTAGGGCCTGTTTCTAAATTATCGCATCATGAACTGTTCTTTCAACTCGGTGCCTTGGTGAACAACATGCTCCGGGTGGTGGGTGAAGCCCTGCTCGACACCGGGATCATTGGATTGAAGAAGGCAACCCGCCGTCGCCTGCGCACGGTCATGCAAGGAATCATGTATTTGTGCGGGCGGTTGGTCCAGCATGCGCGACGCGTTGTTGTGAAGGTGATCTCCGGCGGAGGATTTGGTGAGGCGCTTATTGGCCTCCACCGCCGTCTTGTAGCAGCTTGAATCCACCAATGGTGGGTAAGACAGATGGGAGTTGTGCCACTGAAAAACACCACATTTTGCCCTGGAGCATGAAAAAGCTTCCGGAATAAGAGCGCAAGCCCGGCTCTCAAGGTTGAAACCGGTGTTGGTGGAGTAATCAGCCACTATGAAAGCCTTTTCGGGGGACAACAGGGGCTACTTGCAGAAACAGGTTACGGATTCAGGGAAATTCTTAACGATCGCTCGCTTGGATATGTTTTTCCATCTTTGATTCTCAGTTTTCTGAAATTTATTTCGGCGGAAACATTGCCAAGTAGGGGATACCCCAACGGTTTTGTCATCAGCGGCAAATCGCCTGGATTAGATCGGAACGTCTCCGGAAGCAGCACAAGCCGTGAGTAGAACGTCATGAAATAGCACATTTTTTTGCACCTAGCTATTTTTGGCTTCTGAAAGAACACAGGCTTGATTAGCCCATCCTGCTGTTTACCGCGATCAAGCTGCTATCCCCGGGAAACAAGAGGGGCCAACACAAATCAACCTGGATTTGCGGCTGGTAGCAGAAAGGTTGGGGTACCCCCAACTTGCTGCGCGCCAGGCCAAGGTGCAGCAGGCGGTGATGGCCCACCTTCTCGATGTCAAAGCCATTCTGACCCCGGCGCAACGGACGGTATTTTTTCAAATGGTGCGGCAGGCCATGAACCAGATGAACTGACCCGAGGTGTTTGATGCGATTTTTTGTCTCCCTGTTCAAGAACAAGAAGTACCTCCTCCTGGCCGCAACCGCCCTGGGCGGAATTCTGCTCGTAAAACTGCTGTTTTTCTCTCCCATGGGCGTCAAGGGCGTTCGCCTGGCAAACCGAGACCTGAAGGCCCAGGTGTATGGGAATGGCCAGGTCGAGGCCAAGATCGTGGTGGGGGTCTCCAGCAAGATCACCGGGCGCATCGTGGAGGTGTTCTTTGACCAGGGCGACTCGGTCAAGCGCGGACAACTGATGGCCAGACTGGAGAACGAGGATTTCGCTCAGCAGGTCCAACAGGCCAGCGCCACCGCACTCAAGGGGGGCTCTGACCGGGAGGTGGAAGTCGCCAATTACAAGAAGGCCTTGGCCAACCTGAAGCTCGCGGAAAAAGACACACGCCGTTTCCAGGATTTGGCGGAAAAGGACTACGTTTCCAGGCAGCAGGCGGAACAATACGAAACCGCATACCACGTGGCCAAGGAAGAACTCCAGCGCACAAAAGCGGCCATGGAGTCCACCCGGATGGGAGAATCCGCCGCCCAGGCCAACACGCGCTACACGGTCTCCAAGCAGGGTGACACCACGATCCTTGCCCCCCAGGACGGGCTCGTCATCACCCGGAACCTGGAACTCGGGGCCATCGTCACCCCAGGCCAGAGCATGTTCGATCTCACAGATCCACAAACCGTCTGGGTCAAGGCCAATGTAGACGAATCACAGATGAAGGGCGTGACCGTGGGCAAAAAGGCCGTCATCACCCTGCGTTCCCGCCCCGACGAACCGTTCGAAGGGAAAGTCGCCCGAGTGGGGCGGCAAAGCGACCGGGTCACCGAGGAGGCCGAAGTGGACGTGGGATTTGCCGCTGTGCCCGAAGACTTCCGCCTGGGTGAGCAAGCCGAAGTGTTTGTCCTGGTCGAGGAGAAGACGGCCATTCCCTCCATCCCGACCACCGCCATCGTTTGGAGAATGAAGAAGCGGGGGGTATGGGTCGTGGCCGAGGGCAGGCTGACCTACAGGGAAATTTCAGGCGGCATCGAGGACCGCCGGGGTTTTCTGGAGGTGACGGGCGGGCTTGGCCCGGACGAGGTCGTGGCCGTGGCCCCGCCGTCGGAGATGCAGAAATTCGAGGAAGGCCTGCGCGTCAAGGTCGAAAAATGAATCTCGCCGTCCGGGACATACGCTACCATAAAGGCCGCTTCATCCTCACTTCCATCGGCCTTGGCCTGCTCATCGGCGTGGTTATGAGCATGGGGGGCATCTACCAGGGGCTGTTCGCGGACGCCATGTCCATCAGCGAGGCGACAAAAGCGGACATCTGGGTGGTGCAGCAACGGACGAACGGTCCCTTTGCCGAGACCTCGCGCATCCAAGAGGACACCAAGTACCGAGTCGCCCTGGTCCCCGGGGTGGCGGAGACCTCTCCTCTGTCCTTCCAGACCGTCCAGACCGAACGCAATGGAAAGCTCTTTCGTTTCTTCATCGTGGGCTACGACCTCAAGGGGTTCGGCGGGCCTCCGAACATCCTGGCCGGGCGCGGCATCAAGCAGGCCCATTACGAGATGGTTGCGGCCCAGGGCATGCGCATGAAGCCAGGCGAGGTCATCCGTTTAGGATTGCATGACTACACCGTGGTGGGGGTCACCGGGAAAATGGTCTCCTCCGGCGGCGATCCCGTGGCCTACGTCAGCCTGGCCGACGCCCAGGACATCCAGTTCCAGAACGACAACGACGCCATCCGCAACAACCGTGAACGAATTGCCCGCTCGGTGGCGGGCATCAAGACCCTGTCCCCGACCCAGGCCGACCTTCTGACGCGCACCTTGACCAGCGCCACTGAATCCACGCACACCGTGAACGCCGTGGTGGCCCGGATGGCCCCTGGCGCGAACCTGGAGGACGTGCAGGATCGCATCAGCCGCTGGAATCATTTCCGGGCCATGACCGATGCGGAGCAGAACCGCATATTGACCATGGGGCTCATTGAAAAAGCTCGCATGCAGTTGGGACTCTTCCGCATCATCTTGCTGGTCATCTCGACGGTTATCATCTCATTGATCATCTACACCTCGACCATCGACAAGGTGCGGGTCATCGCCACCCTGAAGCTGATCGGAGCCCAGGATCGGGTCATCGTGGGCATGATCCTGGAGCAGTCCCTGCTCATGGGCCTTTTGGCCTATGGCATCGGGTTCTGCCTGATCATGCTGACCTATGAGAAATTCCCGCGTCGCATCGTCCTGGTTGCCTTCGACTTGCAGGTGCTTTTTGTAATCATCATGGTCATTTGCACCATTTCCAGCTTTGTGGGCATCCGCAAGGCCATGCGCGTGGAACCGGCCGAAGCCCTGGGCGGATGAGTCATGTACGCAGTGGAAGTCGATAACCTTACAAAAATTTACGGCAAGGGCGACACCGCCGTGACGGCCATCTCCGGGGCCACACTCCAGGTGAAGCCCGGTGAACTGGTGGCCGTGCTTGGCCCCTCGGGCTCAGGCAAGACCACACTGCTCACGGCCATCGGGCTCATCAACGAACCGACCCACGGCCGGGTGGTCATCGACGGCGTCACCGTAGCCGACGAGGGCTGGACCACCGGACTGGACTTGAAGCGGGTGCGGCGGGAAAAGCTGGGGTTCATATTCCAGTCGCACAATCTCATCCCGTTCTTGACTGCCCAGGAAAACGTCATGGTGGCCCTGGAGATCAACGGCGTGGGCAAGAAGGAGTCGAAGGACAGGGCGGCGGCGCTCCTGGCCGCCCTGAACCTGGGACACCGGTTGGGAAACTATCCCTCGGCCCTCTCGGGCGGAGAATCCCAGCGGGCGGCCATCGCTCGCGCCCTGGCCAACTGTCCCAAAGTCATTCTCGCCGATGAGCCCACGGCGGCCCTGGACACGGAGAACGGGCAAAACGTCATGGGCCTGCTCAAGGCCCTGGCGGTGGAGAACCACTCGGCCATCATCGTGGTCACCCACGATCATCGCATGGTGGAGGGTTTTGACCGGATTTTTCAGGTCAGCGACGGCAGGATCATCAACGGGTCTTAACGTCCAACTTGGATAAGTCCACTGGTTCTGGATCAAACCCAAAGAATGAATCGGCTATGAGGCATGACTATTAAGCCCGTTCATATGTTCTTCCAGCACCTCCAGCATTTGAGCCTTGGTGAATGGCTTGGTGATGAAGTGTGTGCAGCCCGCCTCCATAATCCGTTGGCGGTATTCCGGCATGGCGTGAGCTGTCAGAGCGCAGATAGGAACACGGGGATGATTTAGATCTTTTTCCCGGTTACGAATGATCCGGGTAGCCTCATACCCATCCATGATTGGCATCTCAATATCCATGAAGATCATGTCATACTCATGGGCCAGGGTCATATTCACCGCCTCCAGACCGTTCCCCGCCAAGTCCAAGCTATGAGGAGTTCCTTTGAGATAAAACTGGAATAGTTGCCTGTTGTTCTCGTTGTCCTCGACCAGAAGCAGATGCAGCGGGAATTTCTTCCTCTTCAAGGACCTATCAGGACTGTACATTTGGCCCTTGAGCACGGACTCGATGGCCAGGAAGAATTCCTGGGAGTCGGCGTCCTTGACCAAGTAGCCCTCGGCTCCGGCGCTTAAGGCTGAAAACACGCTGTCATCGGTCCCATGAACGGTGAGCACTAGCACCTTGGCCTGGGGGTCCTCGATCTTGATCCTGTGGATGACCTGTGCGCCTGAGAGGTCGGGCAGGGAAAGGTCCATAAGCACCAGATCGGGTTTGAGGTGAGCGTGCATTTCAATGGCTGTGTCCCCGTCACCAGCCTCACCGACCCAACATTTTCTCGTTGTGCGAGCATCAGGCGGAGCGCTTGCCGAAAAAGGGTGTTGTCCTCAACCAATAGAATTCGATGCCGTTTCATGAGGGCTCCGCGCAAGGATGCTGGGATCGTGTGATTATAAGTAACGACGGGCCGTGTGGGGATTGCGGAGCGGTCTACCCTCCGCGTTTCATCTTCTCAATGAGACCGCGCAGACCACTTGCTTGGCTGGCCAATTCGCCGACAGCCTGGGCTGATTGAGTCATCGCCGATGAGGTCTCTGACGACACTCGGCTGACATCCTCAATAGACCGGTTTATCTCTTCGCTGGTCGCCGACTGCTCCTCACTTGCGGTTGCGATGGAACGAACCTGATCGGCGGTCTGGTCAACAAGGGTCACGATCTTGTTCAGGGCCTCACCAGACTGTTTTGCCTGGCCAGTGGCTGCCTGGATGAGGGTCACGGCCTGGTCCACGTTCTCGATATTGGTTCTCGCGCCTTGCTGGATACCCCGGATGGAGTCCCCTACCTGCTTCGTAGCGGTCATGGTCTTTTCCGCCAGTTTTCTCACCTCGTCCGCCACCACGGCGAAACCCCGGCCTGCCTCCCCGGCCCGGGCCGCCTCGATGGCCGCATTCAGGGCCAGAAGATTGGTCTGGTCGGCGATGTCTGAAATAACATTCATAACCTGGCCGATGCCATCGGCCTGCTTGCCCAATATGGACATGTCGGTCTTGAGTTGAAGGGCCTGGGCCTGCACTTGGCCAATCCCGGACACCACGCGACCCACCACAAGTGACCCGTCCTTGGCTTCGTGTTTAGCCTGTTCAGATGTGTCCGCCGCGAGAGAGGCGCTGCGGGCGACTTCGAGCACTGTGGCATTCATCTCCTCCATAGCTGTAGCTGTTTCGCCTACACGCTGTGACTGGACTTCCGCGCCACGGCTAGACTGCTCGATCTGGGCCGACAGTTGTTCAGAGGCTGAACTCACAATTTCCACGACCTTCTCCAGTTGAGCCGCTGCTTCGATCATTCCTTCGGCCTTGGCCCGCTCTGCCTTGGTTTTTGCTTCTATTGCCTCGGTCTGGTCAAGCCAAATGGATACGGTGCCCAGGAGTTCCCCCTTTACGTCAAAGAAGGGAGAGGAGGAAACATGCACATGCCGCTTCTGGCCTGTTCTCGTCTCCACGGTGGGGTCGGCAAACAACAGCTTCTTTTCTCGCAGTGCGCGAGAAGAAAGGGTCTCTTTGCCTTTCACACCGAATATATACTCTCCAGATTGCTTACCAAAATAGTCATCTGGCTTTCCGGGAATCTCCATGATATCCAGCATGGCCTGATTAGTGTAGATCGTCGTGTCCTGCGGCGAGAATACTGAAAAAGGCGCAGCCACACCGCGCATGACCCCCTGAGAGAAGGCCAATTGGTTGGTCATGTTGCCCACCATCTGACGCAAGGCATCAGCCAAAACACCTATCTCGTCGGCGCGTTTTACATCGAGGACCTGACTGAGGTCGCCTTCTGCTACCTTGTCGGCGAAGGTAGCTGTGCGTTGGAGGGGGCGGGCCAGAGACCGGGCGAAGAGGAAACCACAGCCGCCCAATATTACGAATATGAATGTGGCGGCCAAAAAGGTGGCCTCGGTGATGCGGTCCTGGGTGCTCTCTATAAGCGAGCGGTCCTTGCCTATGAAAAACATGCCATCAATCTTGCCATTGCCATCCTTGAGCGGCCAATAGGCAGTCTCATAGGACCTCCCCAAGATGGTGTTCTTGGACAAGAAAATTTCGCCTTTTTTGAGCACGGTCTCAAGCACTTGGGGATTGTCCATTCTTGTCCCAACAGCCCGTTTTCCTTCTTTAATGATCGTCGTGGCGGCCCTCGTGTCGCCATCAAAAATAGTGACTTCCATGCCTGTATTGTTCTTAATGTCGTCCACGAACTTGTCGCTGGCAAGACTGTTACCCAATGCTACGGCCCCGATGACGGCCCCATCCTGTTTTATTGGGTGTGCGGCGCGAATGGCAAATTTAACGACATTGCCGCGTTCGATTCCGACGTTGGGTTGGCCCTGAAGGGCACGGGCCAAACTGATGAGGTTCAGCCCGCTGTCCCCCGCCTTGTCGTCATGGGCTCTCACCAGAATGATGCCCTTCTCATCGCTCACCAACACGCTGTCGACCTTGAGGATCTCCATTTGATGACGGAGTAGATCCTTCATGGTCTTTGCGTCACGGCGCACCAACGCCTCGATGAGATCGGAATTGTGGGCCAAGGCAGTGGTTCCCTGAAGAAGGGCTTCCTTGTTGGCCTCAATCTGCTTTTCCACTATGCTCCGCAGCAGAGAAACACCAGTCTGGGCCTCATGATCGAACCCCGTACGGACGTAGTGACTGGAGATCAGAAACAGTCCCAGACTGGTGGCAAGCACTGAGATCAACACCATGGCGGTGATCTTCACGAAGAGGTTCAACTTCATTCAGGATTCCTTTCTGAGCACTTTTTTATGGATAAATTTTAATATCTGTGGGCATTTTGCGCCACCCACTTCATATCCCAGGCGGTATGCAAGGCACAAGGCTTCTTTAACACGCTGATGATGATGGCCGAAGCTCCGCGTTCAACCATGTCCTTCGTGTCGGATACCTCAAGCTGCCGGAAGGTTTCCAGCAGGATGGTCCTGGAGAAGAAAGACAGGAAAGCCAGAAGGCATAGGAGGGTCCCGATGGCGATAAGCAGCGTTTTTCTTGTGAGGGTCATAGACAGATTTTATCACTTGTCGGGGGAAAAGGCCTCAAAAATCTGCTGGGGTTGACAGAGTCCCCCAACTCGTTTCGTCGTTTTCCCGTTGCTCCCTGTACCCCAAAACGAGATGAACCGGGGGCAGCCCGCCGCTGGTGCGAGCCACCCCCGGGAATGGAGCAGGGATTTGAATCCTTGGGTTATGCCACCCGCTTTTCCCACTCATCGGTGCGCTCTCCGGTCGGAATATCTTCCCAGCCGGTGAACATGGCCTTGATATGAGCCATGAGCGTGTGGCCCGTAGTCGTCATGTAGATGTGCACGATGAGGAAGCTTAAGATGGCGAAGCCTCCGAGCACATGCAGGGCAGCCACGCTCGAAAGGGTCATGCCCTTTACTCCCAACTCGGCCCAGGAATTGTACATCCAGTAGAGCAAGCCCGTGGCCATCTGCAGGGGCAGGAGCAGGGCGGCCAGGGCCAAGTAGGCCAGGCGCTGCAAGGGGTTGTGCTTGGCCTCGGGAGTCTTGGGGCAGGGGTGGGGCTGGCCGGTGAAGATGCCCACGGTGTAGTAGCGCACCACCTCCAGAAGCTTTCGAGTGGTGGGCACATACTGCTTCCACTCCCCAGTGGTGAAGACCCAGAATATGAAGAAGGCAAAGCTTGCGAGCCAAGTCAGACCCAGGAAGTTGTGTACGGTCACGGCCCGCTGGAATCCGAGCAGCCTGAGGCTGCCGTGAATCTCCAGGCCCGTGACAAGAAGTACCAGGATCATGGCTGCCTGGAACCAGTGCCAGAACCGTTCATAGCGGGTGTAGAGATAGACTTTGCGCAACCCATTCTGATGATTGGCGTTCATTTTATTCCCCCTTTCTCTTTCTGGAAGCCGCGCGCATTATCCCATGTACACCTACGCCCGCAGCCGATCCGACCACGGCCATCCACCCGATGAGGGTTACGGTCCCGCCGCCGTCACGGCCGGGCATGTACACCCCGGTGATGTCCTTGAGGCGGCTCTGGCGGGAGTGGCATTCCCCGCAGGCCACAACGTTCTTGGCCGGGGCCACCATGTGGGTGATGGGGAAGAAGTACTCAGTCTCCACGAAACCGTACTCTCCGGAATAGGGCAGGTCCGCGTACTTCATGCCCACCGTGATGGCCTTGCTCCAGTCGTATTTGGCCCAGTAGGCGTCGGAGTCCGGCGGGCCGAACAGCTTGGGGATGACCAGGGTATTTTGGACCTTGTCGTAGGGCTGTCGTCCTGTGTGGCGCTTGAAGGGCATGATTCGGGCCTTGGAGTCAGCCGCATCGCCCAGGGGCTTATTCTGGGTCACGACCCGGGCCGGGTCGATTCGGTCCGTGACCAGCAGGTAGCTCATGGCCCCGTTGAACCAGCGGTATTCAGGCTGCACGTCCTTGACAAAGGTGAAGTCGCCCTTCTTGGTGTCGTAGGCGGGCGCGCCCAGAGGACCCTTGGTCTTGAAAGGCTTGCCCTCAGCGTTCATCTTGCCGGCCGTGGACCAGTCCCAGCGCATCTTGGTGGGCAGTTCCCGGGCGAAGGCCGGGATGTGGCAGGTCTGACAGGCCACCTTGTCCACGTGGTCGTTGGCCTTGGCGTTGGTCTTGTGAGGCGAGGTCCCGTGGCAGGACTCGCAGGCGATCTTGGAGGCCAGGTCTGCGTCGGTGAGGCTCAAGCGCTCCTGGCTGGCCGGGACCGAATAGAGGCGCCCGGCGATCTCGTGCTGCTTGGTGGTGTGGCAGCGCTGGCAGGCGAAGTTCAACCCTTCGGCATCCATATGCACGTCCAGGGACTTCCCCGGCTTGCCGATGGAGCTGTCCAGGTCCCCGTGCTTCACCATGTCCCCGCCGCCGCCGTAGAAATGGCAGGTCCCGCAGTTGATCCGGTCGGGCCGGGCCACGGCGCCCGCCACCTTCTTGTAGTCCGGGGGCAGGTAGGTCTTGCCGTTCTCCGGGAACACCGTGGGCTCGGTCACCGGATACCCGGCCTTGGTCGGGTACTTTTCGTAGGTGTGGGTGCTGTCGTGGCAGACCAGGCAGTCGATCTTGCTCTTGTTGGTGAAGTCAAAGCTCTTGTCCTTCCACCCGTACCCGATGTGGCAGGAGGTGCAACGTGGCTCGTTGGAGGGAACTGCGATGCAGAAATTGTTGATGGTCTTCCCGATCTTGCCCATGGTCTTGCCGTCGCCCACTTTGTCCACCAGCCAAGTCCAGTGGATGGTGTGTTGGATCTGATCGGCGGCCAGTGCGTGGCAGGACAAGCAGGCTATAGTGACCTCCTCGGGCGCGGCGAAATCCTTCTGTAGGGCCTCCAGCTTTGAATGGTCCACAGTGGTCCAGCGCGCGCCTGGGGCCATTACCGAATGTTGGGCCATGGCCCGGCCCGGGGCCTTGTCTTTTTCCTCGGGCGTGGCCGGTGCTTGGGCCATGGACGACGCCAGGGCCGTCCCAAGGGCCAGCAGCCCAGCCAGTCCGACCACCAGGACCGCCAGGCCCCAAGTCTTTCGTGTTCTGTGCATGTTCTCCCTCCTTCATATTCTCGTTGGTCAGCCCGATCTTTGAGGCTAGGTCTTCGGTATGTTGTCGGTCTCCTGGTGCGGGACGATGTTCAGGGTTTTTCCTTGGCCAGGTCCAGCCTCTGGGCATAGGCCGATTTCCGGGCCAGCAATGCAGCCAGGGCGGCTAGGCCGAGCAGGGCGGCCAGTCCCAGGTGGGTCCAGTCGATGAGCATGGCCCCCAACGGCCCGATGGGGTTCATGGGCAGGTTTTTCACGATGCGCAAAAGGCCCGTGGCGGCCAGGGCGGCCAGGAGTGCGGCCCGGGGCAGGGCCAGGGCGGTCAGGGCGTAGTCCTGCCGCCAGCGCCGAACCCAGTTCATGGCCCACAGGCCGAGCAGAAAGAGCAGGGGAGCGGCCAGGGCGTAGTGCAGGAGATTGACCAGAAAGAAGTCATCCAGCCAGCCCAGGCCCGGGATGTCCGCGATGTAATAGCGCTTGAAGATGGGCATCTGGGCCATGCCCGTGAGCGATAGTCCGGCCATGATCCAGAGAAAGAGACGGCGCTGCCAGATGGGCAGGGGGTGTGAGCTGTTAAGGGCGGCGGCAGGAGCCTTCCCGGCATTCTTGGCCTTGGCCGGGGCCCAGGGGCGCTCAGGCAGATGCCGTGCTAGGCTCAGCCCGCCCCGGGCCAGACCGGTGAAGGCGGCCAGGAAGGGCAGGGCGGCCAAGCGGCTTTCAGTCGCCAGGGTTTCGGGCACGGGCTTGAGATGGGGCCGCCCCGGCCCGGTCTGGCCAGCCACGACCAGGGCCTGGTCCAGGACCACGAAGGGCACTGGGGAGACATACAGGGTGTTGGTCCCGCCGTTCTCAGTCAGGCCGTAGATGTGGCCGTTCATGGAGGCGGCCAGGACCTTGGCCTTTTCCACCATCTCGGGCCGGGGACCTATGCTTTGGACTTGGTTGGGGCAGGCCTCGATGCAGGCCGGAACCTGGCCCTGGGCCATGCGCTCGTGGCAGCGGTGGCATTTGTACATGACCCCGTTGCCCCCGTAGGAGGGCATGAGCTTCAGGTACAGGCCCACGCCGGTCTGGCGCTGGGGGATGGACCAGGGGCAGACTTGGCGGCACTTGGCCCCGCCCAGGCAGATGTCCGTGTCGATGCGCACGGTTCCGTCGGCTTCGCGCCCGGCCGCGCCCCAGGGGCAGAGTTTGGCGCAGGGCGGATTCTGGCAGTGCAGGCAACGCCGGGGGATGTTCACCTCAAAGGCCTGTCCCTGGTGGGTTCCGCTTGCTGTCTGGATGAACAGCCAGTTGTATGGGGTCAGACGATTGTCCACCTCACGACGTTCCGAGAAATCTTCAGCCTTGACCCGGGCCGGGGACATAGTCGGAAAGGGCTTCTTGGGCTCGGGAAATCGGGTAGAGTTGGATTCGTGGCAGGCGGTTACACAGGCCCCGCATCCGATGCAGAGGGAGAGGTCCAGGAGAGTGGCCAGTTCCGCCGGGGCCGGGGCTGGCTTGGCAGCTTGGCCGCTGGCCTGCGTGATCCCGGGCAGGCCGAGCCCCCCGGCGGCCACTGCCCCTCCCATTCCGGCTAGGCGTAGAAAGGAGCGCCGGGACAGGCCCGGGCTCTGACCAAGCACTTGGTCCGAGGTGCTTATTGCATGGGCCGGGGGCAGGGAAGCGAGGTGCTGGTCACGGGACATGGGTATCTCCTCTGCTTGGGACAAAGCACGAATCGTGCCCGAGTGATTCATATTGATATCATGGACTATTGTGGCAACAGGCGAGGCATTGCGCCTTTCTGGCTATTCAGGTACATATGCATGTGTGTATTCAGATGAATGAACTCTGACGACTGTGAGGGTGACTATGACTGAGCGTGAGTTGCACACCCATTTGCCCGAGATCATCAACACCATGAACGACGGGCTGTTCTGTACCCGCACTGACGGGACCATCATGCTGGTCAACGACGCGCTCACGCGCATCACGGGTTACAGTCGGGATGAGCTGCTGGACCGATCCTGCGCGGTGCTCGGATGCGACGCCTGCGACCGGTCCCGGGCCGAGGGCGAGAGCCACCACTGCCGCCTGTTCCTCAAACACCAGGAGAACCGCAAGAACTGTCATCTCCGGTGCAAGGACGGAACCCTCCGGCACGTGCTGAAGAACGCCTCTCTTTTGCGTGATCCGGGCGGGGGGGTCATCGGCGCGGTGGAGACCGTGACGGACATCACCGAGCTGGACGTGAAGGAGAGGCGTATTCGGGAACTAGCCCAAAGCCTGGAGGAGGACACGGATTTTCATGGCCTAGTGGGGCGTTCGGCCGCCATGCGCGGGGTATACAACCTGCTGGAGAAGGCGGCCCGGACCGAGGCCCCGGTGCTCATCCTGGGCGAGTCGGGCACGGGCAAGGAGCTGGCGGCCCGGGCAATCCACGAACTGGGGCCCCGCCGGGATGGGCCGTACGTGCAGGTCAACTGTGCGGCCCTCAATGAATCCCTGCTGGAGTCCGAGTTGTTTGGACACGCCAAGGGGGCCTTCACCGGGGCCTTCCGCCATCGCCTGGGCCGGTTCGAGGAGGCCGGGGGCGGGGACCTCTTCCTGGACGAAATCGGGGACGTGCCGCCCAGCGTGCAGGTGAAACTTCTGCGGGTGCTGGAGACGCGCACCTTCGAGCGGGTGGGGGACAGCCGCCCCCTGACCCTGGACGCCCGGCTCATCAGCGCGACGCACCAGGATCTAGCCGCCCTGGTCGCTGCCGGGCGATTCCGCGAGGACTTCTATTACCGAGTCAACGTGCTGCCCATCCGCCTGCCCGCTCTGCGTGAGCATCCTGAGGACATTCCTCTACTGGCCGCTCGTTTTGTGGACTCCTTCCGCCGTCGGACAGGCAAGGACGTGCCCGGACTTTCTCCCGAGGCCATGGCCCGGTTGCTGTCCCATACCTGGCCAGGCAACGCCCGGGAGTTAAAAAGCTCCCTGGAGTACTCCTTCATGGTC
>CAILNX010000044.1 GCA_903835685.1 uncultured delta proteobacterium
ACCGTGAGTGGCTGGTCGAAAAGAATGGTTTTCTCAGCCCCTTACAGCTCCGACAGCACCGGCTGAATCAAGAGGTGTTCCCGATGGCGGCGTAAGAAAGTCTTGTGTCCAGGAAACCGGGTGCGGTACAGTCTTCACTCATGCTGGACCCCCGCAAGCAGCCTGCCGTTCGCACCATTTGATCCTGTCCGGGGGATTACCCCTTTTTTGGCCACAGTGCATCCCCCCGGATGCAAGGACCGGAGGATCAGGCAAGAACTTCGGAGAATCTTGACCCGGCCGAGGCCAGGCGCGGCAAGGTGTGGGCCTTAAGCCGGAACCGCCGCTCTTCAGACTGCCATGTCCTGGCGCGGGCCTTCAGTCCGGCGGGTCTACTGGATGATGGCGCTGCGGAAGGCCGTGGCCACCTGGTCCGCCAGGGGTTCGTACTTGGTCTCGTCCTTGCCCGGAAGCGCGAAGCAGAACACCGTGACCCCTCCGCCCGAGAAAAAGGCCTGGGTGACGACCACGGTGTTGGTGGAGGTGTCCCGGACCTTAAGCCGGAAGAAGTCCTGCTCCCGCTTGAGGCTCTCCTGCTTGATGCTCCCGCTGCTCACGTCCGAGCCGGAAAGGACCAGGTCCAGAAAGCGGATGTCCGCGCTGTTCTCCGCGCGCAGAACGGCCAGAACCGGCAGATCCTTGGCCCCCACGGGCGCGTAGGCCGCGCACAGGGTGCGGCGCTCGACCTTGATCTTGTGCACGATGAACTCGAAAATCTTGCGTTCGGTGGCCTCGCTGGCCCGCTCCCAGTCCGCCGGGATGGAAATTTTGGTCCCGGGCACGCAGCGCGGGGCCATGATCTCTTTCAAGGCCGGAAGCGGGGCGGGCTGCATGGTGGCGCAGGAGGTCAGGGCCAGGAGGAGAGCCAGGGCCGCGAAAAGGGAGAGTTTGTGCATGGAGGCCATATACAGCGGCGGGGCAGCGGACGGCAAGCCCGGAGTCTAGGCTGGCCGCACCCCTTCCATGAACAACGAATCCGGCTTGCGCACCGCCCCGTCCCCCCCCACATCCAGGCAAAAGGCTGCGAACTCCGGGATGCCCGACTCCTGGGCCGTGACCACGCGCACCTCTTCAAACCCGGCCGCCCGCATGAGCCGCCCCAGGGAGAAGCGGTCGTACATCCATTGGTGCGCCTCGCCGCTGGTGCGAAAGGCCCCGACCTCGGCCGGGGTCAGGTCCCTCTCGTCGATCTCCGGGATGGCCCGCACGGCAGCGGCATTGGCCGGGTCGCGCAAGCGGGTGAGGGTCTCCCGGGCCTCGGCCCCGGCCCGGGCCAGGACAAAGGATTCGGCGGGCATGGGATCTTTCAAAAAGGCCCGGAACATGCGGCCGCCCGGGAACACCCGGACCAGTTGGTCCAGCATCTCCAGCAGGAGCCAGTCGTACTGGGCCTCGGCCTCGCGGTCCCCGGCCAGGGCCTTGTCCAGGCGCTTTAAGTACAGCCGGGCCATGGCCTCCAGGTCGGGCACGGCCACGCGCAGAATCCCGCCGGGCGCAAGCACCCGCAGGCATTCGGCCAGGAACCCCGGGGCTGCGCTGGCCGGGAAATGCTCCAAGAGATGGGAGTGGTACACGGCGTCAAAGGAGGCCTCGGCAAAGGGCACGCCCCGGGTCAGGTCACAGGTCTGGACGCCCGGTCCCTGGGCCTTGAAATCCACGTTCACCCAGTCCGGGTGGAAGCGGGCGCCGCAGCCGAGGTTCAGGAGACGGGGAGAGGATGCGGGCATGGGACCTCGTTTTGAAAAAGGCCGGGAGGTCTCCGGGGAGTCCTCCCGGCCTGGATTGAGCCGGTTGTGTGCGCTGCCCGTTCAGGTCCGCGCGGGGGTGGCCGGTCCCTGTTACCAGCGCACAAGAATAAGAAATAATTTATCTTATTCTTCTGTCTTGCTCTTGTTCCGCAGCTTTCCCTACCCGCACTTGGTGAACGCACAGGACTTGCAAATAAAACACCCTTCCTCAAAGACCAGGATCTCCCCGCAGTCCGGGCAGATGTCCTTTTGCAGGCTCACCCCGTGCTCGTCCACCTTCTCGCCCTGCAAGTAACGGGTCTCGAAGACCCAGGACACCGCGTCCGGGATGGACAGGAGCATGCCCTTCTTGCGGAACTTGGGATGCTCGCCGCCGATGCCCTTGAGCTGGCCCACGATGTCCCGCACCTCCACCCCGCTGCGCAGGGCCAGGGAGACCAGGCGGCCGATGGCCTCGGCCTTGGCCGTGATGGACCGGCCGGACTTGCCGATGGTGGCGAAGACCTCAAAGGGCCTGCCGTCCATCTCGTTCACCGTGAGGTAGAGCACGCCCAGGCCCGTCTCCACCTTCTGGGTGAAGCCGTAGATCACGTCCGGGCGCTTGCGCACCACGGACTTCTTGCCGTCCACGCCCTCGGCGGCCTTTTCCTGGCCGTCGCCGGTGCACAGGACCTGGTTGGCCTTGCACCCGTCGCGGTACACGGTCACGCCCTTGCAGCCGTATTCGTAGGCCTTCCAGTAGATGTCCCAGATCTCGTCCTTGGTGGCCGAGTTGGGCAGGTTCACGGTCTTGGACACCGCGTTGTCCGTGTATTTCTGGAAGGCGGCCTGCATCTTCAAATGCCAGATGGGCTCGATGTCCATGGCCGTGACAAAGACCTCGCGCAGGTCCTCGGGCAGGAACTCGAGGGCGCGCACCGAGCCCTTCTTGGCCACCTCTTCCATGAGGCCCGGGCTGTGGCACTGGGCCTCTTTCATGGCCTCTTCGAAGATGGGGTTCACCTCGATGAGCTTGTCGTTGTCCATGACCGTGCGCACGAAGCTTAGGGCGAACAGGGGCTCGATGCCCGAGGAACAGCCGGCCAGGATGGACAGGGTGCCGGTGGGCGCGATGGTGGTGGTGGTGGCGTTGCGGAAGGGGCCTAAGTCCTTGGCCGCGTAGGTGGAGGTGGCAAAGGCCGGGAAGGCCCCGCGCTCCATGGCCAGATGCTTGGACCCGATGCGGCTCTCGTCGTGCACAAAGGCCATGATCTCTTCGGCCAGGTTCACGGCCTCCTGGCTGTTGTAGGGGATGCGCAAAAGGAAGAGCAGGTCGGCGAAGCCCATGACCCCCAGGCCGATCTTGCGGTTCTTGTGCACCATCTCGGTGATCTGGGGCAGGGGGTATTCCGAGGCGTCGATGACGTTGTCCAAAAAGCGCACGGCCAGGTGCAGGTCCCGTTTCAGGGCCTCCCAGTCGATGCCGTCGGCCGCCTTGACGTCGTGGTAGGTGGACAGGTTGATGGAGCCCAGGTTGCAGGCCTCATACGGCAGGAGCGGCTGCTCCCCGCAGGGGTTGGTGGACTCGATCTCGCCCTGGTCCGGATTGGGGTTGTCCCGGTTGATGCGGTCCAGGAACACGATGCCCGGGTCCCCGGACTCCCAGGCCTTTTGCACCAGCATGGAAAAGACCTCCCGGGCCTTGAGCCGGGTCTTCTCCTGCTTGGTGTGCGGAGCGATCAAGGCGTAGTCCTGGTCCTTTTCCACGGCCTGCATGAATTCCTCGGTCAGGGCCACGGACAGGTTGAAATTATTCAGTTCGCCCTCGCGCTCCTTGGCCTTGATGAAGGCCAGGATGTCCGGATGGTCCACGCGCAGGATGCCCATGTTGGCCCCGCGCCGGGTGCCGCCCTGCTTGACCTGCTCGGTGGCGGTGTTGAAGATGCGCAAGAATGACAGCGGCCCCGAGGCGATGCCGCCGGTGGAGCCCACCCGGGCCTTGCTCGGCCGCAGGCGGGAGAAGGAGAAGCCCGTGCCCCCGCCGGATTTGTGGATGAGCGCGGCGTACTTCACCGCGTCGAAGATCTCCTCCATGGAGTCGCCCACGGGCAGCACGAAGCAGGCCGCCAACTGGCCGAGTTCGGTCCCGGCGTTCATGAGCGTGGGCGAATTGGGCAGAAAGCGGCCCGAGATCATGAGATCGTAGAAAATCGGGGCCAACTGCTCGGGCTGGATGGAGGACTTGGGATACTTGGCCTCTTCCCGGGCAATGGCCTGGGCCACCCGCCAGAACAATTCCTTGGGGGTTTCGTAAGGATCGCCCTTTTCATCCTTCTTCAGATAGCGCCTTTTGAGCACTGTCAGGGCATTGGGATTCACCGTCACTTCAGGCAGATCAGCAGGCATGGGAAGGTTTTGCATGGGCGGGGACGGTCCTTATAATGTGGATTTGTTCGATAAAAGATCTGGCAGGGCCATTGAAAAAGAAGTCTAACGGAGTCTTTGGAGAAAATCCAGACCTTGCGAATCCGCGCCGGGCGCGGGTTTTCGCCAGCCCCCTCTGGCAGCTCCCGCCGGGCGTGGGTTTCCGGATGGCGGATAAGTTACGGCCCGGAGAAGGAACTTGGCCGATCCGGGCGGGCCGATCTCCGTGAGCCTTGTGCTCCGGGGAAAATCAGGCCGTGATTTTCTTTCCGGCCGGTATCCGCACCATTTACCTCTCCATTGTTTTGATCTAGGGTCCCTCCCTGTTCCCAGGGCCGAAACCCAGGCGTGGGTTGGGCCGTCCGTATTTCCAGCCGTGAGGCGTCAACCCCCAACCTTTCCGAGACCGGGCATGAACATTTCCGAACGACTGAAGAGACTCAAGCCTTCCGCCACCCTGACCATCAGCTCCAAGGCCGCGGGGCTCAAAGCCCAGGGCCGGGAGATCGTGAATTTGAGCGTGGGCGAGCCGGATTTCGGCACCCCGGCCCATGTTATCGAAGCGGCCAAAAAGGCCCTGGACGAGGGCTTCACCCGCTACACCCCGGTGCCGGGCATCCCGGCCCTGCGCGAGGCCGTGGCCGGATACTACGAGCGCTTCTACGGAACCAAGGCCGGGGCCGCGAACACCATCGTGTCCAACGGCGGCAAGCAGGTGCTCTACAATCTTTTCGCCGCCCTGCTCAACCCGGGCGACGAGGTGCTCATCCCCGCGCCGTACTGGGTGAGCTACCCGGACATGGTCAGCCTGTTCGACGCCACGCCCGTGTTCGTGACCACCCGGGCCGAGGACGATTTCCTGGCCTCGGTGGTGGACCTGGAGGAAGCCTGCACCCCGCGCACCCGCATGCTCATATTAAATTCGCCCTCCAACCCCACGGGCACGCACTACACCCAGGAAAAACTCCTGCAAATCGCCGAATGGGCCAAGGCCCGGGGCGTGTTCATCGTGTCCGACGAGGTTTACGACCGCCTGGTATTCGCCCCGGCCCAGCCCGCCACCCTGTCCAAATGGTGGGAGACCAACCAGGAGCACGTGGCCGTGGTGGGGGCCCTGTCCAAGTCCATGTGCATGACCGGCCTGCGGGTCGGTTTCGCCCTGGCCCAGGCCGACCTGGTCAAGGCCATGAGCAAGATCCAGGGCCAGAGCACCTCCAATGTCAATTCCGTGGCCCAGAAGGCCGCCCTGGCCGCCTTGACCGGCCCCTGGGACGTGCTCGAAGAGATGAACACGGCCTTTGCCCGCCGCCGGGACCTGGCCCTGGCCATCATGAAGACCTGGCCCGGGGTGATCTGCCCCAAGCCGGACGGGGCCTTCTACCTCTTCCCGGTGGTCAGCGCCTGCTACACCAAGGCCATCCCGGACTCCGTGACCCTGTGCTCCCGCCTCCTGGAAGACGCCGGAGTGGCGGCCGTGCCTGGCGCGGCCTTTGGCGACGACCGCTGCATCCGCCTGTCCTACGCCGTGGCCGACGAGGTGCTGGAAGGCGCGCTTTTGAAGATCGGGAAGGTCTTGCTGGGATAGCCCGGGGTCCCGCACCAGAATGGAGCAGGGCTTCGGTTTGGGCCTAAGAATGAGAAATAATAATTTTTCTTTCTTCAGTGGGATGTTTTATTGAGCGCGTCACTCAAGACCCTGGTCGAAAACCCCACGAACCCGCTGGAGGGACCGCCATGACCGCCTGCCGCATCGACTGGACCAACGCTGTCATCAACGGCATGGACCTTGCGCCGTTTCAGGCCCGGGCCGGGGAGATGGCCCAGCGCCTTTCCGCCGAGGTCGCGGCCGGGAAGCTGCCCTTTCTGGCCATGCCCTACATGGACGCCCTCATCGCGGACCTGTCGGCCATGCAGCCCTGGATCAATTCCTTCGAGCACCTGCTGGTCCTGGGCATCGGCGGCTCGACGCTCGGCGCGCGCGCCCTGCAAAAGGCCTATATGCCCGGCCAGGACCTGCCCGGGCACAAGGGTCCCTGGATCTGGATCGCGGACAACGTGGACGTGCTCTCCCTGGAAACCTGCCTGTCCCGGCTCCCGGCGGACAAGACCCTGGTGCTGACTATCTCCAAGTCCGGGGACACCATCGAGACCTTGGGCTGGTATTTCCTGGTCAAGGCCTGGCTCAAGAGCAAGCTCCCGGACTCCTGGGGCCAGCACATGCTCCTGGTCACCGACGAGCACAAGGGCTATCTGCGCGAAGAGGCCGGGCGCATGGGGGCCAAAACCCTGGCCGTGCCCGACAACCTGGGCGGCCGCTACTCGGCCCTCTCGGCCGTGGGCCTGGTCCCGGCGGCCTTCATGGGCATGGACTGGCAGGGACTGGCGGCCGGGGCCAGGGCCGTGGCCGCTCCCCTCATCTCGGCCATGTCCAAAAACGCCCTGGACGGCCCGACCCTGGCCAGCCACCCGGCCTTTGAGCTGGCCTGCTGGAACCTGGCCCTCATGGCCAAGGGCTACGACCAGCTCATTTTCTTCAGCTACATCCCCCAGTGGGCCTGGTACGGGGACTGGTTCTGCCAGCTCTGGGCCGAGAGCCTGGGCAAGGAGGGCAAGGGCAGCCAGCCTCTGCGCTCGGTGGGGGTCACGGACCAGCATTCGGTGAACCAGATGTACCTGGACGGCCCGCGCAACAAGGCCTGCCTCTTTGTGACCAACGCCACCGCGCCCCAGGGACCGCACTTCCCCACGGACCTGCCGGACATGTTCTCCTACATCCAGGGCCGCCCCTTCGGCGACCTGCTGGAGGCCGAAGGCCTGGGCACGCGCATGGCCCTGGTGAAGACCGGCGTACCCCTGGTGGAGCTGAAAATGGCCGACCACTCGGCCAAGAGCGCGGGCAGGCTCATGCTCCTGCTGGAGGCGGCCACCATCCTCACCGGCTGGCTCATGGGCATCAATCCCGTGGACCAGCCCGCAGTGGAGCTGGGCAAGCGCCTGGCCAAGGCCCGCCTGGGGGCCGAGGGGCTGGCCGAAGAGAAAAAAGACCTGGACGCCTTTCTTTCGGGCCAGCGCCTGGTGAAGGAATTTTAAGCGAGTTGCATGGATAAGCCCGAAATAGTCCAACAATCAGGCCAGACCCCTGGCCCGGACAAGACCCCCATGAGCCTGGGCGGTCCCTTTGACTTCGTCAAGTTCCTGTCCTGGTCCGTGTTCGTGCTCCTGGGCGGGTTCTCCCTGGCCCTGTCCATCTCCATCTCCAATTACGCCGAGACCACGCTTTTATCCAAGCAGGAGCAGTTCGCCCTGCTCCTGGCCGAGAACCTGAACCACCAGATTTACCGCCGCTTCACCCTGCCCACCCTGATCGGCTATGGGTACATCACCTTAAAAAACGACGAGCAGTACGCCCGCCTGGACCAGGTGGTGCTCTCCACCATCCACAGCTTCCACGTCATGGAGGTGCGGGTCTACGACTTGGTGGACCGCATCTCCTACGCCACCAACAAGGACCTGGTGGGCAAGACGGAACAGGCCGGGGAAGCGGTGAAAAACGCCCTGGAAAAGGGCGAGAAGACCTATGAGATCGTCAAGCGCTCGCCCCCGCTCCTGGGCTTTTTCTTCATCCAGCCCAAGGCCGGGGACGTGGCCCTGAAAATCACCTACCCCTTGCGGGCCGAGCAGTCCTTGAGCAACCCCTCGGAAAACCCCATCATCGGCATCCTGGAGATCACCCAGGACATCACCGAGGACTACGACACCGTGCTCACCTTCGAGCGCCTGGTGGTGGTGTCCACCTTCCTGGGCGCGGCCCTGCTCTTTTTCGTCATGCTCGCGGTGTTCCGCCGGGCCGACCGCATGAACGCCGAGCGCATCCGGGAAAAGGAGCGCCTGGAGCGCCAGTTGCACCAGCAGGAGAAGCTGGCGGGCATGGGCCGCATGGTGGCTGGCGTGGCCCATGAAATCCGAAATCCCCTGGGCATCATCCAGAGCAGCGCCGAGCTATTGCTCAAAAAAGCCTCCAAGGAGAACGACCGCAGCGCCCTGATCTTGAAGGCCATCTACGACGAGGCCAAGCGCCTGGGCCGCATCGTGGGCGACTTCCTGGACTACGCCCGGCCCAAGAAACCCCGCCTGGACCCGGTGAACCTGTCCCTGGTCCTGGATCAGCTGGTCTTTTTCCTGGAGCGGGAATGCGCCGAGCACGGGGTGGAGGTGGCCAAGGACTATACGCCGGAAATCTTTGTGGCCGGGGACAAGGACCTGCTCTACCGGGCCTTCTACAACATCGTGAGCAACGCCATCCAGGCCCTGACCGGAAGCAACAGGCCCGGCCGCATCCAGATCACCGGCCGGGTCCAGGACCAGGTGGCCCAGTTCAGCTTTGCGGACAACGGCCCGGGATTCGATGCCCAGTCCCGGGACCAGGCCCTGGACCCCTTCTTCACCACCAAGGACTCGGGCACCGGCCTGGGACTTGCCATTGTGGCCAATATCGTGGAAAGCCACGGGGGACGGCTGGCCATCACCGACCACCCCGGGGGCGGGGCGCGGGTGGAGGTGGCCCTTCCGGCCATGACCCCCTCCCCAGCCGCTCAGATAAACGCCAACTGACCGGTCCAGACCGGTTTCCGAGACCCACCCATGTCCTGCCATATTCTCATCCTAGACGACGAACAGAACTACCTGCTCATCCTGGAGGCCCTGCTTTCCGACGAGGGCCACAAGGTCACGGCCCTGGCCGACCCGGAGATGGGCCTGGCCTTTCTGGAAGAGTCCGAGGTGGATGTGATCATCACGGACATGAAGATGCCCAAGCTCACGGGCCAGGACATCCTGGAGCACGTGAAGAAGAACTATTCGCACATCCCGGTGCTGATCATGACCGCCTTCGGCAGCATCGAGGCGGCCGTGGAGGCCATGAAGGTGGGGGCCTTCGACTACATCACCAAGCCCTTTTCCAACGAGGAGATGCTCCTCTCCATCACCAAGGCCGCCCAGTACGCCCTGGCCCAGCGGGAGAACCGGCTGCTCCGCAGCGAACTCCAGGCCCGCTTCGGCCTGGACAAGATCATCGCCCGGGGCAAGGCCATGCGCGACGTGCTGCAAATGGTGGCCAAGGCCGGGCCGACCAAGAGCACGGTGCTCATCTGCGGGGAGTCCGGCACGGGCAAGGAGCTGGTGGCCAGGGCCTTGCACCACGCCTCGCCCCGGGCCTCCGGGGCCTTCATCTCGGTGAACTGCATGGCCTTAAATCCCGGGGTGCTGGAATCCGAGCTTTTCGGGCACGAAAAGGGCTCCTTCACCGGGGCCGTGGCCCGCAGGCGGGGCCGCTTCGAGATGGCCGACAAGGGCACCCTGTTCCTGGACGAGATCGGCGAACTGAGCCAGGACCTCCAGGTCAAGCTCCTGCGCGTGCTCCAGGAGCGCACCTTCGAGCGGGTGGGCGGCACGGACCCGGTGGAGGTGGACATCCGCATCGTCACGGCCACCAACAAGGATCTGCAACTGGCCGTGGCCGAGGGCCGCTTCCGGGAGGACCTGTACTACCGCCTGAACGTGGTCCGGCTGGACCTCCCTTCCCTGCGCGAGCGCCGCGAGGACATCCCCCTTTTGGCCGCCCATTTCCTGGAGAAATTCGCCAAGGAGAACAACAAGGCCGTGTCCTCCTTCACCGCCGGGGCCATGGACTACGTGAGTTCCTACGAATGGCCGGGCAATGTGCGGCAACTCGAAAACGTGGTGGAGCGCTGCGTGGTCCTGGCCCACGGCACATCCATCGGGGTGGAGGACCTGCCGCCCGAGATCAAGGACGAGGAGGCCCAGTACAAGAGCGCCGTGGACCTTCTGCCCGCCACCATGGACCTGGCCGACACCCTGGAGAAGATCGAGGCCGCCCTGGTGCGCCGCGCCCTGGCCCGCTCGGACTTCGTGCAGGTCAAGGCCGCCGAGGCCCTGGGCATCTCCAAAAGCCTTTTGCAGTACAAATTGAAGAAGTACAAGATCACCGGGCACTAGCCTGGGGGTCGCCCTGCTCCTCCGGCCACTCCCGGCTGGTGTAGGACCCTGAGCACGCGCACGCCTGCCCCGGCCTGATACACCACCACATAAGGCAGCTGCGGGACCAGGAGTTCCCTGGTCCCTTCCACGCGGCCAGGACGGCCCCGGCCGGGGAGAGGCTCCAGGCTCCGGACGGTCTGGACGATGCTCCGGGCGATACGCGCCGCTGTCTCCTGGTCGTCGCTGCTCAGATAGCCCGCTAGCTCCAGCAGGTCGGCCCGGGCGGACTCGGTCCACTCAATCAAGGTCGATCCCCAGCTTCCGGATGCTGGCGACCACCTCCCCGTGGCTCACGACCCGTCCCGCCTTGATGTCGTCCAGACCTTTCCGCACCTCTTGCCGGAACCAGACCTCATATTCGAGGTACTTGTCCACGGCCTCCTTGATGACCCAGGACCTGGGCCGACCAAGGCCCTTGGCCAGTTCGTCGAGCTGGGCCAGGGTGTCTTGCGGGAAGCGGACGGTGGTGATTTGGGTGTGCATGGCGGCTCCTGTATTCTTACGTATTCTCTTGTAGTCTCCAAGATTACACGCACGCCGCAGGATGTCAAGAAACGGTTCCGGTCAGACCGGTCCCATTTCAGCGGATGTATTCGGGAATGTTCAGGAAGAGATTCTGGGTGTACACGACCATCTTGTCCATGATCCAGGGGAAGGCCACCAGAAGGGCCAGGAACACGGCGATGATCTTGGGCACAAAGGACAGGGTCATCTCCTGAATCTGGGTGGCGGCCTGAAGCACGCTGACCACGACGCCCACGATGAGCCCCACGCCGAGCATGGGCAGGGAGATGGCCAGAGTCATCTCAATGGCCTCGCGGGCGAACCCGATGATGAAATCCTGGGTCATATCCCGCCTCCGGTCATTGGAAACTGTTCACGATGGAGCCCACGAGCAGGTTCCATCCATCCACCATGATGAATAAAAGCACCTTGAACGGCAGGGAAACCATGACCGGCGGCAGCATCATCATGCCCATGGCCAGCAGGATGCTCGAGACCACCATGTCCAGGATGAGGAAGGGGATGTAGATGAGAAAGCCGATGGTGAACCCGGTCTTGACCTCGGAGATGACAAAGGCCGAGGTGAGCAGCAGGGTGGGCACCTCGTCCTTGCTCTGGGGCCTCTCCATCTTGGCGATGGCGTAGAACACCGAGAGGTCCTTTTCCCGGGTGTGCTTGAAGAGAAACCCCCGCAAGGGAATCTCGGCCCGGCTCATGGCCTCCTTGAATCCAATCTCCTCCTTCATGTAGGGCTGCAGGGCCTTGTCGTTGATCTCCTTGCCCACGGGCATCATGATCACGAAGGTCATGAAGATGGCCAGGCTGGCCATGACCTGGTTGGGCGGCATCTGCTGGGTGCCCATGGCCTGGCGCAGGAAATGGAAGACGATAATGATACGGGTGAAGGAGGTCACGGTCAGGATGATGGACGGGGCCAGCGACAGGATCGTGAGCAGGAAGAGGATCTCCAGGACCACGGAAACCTGCTCGGGCTCGGCCTTGCCCGCGGCCAGCCGCATGGTCACGGTGGGCAGGGTCGGCTCCTGGGCCAGGACGGGCCAGGCCAGGGCAGTCAGGGCCAGCAGGCTAGCGGCGGCCAGCAGGATTTGTCTTGGAGTCCAGGACATCGGCGAATTCATCCTCAAGCCCCGCAGGCTCTTTTTCCTCAATGGTTTCCGTGAGCAGGTTGACCTGGTGTTCGGTCACCCCGAGCACCAGCACCCGGTCCAGATAACGCACCACGGCCACGCCCCGCCGGGGTCCCAGGGGGAGTTGGCCCAAAAGTTCGAGCCCGGTGCGCCGGTTTGCGCCCACGCCCAGCTTGTGCCCGTAGCGGCGCAGAAAATAGGAGGCCAGAAGGAGCAGGGCCAGGACCAGGAACAGGCCGCCAGCCATCTGGAAGACCATGGAATAGCCCATGTCCGGGGCGTGCAGAGTGGTGGTCGCGTTAGGCAAGTTGCTTCACCCGCTCGATCGGAGAGATGATGTCGGTCAGCCGTATGCCGAATTTCTCGTTGATGACCACGGCTTCGCCTCGGGCCACGAGCTTGCCGTTGACGTAGATCTCCAGCGGCTCGCCCGCGAGTTTGTTCAGTTCGACCACGCTGCCCTGGCCCAGCTGCAACAACTCGTTGATCAAAAGTTTGGCGCGTCCCAGTTCAGCCGAAACGTCCAGGGGAATATCCAGGATGAAGTCCAGATCGCGCTTCATCCCTTCCACCCGGGGGTTCTTGGCCTCCTTGGTCAAATCCCTGAAATCGGCCGGGCGGGTCTGGGTGCGCAGGTACTGCTGCTCCTTTTCCTTCTTGATCCCGTCCTCTTCCTGCTGGGCCAGGGCAGCGGCCCAGTCCCCGGCCACGGCGTCTCCGCCCGAATCGCCCCCGGAGTCCGCTCCGCCCTCGGACAGGGCGGCGGCCCATTCATCGGCCAGGGCGTCGTCCTCGACCTTGGCCCCGCCGCCCCCGGCAGCCGGTGCGCCGCCCTCGGTCTGGGCCAGGGCCTTGGCCCACTCGTCGGCCAGGGGATCAGGGGCCGGGGTGTCGTCGGCTCCGCCATCAGCCAGGGCGGCGGCCCATTCCTCGGCCAATTTGTCTTGTTCGTCGTCCGGGGCCATCTCGTGTCCTCGCACAAAAAATGTTCAGGTACCAGCCTACCCGGCCGCCTTGGGTTCCGGCGACTGAAGAATCAGCGCTGGCGGCTGAAGAGCCTTATGCAAAAACCGTACTACTGGATGACCATCTCCGTAAAATAGACCTGCAACACCTTGGAGCCGCCCAAAATCTGGTTCAGCCTGCGGATGATGTCAGCCTTTAAGGCCATCTTGCTCTCCATGGTGGCCAGGTCCTGGATGGATTTGCTGGACAGGAGCATGATCACCTGGTCCCGGACCTTGGGCTCCTGGTCGGCCAAATCCCTGCTGGCCGCCTCGTTCATGGTCTCCACCATGATGGTCAGCTTCAGGTAGCGCCGCCCCAGGGGGTCGGACAGGTTGACCACAAAGGGGGCCAGGGCCACGGGCCTGTTCTTGCCCGCGCCTTCCTTGCCCTTTTCTCCGGCCTTTTCTCCGTGCCCGCCACCGCCGCCGCCACCGCCGTGGCCGCCCTGGTCCTCGGCCGGTGCGGCGGCCTCCTGCTGGGCCTCGCCCCCTTCAACCTTGGGCTTGCCGAAGAACTTGGGGTACAGGAACCACCCGGCCCCGCCCAGACCAGCGAGCAGAACCACCAGGAGGATCCAGATGAGCTTTCCTTTTTTCTTTTTCGGCTCTTCTTGGCCGTCCAGTTGCTCGTCAGCCACCGCATTCTCCTTGCTTGGTCGCGTCCCCGGGCCTGGGAATCAGGCTGCGGTCCTTTAAGGCAGCAAAGAGGGAAAATCTCCCCCTGTCAAGCCCTTGGCGGAAATCCTCGGCCGGGTTTGGGGATCATCCCCCACCTTCGGGCCGCTCACCGAAAATCCGGGTCCCCACCCGCACCAGGGTGGCCCCTTCCTCTATGGCTGGCGCGAAATCCCCGCTCATGCCCATGGACAGGTGGGCCAGGGGCTGGCCGAGCTCCCGGGCCAGCCGGTCCCGCAACTGCCTGAGACGGACGAAATACGGGCGTGAAATCTCCGGGTCCGGGTCATAGGGCGGCAGGACCATGAGCCCGGTCAGGTTCAGCCCGGGCAGTCCCAGGACCTCTTCGGCCAGGGCCTTGGCCTGATCCTCGGCCACCCCGGATTTCTGCTCCTCGCCCGCCAGGTTCACCTGGATGAGCACGTCCTGGGTTCCGGCCCGCTCGGTCAGGGCCCGGCTCAAGGCCCGGGCCAGCTTGCCCGAGTCCAGGCTGTGGATCAGGGCAAAACGCCCGGCCACGTGTTTGGCCTTGTTGGACTGCAAGCCGCCCACCAGATGCCAGGACAGGGGCAGGGCGGCCAGTTCGGCCATCTTGCCCAAGGCCTCCTGCACATAGGACTCGCCAAAGGCGCTCTGCCCGGCCCCATGCACCTCGGCCACGCTGGCGGCCGGATGAAATTTCGAGACCGCCACCAGGCCCACATCGGCCGGGTCGCGTCCGGCCCTCCTGGCGGTCTCGGCGATCTCCGCCAGGGTCTGGACGAGCCGTTGGCCCAGATCGCTCTTCACGCTCATCTCTTCCTTCTCCAGGCCCAGGCGCCTGGCAGGTGACCCGAACCGGGCCAAGAGGTCTGGACAGACTCAAGACATTTTTTAGAGATGTACTGGAAGACAGGAGGAAACACAAGCAGTTCGAAGGAATTTCTCAAGAAAGGGAAGGGGCCGGGCGCGAGGCCCGGCCAGCGTTGGAAAACGGCTATTCGCCCAGGCCGATGGAGCGCATGAACCCGGAGTCCTCGGTCCAGCCAGCCCGGACCTTGACCCACAGCTTTAAGTCCACCTGGCCCTCCAGAAGCTCCTCCATCTCCAGGCGGGCCATGGTGCCCACTTTTTTCAGCATGGCCCCGCCCTTGCCGATGATCATGGCCTTGTGGCTGTCCTTGGCCGTGTAGATCACGGCAGCCACGTGGGTCAGGCCGCGCTCGGTCTCCTCTTCCCAGGACTCGATCTCCACGGCCGTGGAATAGGGCAATTCCTGGGACAGGGTGAGAAAGAGCTTCTCGCGCACGATCTCCGCAGCCATGAAGCGCAGGGGGACCGTGGACACCTGGTCCTCGGGGAACATGGCCGGGGCCTCGGGCAGAAAGGTCAGGATGCGGGAGAGCAGTTGGTCCGCGCCATCGCCGGTCAGGGCCGACAGGGGGAGGAGTTCGGCCTCGGGCCAGATCTTGGCCAGTTCCTCAATCACCGGCAGGAGCCGGGCCTTTTCCTTGAGCAGGTCGGCCTTGTTCACGCCCACCAGGACCGGGCGGCCGCAGCGGGACACGGCCTTGACCAACGGGGAGAGCTCGCTTAAGGCCCGGTCCGGGTTCTTGGCCATGGCCGCCCCGTCCACCATGACCGTGACCACGTCGGCCGAGCCTAAGGCCCCGTAGGCCGCCTCCATGAGGAAGCGGTTCATGCGGCCGCGGTGCTGGTGCACCCCCGGGGTGTCCAGAAAGACCACCTGGCAGTCCTCCCGGGTCAGGATGCCGCTGATGCGGTTGCGGGTGGTCTGGGGCTTGGGCGAGACAATGGCCACCTTCTGGCCCACCAGGTGGTTCATCAGGGTGGACTTCCCAGCATTGGGGGGGCCGACCAGGGCCGCGAAACCGAAACGATGGCTCATAGCGCTCCTCATGACTGCAAGAATGCACAACGCCCCCCCTCCCTCTCCCGAGACGGGAAAAATAGCAAGCCGTCCGTTGCCAAGCCCTCCTCATGGGTTTACCAATCCTTTCATTTCGGTATACATTGCCTCTCATTCGCCTTGGCAGCGTCCTTTTCCCGGAGGAAAACGAGCGGTGCGGAGCCTCCCCCCTTTCTTCAACCAGACAGCCACGGCCCGGCCCCGGTCGTGCGCTCCGCCCCCTGACCTGTGAGCACGAGCACGCCCCCGGCCCTGGCGCCGCCACCGGTTCCGCCTCCGGCCCAACCCCTGGCCCAGGAGCTGCCCCCCGGTCGGCCGCGCCTGTCCCGCAGGACCCGGCTGAACCCCTTGGCCTCGCGCCTGGGCCGCCGCCTGGCCGCGACCTCGCTGTTCATGGTGCTCATCCCCTCCCTGGCCATCGCCCTGTGCGTGGCCTATATCCTTGAACAAAACGGCGAACGCCAGGCCTTTGACCGCCTGCGCACCGTGGCCGCCCTGAAAGAGGCCTCGGTGAATGGCTGGGCCAGGCGGGTCCAGAGCGACCTGGCCGTGGTCCTGCATTCAGACACCCTGCGTCGGCTGCTCCCGGACCTTTTCCCCCGATCCCCCTCTTCATCCGACCTTGAGGTCAAGAACCAGATTCGCCATTATCTGCGCGAGTATCTGGTGCACACCGACCGCCTGGACGAGTTCCTCGTTCTTGATCCGGACGGGAAGGTCGTCCTCTCCACTTTCCAGGAACACGAGGGGGACCGGATGGACCGCCCGGTCCGGCCTGCGGACGGCCTGTCCGCCCCTGAGCCGGACCAGCCCCACCTGGAGTTCATCCGCGGCCCGGAGACCTATGCCAGCGTGATGGCCGTGCAGCCCCTGGAATCCCTGAATCGTTCGCTCAAAGGCAGGCTCATCGCCCTGGCTTCCCTGGCCCGCTTGAGCGACATCATGGAGGAGCGCACCGGCTCGGGCCGCACCGGGGAAACCTATCTGGTGGGACCGGACGCCTTGTTGCTGACCGATTCCCGGCTGCCCGCGCACCAGAACGCCCCCTTTGTGCTGCGCAGCCAGGGCGTGGACGCGGCCCTGGCCCGGGTAAGCGGCCAGGGGCTCTATGCCAACTACCGGGGCGCGCCAGTGGTCGGCGTGTACCTCTGGCTCACGGACCTGGGCGTGGGCCTGGTGGCCGAGCAGGAACAGGCCGAGGCCTTTGCCCCCATCCGCTCCACCATCACCGCCATCCTGGTGGTGGGCGTAGCCGCCCTGCTCCTGGCCTTGGGCGCGGCCGTGTTCATCCACCGGGACATCGTCACCCCCATTTCGGACATGGTCGAACTGGCCAAGGGCATTGCCGAGGGAAACATCCGGGCCACGGCCCAGGTGGCCCGGGAGGACGAGATCGGGACCCTGGCCCGGGCCTTCAACCTCATGACCGCCAATCTGGCCCGGCGCATCAGCCTGGACGAACTCATCGGGGCCATGTCCCGCCGGTTCATCGCCCTGGAATGCGGGGCCATGGACCAGGCCCTGGCCAAGGGCCTGGCGGACTTGAGCCAGATCATCGGCGCGGATCGGGCCGAGTTGTATCTTTCCCCGGAACCGGGCGCGCTGCCGGTCATGGCCCAGGAGTGGAACCGCATCGGGTCCGGCCTTGGACCAGCCGGGTTCGGGTGCGCCGAGCTGACCGGCGGGGCCTGGCTCGGCCCGAACCAGGACCGGACCATGACCCTCTTTGTCCCGGACGTGGAAAAACTGCCGGAGGATGCGGCCGGTTGGCGGAAGAAATGGCTGGCCGGAGGGGTGCGGGCCGTGGTGGCCCTGCCCCTGGTGAGCAAGGACCAGGGCCGGGGCTGTCTGCTCTTTCACAGCGCCCGGGCCCAGAACCTGTGGACCGAAAAAGATTTGCGCATCATGGGCATTTTCGGGGAGATCATCAGCAACAGCCTGGAACGCCGGGAGGCCGAGGAGGTCATGCGGGCCTCGGAAGAGCGCTATCGGACCATCGTGGACTATACCTACGACTGGGAGTCCTGGATCGGACCCTCGGGGGAGATCCTGTACGCAGGCCCCTCCTGTGAGCGCATCACCGGGTACCCGCCCCTGTTCTTCTTGCGCGATCCGGCCTTCATCCACCGCCTGATCCACCAGGAGGACCTCCCTCTGTGGAAGGACTACATGTCCGACGAAACCCGGGTGGAAGGGGACTCCATAGACTTTCGCATCTTTCGGCGCGACGGCCGCATGCGCTGGCTCAGCCAGGTCAGCCGCAAGGTTTTTGACCAGGAGGGCAAATACCTGGGGCTTCGGGTCAGCATGCGGGACATCACCGACCGCAAGTACATGGAGCGGCAGTTGGAGTACGAGTCCTTGCACGACCCGCTCACCGGCCTGCCCAACCGGGTCCTGTGCCTGGACCGCATCAAAAGGGCCATGGACCGGGCCAAGCGGCGGGACTCCTACTACTACGCCGTGGTCTTCATGGACTTGGACCGCTTCAAGATCATCAACGACAGCCTGGGCCACGCCTTCGGGGACTGGATATTGGTGGAGACCGGGGAGCGCCTCCTGCGCGCCGTGCGCGAGATCGACACGGTTTCCCGTTTTGGCGGCGACGAGTTCATCCTGCTTCTGGAGGACCTGATCCTGCCCCGGGAGGCCATCCGCATCGTCAAGCGCATCCAGGCCGCCCTGGCCGAGCCCTTCGTGCTCCAGGACCACGAGATGCGGGTCACGGCCAGCTTCGGCATCGTGCTTTCCCCCACGGACTACAAAAAGCCCGAGGAACTGCTCCAGCACGCCAACATCGCCATGCACCGGGTCAAGGAGACCGGCCGGGGCCGCATGAAGGTGTTCACCTCGCACATGCTGGAGATGGCCATCATGCGCCTGACCATGGAAAGCGAGATCCGCCGGGCCATTGCCGGGGACGAGTTCTTCCTGGAGTTCCAGCCCATCGTGGATTTGAAAAATCGCCGCACCGTGGGCTACGAGACCCTGGTGCGCTGGCAGCATCCCCAGCGGGGCCTGATCCCCCCGGCTCAGTTCGTGCCCACGGCCGAGGAAACCGGGCTCATCCTGGACCTGGGGGCCTGGATTCTGCGCCAGTCCTGCCTGACCCTGGCCTCCTGGCGCACAATGTCCCCGGCGGCCGAGGACCTGTTCATCTCGGTGAACATCTCCGGCCGCCAGTTCTCGGCCACGGACCTGGTGGACCAGGTCACCCGGGTTCTGGCCGAGACCGCCCTGCCGCCCAAGAACCTGAAGCTGGAGATCACCGAGACCTCCATCATGGAGCGGGCCGAGAGCTCGGTGGACAAGCTCCTGCGCCTGCGCCACCTGGGCGTGACCTTGAGCGTGGACGATTTCGGCACCGGGTACTCGTCCTTGAGCTATCTCCAGCGCTTCCCCTTGGACATCCTCAAGATCGACTTAAGCTTCGTGCAGGGCATCGACGGATCGGCGGAGAACCTGGAGATCGTGCGGGCCATCATCAACCTGGCCCACAACCTGGGGCTCAAGGTGGTGGCCGAGGGCATCGAGCGGGAGAGCCAGATCACAGCCCTCATGGACCTGGGCTGCGAGTTCGGCCAGGGCTACCTGTACTCCCGGCCCATCTCGGCCGAGAAGGTGGTGGCCTCCCTGGTCAGTCTGCCGGAGTGAGGCCACCTTGCTGTTCGGCCTTGAGCTGGCCGCAGGCAGCCGCGATGTCCGCGCCCATGCTCTTGCGCAGGGTCACGGACAGCCGCTTTTCCTTCAGGAAATTCTCGAAAGCCAGGACCTGGTCCATGGACGGGGCCACATAAGGCAGGCCCGGGGCCGGGTTGTAGGCGATGAGATTCACCTTGCACTTCATCTGGCCCAAAAGGCCCACCAACTGCCGGGCCTGGACCAGGCTGTCGTTCACCCCGCCCAAAAGCAGGTACTCGAAGGTGATGCGCTCACGATCCTTCATGGGATAGCGCGCCAGCGCGGCCATGAGCTCACCTAAGGGGACCCGGGCGGCCTTGGGCATGATTCTCTCCCGAAGCTCCTGGGTGGGCGCGTGCAGGGAGATGGCCGGCATGGCCAGGCCCAGGGCCCCCAGCTCGGCCAGCTTGTCCGGCAGGCCCACGCTGGACACCGTGATGCGGCGGTGGGAAAAGCCCAGGCCCAGGTCGTGGTTCAAGGTTTCCAAGGCTCGGGTCAAGTGGCCGAGATTCAGCAGGGGCTCGCCCATGCCCATGAACACCAGGTTCTTCAAGGGGGCAAGCCCCTGTTCCTGGACGTATTTCCGGGCCACCAGAACCTGGCTTAAGATTTCCCCGCTGGTCATGTTGCGGGCAAAGCCCATCTGGCCCGTGGAGCAGAAGGTGCAGCCCATGGCGCAGCCCACCTGGGTGGACAGGCACTGGGTCAGGCGGCCCTCGCCCGGAATGAGCACGGTCTCCACCAGGGCCGCATCCGCCAGGCGCAGCAAAAATTTCACCGTGCCGTCCCGGCTGATGCGCACCGTGTCCACCCGGGGCCAGTCCAGGCTGGACACATCAGCCAGTTTTTTGCGCAACGATCCGGAAAGATTGGTCATGAGCGAGAAATCCGCACAGCCCTTTTGCCACATCCACTGAAAGACCTGGCTGGCCCGAAAGCCGCTTTCCCCCAGATTCCGGATCAGGTCCGAGAGTTCGGCAAAGGAGAGATCCAGCGCGTTCATAGGGGTCCTCTTGCCCCATCCGGACGGAAAGAGGAACCCTTTTTTCCACAAAGCGGAATCCTCCAAGGACAACAGGAGGTTATGCTTGTGGAAAAGCCTTGGCTTGAATCCATATTTGGGGTAAGAAGGAACGTGCTTCGGAGGGGAGTCGAAAGAGGAAAAACCTCTCAATTTTAATCATCTTTTTCACCAGGTTTCCCCCCGGCCGCCCAGTGTCGTGTTGAAAGAAAAACTGCGCCAATTCTTCCTTGCCACCTGCCCGGAGCAGGAGCTGAAACGCTGGTTCGACCCTCTCTCCATCCGTCTCCTGGATGAGGAGAAGCGGGTCAACGTGGTCTTTCCGCACAGCTTCTTTTCCCAGTGGTTTGCGTCCAGCAATCAGGACCGGTTCGAGGAGGGTCTGCACCGCTTCCTGGGCAACGGCTTCACGGTCCAGTACAAGCACGGACCCGAGGCCGGTCCAAACGGCCACGGACCAGCCGCGCCCAAGGCCACCAACATCGATTTCCCCTTTGGTCCCCAGTTCACCTTTGAGAATTTCCTAGTGAACAAGAAGAACTACTTTCCGGTGGCCTCGGCCCGGGAGGTGTCCAAGCAGCGGGAGATCGTGTTCAATCCCTTTGTGATCTGCGGCCAGGGCGGATGCGGCAAGACCCACCTGCTGAAAGCCGTGGGCAACGAGATCAGCAAGAAACAGGCCTCCCGGCAGATATTCTTCGGATCGGTGGAGGATGTGGAGTCCATCTACGAGACCCGGTTCGCCAATGACCCGTTCAAGGCCAGAGACTACCTGTATTCCTTTGATTTTCTGCTGGTGGATGATTTCCAGCGCATCCGTCGCAACGGCACCCTCCAGCAGGAAATGATCCTCATCTTCAATCATTTCTACGACAACAAGAAGCAGATGGTCTTTTCCTGCGCGGACAAGCTGGCCTCCTACGACTTCCTGGACCCCACCCTGAAATCCAGGCTGGAATGGGGGCTCATCGTCAACTTGAAGCAGCCGGATTTGGACATCCGCCTGCACTTCATCCAGGGCCAGTGCAAAAACAAGAAGATCGCCTTGAGCAAGGAGCAGATCCTGTCCCTGGCCCAGCGTTTCCAGGACTTCCGCTATCTCCAGGGCATCCTCATCAAGATTTTCGCCTTCAAGGAACTGCTGAAAAGGGACATTGACGAGCGGGATTTCGAGCACATCCTGAACAACACCGAGGACCGGGGGGCCGGAACCCTGTCCACGGAGCTCATTCTGTCCATCACCGCGAATTATTACAAGATGCGGGTGGACGACCTCATGGGCAACAGCCGCAAGCAGAACATCGCCCTGGCCCGGCAGGTGTCCATGTTTCTGTGCCGCCAGCTCCTGGGGGCCTCCTTCCCGGCCTTAGGGAGGGTCTTCGGGGGAAAGGACCACAGCACGGTCTTGTATTCTGTCCGAAAAATCGATGAATTACAGAAGGATGATAAGGATATGAAACGGGTGTTACAAGAATTGAAGGATCTGTGTTTGTTACCCCGGGGCAATGACTAAAAGGACCAACACAGGCCTGGGGCGAACGGATGGCGCACAGGCTCGTGTCAATAAAAAATTTCACGTTTTCAGTGAGTTGATTGAGTAAGGAACAAAAGAGCACTCCCTTCTCAAACTACAAGGAGAAAGTATTATGTTTTTGAAGGTGAACCGGGATGAAATCATCGAGGGCTTGCAGAAATCAGCCAATATCATTCCGGTCAAGACCGGGGCTGCGTTTTTGCGCACCATCTGGCTCAAGGCCGAAGCCCAGGGCTTGAAGATCATGTCCACGGACTCCAATCTGGAATTCTGCGGGGCCTATCCGGCCCTGATAGAAGAAGAAGGCCTGGCCGGCATCCAGGGTCGTTCCTTTTATGACCTGATCCGCCGTCTGCCCTCGGGCGAGATCCTGATCAAGTCCGATACCGACGGACAGAACGTGCTCATCGAGCAGGGTTCACGCAAGTACAAGCTGCCGGTGAACGATCCCACCTGGTTCCAGAATTTCTCCGAATTCCCGGAAAACGGGGCGGTGTTCTGGTCCGGGGATTTCCTGCACGAGATCATCGACCGGGTGGCCTTTTGCGTGAGCGACGAGGACAGCCTGGAGGCCATCGCCTGCCTGAACCTGGCCCCGGTGGCCAAGGGCGAGGACAAGGTGGTGGAGGTCTGCGGCATGAACGGGCACCAGTTCGCCATGTTCACCTTCACCAATGACGACGTGTACGGCCTGCTGCCCGCGAATGGGGCGCTCATCCAGAAGAAATATCTGCTGGAGCTGAAAAAATGGCTGACCTCGGACGAGATCGAACTGTCCCTGAACGAAAAACGGCTGTTCTTCCGCACCGGGGACAAGAAGGAAACCTTCAGCCTGCCTTTAAGCTATTACCAGTATCCCAACTACCACAATTTCATCGACAAGCTCAAAAGCTCCGAGGTGTCCATCCTGCAGACCGCCCGGGCCGAGCTCATGGATTCCCTGGAGCGCATCTCCATTTTCAATGACGAATCCAACCGCTGCGCGCATTTCATGTTCCATCCCACGGAACTGGGGCTGTACAGCCAGGGCCAGGAGCGCGGCACCGGCAACGAGTCCGTGGAGGCCAGCTTCAACGGGACCCTGGAGAAAATCGCCTTTCCCACCCGGGTCATGGTCGAGGTCTTGAGCCATTTCAATTCCAAAAAGGTCCGCTTCACCCTGACCGGCAGCGAGGCCCCCTGCGGCCTGGGCGGGGATGAAGACCCCCATTACCTGGTCATCGTCATGCCCATGAAGATCCAGGAAGAGACGTACTACAGTGAGGAAGAAGCCTAACATGACAAACGACCAGAACACGTACACCGCCGACAGCATCACGGTTCTCGAAGGCCTGTCGGCGGTGCGCAAGCGCCCGGCCATGTACATCGGGTCCACCGATGTGCGCGGCCTGCATCATTTGGTTTACGAGGTGGTGGACAACTCCATCGACGAGGCCATGGCCGGATACTGCTCGCGCATCCGCATCACCCTGCATTTGGACAATTCCGTGACCGTGAGCGACAACGGCCGAGGCATCCCGGTGGACATGCACCCCAAGGAGCACAAGCCCGCCCTGGAAGTGGTCATGACCATGCTGCACGCGGGCGGCAAGTTCGACAACGAATCCTACAAGGTCTCCGGCGGCCTGCACGGCGTGGGTGTGTCCGTGGTCAACGCCCTGTCCGAATACCTGGAGGCCACGGTCATAAGGGACGGCAAGAAGTACCGCCAGCGCTACGAGCGCGGCGCGCCCACCGGGGCCATGCAGATGATCGGCCCAGCCGACGGCCGGGGCACCACCATCCGTTTCCGGCCGGACGAGGAGATATTCGAGACCCTTATCTTCGAATATTCCGTGCTCCAGAAGCGGTTCCAGGAACTGGCCTACTTGAACAGCGGCCTGGAGCTCGAATTCAAGGACGAGCGCTCCGGCGACACGGACACCTTCAAGTTCGAAGGGGGCCTGCGCTCCTTTGTGGAGGACCAGAACGAGGGCCAGACCGCCCTGCACGACATGGTCTACGGCACGGCCGAGATCGACCACGTGCAGGTGGAGTTCGCCCTGCAGTACAACGCGGGTTACAAGGAAAACGTCTTCACCTTTGCCAACAACATCCGCACCAAGGAAGGCGGCACCCACTTGGTGGGGTTCAAGACCGCGCTCACCCGGGCCTTGAACACCTATATCGGCAAGTCCGACCTGTCCAAGAAGATCAAGGAGAAGCTCTCGGGCGACGACGTGCGCGAGGGTCTGACCACGGTCATCTCGGTGAAGCTGCCCTCGCCGCAGTTCGAGGGCCAGACCAAGACCAAGCTGGGCAATTCCGAGGTGGCCGGCATGGTGGCCACCATTGTCTACGACAAGCTCTCCACCTTTTTCGAGGAGAACCCCAAGGACGCCCGGGCCATCATCGAAAAGGTGGTGGACGCGGCCCGGGCCAGGGAAGCGGCCCGCAAGGCCCGGGACCTGGTGCGGCGCAAAGGGGCGCTCTCGGACAACTCCCTGCCCGGCAAACTGGCCGACTGCCAGAGCAAGAACCCCGAGGATTCGGAAATCTTCATCGTCGAGGGCGATTCCGCAGGCGGCTCGGCCAAGCAGGGGAGAAATCCCAAGCATCAGGCCATCCTGCCCTTGCGCGGCAAGATCCTGAACGTGGAGAAGACCCGGTTCGACAAGATGCTGGGGAACAAGGAAATCCGGGCGCTCATCACGGCCATGGGCATCGGCATCGGCGAGGAGGAAAAGGACCTGGCCAAGCTCAGGTACCACAAGGTGGTCATCATGACCGACGCCGACGTGGACGGGGCGCACATCCGCACCCTGCTCCTGACCTTCTTCTTCCGCCAGTACGAGGACATGATCCAGAAGGGCTTTCTGTACATCGCCCAGCCCCCCCTGTACCGGGTGCACAAGGGCAAGTTCGAGCGCTTCGTCAAGGACGACAACGAGCTGCACTCCTTCCTGCTCACCCAGGCGGGCAAGGAACTCACGGTGGAGACCTTCACGGGCGCGCTCTTGACCGGCCTGGACCTGGCCAAGCTCCTGGACACGGTCCGCTTCCTGCGCGGCAAGGTGAGCGAGGCGGCCAACATGGGCCTGGGCGAAACCCTGTTCATGCGCCTGGTCAATCTGGCCGTGAAGCCGACCCAGGCCTATTTCGAGCAGGAGGACACCTCGGGCTTCATCGCGGTCATGGCCGAGAACGGCTACAAGACCTTTCTGGAGACCGAGGAGGACGGGGAGGAGAAGCGCACCTACGTGATATTTGAGAACGCCAACGGCCACCGCACCCGCGTGCCCGCCGAGTTCTTCGCTTCCCGGGTCTTCCGCCACGCCTTTGACGCCCTGCACAAGCTGGAGTCCGAGTGTGGCAACTTCGACTTCATCATGCGCAAGAGCGAGGGCAATATTCCGGTTCAGGGGCTTTTCCCCCTGTTCGACACGGCCGTGGAGGAGGCCCGCAAGGGCTACACCATCCAGCGCTACAAGGGCCTGGGCGAAATGAACCCGGAACAGCTCTGGGAGACCACCATGAACCCGGACAAGCGCACGCTTCTGCAAGTGACCATCGGGGACGCGGCCGAGGCCAGCGACCTGTTCGCCAGTCTCATGGGCGACGCCGTGGAGCCCAGGCGGCAATTCATCGAGAGAAACGCCCTGGCCGTGCGGGACCTGGACATCTAGTCCCTCCTGGCGACCAGAAAGCGAGAAGTAAACACGCAAGTTGGGTGAGGATACAGTGAACAATCAGATCAGCGTCGAACAGGAACTCAAGCAGTCCTACCTTGAGTACTCCCTTTCGGTCATCATCGGCCGGGCCATCCCGGACGTGCGCGACGGCTTGAAACCCGTGCACCGCCGCATTCTGTTCGCCCAGCACGAGTTGGGCAACTCCTACAACCGGACCTACAAAAAATCCGCCCGCGTGGTCGGCGATGTCATCGGCAAATACCACCCCCACGGCGATTCGGCGGTGTACGACGCCCTGGTGCGCATGGCCCAGGACTTCGCCATGCGCGATCCGCTGGTGGACGGGCAGGGCAACTTCGGGTCCATCGACGGCGACGCGCCAGCGGCCATGCGTTACACCGAGGTGCGCATGTCCCGGCTGGCCAGCGAGTTTCTGGCCGACATCGACAAGAACACCGTGGATTTCAGGCCCAACTACGACAACTCCATGGAGGAGCCCACGGTCCTGCCCGCCCGGGTGCCCAACCTGCTCTTAAACGGCACGGCTGGCATCGCGGTGGGCATGGCCACCAACATCCCACCCCACAACCTGGGCGAGCTCATCGGGGCCACCCTGCACCTCCTGGACAACCCGGAATGCACCGTGGCCGACCTTATGGTCTTCGTCAAAGGCCCGGACTTCCCCACCCGGGCCTCCATCTACGGGGGCAAGGGGCTCATCGACGCCTACACCACGGGCCGCGGGTCCTTTCGCATCCGGGGCCGGGTCAATGTGGAGGAGAGCCAGAAGGGCCGGGAATCCGTGGTCATCACCGAGATTCCCTACGCCCTGAACAAGTCCAGCCTGGTGGAGAAGATCGCCCACCTGATCAACGAGCGCAAGATCGAGGGCGTGTCCGATCTGCGCGACGAGTCGGATCGAAACGGCATCCGCATCGTGCTGGACATCAAGCGCGGGGCCATCACCGAGATCATCGTCAACTCCCTGTACAAGTTCACGCCGCTGGAGACTTCCTTCGGCATCAACATGATGGCCGTGGTGGGGAAAAGGCCCATGCTTTTGTCCCTGAAGAAGGTCCTGGCCTATTTCCTGGACCACCGCCGCGAGGTCATCATCCGGCGCACCCGCTTCGACCTGGACAAGAGCGAGAAGCGGGCCCACCTCCTGGAAGGCCTGCGCGTGGCCCTGGACAACATCGACAAGGTGGTGGCCCTGATCCGGGCCTCCAAGACCGCCACCGAGGCCAAGGACGGCCTCATGGCCGCCTTCTCCCTGTCCGAGGTCCAGGCCCAGGCCATCCTGGAGATGCGCCTCCAGCGTCTGACCAACATGGAGCGGGAAAAGCTGCTCGAGGAATACGCCGAGCTGCTGAAAAAGATCGAGTTCTTCAAGAGCATCCTGGACAACGAAGACGTGCTCAAGTCCGTGATCCGCGAAGAACTCGAGGAGATCGGCAAGACCTACACCACCCCGCGCAAGACCGAGATCCTGGCCGACAACCTGGGGGACATCAACATCGAGGACCTGATCGCCGACGACGAGGTGGTCTTCACCCTGTCCCAGCGCGGCTACGTCAAGCGCACCTCGCTGTCCAACTACCAGCAGCAGAAACGCGGGGGCAAGGGCATTACCGGGGTGCAGTCCGCTGACGGGGACTTCATCAACACCTTCCTGATCACCTCCAACCACCAGTTCCTCCTGCTCTTCACCAACCTGGGCAAGATGTACCAGCTCAAGATGCACCAGATTCCGGAAGGGTCGCGCTACGCCAAGGGCGCGCACATCTCCAACATCCTGCCCCTGGACAAGGGCGAGTCCGTGACCACGGCCCTGACCATGCGCGAACTCACCGACGACCGCTTCCTGCTGTTTGTCACCCGCCGGGGCATGGTCAAGCGCTCCAGCCTGGGCCTGTACCGCAACTGCCGGTCCACGGGCATCAAGGCCGTGGGCCTGCGCGACGACGACGAGCTCATGACGGTTAGGCGCATCGAGTCCGACGCGGACGTGATCCTGGTCACCGAGCAGGGTACGGCCATCCGCTTCAGCCTCTCGGACGTGCGGCCCATGGGCCGTTCGGCCACCGGGGTCAAGGGCATCGCCCTGCGCGGGGACGACCGGGTGGTCTCGGCCGTGGTCACGGGCGACGACACCCGGGACGAGCTGCTCACGGCCGCGGCCAAGGGCTACGGCAAGCGCACCACCCTGGACCAGTACCGGCTCCAGTCCCGGGGCGGCAAGGGCATCATCAACATGCGGGTGACGCCGAAGACCGGCGCGGTCATCGGCGCGGTCATGGTCAACGAGACCGACCAACTGGTGCTGCTCACCTCGGAGAACAAGGTCATCCGGTTTGCCGTGTCCGAGACCAACAACGTGGGCCGGGCCACCCAGGGCGTGCGCCTGGTGCGCATGGACATCGACGGCTCGGTGGTGGGCTTTGACCTGGTCCAGGACGAAAACCTGGACGTGCACGGGTAGGACGTCAAGAGGCATATCTTGCGGAAACTCGCGGGCGCGGCCTGGACCATGAGGTTCACGGGCCGCGCCCTTCTCCCTTTCCTGGCCCTGTGGGCCACACTCACCCTCCCGGCCTGCACCCAGGACCCGGAAGAGAAGCTGGCTGCGGCTCAGGCCCGGGACGCCCTGGCCAACGGCTATTTCCTGGAAGCGGAAAAGGGCTGGGAAGACTACATCCGCACCTATCCGCGCGGCCGCTCCCGGCTGGAGGCCTGGAACCGGCTGGTGGACATGTCCGAACTGCGCGGGGATGCGGAGAAATCCGCAGACATCATGGAGGCCATGCTCCTGGAGTACGCCCAGGAGCCCGAGGTGCGCCGGGCCACGGCCCTGCGCCTGGCCGCCCTGTACAACCGGCTGGATCGTGGCGACCTGGCCCTGGACCTGTGGCGCGGCGTCCTGGGCTCCAAGGACCTGCCCTCGGAGAAGCGATCCGAGATTCAGTTGCTCATGGCCAAGACCTCCCGGGACCGGGGCGCGGCCGAGGCCTCGGTCCAGCTCCTGCGGGAATGCGTCAAGAACGCGCAGGCCCCGGGAACCCGGGCCCTGTGCCTGTACGACCTGGCCCAGGGCCTGACCCTGGATCAGCGCTTCCCGGCGGCCATGGAGGCCATTGAGGAGGTCCGGCGCATGCGCGAGGCCCCGGAGCATATCCGCATCCAGGCCACCTTTCTGCTGGCCGAAATCCACGAACTGGACCGCAACACCAAGAAGGCCCGGGAGCTCTACGAATCCATCCGTGGTCTCTATCCCAACCGCGAGGTGGTGGAATACCGCCTGCGCAATCTGGGCCAGGATCGCGGCAAGGCTGAACCGACCCCTGAACCGGCCCAGTGAACCAATCCCGTAAGAATTAGTGCGTCTTATTCTTCGTTCTCAGGGCCAAGTGCGCGATCAGATTCGCGAGCAGGTACAGGGGAATGAAAAAGGCGGCCGGTCCCCACCCCTCACCCACAAGCGGCAGGGGCGTGTCGCTGAAACGCCAGGACAGCCAGGTCAGGGCCGCGGCCCCGGGCCAGAGCAGGGCCGCCCCGCGTCCGGCGGCCAGGGCCATGGAGAATCCGTAGGCGTCCTTGGCCAGTTCGTTCTGGGCCAGATAGGCGGTCTTGTCCTTGGCCGCCAGGGCCTGAAAGGACAAGGCCTGGCGACTGGCCACCTCCTGGTCGTTCTCCAGGCGCTTGGCCCGCTGGGAGAAGGCCACGGACCACAGGCTGGCCCGGCCGACCAGGGCGCTGACCAGGGCCAGCACGGCCGTGCCCAGCAGAAATCCGGCCTCGGGCGAGTCCGGCCAGCGGAAGGGCGCGATGAGCAGGAGGTCGCAGGCGTTGATAAGGGATTGAAGGGCGTTCATGGGGGCAAAGGCCGGACCCTCTCCTTCAAGGAGAAGGCCCGGCCCAGGGGTGGTTCTAGACGCCGGGGATCTTGATGCCGAAGAAACCGGCCAGGAGATAGCCCACGCCCACATAGAGCGAGAGCACGATGAACAGGCGCTTGAGCCACACGTCCGAGAGGTACTTGGAGGTCATGGGGCCGATGATGGACCCGATGGTAATGCCGACGAGTTCAATGCCGATGAGGCTCCACTCGATGGGCGTGCCCTTGCTCATGAGGGTGATGATGCTGGTGATCATGCCCACCAGAACGGCCAGGGCCGAGGTTCCGGCCGCCAGGTACATGGGCAGTTGGGTCACGCTGGTCAGAAAGGGCACCAGCAGGAACCCGCCGCCCACGCCCAGGAAGGCGGCCACGGCCGAGATGACCACGCCGCCCAAAAATGGCACCAGGGGGTTGAACTTGAAGGGCACCCCGTAGAAGGTGAAGGCGCAGGTGGAGGCCGTGAAGGCCTGGATGTGGAGGCCGTCGCAGGAGGCGTCCAGGGTCTCCCCGCATTTCAGCTTCTTGACCGCGTCCTCAAAGGCCTTGGCCGCGGCCTTGGCCGTCTTTTTCTTGGACTGCCCGGCCGGGGTGGTCTCGTAGAAGAGCCAGGCCCCCAAGAGGAGCACGAAGAGGCCGAAATAGCCCTGGTAGGATTTGAAATCGAGCTTGCCGGCCGAGAGTTCCTGCGCGCCCCAGGCCCCGATCAAGGAGCCCAGACCCAGGCTGATGGCCAGGGGCAGGACCAGGCGCTTCATCTTCAGGTAGTTGAAGGAGCTGATGGCCGCCGAGAGGCCCACCAGGAACTGGTTGGAGGCCTTGATGGAGTCGGTGATGACCTTGCCCAGCTCCGGGGCGCTCTTCTTGAACCCGCCCGCGTAATTGCCGAAGCCAAACACGCTCATATGCCCCACGCCAGCCATGACCCCGCCAAAGGCCCCCACGGTGGAGAAAATCCAGCCCACCCACAAGGCCCAGACAAAGGCCAGGACGATGTTCACATTGGGCGCGCCCGGGATGCCCAAGAAGCCCAGGGGCTTGCTCTCGTCGATCTGTCCGGGCTCCGCGCCGTGGGGGGCCTTGGCAATGGCCTCGGCCAGCTTGGACCCCTTGGGGGCGGCTGCGGCCGCTGGAGCGGCAGGAGTGGCAGCGCCCAGAGCCTGGGTCGTTTCGGGAAGTTTGGGGGCCTCGATCACCACGGGCGCAGGGGCCGGTTCAGCGGCCGGGGCGGCCTGCTGGGCCGAGGCCAGGCCCAGCCAGAGGCACAGGACGCTGGCCAGAATTGCGGAGATCGTCAGGGAGAGTCTGCGGATAGGCACGGATATGCTCCTGTTTATTGGTTGGTCTGATCCAGGCCCGGCCAGGAACCGTCTTGCGCCTCAAGGGCGGACAAAGGTGAGCGCGTGCCCGGTGCATCCGGCCACGCAGGCCGGGTCCAGACCCCGGTCGATGCGCTCCATGCACAGGTCGCATTTGATCATTTTCCCGGTGGCCGGGTGCATGCGGGGCACGCTCCAGGGACAGGCCGAAACACAGGCCTGGCACCCGTCGCACAGCTCCTCTTTCAGGAGCACCAGGGCGTCGCTCTCGCGGATGTACAGGGCGCCCGTGGGGCAGGCCGCCACGCATTCGGGCTTCTTGCAGTGCAGGCAGGGCTGATATTTGGGTTTCATTCTGGGCCGCCCCTCATCGTCCGCCTCAGGCCCCTGGGCGGTAATGGAGTTGAGCCTTAAGCTCGGGGGCATGCGGTTTTGCACCTGGCAGTGGATTTCGCAGGCATGGCAGAGGATGCAGCGTTCCTTGTTCAACTTGATTTTATACAGGCTCATGGCTGGCGCTCTCCTTTCATCTTCTCCTGAACATACCACCAAGCTTCCTGTCAACCTTGTGAAAAAAACTGCAACATCCGAACCGGATAGTTCAAAGGAAGGGGAGTGAGGAGTCACGTTTTCCAGACTTTCAGGGTTGAATCCAGGCTGTGGAGAGCGTATACCTTGCCAGCGTGAATCATGGGGAACCTTGGCCTTAAAGGGAGCGTGGCATGGCCTCATCCACTGTTTTCAGCGTCTGCGGCATGTGTTCGGTTCGCTGTCCCATCCAGGTCGAGGTGGAGGACGGGGCGGTGCGCCGCATCCAGGGGAACCGCCAGTGCGCGGGCATCCAGGGGGCCTTGTGCGCCCGGGGCGCGGCCGGGGTGGCCCTTTTGAACGACGACGAGAGGCCGCAGTTTCCCATGATCCGGGAGGGCGCGCGGGGCGAGGGCAAGTGGCGGCGCGTGAGTTGGGACGAGGCCCTGGATTATGTGGCCGAGCGGCTCCAGGCCGTGCGCGCGAAGTACGGGGACACCTCGGTGCTGCTCTCGGATCGGGGCGGCCCGTTTCGGGACATCTACCGGGCCTTTTTGCGCGGGATCGGGTCCCCCAACTACTGCAACCATGATTCGGCCTGCGCCCGCAACGTGCAGCACGCGGCCCTGTCCACCTTCGGCTTCGGCCGCAAGGACATGGCCCACGACTACAAGAACGCCAAGCACGTGGTGCTCCAGACCCGCAACATCTTCGAGGCCATAAACGTCAAGGAGGTCAACCAGCTCCTGGACGGCATGGACGCCGGATGCAAACTCACGGTCATCGACATCCGGGCCACGGTCACGGCCTCCAAGGCCGACAATTTCTTCCTGCTCCGGCCGGGCACGGACTATGCCTTCAACCTGGCCATCATCCACGTGCTGCTCACTTCCGGGCTGTACGATGCGGCCTTTGCTCAAGCCCACATCCTGGGCCTGGAGGAGATCCAGGCCTTCGTCCTGCCCTACACCCCGGCCTGGGCGGAGAAAGAGACCGGAATCCCGGCCGAGCGCATCATCGACCTGGCCGAGCAACTGGCCCAGGCCGCCCCGTCCGTGATCTGGCATCCCGGGTGGATGGCCGCCCGCTACCAGGACTCCTTCTACGTCTGCCGCACGGCCTACATTATCAATGCCCTGCTGGGGGCCATCGGGGCCAAGGGCGGCCTGCCTTTTGTGAACAAGCCCGGGGACGTGGGCCGCAAGGGGCTCAAGTCCGTGCTGGACATCTACCCCAAGCCCAAGGGCCAGCGGGCCGACGGCGTGGGCTGGCAGGAGGGCCGCACCCATTTCGAGGCAGGACCCGGCCTGCTGCACCTGGCCTTCGAGGCCATGGCCACGGATCAGCCTTATCCGGTCAAGGCCTACATCGCCCACCGCCACGACCCGCTCATGGCCTACCCGGACCCCACGGCCTTGAAAAAGCTCTGGGACCACCTGGAGCTTCTGGTGGCCGTGACTTTCACCTGGTCGGACACGGCCTGGTACGCGGATGTGGTCCTGCCTCTTTCCACCTATCTGGAGCGGGAGAGCATCCTGGGCTCCAAGAACGGGCTCAAGCCTGAATTTTTCGTGCGCCACCGGGCGGTTGAACCTCGGTTCGAGACCAAATCCGAATGGGAGATCTATTGCGGCCTGGCCAAGCGCATGGGCCTGACCGACCTGGCTTTTTCCAGCATCCAGGACATCTGGCGCTTCCAGCTCGAAGGCACCGGGGTCGCGCCCGAGGACTTCGAGCGCATGGGCTTTGTGTCCCTGACGGACAAGCCCAAGTACCGCACCGTGGAGGAACTGACCTTCAAAACTCCCTCGGGCAAGATCGAGCTGGTGTCCAGCAATCTGGCCAAGGACGGTTTGCCCTCCCTGGCCCCGTACGTCTCCCCGGCCCATCCGCCCGTGGGGCGCTTCCGTCTGACCTTCGGCCGCTGCGGGGTGCACACCCAGGGGCATACGGTGAACAACCCCCTGCTGCACGCCCAGGTCCCGGAGAACGTCCTGTGGATCAACGAGGACAAGGCCGAGGCCCTGGGCATCGAGCACGGCGAGATGGTCCAGATCACTGGTGGACGTCATTCAGGCAAGATCAAGGCCCATGTCACGCCCTTCATCCATCCCGAGGCCGTGTTCATGCTGCACGGGTTCGGCCACGACCTGCCCGTGGAGTCCCGGGCTCGGGGCAAGGGCGTGGCCGACCAGGAGCTCATGGACCAGGGGCTCTCAAACTGGGACAAGGCCGGGGGCGGAATCTGCATGCAGGAGCATTTCGTCGAGGTCCGCAAGATCGTCTAGTGCGACGGCTCAAGCCATCCGGGGGGACTTTGAACCGCATCATGAACACTTCTGTTTCATCCCTTGTCCTGTCCCTGCTTTTGGGGGCTCTGGCCCTGCCCTGGGCCAGCCCGGCCCAGGCCCAAGACGCTCCTACTCCAGGGCGCAAGCCCGTGGTGGGCGAATTCTACGTCCAGCCCCCGGATACCTTGGCCCCGCGTATGGTCCAATCCTTAAAGGAGCACATCGACCACCTGCTGCGCAAGGTCTACGTCAAACCCGAGGACCTCTATCGGCCGCCTCTGGAAGGGACCGAGGGCTTCACCTACGACCAGGTCACGCCCCAGGAGGCCGTGCCGGTGCTGGCGGGCAATGTGGCGGCCATGACCGGGGAGATCGAGGGTCTGGCCGTGGGCCAGGCCAATGGCGATATCTTTGTCTGGAGCGGCTTTGCCTGCCGCCAGATGGCCATGCCCGGGGGACGCCAGCCCGCCATCCTGGCCTGGGGCCATGGCAGCCCCCTTCTGGCCGCCGTGGACGCCACCAGGCGCACCATCCAGGTTTTTGACCTGCGCACCTGTGGCCCGCCCCGCGCTCCCGCCCTTCCGGCCGGAATCCAGATCATCCAGGCGGCCATGTCCGACCAGGGGTTCTGGCTGGCCTTCATCGATGCGGATGGCGGCCTGTGGGCCGGGCCGCCCCTGGGGCCGTTCACCCGGGTGGAGGGCCTGCCCGGTGCTCCGATCATGGTCGGCTTCACGGCCTTGCAGGGCCTGCTGGTGGCTGCGGACGCAAGCGGCCAGACCCTGGGCTTTGCCCTGATGAACCGGCAGGTTCTGCGCCGCATGGAAGTACCCGGCGGACCCTTCACCCAGGGCTTTGTGTCCGGCCAGGCCGTCAACCTGGTCACCGGCTCCGGGAGCACGGTGGCCTGGAACCTGCTCCAGCCTGGCCCGGTCCAGGCCACGCAGCAGGAACAGGGCCGCATCTTCATCCGGGACGGCAAGGTCTTTTACACCACGGGCCTGACCCGCTGGCTGAAAACCACCCGCATGCGTCGGCCAGAATTCCTCCTGTCTCATTCGGCCTCCCTCGGGCTCCTGCGCCTGCGCGACCTGGACGGGGAGACCCGCTATTTTAGCGTACACACGGGCGAACCCGCCCAGGCCCCGGTCCAGGACTCCCCGGACTGGGCGTTGGCCACTGGCAAAGCCGGGGTGTTCCAGGTTAATGGGCAGGAGTTCAAGGTCTATGATCCGGTCTGCCAGGTGGGCTACCTGCGGCTGCTCTGCCGGTACATCCCCAAGAAGGGATTTTTCATTTGGTGGCAGGGCATGGAGTCCCAGAACTCCTTCAACATCCGGCCCATGCACCTACCCGTGCGGACCTCGCTCAAGGCTGACAGCGAACCGGCTTGGAAAGATCTGTACAGCGGGGATTTGCCGTAAGCGCCTGCAACCTGACCGGAGGGATTCATGTCGAAAAGCAAGCTGAAACCGCTTCAAATCGAGGCCACGATCCCGGTGCTTGGTTCGGCCAAGGTGGCCTCCCCCCTGCCCCGCTGCAATTTCACCCCGGACAACGCGGCCGTGCGGGTGGACTTGACCGAGGACGAGCTGGGGTTCGTGCCCGAGACCCCCATCTATCACGAATTCGAAAAGGCCGGACCCCGGGCCAAAATCTTCTTTGAGCCGACCAAGACCAAATGCGCCATCGTGACCTGCGGCGGGCTGTGTCCGGGCTTAAACGACGTGATCCGGGCCATTGTCATGGAGGCCCACCACAACTACAAGGTGGCCGCCGTGCTGGGCATCCGCTTCGGTTTGCAGGGCTTCATCCCCAGCTACGGGCACGACATCATGGAGCTTGATCCCCAGCGGGTGGCGGACATCCACCAGTTCGGGGGGACCATCCTGGGCTCCTCGCGCGGCCCCCAGCCAGCCGACGAGGTGGTGGACGCCCTGGAGCGCATGAACATCAGCATCCTGTTCATGATCGGTGGCGACGGCACCATGCGCGCGGCCCAGCACATCGTGGACGAGATCAAGGCCCGCAAGCTCAAGATATCGCTCATCGGCATCCCCAAGACCATTGACAACGACATCAATTTCGTCAGCCGTTCCTTTGGGTTCGACACGGCCGTGGAAAAGGCCACCGAGGCCATCCAGTGCGCCCATGTCGAGGCCCAGGGCGCGGTGAACGGCATCGGGCTGGTCAAGGTCATGGGCCGGGACGCGGGTTTCATCGCGGCCCAGGCCACCCTGGCCCTGAAAGAGGTGAATTTCGTCCTGGTGCCTGAGAACCCCTTCACCCTGGAAGGCCCGGGTGGGCTCATCCCCGGCCTGGAGCAGCGCTTGAAGGAGCGCCAGCACGCGGTGATCCTGTGCGCCGAGGGCGCGGGCCAGGACCTGACCCAGTCCACGGGCCAGCAAGACGCTTCGGGCAACAAGCAGTTGGCCGACATCTGCTCGGTCCTGTCGGAAAAGATCAAGGCCCATTTCAAGGCCAGCCACACAGAGATCACCCTGAAATTCATCGACCCGAGCTACATGATCCGCTCGGTCCCAGCCAATGCCAATGACCGCATCTATTGCGGGTTCCTGGGCCAGCACGCGGTGCATGCGGCCATGTCCGGCCGCACGGGCATGGTGGTGAGCAATTTGAAGTCCCATTATGTGCACTTGCCCGTGGCCCTGGTCTGCGGCAAGGGCAAGCGTCTGAACACCCAGTCGGATTATTGGCGCGCGGTCCTGGAGTCCACCGGCCAGGCGGATTTCATGGAGGCCCCCCATTTCTGCCCCTGATTCGCCAGTCGTTGTCCTTTCCCTTTTTTTTCCAGGAGTCCAGGACGTCCATCCTCGGGCTCCTTTTTTGTGGCCTATACCTGCGTGGTTCGAGAGCCTTCTCCCTGAGCTGCCAGTCCTTTTCCCTGCCTTTGGCCCGGTCCCTTGACCCCTGGCCCATCCTGTGATATCGATAAGCGACGATAGCGAAAATCGGCTTATACCAGCATCTTTAGGTTCTCCGTCTTTCAAGGATATTCTGGCCATGGCTGAACCCACCCCCCGTACCTTGACCCATCAGGACCTGGCCCGCCGGGTGGGGGTGTCGGTCACGACCATCAAAAGCTATCGCCGGAAGTTCCCGGAGTTCTTCCAACCGCCCACCCTGACCAAACCCCTGCGTTTTGTCCCGGACACCGAGAAACTCTGCCGCACGATTTTCGACCTGTTCCAGGAAGGGCTGTCCATCAAGCAGGCCAGACGAGAACTTGCCAAGGTGTTTCCAATTGTTGCGGACATCGATAGCTTACCGATAACTCATGATTCAACCCAGGGGTCTGCGGAAAGCACGGGGGATTTCGAGCGGCTGTTCCATGTGCTTGGCCAGATGTCCAAGGGCATGGGGGCCATGGCCACGGCCCAGGCCAAATTCGGCCTGGAGGCGGCCAAGGACAAGGACCGCATCGACACCCTGTTCGCCCAGCAGAACGCCCTGGTGGCGCATTTGAACGAGATATCGGCGAATCTGAACAAGGCGCTGGCGGGTCTGGCCCAGCAGGCCGGGAAAAGTCCTGCGGCCGCCCCCCGGCGGGTCATCAATGTGCGGGGAGAACAGGGGGCGGTCCATGCCTATGAGTTCACGGATAGGCCCCCGGAGTCCGGGACAGCAGGACCTGAGCCTCGCAAGCCTGGCGAAGAGCCAGCCCGGTCTCGGGCCGAGGAGCCGACCGGGTCGTTCCAGACACCAGGTCCGGAATCCGGTCCTACTCCAAGTTCCCAATCAGGCCCGACCCCTGGCCCGACTCCTGGTCCGCCAGTTGGCCCGAAACCTGGCCCGCGCGACGTTGTAGGACGTCCGGATTTTCTCGACCTGCCTGCGGTCATGCATTCGGCTCGGGGCGAATACCTCGGGCTGACCGGACCCTCGGGCCGACCTTTCAGCCTGGGTGAACTGGAAGCCTATTTGGGCCAGCGACCGGATTTGAAGCCCCTGGACGAGGCCTGGCAAGGGGCGGACGAGGAGTGGACCCTGACCTTGCAGTCCCCGCATTCCACCCGGGGCCGACACGCCTTCAGCTTCAGAAAAACCCAGACCCCCAAGGGCAACCACGTGGCCCTGCTCCGTCAGCTCTCCATTGACGGAACGACCGTGACCGAAGGCTTTCTCCAGGCCTTTTTCCGACAAATTCGTGAATCGTTACTGCATTGAAATACACCGTGTAAATTGATCGGCGCTTACCGATATTGCCACTTCACCGGTCCATCAGGTCGCCATGCCGACCAGACCGCAAATCTTCAACCACACGTTGAAGGACGAACCACACGCACAGGTCCAGGCCGTGGCTGGCCTTTCTTCAGTCCCTGTCCGCTCGGACTCTGGTCAATGGCATGGGCCACTTCCGCCCCTGCGGCCAAGCCTGTTTGATGCCCACGCTCAACCGCACCCGGTCCAGGGCCGAAGTCCGAGAGGCTGCCATCCTGGTCAGGGACTCAAAAATCCGCCTGAACAGGCCAATACGAGGGATTTTTTGTTGATAGCTGGGAAAAGGGGGGGTACATTCCGCATGTTCCTGCCTCTCCCTGTCTTTTTTTCTGGTTTTTTGCGCCATTTCTTCCTTCGACCGGATTTGCGCGAGGCAGGATTTCTGAAGTCGATCTTTTCCACTCTTTACGACGTTCAACATTTCCAACCGACCGGAGGGAAATATGGATCAGCCCGTGTTCAAATGCAAAAACGCCGACGATGTGCTCAAAGCGGTCAAGGACCACAACATCAGTTTCCTGCAATTCTGGTTCGTGGACATCCTAGGGATGCTCAAAAGCTTTCAGATCACGCCCAAGGAGCTGGAGGCGGCCTTTGAGGAGGGCATGGGCTTTGACGGCTCCTCCATCCTCGGGTTCACCCGCATCGATGAATCCGACATGGTGGCCATTCCGGACCCGACCACCTTTCAGATCGCCTCCTGGCGGCCCATGGACCGGCCCGTGGCCCGCATGTTCTGCGACATCGTCACCCCTGACGGCAAACCCTATGAGGGCGACTCCCGCTTCGTGCTCAAGCGCCAGCTCAAAAGAGCCGCAGCCAAGGGCTACACCTTTTACGTCGGACCCGAGCTGGAGTTCTTCCTGTTCGCCAGCCACGAATATCCCGAGCCCATTGATGCGGGCGGGTATTTCGACGCCCCACCCCTGGATCTGGGCAACAACATCCGCCGCGACATCATCTTCGCCCTGGAAAGCATGGGCATCAGCGTGGAGTACAGCCACCACGAGGTCGCGCCCAGCCAGCACGAGATTGATCTGCGCTACCAGGAAGCCCTGCACATGGCCGACACGGCCATGACCTACCGGGTGGTGGTCAAGGAGATGGCCCGCAAGCACGGCTGCTACGCTACCTTCATGCCCAAGCCCATTTTCGGGCAGAACGGGTCCGGCATGCACGTGCACCAGTCCCTGTTCAAGAACGGCCGCAACACCTTTTTCGATCCCAACGACCCCTACCATCTGAGCGCCGAAGGAAAAGCATATATTGCTGGAATATTGAAGCATTCTCGGGAAATCTGCTGCGTGACCAGCCAGTGGGTCAATTCCTACAAGCGTCTGGTGCCTGGCTACGAGGCCCCGGTGTACGTGGCCTGGGCCCGGCGCAACCGCTCGGCCCTGGTCCGGGTGCCCATGTACAAGCCCGGGAAAGAGTCGGCCACGCGCATGGAATTGCGCTGCCCGGACCCGGCCGCCAATCCGTACCTGTGCTTCGCGGTCATGCTGGCCGCTGGACTCAAGGGCGTGGAGGAGGGCTACACCCTGCCCGATCCGGTGGAGACCAACATCTTTGACATGGAGCCCAGCCAGTTGAAAAAGCACAAGATAAACTCTTTGCCCGGAAGCCTCTACGAAGCGGCCGAGGAGATGTACAAGAGCAAGCTGGTGCGGGAGACCCTGGGTGAGCACATCCACAAGAATCTGTACCACAACAAGATCAAGGAATGGGACGACTACCGGGTCAGGGTGACCGAGTACGAGTTGGAGCGCTATCTGCCCATCCTGTAGTTCGCAGAACCTGCCCGCCTTCAGGCGTATTCCAAGCCCCTCCCGGTCCAGCTGGGAGGGGTTTTTCTTGGGCAAGGGGGGAAGGGGCAATGGGGCGGGCCAAAGTCGAAGGCGGCCCAGGGCGCAAGGCCAGGACGGGTATCGTCGGACGCGGTTCAGGCCCCCAGGGCGGTGAGAGGCGTGGTCGCGGGCCAGTCGCCCGAGGCCATGGCCGCCTTGAGCTCGGCCTGGGTCACCGAGGCCGCGCCCACCTCGCCCACCACCACCCCGGCCGCGAAATTGGACAGGATGCAGCTTTCCAGAAGGGGCAGCCCGGCCGCCAGGGCCAGGCCCAGGGTGGCGATGACCGTGTCTCCCGCGCCGGTGACGTCAAAAACCTTTTGGGCCAGGGTGGGGATGTGCCAGGCCTGGTCGCGGCTCTCGAACAGGGCCATGCCGTCCTTGCCCAGGGTGATGAGCAAATGTCGCAACTGTAAGGCGTCCATGAGTTTCTGGCCCACGGGCAGGACATCGGCCAGGGACCGGATGGGCTGACCCACGCATTCCCCGGCCTCCTTGGCGTTGGGGGTGAGCAGGTCGGCCCCCTGGTAGAGCCCGGCCTGGCTGGGCTTGGGGTCCACCAGGATGAGCGGCTTCTTGCCCTGGGCGGCCACCAGGGGCCGGAGACGGTCCATGAGGGCCTGGCAGATGACCCCCTTGCCGTAGTCGGACAGGATGATCACCTTGAAATCCCCAAGCCTCGGCCCGATGGCCGCAAACATCTGCTCGACCTGGCCTAAGTCCAGGGTCCCGCCGTTCTCGAAATCCACCCGGACCACCTGCTGGTTGTGGGCCACGATGCGGGTCTTGCGCGTGGTCGGACCCATGCCCTGGGGAATGAGCAGGCTCTCCACCCCGCTCTCGGCCAGAAGCGCAGACAGGATGTCTCCGTCCGGGTCCTGGCCCACGCAGCCCACCAGGAGGGGCCTTCCGCCCAGGGCCGCGATGTTCTTGGCCACGTTCCCGGCTCCGCCCAGGCGGTGGTACTGGGAGTTCACCTTGACCACCGGCACCGGGGCCTCGGGGGAGATGCGCTCCACCGTGCCCACGATGTAATGGTCCAGCATGACGTCGCCCAGGATGAGAATGGGCTGTCCGCTTAAGGTATCGACTGATTTGAGTCTGTTTTGCTGCATCTTAGGGCTCCGTCCCGCCTCTTCTTCGATACGGCCGAGAATTTAACCGGCAATGGCTCCGAGCTGAAGCTGTTCGGCCAGCCGGGTCAGTTCGGCCTGGTTCTGGAAATGGAAGCTGATGACCCCGCGCTCCATATTGCCCGAGACCGTGATTTTGAGTCCCAGGATCTCGTCCATGCGGTTCTTGAGCTGGCGCAACTCCTCGTCGATATACTTGGGTTCGCGCGCCCTTTTAGAGCGTTTTTCGGCCTTGGCCTGGACCCTAGAGTCCAAAAAGGCCCCGGATTCGGGAAAACGGCCATGAGCCTTGAAATACGCGGATTCGGCCTCGGCCTGTCGCACGGACATGGAAAGTTCCAGCATGCGCAGGCGGAAGGGCTCGCGCGCCTCCTCGTCCAGGCTCATGATGGACCGGCCGTGTCCGGCGGAGAGCCGCCCCTCCTGGATGTCCATCTGGGCGTTTTGGGGCAGGGAGAGCAGGCGCAGGGTGTTGGACAGGGTCGAGCGGCTCTTGCTCAGCTGCTTGGCCAGGTCCTCCTGGGTCAGGCCGAATTCCTGGATCAGGCGTTCGCAGCCCTTGGCCTCTTCAATGGGATTTAAGTCCTCGCGCTGCAAATTCTCGATCAGGGCGATGGCCATGCCCTCGGCATCGGTCAGCTCCCGGACCATGGCCGGAATCTGGGTCAGCCCGGCCAACTGGCTGGCCCGCCAACGCCGTTCGCCAGCCACGATCTGGAACTGGCTTTTTCCCTCTTCTTTGATGGGCCGCACCAGAATGGGCTGGAGCACGCCCTGGTTGCGGATGGATTCCGCAAGCTCGGCCAGGGCTTCCGGGGCGAACACCTGCCGGGGCTGCATGGGATTGGACACGATCTGGCCCATGTCGATGAGGCGCGCCCCGTGGGCCGGGCTGCCGTGCTGGGCGCCAGCGCCCTGGCGGGCCACCATGGGGGCGTCGTCTCCGAACAAGGCCTGCAACCCTCTTCCCAATCCGCCTTTCACCGCCGCCATGCCCTTCTCCTTGCGCTTAAAAACCTGTTTATGCCGCCTTGCGCCCAAACCCGCCCAGGGATAGCCTTGACCTTTGCCGTCGTGGCCTTACCTCTGGCGAAACCTCTCACCCGGGACATCCAATGAAAAACAAAGCCCAATCCCTGGTCAAAATGTATACGGCCACCGGCGAATTCCTCGGCGTGTTCATCCCCCCGGAACTCTGGGGCCAGATCAAGGCCCCGGTGCAGGAGGCCGTGGAGCGCCTGACCCCGCCCCAGGCCGTCAAAGAGCCCTTGGCCGACCTGGAACTGCTCAAACAGCACTGGGATTTCCAGTATCCGGTGGACACCGATGTCCAGTGCAAAATCTGCGGGGCCGAAACCCCTGACTGGGCGGCCGACGACCCCCGGAAATTCCTGCTCAAGGCCGCCAGCCTGGGCGGGCTGGTCAGTTACGAGTGCCAAACCTGCAAGGCCCGGGTGAAGAAGATGCATTTCAAGCGCGAAATCTGCGTGGAATGCGTGCCCTGCCCGGCCAAAGCCTGCAAATGAGCCGTAAGACCCCCACCTCTTTCTCTGCGCAGACTTACACGATGCGCTTCACGACCTCCTGGGCCAGGGACAGATAGGCCTCGGCCCCGGAGGACTTGATGTCGTAGGTGACCACGGGCTTGCCATAGCTCGGGGCCTCGGACAGGCGCACGTTGCGCGGCACGATGGACTCGAACAGATGGCCCGGGAAGGTCTTGCGCACCTCGTGCCGCACCTGCCGCGACAGGCGGTTGCGCTGATCGTACATGGTTAGCACCACGCCCAAAAGTTTTAAGTCCGGGTTGAGCCGCTTTTTCACCAGTTCATAGGTGTTCAGCAGGTGGGCCACCCCTTCCAGGGCGTAATATTCGCACTGCAAGGGCACGAGCATTTCCGTGGCCGCGCACAGGGCGTTTACAGTCAGTAAACCAAGGGACGGCGGGCAGTCGAAAAAGATGAAATCGTAGTCATCCTGGACCTTTTCCACCAATTCCTTGATGTAGTATTCTCGCCCCATCTTGTCGATGAGCTCGATTTCCGCACCCACCAGGTCCTGGTTCGCGGGCATGATGTGCAAATAGGGGAGCTCCGCACTGTAGAGCGCTTCCCTGGCCCGTTCCGGCTCAAAAAGGACTGAATAGATCGTGGTCCGCTCGTCCCCGGGGAAGAAATTCAGCCCGCTGGAGGCGTTCCCCTGGGGATCGCAGTCCACCAGGAGGACCTTTTTTTCCATCACAGCCAATGAACTGGCCAGATTGACCGAGGTGGTGGTTTTGCCCACCCCGCCCTTTTGATTCGCAACCACGATTCTGCGTGCAGACATGTCAGCCTCGTTGGGAGTTTTAAGCGTTTCACGTGAAACCCGTCTACCCTTGAAGAGGCTGAAGGGCAAGTCACGGCAAGCAGTCTTTGTGTGAAAAGTGGAAAAAGAGTCAGAAATTATGTTTCACGTGAAACAAGCTGGTCCAGGTGCAGGGTGTGCAGGGCCTGGATCATGCTGGTTCGCTTGGGCGGAGAGGCCTGGGCCAGGTCCTGGGGGGCTGGGAGGTGGTGGAGCAGATAGTCCTTGTAGGGCTGGGCGTGGAGGTTCGGGTCAGCGTCCGGGGCGATGAGTTGAAAAGCCGCCTGGCCGAAGCAGGCTATGTATTGAGGCTGAAGTCTGCGGATTCCTTCCCAGAACATGTCCGGCCTGGGAGTGAAAGCCCCTTCATGATATTCGGACATGGGCCAAAAACCGAACATGCCCCGGGGCCAACCCAGGGATTTGAGGAGGAATTTCCACAGGACGCTCCGTTCCTTGGACTGCGCCTGCGGCTGGGTCAGGTCCAGGGACAACTCCTGATAGGTCCAGACGATGGTGGGGGTCTTGATGGTTTTTTGCCAAAAGATCGACCAGGGCTCAGGCCAGTCGGCCGGGGCAAGGAGAGGCTCGGCGCAGGTGGCGGCGTGTTGTCCAGTCGCAGGAGGCTGATGAGGGAGCGGACCTGGTTTCTGGGCGTGTTGCGGGTGTGGAGTCGCCGGGTAAGGCTGGGACTGTGTGTCGGGCTGGCTGTGCTGGGCTGGCCGGGACTGCGCTGCTGGATTGGCCTGGGTGGAGGGCAAGGCTTTAAGTCCTTCCGGGCCTAGAATCCAATCCAGACCCAGGGTCGAGAAAGGTTTGCAGGCCGCCGGGAGATTTACAAGCAGGGAAGGAAGTCCCATAAGCGCCAGGCGATCTCGGTCTTGGGCAGGCAGGGCCAGGTCTCCTGGCGGCCGTTCTTGGCATACAGCACCACTTCATTGGTGTCCGAGGCAAATCCCGACCCTTCCTGGTCGATGCGGTTGGCCAGGATGAGGTCCAGATTCTTGGCTTGAAGCTTGCGTTGGGCTTCTTCGTGCAGGGTTGTCGATTCGGCTGCAAAGCCAATGAACACCTGTTGCGGTCTCTTGTTCTTGCCCATTTGGGCCAGGATGTCCGGGACCGGCTTACAGGGGATGGACAGGCCTGATTTCGGAAGGGTGCTCTTTTTGACCTTCACGCTGTCAACAGGAACAGGAGCGAAATCCGCCACAGCCGCAGTCATGCACACAATGTCCTGGCTGGGCGCAAGGTCCAGGCAGGCGGCCAGCATTTCCTGGGCGGAAGTCACGTTGTGCTCAGGGAAAAGACCGGGCAGTTCCAGGGCCACCGGGCCGCGCACCACCGTGACCTCGGCCCCGCGCAGCCAGGCGGCCATGGCGATGGCCGCGCCCATCTTGCCGCTGGAGGGGTTGCTTAAATAACGGACCCGGTCCCAATACTCCTGGGTCGGTCCCAGGGTGACCAGAATCTTCTTGCCAGCCAGATCCTGGGGGCTGCACTGGCGCAGGACCTGGGCAGCCAAAATATCCGTGGAGGGCAGTCTCCCCTGCCCGGTGTCTCCACAGGCCATTTCGCCCAGCACTGGCTCGATGCACACAAAGCCCAGCTCCTTGGCCTGCGCCCAGTTGCGGCGGGTGGCCGGGGCGGCCCACATGACCGGATTCATGGCCGGAGCCAAGATAATGGGGCCGGGAAAGGCCAGGGCCTGGCAGGAGAGCAGGTCGTCGGCCAGGCCGTGCGTCAGCTTGGCCAGGATATTGGCCGTGGCCGGGGCGATGATCAGGCACTTGGCCCTTTGTCCGGGCTCCAGATGCGGGAAGGCCGTGGCCGCTGGGTCGAACATTCCAGCGTAGACCGGGTCGGCTCCCAAGGCCCGGAAGCTGTCCGGGGTGGCGAAGCGCTGCCCGGCGCTGGTCAGGGTCACGGACACCTGGCAACCGGCCTTGAGCAGGGTGCGCAGGAGATCCAGGGCCTTGTAGGCCGCGATGGACCCTGTGACGCCCAGGTGGACCTGGGCGCCGCAGAAGGTGGAGGGAATGAGGGAAAAGCTCATCTAATTGATGTTCTTTTCATTCTTGAACGCAGGCTTGAGTTCCCCGGATTTGGGCTTGCCCGTTCCGGACGAAGGAGCGGCGGGCGCGGCGGCCGGAGCCGATTCCTGGGCCGAGGAACTGCCCGGAGTCTTGAGTTCCACGGCCGTGATGGCCATGCGGGTGTAAATGGTCCCCTCGGAAATCTGGATGACGCAACTCTTGTTGGGCTTGTCGAAAACCAGGGTGGACTTGGTGGATTTCAGCGTGCTCTGCACTATCCACTTGCGCTTGACCATGGTGTTGATCATGAAGTCGATGAGGGAGTTGTAGTCCACGCGGCCTTCATAGACCAGGATGCCCATCTTGAACTGCTTGGTCTCGAAAAAATTGGTCTCGTCCGACACCCGGGTCAGGTCAGCAGGCAGGGTAATGTCCGTGAATTCCGTTCCGGCGTTCACTTCGTCATAGGTTTCAACAGGTTTGCCGCCCGCATTGTCCATGGGCGCGTCGTCAGCGGGGGTGGATTTCGACGCGCAGGCGGAACAGATCAGCGCGGCCCCAAGACAGAGGGTCAAGAGCAAGGTCTTCATGGAGAGGGCTCCTTGTTGGAAGTGGATGCGGCGTACTGCCTGCGGTTGTGCTATCCAAATTCTGAAGAAACTTCAAATGGGACCTGGCCCTGAAGACATCGGGTTCAGGACGTTTTTTCGGGTCCGGCCTGGGCCTGGGAAATCTTGTCCAGAAGATAGCGCTCCAGATCCCGGCGGTCCTTGCGCAAACGCACGATTTCCGCTTCCAGCACCTTGAGTTTGGCCGTGATCTCACCCTGTTCGCTCAGAAGCTCCTGGGTGGTGGCCTCCAGTTCCGCGTCTTTCTGGGCCAGGACCTGGCTGCGGCGCTCCTGATCCAGGGCCACGGGCCGGATGAGGGCCTGGGGAAGGTGCTTGAGCCGCTTTTGATTTTGGGCTAGCTGGACAAAGGCGGTTTTGAGGCGCTGGATGTCCAGGCGCTGATGCTCAATGAGCGATTTCTGATTGCTGAGCACTTCCAGGCATTTGCCAAAACGTCCCAAGAGATCGGTCACGGTGCTCACCAGGGCCGGATCAAAGCCCGCATGCACGGCAGGCAGGGGCGACTGGACCACCGGGCTGGAGGAGACCTCAATGGTGCGCGGGATCTCCTGGTGCAACTCTTCCTCGATCTCGTGGGTCAGCCGTCCGTCCTGATACTCGGCATTGATGCGCTGGAACAGGGTCAGGGCCTCTTCCGGGTACTTGGTGGTCCGGCCCATGCGCTTGCCCGGGAGATACTCCTTGAACAGCAAGGCGTACCGCCGGGCCGTGGGCGCTGGAATGCGGGTGAGCTTGGAGATTTCCGCCAAGGAGTACCAATTCATGTGTTTGCTCTACCATCCTGCGGGATGGAATCAAGAAAAATCGTGAGCATCCCATGAAGGTCAGTTCAAACATCATTTCAGAAGGTTGGAGTTGTCATCATCAGATCATCATAAGCTTGTCAGCCGACTGTGCCCAGGCATCCTTGGCCGGGACACGCGTGACGAGGATGGAGCTGGGCTGGCCTCTCGCGTATTGAACAGTATGAAAGAACAAGATTTTTTGCTTTCCTCCTACGAGTACGACCTGCCCGAGTCTTCGGTTGCCCAGCATCCGGCTGCGGATCGGGACGGGTCGCGTCTGGCCGTGGTCCCGCGCCTGTCCGGGGATATCCAGTGGACGGATTTCTCCCGCTTGGCCGCGCATCTCCCGGCCGGGGCCGTGCTGGTGGCCAACAACTCCAAGGTGTTTCCGGCCCGGCTCCTGGGCCGTAAGCCCACGGGCGGGCAGGTGGAGTTCCTCCTGCTCACCCCCCTGCCCCTGGTCCAGGAACAGGCTGGCGTTGCTCCGGGCTGGAAACAGGCCCAGGTGGAGGGCCTGGCCAAGGCTTCCCGGGGGCCACGACCGGGTGAACGGGTGGATTTCGGTCCCAAGATGCACTTGACCGTGACCGGCCAGGGCGAGTTCGGCCGGATATTCGGGGAATTGTCCTGGACCGGGGGCCTGACCCAGCGGGTGGACGAACAGGGGGTGTTGCCCCTGCCTCCCTATATCCAGCGGGCCGTGGACCAGGCAGACGTAAGCCGCTACCAGACCCTGCACGCCCGGGCGGACAAGGCCGGTTCCGTGGCCGCGCCCACGGCCGGGCTCCATTTCACCCCAAAGGTCCGCGAAGAGTTGCAAGCGAGAGGCATCGAATGGTATGAGGCCACGCTCTATGTGGGCTACGGGACGTTCAGCCCGGTGCGGACAGCGGATATCCGCAAGCACGGCATGCACCGCGAGTATCTGGAATTGCCCGAGGAGACCGTGCAGGCGGTCCTGCGCGCCAAAGAGGAAAAAAGGCCGGTCATTGCCGTGGGCACCACCTCGGCCCGGATTCTGGAGGGCGTGGCCCAGGCCCGGGGGGGCCTCACGGCCTGGTCCGGGTCCACGGACATCTTCATCATCCCGGGCTATGAATTCCAGGTCGTGGACGGGCTCATTACCAATTTTCATCTGCCCAAATCCACCCTGCTCATGCTGGTGTCCGCTCTGGCCGGGCGCGAGCGCATGCTGACCGCCTACCAGGAGGCCCTGGCCCGGGGCTTCCGGTTTTTCAGCTACGGGGACGCCATGCTCCTGCTTTGAGCATCCCCTTCGCGAGTTAGTCCGGGAGTCCTCTTGAATAACACGGGTCTTTGTGCCAAAACTCGCCTTTCCGTGATCGCCCCTGTTGGCAAAGGAGGGAGGATGTCACGTATCGAAATACGGGAGGACCGATGCAAGGGCTGTCTGCTCTGCACCACGGTCTGTCCCAAGGAGATCATCAAACAGGCTGACCGCTTCAATCAGCACGGCTACAAACCGGCCGAGGTTCCGGCCGGGGACATGAAGAAGTGCACGGGTTGCGCGTCCTGCGCCACCATCTGTCCGGATGTGGCCATCACCGTTTACAAGACCAAGAAGAAGGCGAAAAAGGGGGCGAGCCATGGCTAGCGGCGACAAGCTCTTCCTCAAGGGCAACGAGGCCATTGCCCGGGGCGCTCTGGCCGCCGGGTGCCAGTGCTTTTTCGGTTATCCCATCACCCCCCAGAACGACATCCCGGAGTACCTGTCCAAGGCCCTGCCCGACCGGGGCGGCGCGTTCGTGCAGGCCGAGAGCGAGGTGGCCGCGGCCAACATGCTGCTCGGGGCCACGGCCTGCGGGGTGCGGGCCATGACCTCCTCCTCCAGCCCGGGCATCTCGCTCAAGCAGGAGGCCATCTCCTACATGGCTGGCAGCGAACTTCCGGCAATCATCGTGAACATGAACCGGGGCGGCCCGGGCCTGGGCGATATCGGCCCCTCCCAGGGCGACTATTTCCAGTCCACGCGCGGCGGCGGGCACGGCGACTACCGCCTGCTGGTCCTTGCCCCGGCCACCTGCCAGGAGGCCTACGACCTGACCCGGGAGTCCTTTGACCTGGCCTTTCAGTACCGCAACCCGGTCATGATCCTGGGCGACGCCATCCTGGGCCAGATGAAGGAGCCGGTGCTCACCGCTCCGGATCGCCCGGCGGACCCGGCCGAGGCCAGGGACTGGTCCCTGGACGGGGCTGTGGGACGCGGTCCCCGGTTGCTTAAATCCCTATTCCTCCAGGACGGGGCCTTGGCCGACCAGAACCGCATGCTTCAGGCCAAGTACGAGGCCATGCGCGCGGAAGTCCGCTGGGAGTGCTTCGAGACCGAGGACGCCGAGCTCGTGGTCTGCGCCTACGGCACCATCGCCCGCATCGCCAAGAGCGCCATCCGCAAGCTGCGCAAGAAGGGGCTGAAAGTGGGGCTGTTTCGGCCCATCACCCTGTACCCCTTCCCGTCCGAGGCCCTGGCCAAGCTGGTCAAGCCCGGCCGGAAGTTCCTGACCGTGGAGCAGAACCTGGGCCAGATGGTGGAGGACGTGCGTCTTTCCCTGTGCGGCCTGGCCACCTCGGAATTCTTCAGCATCTATCCGGGCAACCTGCCTGTGCCCGACGACTTCGACGAGCCCATCGCCCGCGCGCTCGGCCTGTAGGGAGGACGTATGTACCAGGACGAAGAATTGGTCTTTTCCTGCCCGCAAGTGGTGGCCGACCGGCCCACCCACTATTGCCCGGGCTGCCATCACGGGGTGGCCCACCGCCTGGTGGGCGAGCTTTTGGAGGAAATGGGCCTGGTGGAGAAAACCATCATGGTCACGGCCATCGGCTGCTCGGTGTTTCTGTACAACTACCTGCTGGTGGACGCGGTGGAGGCCCCGCACGGGCGGGCCCCGGCCGTGGCCACGGGCGTGAAACGGGCCAAGCCGGACAAGTTCGTGTTCACCTACCAGGGCGACGGCGACCTGGCCTCCATCGGCATGGCCGAGATCATGCACTGCGCCAACCGGGGCGAGCGGGTCTCGGTGGTCTTCGTGAACAACACGGTCTACGGCATGACCGGCGGCCAGATGGCCCCCACCACGCTCATCGGGCAGAAGACCACCACCTGCCCGGGCGGCCGCTGCGCCGAGCGCGAGGGCATGCCCATCAAGATGGCCGAGATCATCGCCTCCCTGGGCGGCTCGGCCTACGTGGCCCGCACGGCCTTAAACAACGTCAAAAACATCAACAAGACCAAGAAGTGCCTGCGCAAGGCCTTCGAGGTCCAGACCTCCGGCCTTGGCTTCGGGTTCGTGGAGGTTCTGTCCGCCTGCCCCACCAACTGGAAGATGAGCGCCATCAAGGCCAACGAACGCATCGCCAACGAGATGATCCCCTACTTCCCCCTGGGCGTGTTCAAGGACGCTACGGCTGACGTCACGGGTGAAGCTGCGGGCAAAGGCGAGGAGGGCAAATGAGCCTGTATCAGGATGTCATCATCGCCGGATTCGGCGGCCAGGGGGTCCTCTTGATCGGGAATCTCCTGGCCTACGCGGGCATGAACCAGGGCCTGAACGTGACTTACATCCCGGTCTACGGGGCCGAGATGCGCGGGGGCACGGCCAACTGCACCGTGGTCCTGTCCGAGGAGGAGATCGGGTCCCCGGTGATCCACCGGCCGCTCTCCACCATCATCATGAACCGGCCGTCCCTGGACAAGTTCCAGTCCCGGCTGGTGGACGGGGGGGTGCAGATCGTGAACACCTCCCTGGTGGACATGGACCTGGCCGAGCAGGGCCGCATCCGCTCGGTGCCCGTGGCCGCAGGCGAGATCTCGGACAAGCTCGGGGACACGCGCATGGCCAACATGGTGGCCCTGGGCGCATACATCCAGGCCACCGGGGTCCTGCCTTTGCAAGCGGTCATCGACAGCCTGGTCAACGTCATCTCGGCCAGCTACAAGCACATGATTCCCAAGAACGCCGCAGCCATCGAGGCTGGGGCCAAGGCCGCGCAATAACGCGGCAAAGTCGCCTGGATGAGGGCCTGTTCCCCCTGGGGACAGGCCCTTTTTCTCCACTGGGGGAAACGCGCATGGTCCCGGAAAAGCTCTACGGCATCATCGGCCACCCCTTGGGCCACTCTTTGAGCCCGGTGCTGCACAACTGGGCCTTTGACCGCCTGGGCGTGAAGGCCGCGTACCTGGTCTGGCCCCTGGCCCCCGAACATCTCCCGGATTTCCTGCGCAGCGTGCGCATCCTGCCCGTGAGCGGGGTCAGCGTGACCATCCCGCACAAGGAAAAGGTCATGGCTGGCCTGGACCGGCTTACGGATCGGGCCCGGCACATCGGCGCGGTGAACACCCTGTTCTGGAAGGACGGGGAGCTCTGGGGGGGGAACACGGATATTCTGGGGTTCATGGCCCCGTTTCGGACCATGGTCCACCAGCCGGAGTCCGCCCTGGTCCTGGGCGCTGGCGGGGCCTGCCGGGCCGTGCTGGCGGGCTTGAAAGAGCTGGGGATTCAGGAAATTCTGCTGGCCAACCGCACCCGGGACCGGGCCGAGGCCCTGGCTCGGGACTTCCCCGGGGTCCGGGTGGTGGACTGGGACAAGCGCCACGATCCGCAACTGGATCTTTTGGTCAACGCCACGCCCCTGGGCATGGCCGGGGGCCTGGTTGGGGAGACGCCCTACGAGGCGCACAGGCTGTCGGCCGGGATGATGGTCTACGAACTGATCTACAACCCTCTGCAGACCCGTCTGGTGCAGGAGGCCCGCGCTGCCGGTTGCCGGATCGCCACGGGCCTGGAGATGTTTCTGGCCCAGGGGGCCGAGCAGTTCAAGCTGTGGACCGGGCTGGAGATGGATATTTCCGAGGCGGGCAAGATCCTGCTGGCCGCCCTGAAGCCAGACGCCTAGCGATAGATCTTGAGGGTGGTCCCGGGCTGAAGGTCCTGGCTGCCGAGCTTGTTCCACTGCTTGATGGCCTCCGGGCTGACCCCGTTCTTGGAGGCGATCTTGCCCAGGGTGTCGCCTTTGCGCACCTGGTAGCGCACCAGGCCGACGTCCTTGCCCTGGCCCTTCTTGTCCTGGGCCGAATCCTTTCCCTTGCCCTTGCCTTTGGCCGTGTCCTTGCTTTTGTCCTTGCCCTTGGCGGACTTGGACGACTTGGATTTGGCGCCTTTGGCCTCTTTTTCCGGCGAGCCGGGCAATGAGATGGTCTGCCCGATCTTGAGCGCGGCTCCGGGCTTCATGCCGTTGTCAGCCAGCAGGGTCTCCACCGGCACATTGGCTTTCTTGGCCAGGGAATACATGGTGTCACCCTCGCGGATGACGTATTCCTGGCGGGCCTTGGCCTTGGTCTTGTCCTTGGCCCCGGCCTTGGCCCCGGCCTTGGACAGACTCTTGGACTGGTCTTTGGCCTGGTCTTTGGATTGGCCCTTGACGCTGACCTTGGGGGCGTCGGCCGCATCGTCCGGGTCCGGCTTGGCGGCCTTGCCCTTGCGGGTTTTCTTGCCTTTGGGGGTCTCGTCCGGAACGTCCTGAAGCGGGAACTTGGACTTCTTCCCGGATTTGGCCGAAAGGTCCGAGGCGTCGGCCAGGGTGTCCATGACCGGGGGCAGGTTCTTGATCCCGGACTTGGTGGGAATGAGCAGTTCGTGGCCCGGGCTGAGCTTGGGCGATTTCAAATGGTTGGCGGATTGTATGGACGCGGCCGAAACCCCGAATTTGCGGGCCAAGAGTTTCAGGGTGTCGCCCCGGCGCACCTTCCATTTGCGATATTCGGCCATGTTCTTGGCCTGGGGGCTGGCCAGATAGGCCAGGGCCGCCTCCCGGGTATCCGGCGGGATATGGGCCACGCCGCTGGAAATGGGCGAGCTGGTCATGCGGGTGAAGGCCGGATTGTAGGTGGCGAACTGCTCCCAGTTCATGTCGCAGGACTTGGCCAGGGACATGAGGTCCGTGCCCTTGGGGATTTCCAAGTCGATGAAGGGCGGGGCCGCGTTCCAGTTCAGGGGCTCAAAACCCAGGGGCTCCAGGTTGCGCACGATTTTCAGCGCGGCCAGGAACTGGGGGACGTAGTTCTTGGTTTCCCGGCGCAACTGGGCCCGGCGTCCCAGTTTGTGGTTCTGTTCCACCAGCTCGTTGAACCCGCCCGCCCCGGTCTGTTCCAGAGCCTTGGCGATCTTGGCCTCGCCCGCGTTGTACGCGGCCAGGGCCAGGTACCAGTCCCCGAACATGGCGTAGAGTTCTTTCAAGTACTTAGCTGCCGCGTGGGTGGCCAGGTAGGGGTCGAAGCGCTGGTCCACCCAGGAGTCCGTGATCAGGCCGTAGCGGCTGCTGGTGCCCACCATGAACTGCCACATGCCCCCGGCCTTGGCCTTGGATATGGCCCGGGGGGAGTAGCCGCTCTCGATGAAGGGGAGCACGGCCAAATCATGGGGCAGGCCGTACTGGTCCAGCACGTCGCGGACGTACGGCAGGTAGATCTGCGCCCGGCGCAGCCATTTGGCGAAGAGTTCGCGTTTTTCCTGGGTGAAAAACTCGAAGTAGCGCTGGATCTCCTCGTTGTCTTCCTTGTCCAGTTGGAAATCCATTTCCGTGGGCGTTTCCAGGGCGGCCTGCTCCTGGGGGGTCAGGGGCCGGTAGTGGCGGCCCAGCCGCTTCATGTCGAAAATCTCCTCAGGGGTGATCTCTTCGCCGTTCTCGCCCAGAATGGGGTCCTGGTCCCCAGCCAGGTCCTGGTCATCCAGGGGCGGGGCCGGGTTCTTCTTGGGCGCGCATCCGGCGGAAAAAATCAATAGGCTGAGGAGACAAAGAAAAAAGCAGAAGAATTTCACCCTGTCGGGTTTTATTGCCATCATGAAAGTGCCTGTATCTGTCGCCCTGTGGGAATGCCAGGGCTGCGTTTCGACCTTCGGAATCACTCGGAATGTCGTGCTGAAAGAAAGGGATAGGTTCAAAGCTTGTAGCTGAAATATTAAGTGATGACAAGGCGGAAAGAATAGGGGATTTTCGGGTCTTCGGCCAGGCCGGAAGGGGAGAGACATGGACAAGGATATGCGAGAGGACCAGACGGTGTTGTTTGGTCGCAAGCCGGTGTTGGAGGCCTTAAGGCGGGGCCAGGGTGATGTGGACTCGGTCTGGGTGCGAAAAGGGGCCGGTGGCCGGGAGATCGGCGAGGTGCTGGACGCCTGCCGGGAGCACCATGTGCGCTTCCGCCTGGTGGAAGGCCGGGAACTGGACCGTCTGGCCCCGGGCAATCACCAGGGCGTGGCCGCCCGTATGACCTCTCGGGGTTTCGTGGATTTCCCGGACCTGCTGGATGAGGCCCTCTCCGCGCCCCTGCCCCTGCTGGTGGCCCTGGACCAGGTCCAGGACCCGGGCAATGTGGGGGCCTTGGCCCGGACCCTCTACGCCCTGGGCGGGGCCGGGATGGTCATGACCCGGCACCATTCGGCCCTGATCGGGCCAGGGGCGGTGCGGGCCAGCGCCGGGGCGGTCAACCTTCTGCCCATGGCCAAGGTGGCCAACCTGGCCCAGAGCCTGGACGCCTGCCAGGAGGCCGGGTACCGCATCTACGGGACCCGGGCCTTGGGCCAGGATCAGGCCACGGTCAACGTGTTCAAGGCCGAGCTGGAGTTTCCGGCCGTGCTGGTGCTCGGGAGCGAGGAATCCGGGGTGCGGCCGAATGTGGCCAAGCGCTGCGAAATCTTTCTGGGCATTCCCTTCCTGCGGGCCTTTGACTCCCTGAACGTGGCCCAGGCCGGGGGCATCGTGGCTGCGGAATTCTTGCGGCGGCGCTCCAAGGCCTGACCTCGGATTGAAAGGCCCGGACGAGATTTTGTGATCCGTGCTCGAAAAGGTCCTGGCAAAGAGGAAGAATAAGAATAAAATATAAATTATTTCAAATTGTTGCGCGTATAGACAACAAAACTATCGTTTTCCAGCGGCCATAAAAAGACCGGCTTCCTGCCCCTCGTCGAGGCGGAAGCCGGTCTTTTTGGTCCGGGCCTGCCTAGGAAACCAGGGGGTTCACCGTGTCCCGGGTCCAGTACAGAAGCTCGAAGCGCTGTTCCAGGCCCTCCTTGATCTTGTTCAGGCTGGGCTTGTCCATGTCCTTGATGCGGATGAAGACCTTGCGCATCTCCACGTCGCTGGGCTCATAGGTGGTCAGGATGCTCATGAGCCTGGCCCCGTTGTCCTTGAGGAAGTCCAGGGCCGGGACCAGGCCGCCGGGCTTGTTGGACAGGCGCAGGCCGAACTGGACCCCGCCGTGCAGCACGCCCGTGGTCTGGATCAGGGCCTTGAACACGTCCTTGTCCGTGATCACCCCCACCACCTTGTGGGCCTCGTCCACCACTGGCAAGCCCCCGATGTCCTTCTCCATCATCAGGGCCGCGGCCTTTTCGATGGTCTCGTGCGGCTTGATGGTCACCGGGTTCTTGGTCATGATGTCCTTCACCTTGATCTCCGAAAGCAGATAATACAGCTCGTGCATGTCCAGGGTGGTGGCCTTGGAGGGCGAGGCTTCCTTGATGTCGTGATCAGTGACGATGCCCACCAGGGTCCCGTTCTCGTCCACCACCGGCAGGCGGTTGATGTCGTTATCCTTCATGAGCTTGGAGGCCTTCATCATGGAGCGATCCGGGGTGATGGAAATGACCTCAACGGTCATCCAGTCGGAAATGAGCATATTCAAGTCTCCTTGGCTGGCGTTTTGCGAGTACGGAGCCAAAATATATCCGACTTACGGTCCCTTGGCTAGTGGCTCAGGCCTGGCGCAGAAAAAGTCCCGGGGCCAGACCGGGAGCCACGTCCGGCCCCAAGTCAGACGAGGGTCCGCGCAGCACGATCACGGCCCCGGGATGGGCCACGGTCAAGGCGTGTCCGTCCGTGCCTTCCAGACCGTACTGGCCCGGGATCAGCCTGGGCCGCCTGAGACCGGGGACCAGGATGTCCACGCTGCTTAAGGCCTGCCAGGTGGCCTTGACCTGGACCTGCCAGGCCCCGTCTCCCAGGGCGCGTAAGACCCGGCCCAGGACCGGCCGCTTGCGCTGCGGGGGCCGGGCCAGGATCTTGCGCTGGGGCAGGAAGAAGCCGGTGCTCAACGGCCGGGTGGCGGAGTTGGACAGCTCCTCCAGAAAGACGGACAGGCCCGGGCCTCGGGTCTCGGGCCGCCGCACCGCGCTGGCGTACACGTCCAGCACCTGGCAGAGGTAGGCGCTGCTCTTGGTCCGGCCCTCGATCTTGGCCGCCCGGACCCCGGCCCGGGCCAGGAAGGGCAGATAGGGCAGCAGGCAGAGGTCCTCCCGGGCCAGGAGCTTGGAGAATTCCGCCGATTCTTCGCTGTCCTGCAGCTCCCAGAGGTCTTCCCCGGGCCGCAGCTTCTCTTCCAAGACCAGACCCATCTCCCGGTACTCGAAGCGGCAGGGATGGGTGCAGGCCCCCCGGTTGGCCGAGCGTCCGTTCAAATAGACCGAAAGCAGGCACTGGCCGGACAGGGCCAGGCACATGGCCCCGTGGGCGAAAATCTCCAGCTCCAGGCCAGGCCCCAGGCGCTGGATCTCCCGGCCGATGCCCAGGATGTCCCGGCCGGACAGCTCCCGGGCCAGGTTCACCCGGCGCGCGCCCAGATCGGCCCAGGCCCGGGCCGCCTCCACGTTCATGGTGTTGGCCTGGGTGCTGGCGTGCAGGGCCAGGTCCGGGAGCCTGCGCCGGGCCAGCCGGGCCACGCCCAGGTCAGCCACGATGAGCCCGTCCAGGGCCAGGTCCGAAATCTCCTCCAGTCGGGCTTCGACGCCCACCAGTTCCCTGGGCCTGGCCAGGACGTTCAGGCAGTAATAGACCCGCACCCCGGCCGCGTGGGCCAGGGCCAGAGCCTCTTCCAGACCCAGGCGGTCAAAGCCCGAGGCCGCAGCCCGAAGGCTCAAGTCCGGGCCGCCCAGGTACACGGCGTCCGCCCCGTAGAGGATGGCGGTCTCCAGTTTTTCAAGGTCCCCGGCCGGGGCCAGGATTTCCAGTCTTGGGAAGGATTGCGGGGTCATTGTGGTCTTGTTGTGGTCTTGCGGAGCTAGACGGGCAGGCCCTGGGCCGCCCGGCGTTCCTTCATGCGGTCCAGCAGGGAGCGGGGCACGAACAGCCGACCCTTGCCCTGGCCCAGTTCGATGTCCGGCTTGTTCCGGCCGTGGAAGTCCGAGCCGCCGGTCAGGCACAGGTCCAGTTTGGCGGCCAGGTGCATGTACACATCCATCTGCGAGGGGCTGTGCTCGCTGTAGAAGACCTCGATGCCGTCCAGGCCCAGGCTCTTCAAACGGACCAGCAAATCGTGCAGGGCCGGGCCGTTCAAACCCAGGAGAAAGGGGTGGGCCAGGACCACGGTGGCCCCTTCGTCCTTGAGCGCGCCAATGGCCCGGGCCGGGTCCAGCTTGACCTTGGGCACGTAGGCCTGGCCCTTGCGCCCCAGAAAGCGTTCAAAGGCCCGGTCGGCCGTGGGCACAAAGCCCTTGTCCGTAAGCACCCGGGCGATGTGCGGCCGCCCCACGGTCCCGCCCGCCTGGGCCAGGACCTCTGCGTAGGAGATGTCCGCGCCCAGGGCCTGAAGCTTGTCCAGCATCTCCAGGTTGCGGGCCAGGCGCGAGGCGTTGAGCTGGCCGAGGACCGTCAGGAGATGGGTGGGCTGCCTGGGCAGGAAATAGGCCAGGATGTGCATGGGACCCCCGGCGTGGTCAGCGGAGATCTCGCAGCCCGCCACCACCTCCAGGCCCAACTCGGCCCCGGCGTCCAGGGCCTCGGCGTTGCCGGACACGGTGTCGTGGTCGGTGATGGCCACGGCCGCAAGACCCCGGTCCTTGGCCCGGCGGACCAGTTCGGCCGGGGTCAGGGTCCCGTCCGAGGCCGTGGTGTGGGTGTGCAGATCGATTGCTTCCATGGGGCCTTGCTTAAGGTCAAAAGACAAAGAAACAGAGTATCCCGCAGAGGTTCGAATGGCAACACAGAGAGAACCGAGGGGGAAAATGGGGGAAAAGAGGTTGAGTCCTGGCCCTGGACGGGATAGACCGGGCCGGTCAAGCCTGATTCACGAGGAGAGCGCCATGACCTTGAACCACGAGTTGCTGAACCTTTTGGCCTGCCCCAAATGCAAGGGCGACCTGGCCCTGGTGGACCGGGAGAAAGGCCTGCATTGCTCCAAATGCCGCCTCATCTATCCCATCCGGGACGAAATCCCCATCATGCTGGTGGAAGAGGCCGTGGAGGAAACGGCCTGGGAGGGAAGTCTCAAGCCCTAGGCCAGGCTTTCCTGGATGCACTGCTGCAGGACGTTCATGTCCAGGGGCTTGGGCACGAAGCGGTTGGCCCCCAGCCTGAGCACGTCCTGGATGTCCTGCACGCTGACCACCGCGCTCATGATGATGATGGGCAGGGCCTGGAACTGGGTGTCCCCGCGCAGGGTCTGGATCAGGTGTTTGCCGTCCATTTCCGGCATCATCACATCGGTGATCAGAAGGTCGAAGGTGTTCTCGGCCTTGAGCGTATCATAGGCGTGCTTGCCGTGGGGACTGACAAAGGCGCTATGCCCCATGCCCTCCACGATGTGGCGCACCACCTTCTGGGTGATCCGGTCGTCCTCGGCGATGAGTACGTTTTTTTTCATAGATTTTTCGATTGAAGGTCCATGGGTGAAGCCCCCATTGTCTACACTCCTCTCCTGACCTTGGCAAGAGAGACCGGCCAAGGCCCCTTCCCTGAAATAAAGTGGGCATAAAAATCCTGGGGTGTAACCATGAACCCCTGGGCCGCGTTTATCCTTTGGGAGAACCGATCCGCGCCGGGAAGAGCGAGTCCCGGGCCTGACCGGCCGGAAAGGAGGCAACCCACGCAGGCGTTGTGACCAGGGACGGTCGTGACGAAACGGGAGGGGCAACCCACAACGTGAAGGAGACGACCATGGCAATAAGCGCCATCAGTTCCACTGGGTCAACGGATTGGGCTCAAGCCCTGAAGGGGATGCAGAACCGGAACCAGGGCATGCCCAGCGACATGGCTGAGAAGATGTCCGCGAACATGATCTCGGAGAACGATTCGGACAAGAGCGGGGGACTCAGCGTCAAGGAATCCAAGCTCTCGGCCGACGATTTCAAGAAGCTGGACAGCGATTCGGACGGGAGCCTGACCCAGTCCGAACTGAAAACCGGCCTGACCAGCAACAACCAGTCCCTGACCGCCCTCATGCCCCCGCCGCCCTCGGGCGTGGGCGGCGGCAAGATGGGCCAGAACATGCCCGCCGAGATCGCTTCCAAGATCGCGGACAGCATGGTCTCCACCTACGACACGGACAAGAGCGGCACGGTGAGCGCCAAGGAGTCCGGGCTTTCGAACGATGACTTCAAGAGCCTGGATGCGGACGGGAACGGGTCCCTGACCACCGCCGAACTGAAAAGCGGCCTGACCAGCCGCAACAAGGCCCTCAAGGGGCTCATGCCCGAGCCGCCCTCGGGCAGCCAGTCCGGGACCCTGGACACCAGCAGCTCGGACAGCTCGAGCAGCTCGGACTTGAGCACCACCCTGTCCAAGTACGCGACCACCCAGGGCCTGACCGCCTATCAGAACAGTCTGACCGCGAGCCTTCTGGATTCCATCACGGGCAGCGGAACCTCGCTCAGCGCTGCGGCCTAGGCCGGGCGAACGGGCCGTACGGGACATAAAAGAGCCGACCCCTTGAACGAGGGGTCGGCTCCATGAGAAAAGAACCCCTGCCTGGTCAGGCAGGCGCAAAGCAGGTTCGCAGGCGGCCCTGGCCGTCAACAGGGCATGGGACGGGATGGGCAAAGCACCGGGCGGGTTCGACGAATGGGAGGTGATCGAGCGGGTGCGTACTGGCGAGGTCAACGCCTATGCCCTGCTGGTGGACCGCCACGCGGCCCATGTGGCCCGCATCGTCACCCGGCACGTGCCCCGGTCCCAGGTCCCGGACGTGGCCCAGGAGACGTTCTTGCGGGCCTTTCAGGGGCTCAAGACCTTTGACGGACGCAAGCCCTTCGAGCATTTTCTGGCCTGCATCGCGGTGCGCTGCTGTTGCGATTTCTGGCGGGCCAAGGCCAATTCCGCCGAGACGCCGGTGAGCGCCCTGGCGGCCGACACCCAGGACTGGCTGGACCGCATGACCGCGGACCAGGGCCGGGTCATCTTCGAGGAGGAGGCCGAGCGCCGGGAGGCCCTGGAGTTGGTGGCCTGGGCCTTGGCCAGGCTTGGGCCGGAAGATCGCATGGTTTTGACTCTGACCGGTCTTGAGGGGTATTCCACGATCGAAGCGGCCGCTCTTTTAGGCATGAGCACGGCCACGGTGAAGATCCGGGCCTTTCGCGGCCGGGCCAAGCTCTTGAAAATTCTCACCCAGGCTCAGGGAGAGGGACGATGAAAACCAGCAAGGGATTGCGCACGGTGCTTTCATCCATGGCCCAGGCCCACCAGGCCCAGGCCCAGGCCGACCTGGGGCCGGATTTCACCGGCCGGGTCATGCAGGCCGTGCGGGCCGAGGCCCTGCGATCCGGCTGGCCGCAGGCCGGGCTCTGGGAAGGCTTGAGGGACTGGCTCACGGCCCGGTTCGTGCTCTCCCTGGGAGGCGCGGCCCTGGCTGCCGCCACCTTGGCCGTGGGCCTGATCCGGGGGCTGGAGGCCGACCTGTTGCGCTCAGCCCTGCACGGGGCCATGGCCGTGCGCTATCTGTCCCTGGGACTGTACTAACAAACGCGCCGAACCGACCGCCAGTCACACCAGGACCATGAATAAAATAAAGACGATACTCCTCATCCTGGCCATCTTCTTTTCCGGATCGGCCTTTGGCATCTTCGGGACCGCAGCCTATCTGCGCCACCACCTGGGACCCTTCATGGACGGCCCGCCCCCTGATCCAATCCGGCATCTGTCCGCCCGGCTGAGTTTAAGCCCGGCCCAGGAGGAACAGGCCCGGCTCATCCTCCAGGGTTTCTTGAAGCAGATGGAGACCGTGCACCAGGAGTTCAAGGCCAAGGCCGACCCCCTGCTCCTGGCTGCCGGGGAAAGGCTCAAGGCCCATCTGGATAAGTCCCAGCAGGTCAAACTGGACACCGTGCTGGACGACATCATCAATCATCCCCATCCGCCGCCAGGTCCCATGGGCTTCGGCCCTCCGCCGGGCGGCCCCCGGCCTCCCCGGCCATAGTTCCGGGCCGCGACTCCCCTCCCCTTTGAAGTCGCGGTCCCTTCATGAAAAAAGCCCGGCTTGACCGGGCTTTTTTCGTGGGAAATGTCCAAAGGGCGCAAGGGCCCCGTGGCGTCTGGAACCTGGCTCAAGGCTAGAGCAATTCACACTTGAAATGGTTTATATCCACAGTTTTTGAACCACCCCAGGGCATCGTTTGCGCAGACCAGATCAAGTGCGCTGGCGATGCCCTTTTCCAAAGCATCGTACGTTCGCATCTCCATGCCCCGCAACA
>CAILNX010000045.1 GCA_903835685.1 uncultured delta proteobacterium
TGGGCATGGTGGTGAGCAACCCGCTCATTCTGACTGCTCTAATTCCGGCCCTGGCCGCCGGTCAGGACGTCGTCGCCGTCCCCAGCGATGATCGAGAAACCGCCCAAGGCTGCCGAACCGTCCCAGGTCAGGTTGTGTGTGGCAAGGCCGAGGCGTACAAGGTCGTGGTCTGTCCTGCGGCCACCAGGAAGCTTTTGCCAGACATCCCCAGGCAAATGAGATCTAGAAGATGTGGAGCAATGACTGACTGCATAATAAACTCCCAGAAAAGTATACCTATAGCTCAGTTCAATGCATATAATTATCTTTGCAAGATAAATTGTTATAAAAATATCTAGTTTATTTCATTTGGCATTTTTGCTGAGAACTTTATAAAATAGATTTGTATTTAGATTTTAATGAATTTTATGAACAGATACAAAATGCTCCTGCATGCAAATTCCACCTCCAGCCCTGTCCCAGTTCTCCAGGCCATGGTCCATGAGCTCCTGGTCCGCAACGCCCCTGCCTCTGGCCCGGGACTCCACCGGCAGGTCATGGCCGAACCCGTGCAGCATGAACACGGCCTCGGGATGGATGAAGGGAGTGACATGGGCCTTGATCCGGCCCGAATGGCTGCGGCCTATGATCTCGACCACCTCTCCGTCCTCGATGCCCAGGGCGTCGGCCTTGTCCTCGTTGATCCACAGGACGTTCTCCGGGACCTGGGCGTGCAGCAGGGGGTTGTTCACTGTGTGCCCCTGGGTGTGCACCCCGCAGCGGCCGAAGGTTAGGCGGAAGCGCCCCACGGGCGGATGGGCCGGGGAGGTGTAGAGGGCCAGGGAACCCAGGCCGTCCTTGGCCAGGTTGCTGGACACCAGTTCGATCTTGCCCGAGGGGGTCCCGAAGGCCAGTTCCTCCACGGTGCGGTACTTGGGCTTGTCCGTCAGGGGCACAAAGCCCGCAGCCAGGAAATCCTCGGGCGCGACCCCGGTTCCTTCGAGCTGGAAGCGCCAGATGTCCTCGATGCTGGAAAAAGCCAAGGCGTCCAGACCCATGCGCTTGGCCAAGCCGCAATAGATCTCCCATTCGGATTTGGTGTCGAAGCGGGGCTCAACGGCCCGGTGGCGCACGAAAAATTCCGGTTTGAGCCCGTTCTTGGAACCCAGGATGCTTTCGCGCTCCAGATAGGTGGACAGGGGCAGGACCACGTCGGCGTACCAGGCCGTGTCCGACCAGGTGAAGGTCACGGCCACCAGGAGCTCCAGGTGGTCCCAGAGCTTTTTCAGGGCCGTGGGGTCCGGATAGGCCATGAGTGGGTCGTGCCGATGGGCGATGTAGGCCTTGACCGGGTATGGCTTATCCGTGGCCATGGCCTCAAAGGCCAGGTGCAAAAGCCCTGGCCCGGATTCGAAATGAGTGCGGTCCTCCTGCCAGCCCACCCCGTCGGCCCGCTGGCCCTTGGGCTTGGGATAGATGTCCAGCACGGATTTCAAGCCCTTGCGGCCCACGTCCTTGGGCTTGTTGGCAAAGGGCAGGCCTCCCTTGGCCCCGATGGCTCCCAAAAGCGCATTGATGATGTAGGCCGTGCGGCAGACGTAGAAGGAGTCCTGGTAGCGGGCGGTCATCCACCCCGGATGCCAGACCACGGCAGGCGCGGCCTGGGCCAGCTGCTCGGCCAGGTCCACGATGCGCTCGGCCGGGATGCCGGTCTCTTGTTCTGCCCAGGCCGGGGTATAGGGCAGGATGAAGGCCTGGATCTCCTCCAGGCCCAGGATGTGGGCCTTGGCAAAGGCCGCGTCGTAAAGCCCGGAGGTGAGCAGCACGTTGATGATGGCCAGGTTGAAGGCATAGTCCGTGCCCGGCCGGAGCAGGAAGAAATTGTCGGCCTTGGAGGCCGTGACCGTGGCCCGGATGTCGATGACTGTGAGCTTGCACCCGGCGGCCATGCCGTCCAGGAGCTGGTTGACCTCCTTGACGTTGATGGCCTCGAAGATGTTGCGGGTCTGGAGCACCACGTGCTTGGCGTTCTTGTAGTCGTGGGCCATGTCCTTGCGGCCGAAGCCGAAGGTGGACAGGGCCGCGTGCTGCACGTTGCGGGCGCAGGCCGAATCGTGATTGCAGTAGTTGGGTGACCCGATCCCGCGCAAGAAGGCCCGGTAGATGTCCCGGAACGGCCCGCCCCGGTCCGAGAGCAGCACCGACGCGTCCCCGTGCTTCGCGCGCACGGCCTGGAGCCTCTCGGCAACGTAATCCAAGGCCTCGTCCCAGGTGGCCCGACGCCACTTGCCCTCTCCCCGGGCGCCCTCACGGATCATGGGAAACTGCGGTCTCTCGTCGTCGTTCAACAGGGCCACCCCGGCCGCTCCCCGGGCGCACAAGGCCCCCTGGATGCCCGCGCACTGGCGGCTCCCCTGGATGCGGCGCACGGCCCCGTCCTCCACCTCGACCTGGATGGGGCAACGGACCGAACACATGCCGCAGACGCTGAAAACAGTGGGAGAGGCCATGATATGCTCCGTGAAGGCAAAGGGTTTCACAGATTTTCGTGATCAAGGCATACGCTTTGACGGCCCTGGATTCAACCTTGAAAGCCGAGGAGTCAAGATTGTCCCTCGAGTTATCTCAAAGCTGCTCCACTTTTGATATTGGCTTTTTCTTCACAAGGTTGACACTGAGCTTTGGGGTATGTTCAGGAGAGTATGAAAGGAGGAGCCAGCCATGAGTCTATATAAAATCAAACTGAGCAAAGAACGCTGCATCCTCTGCCATGCCTGCGAAATCCACTGCCAGGTCCAGAATCGTATGCCCCCGGATGTGCGGCTCAACTCCATCACTGCCCAGGGGCCCACACCCGACGACGAGGGTCGGCCGAGAATGAAGCCCAAATACCAGCCCTGCCTGCACTGCAAGAAGCCCGAATGCGTGGCCGCCTGCCCCACCGGGGCCCTGTACATCCGCAAGAGCGACGGCCTGGTGCTCCTGAAGGACGAGTTGTGCGACGGGTGCCAGGCCTGCGTTTCGGCCTGTCCCTTCGGCGTGCCCCGCATGCACCCGGCCACGGGAAAAATGGTCAAGTGCGACCTGTGCGTGGAGCGCATCGACCGGGGCCTGGACCCGGCCTGCGTGGCCGGATGCACCGGGCACGCCCTGACCTTTGTCCGCCCGTAGAAATAAAATTCTCATTGTCCGAGCCGAGTTCAGACCACCCACATCAAAGGAGCATCCTCGTGCCTATCCGCAAACTCCCCCTGGCCCTTTCCCTGGCCCTGGCCAGCATCCTGTGCCTCTGCCTGGGCCTGGCCTCGGCCCAGCAGGCCGCTCCGGCCCCGGAACCGGCGGCCCCCGCGCCCGTGGCCGTGGAGGCCCCCAAGGCTCCCGAACCGGCCCCTGCGCCAGCCCCCGCTCCAGCCGCTGTCGAGGCCACCAAAGCCCCGGCCCCGGCGGCCCAAGCGGCCCCCAAGGGGACCAAGCTGTCCGAGGCCATTGCCAAGGCCCCCCGGGGAACCGAGCCCGGGCAGATCGACGAGAGCAAGCCCGTGGGCTTTCTGGGCATCCCGGGCGCGCCCAACGTGAATATCGTCCTGGCCTTTGTCTGGGCCTTGTGGGTGGGCTGGATCTTCTCCACCGTGGGCGCTTTTGGCGGGGTCATGGCCGGCGTGGGGCATATGAGCGTGTTCGGGTTCGGCAACTACGCGGGAGGGTTCAAGAAGAGCGCGCCGGAGCTGGGCAAGGTCATCACCGACTCCATCAAGGCCTCCAACCAGTTCCTGGTGGGGCTTTCGGCCGCCATCAGCTCCTTCAACTACCTGAAAATGAAGCGCCTAGTCCTGCCCCTGGCCATCAGCCTGGGCCTGGGCTCCCTGATCGGGGCCTGGGGCGCCCAGGAGCTTTCGGCCGGCAAGCTCGATTTCAAGTCCTACCAGGGCTATTTCGGCCTCTTCGTGCTCCTGTTGGGGGCCTGGCTGTTCTACGAGACCACCCCGGCCGGGCAGTCCAAGAAAAAGACGGCCAAGGCCGCGGCCAAGGCCTTTGAGGACGCGGTCCGGAAACAGAAATGCGGGGAGACCTTGGACGCCTCCTGCGACGGCCTGCACATCAACGCGTTCACCTTCTCCACCTGCGCCTTCACCTTCTACGGTGTGCCCTTCAAGTTCAACCCCCTGCTCCCCTTCCTAGGCGGCGTGGTCATCTCGGCCGTGGCCGCCTTCCTGGGCGTGGGCGGCGGGTTCCTGCTGGTGCCCTTTCTGACCAGCGTGACTCAGCTGCCCATGTACCTGGCGGCCGGGACCTCGGCCCTGGCCGTTCTCGTGGGCATGATAACGAGCATCATCACCCTCATGAGCAAGGGCACGCCCATCGAGTGGAGCCTCATAGGCGTTGAACTCGTGGGCGTGACCATCGGGTCCATCATCGGCCCCATGACCTCCAAATACCTCTCGGACGTGTGGCTCAAGCGCCTGTTCATCGTTCTCGCCCTCTACGTGGGCGTGGGCTATCTCCTGGCCGGGTTCTTCGGCATCAAGATCCCCGGCGTCTAAAAGCATCCCCGGGCCGGGCCTTCTCTTCAGAGAGGGTCCGGCCCTTGGAAGAGCTGCAGGGGGGTGGTTGAAGTGACACACTCTTGGCCGCATCTTGGCTTCAGCGTTCAGAGCAACCCGAGGAGGAGGAGGGATCAGGCCCGGTTTCCAGTTGGCGGCCCGTCCGCAACCCCCTTGCGCCAGGAATCGAAGAACAACTGCACGTACCGGCCCGAAACCGCCTGGGCCATGTCCACGAGCGGGAAATCCCCGGGCATGAAGGCCCCGGCCAAGACGAAATGGATGGCCCCGGACAGCTTGTGCAGGGCCGGGGCCAGGACCTCCGCCCATAGGGGGTCGGCTCGGCCGGGCGGCAGGTCGCTGGTCCGGCAGCCCAGGGGCCGCAGGTCGTAGACCAGGCAGGCGTCGCCCAGAAGCAGGGGGCAGGCCTCCTCTCTCTGGCCCTTATCCGCCACACTCCCGGCCCGGGCTTGCCCGGCGGCCGTTTCCATCACCTGCAACCGGCGCTCCCGATCCAGCAGGGTGTTCACCACGGAATGGAGATGCGCGGCCTCAATCAGGGAGAGGCGGGGCGGATGCATACAGCACCGGCTGTGGTCCCGGCCGCAGCTCGGGGTTCCTTCCTGTCTGAGCCCCATGGCCTCGTCGGCCTGATGAACCAAATTCCGGTAGTCGGCGAAAAAAGGGGACAGGTCCACCAGGGACTTGAACTCCACTGATGGAGTACGGACTGTCAGGCGGGGCGCGGTGATTCCGTACCGGCGCACGGCGCGCCACTGGTTGTAATTGGCGGGCTGGGCGGAGAGCTTGCGCAGCTTCCACCAAGCCCGGCCGTGGCCCAGGCCCCGGCGCAGCAGGTAGGCGTTGAGCACCGTGCCCGTGCGTCCGATGCCGTGGCGGCAGTGGATATAGGTCTTCTTGCCCAGGTACAGGGCTTCATCCAGCCAGGCCAGGGCGTTTTCCAAATCGTCCAGGTCCGGGGCTGCCTCATCCTGAATGGGAAAGTGGTAAACTTCAAAACCATGCGCAGCCTCGATGGTGTGCAAGTCGGTAAACTCGGCACAGAGATTCAGGATGGCCCGAACGCCCTGGCGGTGGAGGTCATCCAGAGCGTCATGGGAAAGGGGGGCAGGTCCCACGGCCAGAAGGTCCGTGATCCAGGTGGTCCAGGCCTTTCCGGGACTCGGTGGGGTCATGGCCGTCCTTCCGGGGTCTGGGTTCTGCATTGGGCCGCAAATGCCTCGGCCAGGTCCCGGGCCTGGTCCGCACTCGTAAGGCTCAGGTCCATCAGCCGGGTGCGGGTCAGCAGGCGGCCGAGCATGCCCAGGCGGTCCGCCGTGCCTGTTTGCCCGGCCCTGGCCTGGCGGGCGTCCAGCAGGTCGCCACGGGCGCGCACGGTGAAGCCGAACCGTTCCAGCACCTGGACCAGGAAGGATACCCGCAACAAGCGCTGTTCGTACACCCCGCCCCCGCCCTTGAAGCGGAAGGTGATAAAGTTGGCCTCGGAACGGCGGCCGCACAAAGTGTTCAACACGGCGAAATGGTACCCGAAGCGGACCTGGAGGTGCAAGTAGTCCGGGGACACCAGGGCGTGGCTGGCCAGAAGCGGTGTGTCCAGGCGGAATATCCCGGCGCTTATGCGGTCGAAAGCTTCCCAGTCGCAATGCAGCCCGCCCCGGGTCCATTCCTCTCCCGGGCTGGAAAGGCCCTGCAACAGCGCCGTGAAGGGCGCGCAGTCCAGATCCTCCGGGGTGAGCACGGGCCGGTCCAGGGCCGAGGCCAGGAGGCCGCCGCCCAGGTCCAGCACGTACAGGGACAAGGGCAGGCCGGTGTCCAGCTTTCTGGCCGCCCGGGAATTCGGCCCGGCCTTCTCGGCCACGGAGAACATGCCGAGAACCGCCTTCTCGTGGCAGAAGCGCACCAGATCGTGCCAGGAGGCGCATCCGACCGGGGTGAAGGCCTCGGCTTCGGGATCGGTCAGGCCCAGGTGGCAGGTCAACTCGAAAAGGCCCGGAAAATGGTGGACCGCCGCGCGCACGGAGTGGCGGCGGTCGAGGTCGGCGGATCCGAGAACGGCCTCGACCCGCCCGTCCAGGATGCGCCCGGCGCGGGCGTCCACCGTGACCACCCGGTCCTGGGCCAAGCGGTCGAAGGCCGCACGCGCCCCGCAGACCACGGGCAATCCGAATTCGCGGGCCACTGAGGCGAAATGGCTGGCCGGGCTGCCGCAATCGGCGATCACGGCCGCCACCCGGTCCACCCATTTGCACAGGCCCGGGGAGAGATGCTCCACCACCAGCACGGCTCCGGCCGGGACATCCACCGCGTGCGCCGGATCGGAAATGCGGAACACCGGCCCGCACCCGGCCCCAGGGGAGACCGCCAGGCAGCCCGCCGCCAGAACGGTCGCGGGCGACTGGCCCAAGGGGACGCTGGAGGCCTGGACAGGAAGCGGCGGCGCGGGATTGTGGGGCCTGGACTGGAGGATGAACACCCGCCCCTGGCAGTCCTGGACCCACTCCACCTCCTGGGCCGCGCCGAACCCCTTTTCCAGGGCCAGGGCGGACTCGGTCAGTTCGGTCAGAAGCCCCTGGTCCATGACCATGGACTTTGGGCCGGAATCCCCCAGGATGACTGGCGGAATACCGCGGGACAGGCAGAGATGCCTGGGGGAGGCCTGGCCGTCCATGAGCCGGGCCCCGGGGCCGGCCAGGGCGAAAACCGACACGCCCCGGGTTTGGTCCGTGCTGAACAGGACCCCGGAGACCCGGGCCTGAATCATGGGCATGATCAGGACGGCCATGGGCGTCGCGGTGTCGGGCAGCCCGTTCAGGATGCGGTAGGCCACGGCCCGGGGCCGGTATTTGGCGGCCAGGACGCGGCGAAAGGCCTGCTCCAGGTCCTCGGGCCGCACATCGAGTTCGCTGGCGTACTGTCCGGCAAAGGACCGGTCTCCATCCTCGGCCACTGCCGAGCTGCGCACGGCCAGGCGTTTCCCGCACAGGTGGGAATCGTTACGCGCGGCCTGCAAGGCGGCGACGATTTCTTCGGGCAGTTCGGCCTTCATGATCAGGGCGCGCATTTTGGCGCAGAGCAGGGCCAGGCGTTCGGTCCGGGAGAGGTCCACCCGGGCCAGGAGCCGGTCCAGCCTGGGCCGGAGACCGGCCTGGGCCAGGAAACGGTTGAAGGCCCGGGTGCTGACCACCAGGGCCGCAGGGACGTTCTGAAGGGCTTGGCGGGCGGCCCGGGCCAGGCCCACGGCCTTGCCCCCGGCCAGGTCCGGCCGTCCCAGGGCCTGGTCCAGGGTGAGCAGGTAGGGGGGCGCGGTTTCCGGCTCCGGGCGATGCAGACACCGTCGGACTTTGGTTTCGATGCGATCGCAGGCTGCGTCCAGGTCCCGGTCCCAGCTGGGGCTTATCTTCGTAAGCCGGTCGGCCGTCGCGCGCACGGCCATGTCCAGCCGCGTACACAGCCACACGGTCCTGGCCGGGTCCGCCGGGCGAAGGCCGTGCAGAATTTCCTCCAGCTCGGCCACCAGAAGCAGGCTTTTCTCGTCCGCTTCGAGCAGGGCCTTGAAGGCCCGGTAGGAGGCCTCCAGGCGCTTCCGGGGGGAGAAGAGGCGGCCCGGCCAGCCCCGGAGCATCCGGCGAAGCATGGGGGGCATGGGTTACTCCTGAAGCACAGAGGCCACTTTGGATTCCAGCTCGTCCTTGTCGATGGGCTTCACGCAATACTCACTGGCCCCGAGCTTCAGGGCCTGGCGGGCGGTCTCCAGGGTCGGATACCCGGTGAGCATGATGGCCTTGGTCCGGGGGGAGCGTTTCTTGAGCTCCTCCAGGACCTCCACCCCGGTCATCTTCTTCAGCTTGATGTCCAGGATGGCCAGGTCCGTGGGGTGGCTGGCCATGAAGGCCAGGGCCTCCTCCTCCTCGGTGAAGGCCGTGACCGTATGGCCTTTGCGCTCCAGGATGCGCCGGATGAGTTCCCCGGCGTCGGCCACGTCGTCCAGGGCCACGATATGGGCCATGGGATATCCTCGCAGGCTAAAAGGTTTTTTCCAGCGGGTGTTCCCCGGCCTGAGCCGGACGCGCCGCCAGCCGAAGGGGCAGTTTGACCATGAACAGGGCACCCGGTCCAGGGGCGGGCAGCCCGAGCTCCAGGCATTTCTCAGGCGGGACGGCATAGGGTTCCGGCACCGGACTGGCTGCCTCGATGCGGCCCCCGTGGCTGTCCACGATGCCGAAACTTAAGGAAAGGCCGAGGCCGGTGCCCTGGCCCACGGGCTTGGTGGTGAAGAAGGGGTCGAAGACTTTTTTCAGATCCTCGGGGCCGATGCCCGCGCCAGTATCGGCCACGGCCACCATGAGCCGGTCCCCGAATTCGCAGGGGCTGGAGAAGACCTGGATGATCCCGCCCTCGGGCATGGCGTCCTTGGCGTTCTGGAGCAGGTTCATCCAGACCTGTTTCATCTTCTCTCGGTCGGCCGGGACATAGGGCATGTCCTCCATGAGGTCGTCGATGATGTGCACGTTCTCCAGCGCAAAGGAGTGGCGGACCAGGGAGATCACCTCCAGGACCGAATGGTTCAGGTCCATGTCCGCGATCTCGAAGGCCCGCTGCCGGGAAAAGCCCAGGAGGTCGGCCACGATCTTGCGGCAGGACTTGGCCTGGCGCTCGATGATGGCCAGGTCCTGGCCCAGCTGGGAGCCTGCCGGGGCGTCCTCGGCCAGGAGCTGGGCATAGCCCAGGATGATGCCCAGGGGGGTGTTGATCTCGTGGGCCACCCCGCCGGCCAGCTTGCCCAGGGACTCCATTTTCTGGGCCTGGAGCAGTTGGGCCTCGTAGTGCTTGATGTCGGACACGTCCCGGGAGGAGAGGACCACGCCCGCCACCTGGTCGTTGCGGTCCCGCACCGGAACCCGGGCGGTGAGAAAGAACCGCTCCCCCGACGGCCCGGAGATGCGATCCTCGGTCTGTTCCCGCTGGCCGGTCTCCAGGACCCGGCGGTTGTTTGCGGTACGGCGCTCGGCCTCGGCCGCATCGAAGAGGTCGAAATCCGTGCGGCCCGGGACATCCGCCGGGGTCCGGCCCACGAACCGGGCAAAGGTCTCGTTCACGGCCAGATAGCGTAGGTCCGGGTCCAGCAAGCAGACCAGGTCCGGGGTGGAGTCCAGCAGGGTGCGCAAAAGCCCCCGCTGGGCCACCAGGGTCCGCTCCGTGGATTCGAGCTGGGTCAGCCGCTGCTTGAGGATGAGGGTCATGACGTCAAAGGCCTCGGACAGGGACTGGATCTCGTCCCCGGCATTGGCCTGGTACACCGGGCAGTTCGGGCAGCTCTCCCGGCCCTCGATGTTCCTGGAGGCGTCGTGAACGTGGCAATGGGTCCCGGCCACGGTCCAGCATCGCCGCAGGGCGTCACCGTAGGCCGGGCAGGCCGTGATGTGGCAGTCCAGGGACTCCCAGCAGTTGCAGGCCTCGGTGGGGCCGGTCTGCACGTTCAGGTCGCCCATGAGGACCTGTTCGGCCAGGGCGGTCAAGCGCTGGAGGCGCAGGGAGATCCTGCCCGCAAAGACCGTGCTCAAGCTCAAGGCCAGGACCAGGACGGCCAGGGAGACCAGGGCGATGGTCCGGAGCAACCGGTCCACCACCGCATGGGTCCGGGTCTGGGACAGGCCCAGGCGCACGGTTCCGATCGCGTCCGCGCCCAGGCGCACCCGGGTGGCGAAGTCCAGGACCTGGTCCTGGCCGGTGTCCAGGAGCTGGACCCAGGGTCCGTCCCCTTGGCCGGATTCGTTGACGGTCAGGAGGTCCGTGGGGAAGCCCCCGTGAAAGGTGTGGGCCAGGATCTGGCCCTGGCTGTCCTGGATGAAGGCGTATTCGATGTCGCTGTCCGAGGGCTTCAAGTCGTCCAGGAGGTTTTTCAGCCGCAGCAGGTCCTGGGCCAGCAGAGGGTCCTGGGACAGGATGGCCACGTTCCCCGCCAGGGTCGCGCCCCGCAGCCGGGTCTGCTGGTTCAGGGCCGAGGCGGCCATGCGGCCGACCAGCAGGGAGAGAGTCACGGCGATGAACAGCACGATGATCCCGATGCCCAGGTTCATCTTGGTGCGAAAGGAATACCGCCGGAACCGCTTCATCACTCCCCCGTCCGGTCAGCTTCCACGGCAGCCACCAGATCCCGCACCGGATCGAAATCCCGGTCCGTGGCCGGGATGACGCCCCCCATGCCGGCCTTCTCCAGGATGAGGGAATGCTCGGGAATGGCCAGGTCCAGGGCGAACAGGGCCATGGCGATGCGGTCCACCTGTTCCTGGGGCAGGTTCCGCCCTGCCGCGTACATCCAGCCCGGATACGCCCGGGACCGGCCCAGGATGCGGATCTGGGCCAGGTCCGCCTTCCCGGCCATGAGTTCCAGGGTCCCGTCCCGGATGGAGCCAATATCCGAGCGCCCGGCCAGCACGGCCAGGACCACCTTCTCCTGCTTGCCCCCCGGTCCCGGGGCGAAGGATATCTCGGCAAAGTCCCGGCGGCGGACCCCGTTCTCCAGAAAGAGGCCCAGGGGGTAGAGGAACCCCCCGGCCGAGACCGGGTCCACGGCGATCCAGCGCTTGCCCCGGCAGTCGGCCAGGGTACGGATGCGGGCGTCGTCCTTGCGGCAGATGATGACCCCGTGGAACGAGGGCTGTCCCCCGGGCTCCAGGATGCGGGCGAAGGCCCTGGCCCCATGCCCGGCCATTTCTATGTAGGCCATGGGATTGGAGAAGGAGATATCCATGTGCCCTTCGGCCATGAGCCGGATGTGGTCCGCAAAGGTGTCCGGGAATATCTGCCGGAAATTCAGCCCGGTCTGCCGGGCCAGGTACTGGATGAGGGGGTGGTGGCGGGCGTAGGACACGCTGTGGGAATACTGGGGGAGGTAGGCGTAGGTGACGGCCGGAGCGGCCTGGGGCGTGGTCAGGTTGGCCCGGCGCGACAGATCCACCCGCAGGGCGGGTGGGCCGTCGTCGCAGCCGGACAGAAAGGCCAGGAGAAGGCCCAGAAGAAGCGGCCAGGAGCGCGAAGCGGCCATAAGCCCCCAGGGTGATCGGAGCCGGGGAACACGGCTCAAGGAATTGAGACCAAAATACTTACCCCCAAGGCCCGCCTCTGACAAGCCGCCCAGGGGAATCTCGACCATTCCGCCACAGATGGCAAATCCGGCTGTATCGTTGTCCCGAGTACGCATTCATCCTGTGCGGCTCAGGCTTCATCCACCTGGAGCATCTGCCCGAGGCCCTTCAGGTGCAGGTTCCTGAACATTCCGGGAACAGGCGGCAGACCCTGATGGACATCAAGCGCCAGGCCGTCTTCCTGGCCCTGCAACGCAACAGGGGATGCAAGAAGGCCGCGTCCCGGGAGTTGGGGATTTCCCGGGACACCCTGCGCCGCCTGCTGGCCCGGGACGGAAAGGAAAGCCTGCCCGACTAGGACTCATCCCCGGGCGTGCGATCAAGGGGCTGCTTCAGGCATCGCCAATAACTGGCGTGCTGGTAGATGGCGGCCAGGGGGTTGTGTCCTAGGAGCCGGTCCTTGACCGCCAGCACCGTGACGGGTGCCTGGGAGTATTTGATGAACAGGGAATCATGGCCCACGCACAAGCCGAGCAGGACGTTTAACTCGGTCCGGCCCTCGTTACAGAGAATGGCCTGGAACACCGGATTGCACATGGTTTCGTTTTCCGAGGCCGGGTCCACTTGGTCCTCGCGGTCGATGGCGATGGCCGATTTCGGGACGCGTCCCACCTTGCAGCAGGCCGAGAGCATCTCGAATCCGTTGACGGTCAGGATCTCCCGCACCACTGCCGCTTCCAGGCGCAGGCCGATGCAGAAGGCCAAGCCCAGCCGCTGGTATTTCATGCGCCCGGCGAACTCCATGAGTTCCTGGATGCGCGGCTTGAGCGGCCGCACCCGGTCGTAGCCCCGGTCCCGGTCGCCATAGCCGCTGGCCTCCTGCACCGAGGCCTGCCGGGCGAATTCGGCGTTGTCCCGCACCGTGGCCAGCAGGGCCTCTTGGGCCAGTGTGTTCCCGGTCAGGGTGGGGCAATTCTTGGGGCCTTGGCCGCCGGGCTTGCGGCAGGCGCGCGCAGGCCAGTCGAAGGGGCAGGCCGCGCAATCGGGCAGGACCGGAGCATGGTTGGTATCCATTGAAGTTGCCGCCCGTGTTTCAGAGTTCGCCAATCCCGGAATGGACCCTAGCATAGACGCTCGGCCAGGGCCAGAAGCTCCTCGGCCTCGCGGAGTCCCGAGGCCAGGGGCAGGCTGGCCAGAATGCCCAGGCCCTCCCCCTGTTCATGGAATTCCTCGGGAGACAGGCCGGTCAGCACGGCCGTATTCATCATGGCGTTGATTTTGATCAGCTCCTGAACGAGCGCAAAGGGCTCGGAATCGGGCAGCCCCTGGTCGATGACCACCATTTGCGGGGTCCTGGCCCTGGCCGCCTCCAGCGTTTCCAGGCCGGTACGGACCAGAATGGCGGACCCGGCCTTTTTGAGGCCTTCGATGAACGCGGCTAGATCCTCGGGTCTGGCCGTGGCGATGACGCAAAGCATAGGGTTTCCTTCCTCTCCGTCGGGGCGGGTCAGGGGTGAAAAGTCTTGCCGCAACAGGACCCAGGTCCCGAGCATCCGGCCGTGTTGGGCGTGGACCCGCAACAGGCCCGGTCCGACGGCCCGGGCCTGTTCATGGGGGCCTTTCCGGTCAACGTGCTGGGCGCGCTCAAGTTTCTGCTGACCCTGGCGCTCCCGCAGGCCGGACAGAGGCAGGGGGCATCCTGCCCCAGGGTGATGCACTCCCCGGTCCGGCCGCAGTCCAGGCAGGTGATGTCGAAAATGGGCATGGAGCCGCCTTGGTTGAGGGTGAGGGGCTATCCGGCCTGGCCGCCGCCGCAAGTGAATTCCGTGCTGAAGCGCTGGAGGCCGTCCACCAGAAACGCCGACACCGCATGGCCCACTGTGGGCGCTCCGCCGCCGAAATAGACCTCGATGCCCACCTGCTGGAAACCCATGAGCGGCCGCATGCCCATGCCCCCGGCGATGAGGGCCTTGACTCCCTGTTCGGCCAGGAAGTTGACCGGGGCCATGCACCCGCCTTGCTGGTGCGGGACATTGGGCAGGGTTCCCACCGAGAGGACCTTGCCGTCCTCGACTTCCACCACGGTGTACAGGTCGCAATGACCGAAATGCTGGCCTACCGGGGCTTCCAGGCCGCCCGGCTGCTCGGAGGGAATGGCGACGAGACGCTTGCTCATGTCTTGAAGACTCCTTTTCAAGGGTGCGCGGGGCCGGATGCGGTCTCACGCCCTGATTGCGGTTACAGAGACAGAGAGGCTCCCTGGCTTGCGCCCACGGCCCGGGCCAGGCCCTCGATTCTGGACCAGGCCTGGACCAGAAGCGCGGACAGGGGGTTTTCGGGCATTTCCGTGACCACCTTGCGGGCCACCATGGCCCCGGTCACGATGGGATCATGGGGCAGGCGGGCCACGATTTCGTAGCCGCGTTCCCGGCACAGGGCCTGGATGCGGCCTTCCTCGTCCTGGTTCAGGTCGTACTTGTTGACGATCACCGCGACCTTGACCCGGAAATGTTCGCACAGCCGTCCCACCCGATCCAGGTCGTGGCGGCCCGAGGGAGTGGGCTCGGTGACGATGACGGCCAGATGCGTGCCGGACAGGGAGCTGATCACCGGACAGCCGATGCCCGGGGCCCCGTCGCACAGGATGAGGTCGCGGCCTTCGGCCTTGGCCGTGTCCCGGGCCTCCCGCCGGAGCAGGGAGACCAGACGGCCGGAATTCTCCTGGCCGGGAAAGAGTTGGGCGTGGACCATGGTCCCGAACCGGGTGGAACTGATATAGCGCTGCCCGCAGTGCCGCGGGGTGAAGGACACGGCCTGGGCCGGGCAGAAGCGCACGCAGACCCCGCAGCCCTCGCAGCGCAGGGCGTCGATGGTGTACTTCTGGCCGGAGACGACCACGGCCCCGTACCGGCACATGTCCGCGCAGACCGCGCAGCCGGTGCAGGCCCCAGGGTCGATGTGGGCCTCGAAGCCGGAAATGAAGGCCTCCTCGCGCACGTATTCCGGGGCCAGGAGGATGTGCAGGTCCGGCGCATCCACGTCCAGGTCACAGAGGATGGCGTTTCGGGCTAGGCTGGCGAAGGCCCCGGTCAGGGAGGTCTTGCCCGTGCCGCCCTTGCCGCTGATGACCACGATCTCATGCATGGGCGGCCTCCCGGACAGCGGCCTGAATGGAGTCCCGCAAGGATTCAAACAGGGCGCGCAGTTCCGGGCTCAAGTCCGCCACCACGCGGCCCCGGGCGTAGCCCTCGGCAATTGCCCGGGAGAAGAGGATTTCGGCCAGGATGGGTATGCCCCGCTCCCGGCAGTAGGCCTGCACCGTGAGATCGCCTTCCCCGGCCCGGTTGATAACCGCGCCCAGCGGCGCGCCCAGGGGAGAGAAGGCCTCCACGGCCAGCCTGAAATCGTGGAATCCGAAGGGCGTGGGCTCGGTGACCAGGAGGATGAAATCGCTGTCCATGACTGCGGTGACCGCCGGGCAGCTCACCCCGGGCGGGGAGTCGATGACCGCGTCCCCGCCGCTTGTGGCCAGCAGGCGGCCCAGGCGCTGCTTCACCGCGCGCATGAGCGGCGGGCTCATGGCCTCGCCCACGCGCAGCCGCCCCATGAGAAAATCGGCGGTCCCAGCCATCCCGGCCTCCACCTCGCCGAGCTGACGCTGCCCAGGGGTCAGGGCCTGCTCCGGGCACAGGGCCAGACAGCCTCCACATCCGTGGCACATGTCCGGAAAAACGTGCAGGCTCGCCCCCAGCAGGGCGATGGCCTTGAACTGGCAGAAGTCCGAACAGGCCCCACACAGGGTGCATTTGCCCCAGTCAACAACAGGGATCTCCATATACACCGGCTCGGGCCCGGCCAGGTCGGGTTTGAGGAACAGATGGAGATTGGGCTCCTCCACGTCCAGGTCCACGGCCGCCACCGGGCGGCTCCAGACCGAGACCAGGGAGGCCGCCACCGTGGTCTTGCCCGTGCCGCCCTTGCCGCTGGCCACGGAAACGATCATGCCGCGCCTACTTGTTGGACTGGGAGGCGAAAGGAACCTGCCCGGCCTTGTAGCGGTTCAGGGCCTCCAGCACGGTCATGCCCTCCAGATCCTGGCCCACCTTGACTCCAGCGGCCTTCAGGGCCTCGAAAGCCTTGGGACCGACATATCCGGTGAGCAGCACACCCGCGCCCGCCCCGGCCACCCGCTGGGCCGCGCCGATCCCCGCGCCGTGAGCCATAGCCTGGGAGGCCCCATTGTCCACGTACACGCTTTCCATGGTCTCGATATCCACCACAACGAATCCGCCCGACCGACCGAAACGCGGGTCCACCTGGTCCTGAAGGGTCGGCCCTTCGCTGCTCACAGCCACCTTGGTCATGCTCAACTCCTTATGCTTGGCCCGTTCAACGGGGCGGCTTTGTCCATTGGAATCGTCCACCCGGTAATGCCCACCCTCAATGCGCAAGGCCTGCCCCTGCACCAGCGCCTCGGCCACGGCCCGGCGCGCTTCGGTCAGAATACGGCCGAAGGTGTGCCGGGAGACCTGCATGCTGGCCGCAGCGGCCTCCATGGCGAGGCCTTCCAGGTCGGCCAGGCGCAGGGCCTCGAAACCCTCCACCGAGAGATAGGTCTCGGCCAGTTCCCGCAAGGGAACGCCCCGGGGCTTGAAATAGGTCACGGAGGGGGTCCCCTCCACGCGGCGGCAATTTCTCGGCCTAGGCATATCCTTCCTTTTGATTTGCTCAAATGAGCATTTATCCCTCACCGAACGGTCTGTCAACCCCGGCAAACCGCGCCTGGCCCTCAGCCTCATATCCAGGCTGGACCCGGCAGGCGCGGCGCTGGTCAAGAACAAACCCACGTATTTCAGGCCATCACAGACTCTTCCCCGTGAACCTCACTGACGGCGGCCAAACGAGGACTGGCAAGAACCATTCCGGCGGCCCTGGCCCAGCCCCTGACCGCCCCCCCCCGGCCCCTGGTTAGGGTTGGGAGCACTCTCCATCATCAGCCGCAGCCCGGCAAAACCCGGGTTTTGGGGGTGCGCTCCGGGCTCAGGCCCGGGCCGTTGCCCGCAGCCTGCGACCCCGTTCCAACATCGTTTCCGACCACAACTGCAATTCAATAGGTAAGAGATGGTATGCGTCAGTTGCGGGTTGACAGGATCGGTTGGCGGTCTTATTTAGAAATTAGTTTCATTTGGGGGTGACCATGCCACGACCAAGAAAATGCCGCCGGGTCCGGAACTCACCAGCCGTCAGTTTCTACAAACCCCAGGGTATTCCCCTTGCTCGGCTCAAGGGAGTCACCCTCCCTGTGGAAGGACTGGAGGCCATGCGACTGGTGGACGATGAAGACATGAGCCAGGAGGCGGCAGCCGAGCGAATGGACGTATCGCGGCCTACCCTGTGTAGGATTTTGGCTGAGGCCAGGTCGGTCGTGGCCAAAGCACTTGGTAATGGCTGGGCCATTCGGATCGAAGGAGGGGCTTATGTCTTGGAGGAAGTGGGAAGCCGCCAGGGTTCACCCTGCCCGGATGGGCCGCCTTGCAATCCAACTTCTACCCTGCCCGGCCCTCGCCAAGGGAGAGGACATTGTTTTCGTAACCGTAACCATGAGGAGAAGAAATGAACACCGGGCAAAACCGATTCAGAAAGCGTGATGGAAGTGGTCGCCAGGATAGCAGGGGATGTGGACCACGGGTTATGGGTGACGGGATGAGTATGGATGGCATCCAAAATCTTGACTCCCAGGTCCCTTGTCGGCTCAACTTGATGACTGAAGGTGCGCCAGGATCGGAACAGGGCCAAATACCCAACCAAGGGCCTGGACAGGGGCAAGTCCCCTATGGAGGTCAAGGCAAGGGGCAAGGCCAGGATAATTGCGGTCGAGGACAGGGTCAGGGGAATTGCAACCGGGGGGGGCAGGGCCAAGGTCAGGGCAACGGTGGCAGGGGGCGTGGTCAGGGGCGCAGGGATGGTTCCTGCGGGAGATAAACAGGCATCTGTGTCGCGTCCGAGAAGGCATCGCAGATAGTTCTGTTGGGCCGGACGCGACACGATGGAGGAGAGACCGTTTAGGAGAGCGCGGGAATGCGTAATAACACTTATAATTTTATTCAGATGTCACATGGCTGTGTAATTGGTTGGCTGCATTGGAGACAATGATGTTTGTAACTAGGGCAACCCCACAAGAATTCCACTACCCCTGTCAAGCCATTCAAATTCCTGCCCCGTTTATCTGGTCCGAAACCACATACGAATCCAAGAAGGCCATCCTCCGTCTCAAGTCCCAAATCAAGAAAGCTCTCAAGCCAGAACGCCCCCTCGGGCCGCAGGAGACGCAGGAATCCATGGGTCTCGCGAGGGGAACAGTTGCGCATGATCCCAATAAGTTGCGTGCAATAAATCGACGTAAATTGGCTATCATGTCAATCCTGGCATTCAGCACCTGGGGCATTCTGGCCATACTACCCTCTTCATGCGTCATGCTATCTGCGGGCGCAAAAGTGTTGGAAATGCTTCTGGGTAGCCTTATGGGGGGGCTCACGGGCAGCGTTTTAGGTACAACCGTTGCCACAGGGAACGCGCCTCTTTCGGTCACAAAAATTCCATGACCACGCACACTCAACCGCAATGAATAAAAAGAGGCAGGAGATTGGCTGAGAACCACATCAAAGAGTGTAGGTTGGAAACTTCTCCTGCCAACCGATGAGATGCACATGCGCGAGACGCACACCCAAGCCCAGAAAGGCCAGAAAGTCGCTCTGGTCGCAGCCCTGGTCATCTTTGCTCTGGCTACGGTCAAAGTCCTCACGGGCTTGCTATGCCATGCCGACCTGCTGGTCGCGGATGCCTTGCATAATGTGGCCGACGTGGCAGCACTTTTCGCCTCCTGGATGGGTCTGAAATTTGCGACCAAGGCCAAGACCAAGACTTTCCCCTATGGGCTATTCAAAGCAGAAACCATTGCTTTGCTCGGCATCAGCCTGATATTTCTCTGGGTCGCTTGGGAATTGGTCGCAGATGGCATTCACAAAATTCTAGGGCAGACGGAGCAGGTTCCCTTTTCCCTATTGCCGCTCGGCGTCGCGGCATTGTCCGCCGTGTGCAGCTTTTGTATCTCACGCTATGAGTACAAGGCTGGACGGGAAACCAATTCCGCCACACTACTCGCCATTGCCAAAGAAAGCTTTCTGGACGTGGTCACCTCGGTAGTCGTTCTTCTTGGCTTGGTCTTGACCTATTACCGTGTTCCTTACGTGGAAGGAGTAGCTATTGTCGCCATCGGTACTCTGCTGGCCAAATTAGGCGTGCAGAACATCATCGTGTCCACGATGATTTTGCTTGATGCGAATCTGGACCCTCAACTCACTAGGCAGATCACTCGCGAAATTGCGGCCTTCCCGGGGGTAAAAACTGTTTCAGCGGTTCGGATTCGTCGGTCAGGACTTACCCGATTTGTCGACTTGACGCTCACCGCTTCGGGCTATTCGAGCACCAAGGTGACCAGCCTTCTGGCCAGTGACATTGAGACCCACATTTTGGCCCGGCACACAGGTATCGATTCGGTCATGACCCAAGTTGAACCGGCCATGCCAAGTATGCCACTCATCGCGGTGCCTGTGGATACAGACAAGGGTCTGGAATCTATTGTTTCACAGCATTTCGGTTGCGCCCCCTGGTTCGTACTGGCAAAGGCAAACGGTAAGAAGTTCCAGCTCGTTACAACACTCCCCAATACCAGGGTTGGCTCAAAAAAGGTCGGCTTGCACACGGCCAAAATGCTCTGCTCGCATAAGATTGATGTGCTTATCGCCAAGAAGGTCGGGGAAGGCCCCTTTCATATGCTAAAGGATTCCGGTGTCGTCACATTTCGGAGTCGAAACGGGACAGTGGATGAAACTATCGCCCTCTACCTCGCTAACGGGCTTGAACAGTTCGACGCAGCCTCCACTGAAGAGACTGATGCCGGGAATGATGTAGCCTGCCCCGGCACTGCGCATCAGACAGGCCTGTAGGCCCCAATTATAAGTCGCCAGAAAATAGAAAAAAGGCCACTGCCTGGATCGACCTGCGCGGAATGATAATGTTATCCAGAAAATGCACTCGAGTTGACGATCTGCCTACAGATTCAAGCAAATTGGATCAGCGGACAAGGCCAAGGTCGAGGCGACACGTGAAGGCAGACGGTAGGCACTAGACGCGCCTGAAATGAAGCGAATTGAAACGTTTTGCCGCATAGCCCATCTGAAAACATTGAGGAGGGAGTCATGGGAGGCATGGGAAAGTCGGTGTTGAAGAGCCTTGGGGGCAGGGAAGGCCTGATAGGAATTGGTGTAACTGTTGGCTTGGCCATATTGAGATATTTTCTGACGAGGCAAGGAAGAGTCTCTCCTGATTATCTCAAGGATAACTCATTTATACCGAAGGACGGTTCTTCCCCCTTGATTGAATCTACGGCTTGGCCATGCCGAAGGGACCCGCTCTGAATGAATTGTGAAGATAGGGGTGTTCAGGCCGGTTATGGCTAGACCAATATTATAAAGCGGGCAAAGGGGTTAGGCTCCGGCAGATGTTCTGGCCCCAAAGGCCCCCTGTCCATGACCATGAAGGAGTACTCCAGGGAGCTTTTTAACTCCCGGGCGTTGCCTGGCCAGGTATGGGACAGCAACCGGGCCATGGCCTCGGGAGAAAGTCCGGGCACGTCCTTGCCTGTCCGACGGCGGAA
>CAILNX010000046.1 GCA_903835685.1 uncultured delta proteobacterium
GAAGCTTATGCCGATACCGGGGTGGACGGTGGAAACACCACAACCCAGGACGTAGGGGCAACCGAGCCCGCGAACAAAACCCAGTCGGAGACCACGCCTCCGCAGGAACCCCAACAAGAGCAAACGGTTCAGGCAGAACAAAGCCCTGAGACAAACAATTGCCAAGACAAAACGGTGGCCCGAGAATTGACCCCGGAGGAACGGGACAGACTCATGGAAGAAGCAAAGAAGTATGCTGGCAAGCCTTGGGAAGAAAGGGGAGACGGCGAGAACGGCAAAGGGATTGACTGCTCCCGCCACGTGGGCCTGTCGTACAAAAAGGCGGGCTTTGATTTTGGGACACCCGATTCGCAACACTTGCCCACATCTGGGCAACTGTATTTTGAAAAGGTCGGCGAGCCCCAAAAAGGAGATGTGATACAGTTTACAACCCCCGGCCATGTCGGCTTTTACGATCCCGATGGAGAGACTTCCGGCAAGCCTCTCTGGAGCGCAACCAAGCATGGTGTGCGCAATGAAAGCTATGACTATTGGAAGGGCGGCCCCACCTTCCTGCGATTGAAAATAGCTGAACAAAAGAACCAGTGCGACTAACGACTGGTCACGCACTTTGAAAGAAGACCGTCATGGGCCGTATGTCGTGGAATATCTTGCCACGCACCGTCCATGACGGTTATTGTTTATCAATAGGTTTGATATGCGCTTGCCCATAATCCAGCGGAAAAAACAGGAGACTACATGATGCTCTTCACTGGGCAACTTGATGCCAAATGTCAGGGCGTTGTTTTGTTTGTCTGTGCTTTATTGCTAACAGGAGCAATGCAAGCGCATGGCCATTCTCTTTCCCCATCCGAAACCGTAAAAGCTTATTGCGAGGCAGATTATCTCGGCAAGAGGCTTAATTATGTTCTTGGAGAATACGGACCAACTGACAAATTACTTTCTTGGTATGGAGTAAAAGATGGAAATGAGTCTGGTTATGATATAATATACATCATTGAAAAATACAAAATTGTTGATGAAAAGATTTTTGGTGACAAAGCCATAGTAAATGTTGATTATTATATATTGTGTACATCTTCAGCATACGAAGTTGTACTGCGACGCAGGGTTGAAAGAGAAAAGATCGAAATGGTTGTTGTAAATGGAGAGTGGAGGCTGTTGTGGCCAGTAAGTTATCCCCGAGTTTCGGTAGACGTGGGGATACGGAACGTTGAAAAATTTGTTGGTTATTATACCAATGATCCAGGCAAAAAAAATGAACGAGAGCAATGCAATGACGAATTGGCCCTGTTGCAATCAATCAAGAAAAGGATTGAACAAGAACAAGCGCAATAAACTGTATGCAAAGAGAGCGTATCTCCTACCCGCGACCGGCTAGGACACGCTCGGGGGTACGCAACCGTATCCGTATCACGACGACGGGAGCGGGGAAGGGCCGCAGTATGCAGAGGCAGAACCCCAGGCTGGAAACTCCAATACGGAGACCACGCCCGATGCGAACCAGCAGTATGAGAATGGCGAAGCTTACGAATACGTTCCTCCACCTGAAAGACATCCAAAGAGACTTGGCCAGGAAAGCAAAAAAGGCTCAACCCGCCGCGCCGCAACGCGAGTAGCCCCACCCTAACCATTTCATGCCCCCGGGGCGGAAAGGACAGCCCCTCTACTCCTTTCCGCCCTGGCTTTTTCCGAGCTTTGAACCAGCGACTACGCCCCGCCCCCGCCCCAGGTGGACATCCACCCCGTTTTCGTCTAGCCATACGCTCTTGTCCGGCGTCCAACGCCGGGCGGATCAGCCTTTGGGAGGTCACGCCATGTCAGAAACCGCCAAGCTCATCATCGGGGACGAGACCTACGAGCTGCCCATCGTGGTCGGCAGCGAGGGCGAACGGGCCATCGACACCACCAGCCTGCGCCAGGACTCGGGCTACATCACCCTGGACCCGGGCTACGCCAACACCGGCTCGTGCAAGAGCGCCATCACCTTTGTCAACGGCGAGAAAGGCGTGCTGCGCTACCGGGGCTACCCCATCGAGACCCTGGCCGAGCAGAGCTCCTTCATCGAGACGGCCATGCTGCTCATCTTCGGGGAGCTGCCCACCAGCCAGGAGCGCGCGGACTTCCGCACCCTGCTCGGCGAGCAGGAATTTCTGCACACGGACTTGATGCACCATTTCGAGGGCTTCCCAGCCTCGGGATCGCCCATGGCCATTCTCTCGGCGGTGATCAATTCCCTGGGCACCTTCAGCCCGGACCTCTACGACGTGGTCACCCCGGATCGCTTCCGCCTGGCCGCGGCCAAACTCATGAGCAAGGTGCGCACCATCGCGGCCTTCGCCTTCCGCAAATCCATCGGGCGGCCGATCATCTACCCCAACACCAAGCTGGGGTACTGCCACAATTTCCTGCACATGATGTTCTCCATGCCCTACCAGATTTTCGAGCCCCGCTACGAGGCCATCGACGCCCTGGAGCTCTTCCTCATCGTGCACGCGGACCACGAGCAGAACTGCTCCTGCTCCACGGTGCGCATGGTGGGCTCCTCCGAGGCCAATTTGTTCGCCTCGGTGGCCTCGGGCATCTGCGCCCTGTGGGGGCGGCTACACGGCGGGGCCAACGTGGGGGTCATCGAGACCCTGCAGCGCATCCAGAAGGGCGAGCTGACCGTGCCCGAGTGCATCGAGAAGGTGAAGACCAAGCAGATCAAGCTCATGGGTTTCGGGCACCGGGTGTACAAGAGCTTCGACCCCCGGGCCAAGATCCTCAAGCGCGCGGCCCACAAGCTCCTGGCGGCCATGGGCCACAAGCACGACCCGCTTTTGGCCATCGCCCAGGAGTTGGAGGACGCGGCCTTGAACGACCCGTATTTCACCGGCCGCAAGCTCTACCCCAACGTTGACTTCTATTCGGGCATCATCCTGCGGGCCCTGGGCATCCCCACGCCCATGTTCCCGGTCATGTTCGCCATCGGACGCCTCCCGGGCTGGATCGCCCACTGGAACGAGGAGTTCCGCGACCCCACCACCCGCATCCACCGGCCGAGGCAGATATACGTCGGGCCGCACGTGCGGGAGTATGTGGCTATCGAGAACAGGAAGGGTTGACCCGTCCCTAGTCCCTCCACTCCCCCCCGCCCATGAGCCGCCAGGCGTTCTTCCAGGCGATCTTTTCCGCCGCCGGACGGCTTAAGGCGGAAAGGATCAGGGAACGGAAGGTGTCCACCACCCGGTCGTACCCGTCCCAGCGGCCGGTGTTCACGTCCGTGCCGATGAGGAAGCGATCCGGGTGCTCCTCCAGAAGCCGTTTCCAGGCCGGGGACAGGGTCCAGTCCTCCCGGCCCAGGACGCTGCCGGACTTCTCGTAGAGCACGGCGTCCACCTGGCCCGTGGGCTCGTATTTCCCCCCAGGCTTGGCCTGGTTCAGGTCGAAATGCAGGTTGGGGTATCTGGCGATGAAGGCCCGCACTCCGTCGGGCGTGGGAAAGGTCGTCCAGGTCCCGGGCTTGCGGTTGCGGCCCACGTGGCACCAGACCACCGTGGCCCCCGGATATTTGGCCAGCATGCGCTCCATCTCGGGCAAAAGCGCGTCCTCGGCCTCGTGGTGGACCAGGAAGGGGAGTCCGCTTTCCTGGGCCAGGGCGAAGACGCTCTCGAAATACGGGCTGTCCAGGGGCAGGTGCACGTCGCGGTTGTTGGTGCTCGAAACGTAGTGCCTGGCCTCGAACTCGCCCATGGCGAAATAGCGGCCGGACAGCGCGTCCCGGCGCAGTTCCTCGATCAGGGTCCAGTCCTGGCCGTGCCAGCGGGGGCCGTCGCCATGGATGATGGTGGGCACAAGCCGCCCGGGATATTGCGCGTGCATGGCCAGGGCGTTGGCGCTGCCCACCCGTTCATTCTGCCCCACCCAGGTCAGGGCCACGCCGTTCTTGTCCATCTTGGCCAGAAGCTCCTCCACCGGCTTCTTTCCGCCCCAGTGGTGCTCCACGTCGATGATGGGCAGGACGCCCCGGGCCAGAAAGGAGCGAAGGGTGGCCTCGAATTGGGCCAGGTCCTGGGAGCGGGCAGGGGAGTCGGCAAGGGACGAGGTTGCGGCGGATGACGGGGCCGGGTCCTGGGCTTGGACCAGAACGGCCGCCAGGGTCAGAACGAGAAGGGCCAAGGTCAGAAAGATGCGGCGTGGTTTCATCGTGGGACCCGTCCCGTTTGTTGAGACATTGAGGCGCTGCGGGCCGGTTTCCCGCCTGGGGAGCCTTCCTGGGAAGCGAATAAGAGGGGCAATGGTTTGAAGCTATCGCTGGCGGCAGGGGAGGTCAATGAGAGAAAAGAAAACCGCGCTCCGTGTGGAATGGCGGCCCGCCGTGTTGTTCGGAGGGGATGACGCCGCATCAGGTCGGCACGAAAGATGATTCATAATCGTAACCATCTGGAATAATGCCATTTCAATTTTCGAAAACCTTGCAAATCCACCACGCCATGGTAAGATTCTTACCACGCCGTGGTAAATTTGCACGGTTTTGTCCCGATTCTCCCGACCTCCCCTGTCACTTCCGGCACCCCGCCCCCGCCCCTTCCCTTTCCCGCCCCAACCCCTTGAAATCCCGCGCCCCCCAGGGTAAGGACCGGGCATGAGAACCCATCAGGACATCGCGGCGGACAAACGGGTGCGGCTGACCAGACAGGACCTCATCGCCTTCGAGCACTTCCTGCGCGACTCCATCCGGGCCTTTTTGCCCTTCACCTCGGCCAGCCTGCATTTCCCCCAGCCCGGCCAGGTCCCCGGCGGGCAGGAGTTCGCGCCCTTTGGCAACGAGCCCGTGTATTTCAAGGACCAGGCCGAGCTGGCCCTGCCGCTGACCCTGGACGGCGAGCTCATGGGCTGCTTCATGGCCCGGGGCGTGCGCTTGAAAGCCCCCAAGACCGAGCTGCGCTACCTCCCGGCCCTGGCCACGGCCTGCCTGGAAAAAATCCTGTGGCGCAAGGCCTGCGTGACCGACCCGGCCACTGGGCTGTTCACCCGGGACCATCTGCTCTCGGCCCTGACCCGGGACATCGACCTGATCAAATCCGGGATCGCCACGGACCCCGAATCCCTGGCCGACCCGGCCCAGCCCTATTCCGGCTGCCTGGGCCTCATCTTCCTGGACCTGGACTACTTCCAGTGGATCAACGAGAATTTCGGCTACCGCTTCGGCGACTCCCTGGTGGCCGAGGTCGGGGCCATGGTGGCGGACATCCGCCCGGCCCAGGCCCTGGCCGCGCGCGTGGGCGAGGACTCCTTTGCCGTGCTCCTGCCGGACACCGGCCCCGGGGCCTGCTTCCAGGTGGCCGAGCAGATCAGGGAGCGCATCTCCCGGCGCACCTTTCCCTACGCCGTGTCCGGGGAGACCGTGACCCTGACGGCATCCCTGGGATTTGTGACCTACCCCCAGGACCTGCGCGGGGTCCAGCTCACCCTCCCGGCCATGGAGCAAGCCCGCATCCTGGCCCGCAAGGCCAAGAGCGCGGTGATCACGGCCAAGGACTTCGGCCGGGACCGCATCTTCGCCTTTTCGGACATCGCCCGGCGCGGAGGCCGCATCCTGGAAATCCTGCCCCTGGAGCGGGTCTGCGTGAGCCTGGGCCGGGGCGTGGACGCCCAGGAAGGCATGCGCTTCCTGGTCTGGTCCCCCAAATACCCGCCCTCGCGCAAGACCTCGAACCAGGCCGCGCCCGACTCGGAAGAACGCCTCTCGGGCCGCTATCCGGCCATGTACAAGGGCGAAATCTCCCTCATGGAGGTCCAGGAGGAAGTGGCTTTCGGCGAAGTCCTGCACCTTTCCGATCCGGGCTGGCCCATCGAGCCTGGGGACCGGCTGACCCTGATCCAGGAAAAGGACAGCATCGTGACCACCCCGGAGAAGGCCGGGCCGCCCCAGCGCGACGCCTTTACCGGGCTTTTGTCCTACCGCGACTTCATCGGCCTGTGGACCCGGGAGAAGCACAACCACCAGAATTTCAGCCTGTCCCTGATCCAGGTCCAGGAGCCGCCCAAATCCCGGCCCGGGGAGTTCGAGAAGGACCTGGACGACCATGTACGCAAGACCGCCGGGCTGGCCCAGGAGGTCTTCGGGGCCACGGCCGTGGGCGCGCGCTATTCCCTGGGCAATATCCTCTTCTTCCACCCGGACCAGAGCGCTGCCGACGTCCAGGCCCAGATGCGCCGCTTCGCCGACCAGGCCAAGGACGACCTGGCCGTGGACCTGGCCGTGGGCGTGGCCGGATACCCCTGCCTGACCTTCCACAAAACCGATGTCCTGGAGAACACCCGCAAGGCCCTGGAGCACGCCCGGCTCCTGCCTTCGCCCCAGGTGGCCGCCTTTGACTCCGTGACCCTGAACCTGGCCGCCGACAAACTCTTCAACGCCGGGGACCTCTACGGGGCCGTGGAGCAGTACAAGCTCTCGCTCCTGGCCGACGAGGACAACGCCATCGCCCGCAACTCCCTGGGCATCTGCCTGGCCCGCCTGGGCAAGCTGGACCAGGCCAAGCACCATTTCGAGCACGTCATCGAGGCCGACCCCAAGGACATCATGGCCCTGTACAACCTGGCCTCGGTCCTCCAGGCCACGGGCGAGGCCGACCGCGCCCGGGAAACCTACCGCCGCTGCCTGAAACTGGACCCCGGCCACCGCTTCTCCCTGATCCGCCTGGGCATCTTAAGCGAGGCCAAGGACCCGGCCGTTGCCCAGGACTATTTCACCAAGGCCGCCGCCCTGCCCGGGGGCGAAAAACTGGCCGCCCGGCATCTGGCCCGCCTGTCCCTGACCCAGCACCAGCCCGAGGCCGCCCGCGAATTCCTGCACCAGGCCCTGGTCCACAACCACAAGGACGCCCAAAGCCTGCACCTCCTGGCCCGCCTGTACCTCGAAGGCCACGAAGACCCCGAAATCGCCGAAACCCTGGCCCGCCAAAGCGCGGCCCTGCGCCCCGACCGCCCGGAACACTGGCGCACCCTGGCCGAGGCCCTGACCGCCCAAGGCAAACAGGCCGAGGCCGACGAAGCCCTGTCCCAGGTGAAGTAGCCCCTGGGGTGTTTCCTGGCCCGGGGGGTCGTGCGCCTCCGGCGGCCAAGGGGGCGATGCCCTTTGGACACCCGTTTATAGGGAGGTTTGGGGCCGGACGCGCCCGGGTCAATTCCTGGCGGCAGAAGCGGGATTTTTTTTCGGCGGGAGAACCATCCGGGTGTATTCCTCGCCGAGCAGGGCGGGCTCGAAGAGGGAAGGGAAGTAGTACTGAAGGATGTGCTCGGGCAGGCCGACCACAAGGGGAGCGCGGGAGGACCTGGACTCCACCAACCCTTCGGCATGCAGGGCCGAAACGACCCGGCTGGCGGTCTTTTCGTGGACGCCCAGAATCTCCTTGGCCCTGGCCCTGGGAATCTCGCCCTCGGCGAACAAGGCCCTCAGAAGCCTGGGGGCGAGTTTGGGCAGGGGCCGGTCGGTCTGGCTGGCCCGTTTCTCCACATACCAGTCGATCCGCGCGTTGATTTCCTGGAGCCCCAGGATCGTGCGCATGAATTCGACCTGATCGACGCAGGTCTCCAGGATGAACTGACAGAAATCCGCCAATTGCTCCTCGATGAGCACGCCCTGGCCCTCGACAAAGCCGATTTCAGGGGAATCCGCATAGCGCAGGCTGCTCATGTACTCGGACTTGCGCTTGGAAAGCCCCCGGGACAGAGACCAGAGATTGCCCGTGTTCAGCCCCGAGCGGGCCAGGCAGAGTCCGGTGAACAGGCGGGAGACCCGGCCGTTGCCGTCGCGAAAAGGATGGATGAAGGTCAGCCGGTGATGGGCGGCCGCAGCCGCGATCACCTTCTCGTCCCCGTGAAAATTGTCGCTCCGGTACGAGGCGTGGAGCCAGTCCATGGCCGCCCCCACATCCGTGGCCTCTGGACCATGCGCATGCAGGCCGTCGAAGGACACGCTGCGGTCCCTGAACTGCCCCGGAGCAACGGGTATGTCCGTGAACCCGTCAGAATGGCTCGCGAACTGGTGCGCCTCGGGCAGATGGGCGTAGAACAGCGCATGGATTTTTTGAATATATGCGGGCGAGGTCACCTCCAGGCCCGCAACCCCCAGCCCGTCCATCAGCTCCCGTTCGCTGAGCACATGGGCGCGACACAATTCCTGGGCGTACCGGGCCGATTCGTCGCCTGAAAAATCCTTTTTGAGCGCCCGGACCACCTGGCTGATGGTCGTCTTGTGGCCCTCGATCAAATTGCTGTAATAGCTATTGATGAGCCGCAGGCGATCCCCGATGGCCCGGGCGGTTTGCAGGGCCACCATCCCTTCCAGCCAGGCGGACTTGGTGGTGAGATCCTGGGCCAAATCCTTGAGAGGCCCCAAAAAGCCCGGGCCAGGAAGGATGGGCCGCAAACTGAATTTCGCCCGTTTTTTTGTCCGGTTTTCTGTCCAGTTTTCTTTGTGCATAGCAATTTGTATTTATAGCATAAAACAACATGTGTCAAATCGATTTCAGAACCTTTTTGTCCAGTTCAAACCTCCCGGATGCACGGCCGCGCCTAGCCCGGACAACAGCAAGCCCGCACGGCCTTGCCTCGCGGGCCGGGCTTTCGTATAGGTCCGGGGCGGAGGGGAAGCATGAAATACTTAGCGCGGGTTGCGGTCTGGGTCCTGCTGATGGGTCTGGCGGTCGGGACCGGGTGGGCCAAAGACAGCCCGAAGACCACTGCCAAAGACAAGCCCAAGGCCGAGGCTCCGGCCCAGGAGGCGGCCCCGGCCCCGGATGTCGTGCGCAAGCCCATCCTGGCCGGGCTGTGGTATCCGGCCGCTTCGGACGAGCTCTCGGCCATGGTCAAGGGCTTCCTGGACCAGGCCCATCCGGCGGAGCCCCGGGGCCGGATTCTGGCCCTGGTGGCCCCGCACGCGGGCTACCCCTTTTCCGGCCCCACCGCCGCCTTCGCCTACAAACTGGTGGCCGAGAAACCCTTTGACACCGTGGTGGTGGTGGCCCCCAGCCACCATATCGGATTCCCGGGCGTGTCCGTGTACGACCAGGGCGGGTTCGAGACCCCGCTCGGGGTCATGCCCCTGGACCAGGACTTCATCAACCGGCTGAAAAAAGCCGACCCCACCGTGGAATATTTCCCCCTCGCCCACTCCCGAGAGCACTCCATCGAGGTGCAGATCCCCTTTCTCCAGACCGTGCTGCCCAAGGCCCGGCTGGTGCCCCTGGTCATGGGCGACCAGGGGTCCGCGGCCGTGTCCCGGCTGGGGGCGGCCCTGGCCAAGACCGTGAGCGAGAGCCGGGGCAAGGCCGTGCTCCTGGTGGCCTCCTCGGACCTGTCCCACTACCATGGCCAGGACCAGGCCCGGGCCATGGACGAGAGGGTGCGGGCCAGCATCCAGGCCTTTTCGGCCAAGGACCTGGCCGCCTGCCTGGGCGAGGGGACCTGCGAGGCCTGCGGGGGCGGGCCGGTGCTGGCCGTGATGCAGGCCGCCCAGGCCCTGGGCGCGACCCAGGGCAAGGTCCTGGCCATGGCCGACTCCAGCCTGGCCAGCGGGGACACCGAGGCGGTGGTGGGCTATCTGGCCGCCGCGCTCATCCAGCCCGAGGCCCAGGCTCCGCCGCCGGGTCAGGCTGGCGGCCAGACCCCGGGCCAACTCCCGGGTCAGACCCCCGCGCCCGGTCCCGGCCAACCCAAACCGGCCCTTGCGCCGACCCCGGCCGCGCCAGCCAAGCCCGTTCCGGCTGCTCCGACCGTCCAGCCCCAGGGCCTGGCCCCCGAGCTCCGGCCCATCACCCGGATGGCTGACTTTTCCACGCCCTGGCTCCGCCCGGCCCAGGCCTTCCAGTCCCCGGGCTTTGTCCTGGCCCAGGCCGACAGCGACCAGCCCCCGGCCCGCAAATCCCCGGCCAAGCCCCGGGCCAGGCCCCGGGCCAAGGGGCTCAAGCCCGGCCAGACCTACACCAACCATGACCGCGCCCGGCTCCTGGCCCTGGCCCGGGAGGCCATCGTGGCCCGGCTCTCGGGCCGGAACTTCGCGGCCCCGGCCGACCTGCCCAAGGCCCTCCTGCAACCGCGCGGGGCCTTCGTCACCCTGTCCGTCAAGAGCCAGTTGCGCGGCTGCATCGGCACGCTCGCGGCCAAGTCCCCCCTGCACCTGACCGTGGCGGCCATGGCCCAGGCCGCGGCCTTCGAGGACCCCCGCTTCCCGCCCCTGACCCCGGCGGACCTGGGCAGCCTGGAAATCGAGATCTCGGTCCTCTCGCCCATCACCCCCCTGCCCGACCCGGACCAGGTGGAGGTGGGCCGCCACGGCCTGGTGGTGCAAAAAGGCCAGCGCATGGGCCTGCTCCTGCCCCAGGTGGCCAGGGAATTCGCCTTTGACCGCCGCCAGTTCCTGGAGGCCGTGTGCGAAAAGGCCGGGCTGGCCCCTGGCTGCTGGAAAGACCCGGCCGCCAAGCTTTCGGTGTTCACGGCCGAGGTGTTCTAGCCGCCGGAGGCACACCACACCCGGGCGCGAAGCGCGGGGCACGGCCCGGGACTTGCACGGTTACGGGACGGGAAACTTTGACCGGGGGGAATCGGGCGGCATGGAACAGAATATTTTCGTCCCGGCGCAACGCGCGGCCGAGCTGGCGGACATCCTTCCTGGCCCGGACCTGGGCCAGACCACGGTACACCTGGGCGAGACCCTGCCCGAACTGCCGCTGTCGGTTTTGCGCTGTTATTTCATCACCTTGCACGGGTCCCGGACCTTTGTGCGCACCCCCTTTGTCTTTCCCTTTCTGCTCGGGGCCTTGCGGGCCAACTACCGCGACGACGGGGACCCGTTGGAGTTGCGGCCCGGGGTGGACTGCCTGTACCTGGGCGGCTCGGCCTCGAGTTTCCGGGAGTTCCTGGTCCGCTTCTGCCGCCGCCAGACGGTTTCGGTATTGAACCTGCGGCCCTTCGAGCGCCTGGTCGGCCCCCTGCCCCAGAGCCTGGACGCCCGGGACCTGCGGGTGGAGCTGACCCGCACCCAGCGCAACCACAACCAGCCCTGGTGGGTGAAGTTGAAACAGGAATTGCTGGACACCCCCGAGCAGGGCTGGGGCGGGCTTAAGCAGGCCAACACCACGGACTGGGCCGAGTTTTTCGCCCCGCACCTGGACCTTCATCTGGAGCACTCGCCGCAGCTCATCCTGGACCTGGGCTGCGGCCTGGGCCAGACCGCGCGCAGCCTGGCCCTGCGCTATCCCCAGGCCCGGGTCATCGGCCTGGACTTAAGCGCCGAGGCCATCGAGGTGGCCCGGGCCAAGTTCGTGCGGCCCAATCTGGAGTTTCTGGTGGGGGATCTGTCCAGCCTGGCCCTGCCCGCGGCCGAGGTGGACCTGATCGTGTCGGCCAATGCCCTGGGCTACGCCACCAACCCGGTGGCCACGGCCACCACCCTGTTCCGGGCCTTGAAGCCGAGCGGGCTGTTCCTCAATTATTGCAGGCTGGAGGAATCCCACGCCTATTGGGAGTTCCCGCGCAGCCTGCTTTTGCCCACGGGCGAGCAACTCCAGCAGGCGGACTGGATTCCGGCCGGGGCCAGGCACGGGTTCGGGTGCCGGATGATCCCAGGGCTGTCGGGGTTCAACCTGAGCTATTTCTATTCCTGGCAGTTGGGGAATCTTCAGGAGATGCTCCCGGCCGTGGTCGAGTCCCTGACCGGGCTCACGGACCCCGGGCCAGCCCCCTATTTCACCCACGCCCTGTACCTGTTCTCCGGCCAGTTCCCGCCCGAGCAGTCGCCCAAGGCCCTGACCGCGCCAGGCCACCTCACCCGCCTGGCCCACACCCTGGCCAGCGTGGTGGACGCGCCGGACGCCCTGCGCGAGGCCACGGTGATCAGTTGGGCCTTTTGCGCCACCAAGCTGGCCCTGGCCCCCCAGGCCGTGCAGTTCATGCGCCTGGCCCTGCCCGGGGTGGAGCCCATCCTGGACGCGGTGTTCACCCCCCAGACCGTGGCGGCCATGCAGTAGGGATCAGGCCCAGGAAATTCGCCAGAGCGAAAAGAAGAAAAAACAACACCTTTCGCTGACGCGCAAGAATAAGAATTTATTATTCTTATTCTTCATTCTTGGCTGGCCATGGGTCTGGAGCGCCGCACGCGTGTGGGGCGCGGCGCAAGCGAGCTACTTCCTCGGCAGCGTCTTCCTCAACCCCGGCCATTTGGCGGCCCAGTCGGCGTTGATGCGCTGAAAGGTTCCGTCGGCCTTCATCTCATCCAGGGCCTTCTGCCAGGCGGCCACGGTCTCCACGGGCACGTCCTTGGAAAAGGCGCAGTAAGCGTCGGCCTTGCGGATGTCGTACACGGCCTGGATGAGCTTGGGGTCCACCCCGATCTCCAGGGACAGCTCCTCGCCCTCGATCAGGTCCGAGGCCCACAAATCCACCCGACCCGAGAGCAGCTTGCGCAGGGCCAGCTCCGGCGCATTCACGATCTCCAGGTTCGTGAAGCCCTGCTCTTTCAGGAAATGCTCCCGGGCGTCGTCCTGGTACACCCCGATGCGAGCGGCCCGGCGGGCCTCGGCCAGGCCTCCGAGCTTTTTGGCCCCGTCCCGGCGGGCGAAAAAGACCCAGGTGTTCGTGGAGATCGGCCCGACCCACTGGAGCAGGCCCTCGCGCTCGGGCGTGCGCACGGTGTTGAAGATGACCGTGCCCGGCGCGTTCTGGGACATATACCAGGCCCTGGCCCAGGGCATGACCCGGATGGGCGAGGCGTCGCGCGCCCGCTTCTGGATCTCGCGCACGATGTCCACGCTGCGGCCGGAGAGGGCCCCGAACTCCGTGCCGTCCGCCGTGTAGGCATGGGGCGGGGAAATCTCGGTGATGACCAGAAGCTCCCCGGCCCGCACCGGCAAGGCCGTTGCCATCAGCATGGCCAGAATCACGAACACGCGCATGGAAACCTCCATATGTTTACGGCTCCACCTTCAGCGAGGCGGCCATGCGGTCGAACAGGGGCTCCAGGCGGGTGAAGGCCTCGGCCGCCCGGGCCGGGAAATTGCCGTCCTTGCCCGCGCCAGCGGCCAGGTGCAGGCCGATCAGGGCCTGGCCCTTCATGGCCCAGATGGAGCGCATGCGCACCAGGGCCGCGCGGTTGTTGACCTTGACCGTCCATTCGCCCACCAGGACCCGGGCCGGGAGTCCGGCCAGTTCGCCCTTGCGCGAGGACAGGGGGGTGTACCCGGCAAACAGCCGGATCTCGGCGGCCACGCCCTGGTCCAGGGCCCGCTCGGGCGGGAGCTTGTCCGCGCCCGGGGGCAGGGAGGAGACGCGCAGCATCATCCAGCCTGGCCCGGCCCCGTTGTTGGCGGCCAGGGCCACCAGGGCGATGGGCATGTTCTTCTGCTCCGCCCAGGTGATGGGGTGCTCGAAGGTCAGGGACAGGCCCTGGGCCGTGGGGGTCTTGGCCGGGGTGCGCCAGACCCGCTTGAACCCGTCGGCCATTTCCTGGTCCGGATGCCCGGCGTACTTGGGATGGCGGGCCAGGAGCGTCTCCAGGACCAGGGGAGGAAACCCGCCGTCCATGGGGCTTTCATAACGGCGGGACAGGGCCTTGCAGCGGGTGCATAGGTCCGAGCCCTGGGTGCGGTTGCCCTGGGCGCGGACGGCCTCGTACAGGCGGTCCAGGGTTCCGGGGCCGTACTCCTGGTCCAGGCCGGTCAGGGCCGGTCCCAGAGTGGCCGCGAACCCGGCCTGGGCCAGGTCCAGGGTCTCGGCCTCCCGGGGACAGCGCTCCCGGCACAGGCGGGCGAACTCGTCCTGGTCCCGGCACAGGGCAAAGGCCCGGCCGTCGGCGGCCATGATGGACTCCAGGGCCACCCCGAAGAGATTCTCCTCCCGCACCGGGGCCGCGCCCGAGGCCAGGGAGGCCGAACTGGGCAGGGCCATGGGGACCGGGTCCCCGGGCAGGGCCTGGGCCGACGACGGGGCCAGGGGCAGAACCAGGGAAAAAAGCAGGATCAAGGCGGCCGTATGGCGGGGTTGGCCGGGACGGGCCAAGGGAAGGGACATGCTCGCCTCGATGGAAGGGGGTTTTCAGGCCGCGTCCTTGGCTCATACCCTGGGAGGCTCCCGGGCACAAGCCAGTGGGCGGACGCCCGCAGGCCGTGGCCTCTCGACATTTGGCAGGCCCGGAGCTAAGGACCCCCCATGATCGCCGACAACCGCCGCCAGATGTACCTCTTCCTCATGATCGCCACCCTGGCTTCCCAGGTGGGCCTGCAGGGCTGGATGACCCTCATCACCAATTTCAGCGTTGAGAGCGCGCACCTTTCGGCCTTTGAGGTGGGCGGGGTGCAGTCCATCCGCGAGATTCCGGGATTTTTGGCCCTGCTGGTGATCTACGTGCTGTTCTTCCTGTCCGAGCACCGGGCCGCCGCCCTGGCCATCGTGGTCCTGGGCGTCGGCGTGGCCGTGACCGGGCTCTTCCCCACCTTCTGGGGCGTGGCCGGGACCGCGCTTCTCATGAGCGTGGGCTTTCATTATTACGAGACCCTGAACCAGTCCCTGACCCTGCAATACTTCGACCTGACCACCGCGCCCCTGGTGCTCGGGCGCATGCGCTCACTCGCGGCGGCGGCCAACATCGGGGTGGGCGTGGCCATCTGGTTTTTCGCCGAGGGCCTGGGCTATCCGGCCATGTTCGCGGTCATCGGGGCCTTCGTGGCCTGCTGCGGAGTCTGGGCCTGCTTCCAGAACCCCTCGGACACGGAGATCCCGCCCCAGATCAAGCGCATGGTCTGGCGCAGGAAGTACTGGCTGTTCTACGCCCTGACCTTCCTGTCCGGCGCGCGCCGCCAGGTGTTCATGGTCTTCGCCACCTTTCTGCTGGTCAAGAAATTCGGGTACGGGGTCCAGGCCATGACCGTGCTGTTCGTGGTCAACAACCTGGTGGGCTACGTCTTGAACCCCTTGGTGGGCAAGGTCATCAACCGCTTCGGCGAGTCCCGGCTGATGACCGTGGAGTACCTGACCGCCGCCCTGGTCTTCTGGGTCTACGCCGTGAGCGATTCCGAACTCATGGTGGCGGGCATCTACATCCTGGACAGCCTGGCCTTCAACTTCGTGGTCACCATCCGGACCTATTTCCAGAAGATCGCCGACCCCTCGGACATCGCGCCGAGCACGGCCGTGGGCTTTACCGTGAACCACATCGCGGCCGTGTTCATCCCGGTCATGGGCGGCTGGCTCTGGCTCCTGGACCAGCGCATCCCCTTTTTCGCGGGCATGGCCCTGGCCCTGTGCTCCGTGGTCCTGGCCCAGTTCGCCCGGCCGGAGCGGACGGCCCGGGGGTAGCCCCCCGGGGCCGGGGTCCGCGCTTCGCGTTTTGGCGCCTGAGCCCCTCCGGGGGCCAAAGGGCTGCGCCCTCTGGACTCCCGTTTAGGGGAACAATTACCGTTTTCCCGGTCCCTTGCTCCGACCTCATCCGACCCAGCCCCTCCTGGCCGATTTTTTCATCCGTCCCCCCATTCTCTGCTTGACAACGCCTTCGATGACCCGGCGCTTTTCTGGTCACAACTACCGGTGATCGAGGGGTGGGTACCCTGGCTGTACCCTAGCTCTACCCTATCCCAGTGGTGCTTCAGCGTGAGGGTCATTTTTTCCATCCTACCCAAATATACATCGAGCGGCATACGGC